>WYBW01000137.1 GCA_011525685.1 Verrucomicrobiia bacterium
CCGCGCTTCCTGGAAAGCTGGGGGGCCAGCAACCCCTTCACCTACAACGGCTCGATGGTAAAAATGTTCCCCAGCCTCTACGCCACCAACTACTGGAACAACAACACGGACATCTACGATCCGCCCAGACGCAACTGGGCCTTTGACCTGAACTTCAACGATCCGGCCAAGCTCCCGCCACTGACGCCGAGCCTCCAGAAGATCATCCGCGGCCAATGGGCCACCGTCGCCCCCCTGGCGGCCACGACGAAGAACTAGCACTTGCAACCCAGGCATGAGCCAAAGCCCCTCAGTTGGGAGCAGCAGGAAAGGAGCGAACTCGTCCATGTTCACGCTGCGGTCGGCCAGCCAGTGGCTGTTGTGGGCAGTTGAGTCTGCAGTTTCACTCTGGTTTGGATGGCTTAAACCAGTTGTGCTTTTCCAACTGCTGTTCCTGACGTCCTGCCTTCATCCATTGCTCCCGGCGAGAGCGGCTGATCCCTACCTGATTCATTACGACGAAACTTCACCAGAGGGTAATCCCTACCTGCAGGAGCGGAACCAGCGTATTGCGAGTGAGCAACAGGAGTTGTTTAGAAAAAAGGTGAACATAGCGGATGCGGTTGCTGACGAGGTCCTTGCAGCGCATAAGGCGAAGCAAGAAAGAGCCACGATTTCAACACCTCCCGCAACGGCAGTGCAGCAATTGAGTCCCAAGAGCCTTCTGGCGGCAGTATGCCTGTTGCTGGCGGGGGTGATCGCCATACGCAGACTTGCTCCAGAAGTCTTCAATGCCATCAATGCCGGGTTCAATCCGTGGGCGCAAACCTCAGCATCCGCGTCGCTTGTTGATAAGTCACCAGCTGAGGATGAAGCCTTCTCCGAATTTCTCGCGGTTTTCCGCGGTGGCAGTTCGGCGGACACGGTGGAGGCCGTTGCCGGTGCCCGGCCGGCAACCCATTCCGCCGAGAGCAATCAGGCGCAAGCGAGCGAACACGGAACTGTCCTCGCGTCCAATCCGCTCGGAGACTTTCTTGCTGGCGCCTCGGGTCGCATTGCAGACCTGAGGAAGGTCTTCTCCGAAATCAGCCGGGCGGCTGACGCTTCGTCGCGCCAAGAAATCCTCGGCAAGTTCGCGCAGGAAGTTGCCAGTTTCAAAGACAGCGCACGCGCGCCCGAGTTGCGGCCTGCCTGGCTTGTGGCCAGCGCCTTGGAGGGATTGCTCAAACAGTTGTCCAAAAGCGCAGATGAAGTTACAGCCTCGGCCTTGAACACTGCCGCGGGTGCCGTGGACCTGCTTGAATCATTGGCAATCAGGGGTGTCCCGCCAGACCTTGCCACAGAGCCGCCCGTAAAGCTCTTGGCTGTGGACGATGATCCTGTCAGCCGGCTCGCAATCTCATTCGCATTGAAAAAGGCGTTCAATGCACCGGACCTCGCGCCGGATGGCCAGTCTGCCATGGACCTGATCGCGCGTCACACTTACGACGTCATTTTCCTGGATGTGGACATGCCGGGCATAGACGGTTACGAACTCTGCATGAAGATCCGCGAGAGCGAACTTCATCGAACAAAGCCAGCTGTCTTTGTGACGCGGCATGGCGACTTCAACTCTCGCGCCAAGTCCACCCTGAGTGGCGGGCAAGATCTCATTGCAAAACCCTTCTTGGCGTTCGAGATCACGGTCAAGGCGCTGACTTTGGCTTTGCGCGCCCGGCTTCAGGCATGCGCGGCAAATTCGCCTGTCACACGCCAGGAGGAAGCCGTTACCGCCCCTGAAACCGATACCGGTGTTTCCACGGAGTCTGCGGCTAATAGTCACTCGGAAGAGCGGGGCCTTGGGTGGGCGTTGGAGCCGGCATCTTCTGCCACGAACAAACTGATGCAAGAGCCGCAGGAACATGGTTTCGAAGCTGTGGACCGGCGGTTACGGGAAACCACTTCATCCGCAGTGGAGTCCGCGGTCAGGTTTCATTTGGATCAAGCCCGGCTTAGGCTGCTGGCCGCCCAGCAGGCGACCAGTCCATCCGAACTCACAGGATTGCTGGGCCAATTCTACATCGCGATTCATGCCTTCCACCTGGAGGCCGAACGCGCTGAACTGCGCAACGTCACCCACCTGGCCGCCGCCCTTGAAGGGATGCTCAAGAAGATGTTGGAGGCGACCAAGCGAAGTACGCCCTCAACGCTCGGCGCAGCGACCGCAGCTTTGGATTTGATGGAGGAACTTTGCGTTCAGCCCGAATCCGGTCGGCAACCGGACCTGTGTGGAACTCCTGCTCGCATCCTCGTGGTGGACGATGATCCAGTGGCGCGCCGGGGTGTCTCTACGGCCGTTCAACTGGCGTTTGGCAGGCCTGACAACGCCGAGAGCGGCGAAGTGGCCCTCGGGTTGGTGGCCGAGAAGCCCTATGATCTGATTTTCCTCGATGTGCTGATGCCTGGCATTGACGGCTTTGCCACCTG
Source organism: Verrucomicrobiia bacterium (assembly GCA_011525685.1). Lineage (GTDB taxonomy): Bacteria > Verrucomicrobiota > Verrucomicrobiia > Limisphaerales > JADLHS01 > WYBW01. The sequence continues at coordinate 2,446 of WYBW01000137.1, forward strand.
TTCGAGAATCCACAAAACCCTTTTGAACCGCCGCACGCCGGTCGTGTTCGTGACCAGCCACGACGACGCGGATGCCCGTTCCAAAGCGGTGTCAGCGGGAGGCTGTGGGTTCATCCCCAAGCCCGTCCTGGCCAGCCAGATCAAACTCACGGCGCTCACCTGCATCATTCGCGCCCGGTTGAACGAATCCCGGATGGCATCCGAGCCGGTGGCGGAGGGATGTTTGCAACCGGCGTGACTGCGAGGCCGGTTCAGTCCAGCGATGAATCCTTCAAACCTTGTTGAACCACGCATCCCTTACTTGCTTGCCTGTTGTGTCGAAGCTATTGGCCCGCAAAAGCTTGCCTGATTTCACCAGGCTGCCGGCTTGCACTCTGGCGCGGAAGTGGTATGGCTCTCTCTGCGCAGCCTAAGCTGGCGTCACTTCCTTGATGCCAGCGCGGGGGAACCGAATTCCCTGTGTCACAAGAACGATGCGGGGACGGGGCGTAGGACCGCTGGCAACAGCGTTTCAGGCCACTTTCAAGGCCCAGCCCGTCAGCTAACCTCGTCGGCATTTGGAAGGGCGGCCCTCTGGCTCGCGTCGTTCGCGGGCGTCATGGTCTCCCCACTGTAACTCCGGCTTGGACGTACGAGTCGCGCCCGCCTCGTCCGAGCCGCGTTGGTTGATGCTGACATGAAAGACTTGCTGATCGCGCTGGCCCGGCGCTTCCACGGCTGGGTGAGCGAACTGGACTCCACGCGGTTGCTGTTGCTGGGTTACACCTCCTATGTCGTGCTGGGCTGGCTGGTCTTGTGCCTGCCCATCGCCCACCAGACTTCGGGGCTGAAGATCCTCGACCACTTGTTCATGGCCACCTCGGCGGTTTCGACCACCGGTTTGACCACGGTCAGCACGTCGGACTCCTACAACTTTTTCGGCGAACTGGTGCTGCTGCTGCTGATCCAGTTCGGTGGCCTGGGTTACATGACATTGAGTTCGTTTACCATGCTTGCGCTGGTGGGGCATCTCTCGCCCATGAGACAGCGGATGTCTTCCACTTCGTTGAGCCTGCCGCAAGGTTTTGAGGTCCGTGCCTTTCTTCGCGTCATCGTTGGCTTCACTTTGATGATTGAAACCATCGGGGCGCTGGCGCTGTATCCGGTGTTCGTGCGACACGCCGTGCCGCAGGCGGTCTGGAATGCGGTGTTTCACAGTGTCAGCGCGTTTTGCACCGCGGGGTTCAGCCTGTTCAACGACAGCCTCGAATCCTGCCGCAATGACGTGCAGTTGAACGCCGTGATCGCGGCATTAAGCTACCTGGGTGCGATCGGGTTCATCGTGATGCACGATTTGTGGCGAAGTCTGCGTCATTTGAAACCGAACATCACGCTCACCTCGAAGGTGATACTGGCCAGCACGGTGTGGATCAGCCTGGTGGGCACGGTACTGTTTGCGCTGGACGAACCTGCGGTCAAGGCATTGCCGCCGGGGCAACGCTGGATGGTGTCGCTGTTTCAAGTCATGACCGCCAGCACGACTGTCGGTTTCAACACGATTCCGGTTGCGGGGCTGTCGGCCAGCTCACTGCTGCTGATGACACTGCTGATGATTGTCGGCGCCTCGCCATCGGGGACGGGTGGCGGATTGAAGACAACGACGTTCACCGCGTTGTGGGCCGCGATGATGAGCGTGGTGCGTCGCCGGGATGAAACGACGTTCCTCGGTCGCGAGATCCCCGAGCATCGGATGCGGTCCGCCGTGGCGACGATGATGTTTTACACACTAACGTTGGCGGCGGGCATCTATGCGCTCGCACTGGTGGAGAAGTCGCCACTGCCGGACCAGATGTTCGAGTGCGCCTCCGCGTTGGGCACGGTGGGTTTGAGCCGTGGAATCACGGCCAGCCTGACGCCGCTCGGCAAGTTCATCATCATCGCGCTCATGTTTTTGGGCCGTGTCGGACCGGTGGGGTTGGGGATGGCGTTCTTTCAGCGAGCGCAGAAGCAGGCCGGGCCGACACCGCAGGAGGACGTGGCAATTTGACAAGCCAAGTATTCGGCGGCTCCATGCCTTTTTCGCAAGAGACTACGGGTTGGAATGCTGTGGCTGGAAAGGATTCCGAAGGACGCGGTGATTCGGCGACTTCGTAATAGCGGAGTCGTCGCGACTTATCGGCACACTCGACCCGCGGATTCAGGCCGGGTTGCCGCGCTGAACCCAAGCGGTGGCGTATTGGGTCAGTTCGGAGGCGTCGCGGAGCGTCAACTTGCGTTTGATCTGCTCGCGGTAGTATTCGACCGTCTTGACGCTCAGGTGGAGTTCCTGGGCAATTTCCTTGGTCTTCTTCCATTGGCCGACAAGCTGAAAAACCTCGAACTCGCGATCGCTCAGGCTTTTGACCGGAGAATCCTGCACCTCCATCTGGCCGCGCACCCGCTGTTGCAGCATCTTGGCGGCGAGCGCGTCGCTGACGTAAACACTCCCCTCGAGCACGCGGCGGATGGCCGTGGGGATTTTGTCCAGGGCCTCCTGCTTCATCAAATAACCGGTCGCGCCGGCGCGGAAGGCCAGTTCGGCATAAATGGACTCGTCGTGAACGCTGACCACGAGGATCGGCAGGCGGGGATGCTGCGCTTTGATGTTGCGCATCAACTCCAGTCCGCTGCTGTCTTTCAGGGAAATATCGGCGATGACCAGGTCGGGCTTCAGGGTGTTGATGGCGTCGAGGGCTTTGGAGGCATCCTCTTCCTCCCCGCAAACGACCAGGTCGCTTTGCCGGTTGATGAGTTGGGTGATGCCGAAACGCACCACGGCATGATCGTCCACCAGCAAAATGCGTTTGCGGGTGTCTTTCGCCGCCGGTCGCTCGGGCGCGTCCTCGCGGAAGGGCACGACGTTCCGCGCCGGCTTGGTCCCGAAGTGTTCAGGCTTTTTGAGCATAGTGATGCCGCCGATGTCATCTCGCAAACCCATGGACCGCAACTACCGCAAGTTGGAAGCCAAAATTCGGCGGAGGACGGGTTTGCCGCCGAATCCCGTCCCGATTCGCAACCAACCGGCAAAAAGTGTTCCCGGGTGATACAAGCCGCACAAGAACTGGACAGCCACAGCTTGGGGAAAACCCGCCCACCCATGCAGGCTTGTTCCGGCTTCTGGCCGTCCGCTTGACTCGCTCCCGTTGGACACTAGACTCGCGCAATGTTTGATCACGTTTACTGCCGCGCCGCCGGAGTTGCGCTGACCTCCCCCGCATGAGGAAGCCTTCCGTTCTGGTCATCTTCCTGACCGTTTTCATTGACCTCATCGGCTTCGGCATCGTGGTGCCGTTTGTGCCGATCATCAGCCGTGATTTCGGGGCGCACGGCCTGGTGATCGGAGTGATCATCGCCTCGTTTTCGGCGGCGCAGTTTGTGTTCTCGCCGCTGTGGGGACGCTGGTCGGATCGGATCGGAAGGCGGCCGGTGCTGCTGTTCAGCACTTTTGGAGCGGCTGGCTCGTATGTCCTCTTCGCCCTGAGTTGCGGCTTGCCGGATCATGGCACGGCCCTGTGGTTGATGGTGCTCTCGCGCGTGTTTGCCGGCGTCTGCGGCGGGAACATCACGGTCGCGCAGGCCTACATCGCCGACATCACCCCGCCGGAAAAACGTTCCAAGCGCATGGGACTGATCGGCATGGCCTTTGGGTTGGGCTTCATCTTCGGTCCGGTGATCGGCGGCTTGAGTTTGAAGGCATTCGGTCTCAGTGGACCGGGCTGGGTGGCGGCCGGACTTTGCGCCGCCAACTTTCTTCTGGCACTGGTCATCCTGGGCGAAAGCCGCAAACCCACCTCCGAACATGTCGCCCAGCGTCCGCATCTCGAGCAATGGCTGCACACCTTGCGCGAACCGCGGATCGGCCTGCTGGTGGTGGTGTTCTTCCTGGCCACATTTTGCTTCAGTTGTTTCGAGAGCACGCTCCCGCTGCTGGTCAGCGACAACTTTCAACTCGATCTTCGGAACGACGAAGCCTCCGCCGCCACGGTGATGTATCTGTTTGCCTATTGCGGCATCATTGGCGCCGTCATCCAAGGCGGAGCGATCGGGCGGGTGGTCAAGAGGCTTGGCGAACCGAAATTGATCACGGTGAGCCTCGTGTTGACCGCCATCAGCCTGATGCTTCTGCCATTCATCACCGGCACGGCCCAGCTTTCGTGGAAGGTATTGTTTGGGGCGCAGGGCCTTCCGTGGTGGCTGATGCTGGCGGCGCTGGGGCTGCTCGCCGTGGGCACGAGCCTGACGCGCCCGCCCTTGTTCGGGTTGCTCTCCAATCTCGCACCGGCGCACGAGCAAGGGGCGACCATTGGTGTGGCGCAGAGCGCCGGCAGCCTGGCGCGCATTCTCGGTCCGCTGTTCGCCACCACCACACTGCATTACGTCCCTGCCCTGCCGTACGTGCTCTGCGCGGTGGTGCTCCTGGTCACGGCCATGGTGTTCGTGAAACGAATGGGGCTGGCAACCGCACCGGCCGTTTCCGCGGAAGCGGTCAACCCGGCGAAATCCTGAAGCCGCATGAACGGTAAGTGGATTTGCCGAGTGCTGTGCCTGGCAGTGGTCGAGGCGTCATTGTTCTGCGCTCAAGCCGCGTCCGTCCGCCCGCTGAATGTCGTGCTCATTCTGGCCGATGATCTCGGCTGGACGGACCTGGGTTGTTATGGATCGGACCTTCACCAGACCCCTCATCTGGACCAGCTCGCGCGCGAGGGGGTTCGCTTTACCCAGGCCTACGCCATGCCCGTGTGTTCGCCATCACGGGCCGCAATCCTCACCGGGCGTCACGCGGCCCGGCTGGGGATGACCATCTGGCGCGAAGGTGCGTTGCGGCCCTCGCAAAATGAGAAACTGCTGCCGGCGCAGGCGATTCCCGACCTGCCACACTCGGAAACCACGCTGGCCGAAGTGTTCAAGGCTGCCGGTTATCTCACCTTTCACGTCGGCAAATGGCATCTGGGCGATGCGGACCACTCACCCGAGACCCAGGGATTTGATCTCAACATTGGAGGCACCCACTGGGGTGCTCCGGCCACTTACTTCCATCCGTTCAGCGGCCCTTTTGGACAGGAGCGAGAATTCCGCTACGTGCCGGGATTGGGTTTGGGCAAGCCGGGCGATTACCTCACGGATCGGCTCACCGACGAGGCGCTCAAGTTGATTGAAGCCGCCGACAGCCGGCCATTCTTTCTGAACTTGTGGTATTACACCCCCCACACGCCGTTGGACGGCAAACCCGGACTGGTCGAAAAATATCGCACCCGAATCCAACCCGGCCTGAGGCATCAGAATCCTGATTACGCCGCGATGATTGAAACCTTGGACACCAACGTCGGCCGCGTCCTGGCGCACCTCAAGAAGCGCAAGCTCACCGAGCGAACGGTGATCATTTTCGCCTCGGACAACGGCGGCACCATCATCCAGCACCGCGGCCGCCAGGTTACCACCAATCACCCGCTTCGCTCCGGCAAGGGTTCGCTCTATGAAGGCGGCATCCGGGTGCCGCTCATCGTGCGCCTGCCCGGCAAAACGCCCCGCGGAGGAACCTGCGAACAGCCGGTAATCTGCACGGACTTATTCCCCACGCTCCTCGAACTGTGCGGCTTGACCGCAACCAACGGAGTGGCGCCTGCCGGGCCGTTGGAGGGCATCAGCTTCGCGTCGTTGCTTCGCGAGCCGGGCGCCCGGCTGAACCGCGAGGCGTTGTTCTTCCATTACCCGCATTACTACATGACCACCACGCCCGTCAGCGCCGTGCGCTCTGGCGACTGGAAACTGTTGGAGTATTTCGCGGATCAACGCGTCGAGCTTTACAATCTCGCGAGCGATCCGGGCGAGCAAAACGACCTGGCCCAACAGAAATCGGAAGAGGCGGCGCAACTTCGCGACCGGCTTCACGCCTGGCGGGCGGAAGTTGGAGCACGCGTGCCTTCGGCACGGTAGCTTCTTCCAAGTCCGGGGTCTTTGCTGTCGGCATTGTCCACGACAGCGATGCAAGGCGGGAGTTTACCGCAGAAACAACTCCGCTGCGGCGTCGGCAAAACGCAGGCCGGTGGGGCTGAGACGAAAGCTCTCTCGTGACCGCTCCCCCCACCCACGCCGCACCAGCGTCTCCATGTCGGAAGCCCACTCGCGTCGCAAGTCATGGCCGGTGGTGCGCTGAAAGTCCTCGAATGGCCACCCGGCCACCATGCGCAGTCCGAAGGCGGCCGTTTCCCCGGCGCGCGCAAAGGGGGCAAGTTCCTCGCGGGACTCGAGGGCACGCTTCCCCTGCTCCAACTGCTCGCAGTAGCGTTGCGTATTGGCCCAGTTCCGGGTGCGAACGCCGCCGATGTACTCGGTGGCGCTCGGGCCGAGACCATGGAACGAGCCGCCCCGCCAGTAGTTCACGTTGTGGCGACAGGCGCGCGTAGGCAAACTGTGAGGCGATTTTGGCGAAGCGCCCTTTTCATTGCGGGCGAAGTTTGCGATCTCATACTGGCACAAGCCGGCGCTGGCCGCTCGCTCCACCAGTTCCTCATACATCGCACAGGCCAGGTCTTCATCCCTGTCGAATCTGCCAGCTTGAAGCTGCTGAAACAGGGGTGTGTCTTCCTCGTAAATGACTTCGTAGCTCGAAAGATGTTCGCTGCCCAGTGCCAGCGCCTCACGCAAGGTCTGGCGCCAAACCTCAAGGGTTTGACCGGGAATCGCGAACATCAGATCGAGATTCAAGTTGTCGAAGCCGGCCCGGCGCAAGATCTCGAACGACCGGAAGACCATGTCGCGCGTGTGGACGCGCCCCAGCCGGTCGAGCAGGGAAGCATCCAAAGACTGCACGCCCAGGGACAGCCGGTTGACTCCGTGTTCCCGCAACAACCGCGCCTTGTCCAGCGAGACGGTGGCCGGGTTGCACTCGACGGTGAACTCTTCCGCGCCCAGCAAATTCAGCCGATCCATGGCGGAAAGGATTTCGCTCCATTGGCGTAAGTTCAGCAGTGAAGGCGTTCCGCCTCCGAAAAAGATCGTGCGAGGCTTCAACGCGGGGGCGACGAGTTCCAGTTCCCGGATCAGGGCGCGCACGTAGCGCTGGATGAGTTCGCCGCTGGAAGCCTCTGAGTAAAAGGCGCAGTAGATGCACTTCTGCGCGCAGAACGGCACGTGAACGTATAGACCGCCGACGCGGCCATCGCACGAATCCAACATGCGTGCAGATTAGCTGAGGTCCACGCCGGCGACGATTCAAAACTTTTCGCCGGTGGCGCGCGTGATTACATGGGGTGAAGGCGTTGGACGTTCTGGGCTTTCAGGCCCTTTTCGCTTGGGATGACATCGAACGTAACCTCTTCCCCTTCGTTCAGAGTCTTGAATCCGGCACCGACAATGGACGTGTGGTGAACGAAGACATCCTGGCCGGATTCCTGGGCGATGAAACCAAACCCCTTCTTATTGTCGAACCACTTTACTTTGCCGCTAGCCATAGTTCTCTCTCCTGAGCCGAAGCAAGCGTGCCCCAAAAAGAAGCGGACACCACTGTCGCACAGTGAGTGCCCGGATGGATTTTTGAAGGCTGCATACGCCGCAACTGGGTCGAAGAATAAAAACCCGTTATGATTCAGTCAAGTGTTAGTTTTCTGAACTCGATGGAAATTCGCTGTGCGGCGGCGGTTGGCCGTTCAGAACCCGGGGTCCATTCCGCTAATCCGCCTGCAAGGCCTGCTCGATCAATTGCGGCAAGTGCGCCAGCACCGCGGCGTCCGACACGACGAGACTTGCCCCCGCCTTCCGCGCTGCGGACTGAAGCTCTTCGGCCGCTTCGTCCGCGAAAGCGATGACCGGGATGTGAGCGGTCTGCGGGTGCTTCTTGAGCTTGGCGATGGCCGCACTGACGTCGCTCTTTTCAGCACCCAAGTCCACAAACACGAGCATCGGCCCTTCCTTTTGGGCGCACGCGCTCAATTGGTCCGGGTCTGAAAGCGGTTGCACGCGATAACGCAGGTCCTGCAGCCGGTTCACAAGCTGGCTGCCGGGCATCAATTCTTCGTACAAGACGAGCGCCAACGGTTGCGTCACAACGCCAGATTGAGTCGAACCACCCTGAAAAGCAAAAATAATTCTCGCTTGCAGCGTTCCAGCGGTGTCCGGCGGCTATGACCCGAGGCCGGTGGCCCGGAAGCAGTCCGTCACGGCTTGGAATTTGGCTGGATTTTGGCTTGACGCACATTTGGAGTCCTTTTTATGCTCAAGCTAGAACGGTAAAGTTTGCCGGCCTCGGTCGGCTTGTGAAAGTCGGAAGAGTCACCTTCTCCGACTTTTTTGTTCCCCGGGTGGGGAATGAGTGACGAGCGTATGAATGCAGATTTCCTGGCCGTCCTGGAGTTTTGGGAGCGCGAAAAGGGCATCAGCCGTGATGTCCTGATTTCGGCTGTACAAGAGGCTTTGCTCTCGGCCGCCAAAAAAGCTGTCGGCCCCGCCCGCGAGTTGCGGGTGGAAATTGACCCCAAGAACGGTGACATCCGGGCCTTCGCCAAGCTGGTGGTGGCCGACCGCGTCATCTCCAAGCATGATCAGATTTCAGTGTTCGATGCCCGGCGCACCAAGCCGGAGGCTCAGGTGGGTGACGAACTCGAATTGGAAGTCACCCCCACCGGTTTCGGCCGCATCGCGTCCCAATATGCCAAGCAGGCGCTCATGCAACAGATCCGGCGTGCGGAGAAGGCGCTGATTTTCACGGAGTTCAAAGACCGCGTTGGAGACATCATCGGCGGTACCGTTCGGCGGTTCGATCGTTCGGATGTGCTGGTGGACTTGGGCAAATACGAAGCACTGCTGCCGAACAAGGAGCGCGTGCCCACCGAGGAATACCAGGTGGGCGAGCGGATTCGTTGTTACGTCAAGGCCGTCGAACAAGGCCCGCACGGCCCGGAGATCATTTTGTCGCGGGCCGACCCGCGGTTCGTCGTGAAACTCTTTCAGTTGGAAGTGTCCGAGATCAACGACGGCACCATCGAGATCAAGGGCATTGCCCGGGAACCCGGCTTCCGCACCAAGCTCGCCGTCTGGACGCGTGATGAGAAGGTGGACCCTGTGGGCGCGTGCGTGGGGTTGCGGGGGCAGCGCGTCAAGAACATCGTTCGCGAGCTGAATAACGAGAAAGTGGACATCATCCGCTGGGATCCGAACGTCCGCACCTTCATCACCAACGCCCTTTCCCCGGCCAAACTCAAGACTTTTGAGATAGACGAAGCCAGCAAACGCGTCAAAATTATCGTTAGCGAAGATCAGCTCTCGCTGGCCATCGGCAAACGCGGGCAGAACGCCCGGCTCACCTCCAAACTCACGGGCTGGCAGGTGGACATCGAAGCGGAAGTGGTCCAAACCAAGGGTTTTGAGGAAAAAGTGGCCGAAGCGGTCGAACTGCTCGCCGCCATTCCGGGCATTGCGCGGGAAAGCGCGGATGCGCTCGTGCATGCGGGTTTGACCCGGCTGGAAGACTTGTTGCAGGCCGACGTCAGCGACCTGGCGGATATTCCGCAAATTGGCGAACAAGCCACGGCCGTGATGGAAGCGGCTCGCGCCGAGGCCGAACGCCGGAAGATTCAGGTGGGGGATAACGCCGCCGCCGAGTGAGAATTTTATGTTTGCCGCGCCAGACCTTTGCGCCGGCAGCGTTTAGCCTATGAACGCTGTGTGGCAGAGTCGGTTGCACCGGATAGATCATTATGCCCGTTCGTATTTACGAAATCTCGAAGAAGCTCGGATTGGAGAACAAACAAGTGATCTCCAAAGCCAAGGAACTGGGCATCGCCGGCGCGCGCGTTGCTTCCAGTTCGCTCGATAAGATCACCGCCGAGTATCTCGAAGAGCAACTGCGCAAGGACCACCCCGAAAAAGTCATCACCGCCGAGCCTCCACCCGCTCCGCCGCCCGCCTCGCCACCACCCGCAGCCCCGGAACCCATCGTCGTTCTTAAAGCCGCGCCCGCACCGGCCGGCCCTCCACCAACCGAGGCCGCGCCATCCCTGCCCAGCGTCGGGACTGAAGCGAAGCCCCAGCCCGATGGCGCACCGGCTTCTCCGGCCGAGGTCATCGAGCCAGAACCGAAACCTGTCCCGCCCACTCCGCCCGCCCCACCACCGCCACCACCGCCACCACCCGGGCCCAAGGTCGGCGACAAAGTCGGGTTCATCCAATTACCCAGCAAACCCGCTCCGCGAGCGCCTGAACGGCGGGAACCACCCAAGTGGCCCTCCCGCCCCACAGATTCCTCCAAGACGGAGTTCACCCGGCGCGGTGACATTCGCAGCGTGCGAGGTGGAACAACCCCGCCGGGCATGCCTGCTGCCGGCACGCGGGCGGCGGCGCCGCAAAAGGCCGGAATCGGAGCGAAGGCTGAACCGGCTGCACCCAAGGTCGTTTTGCCCGCCGATGCGCAGGTCATCACGCTCAAGCCGCCCATCGTCGTGCGCGAACTGGCCGAGCAGCTCAAACAAAAGCCGTTCAAGGTCATCGCCGATCTGATGGAGGTAGGTGTCTTCGCCAACGTGAACCAGGCGATTGACGAAAAGATTGCCCAGCAAATATGCGCCAAGTACGGCTTCCGCTTCGAGGTCGAGAAACGCGAGCGCGGGGCGGGTGTGGTCCACGCGCCGGTCAAAAAGGTTGAACTCGACATCGAGGACAAGGCCGAGGAGCTCAAGCCGCGCCCGCCTGTCGTGACCATCATGGGGCATGTGGACCACGGCAAGACCACGCTGCTGGACGTGATCCGCAAGGCGAATGTGGCCGCGGGCGAAGCCGGCGGCATCACGCAGCACATCGGCGCCTACACCATTTCCTTCCCGCATCCCGAACGGAAGAACGAACTCCAGCAGATCACCTTCCTCGACACTCCGGGTCACGCCGCGTTCAGTTCCATGCGCGCCCGCGGCGCCAACGTCACCGACATTGTCGTGCTCGTCGTCGCCGCCAATGACGGCGTCATGCCGCAAACGTTGGAAGCGTTGAATCACGCCCGGGCGGCCAAAGTGCCAATTCTGGTCGCCGTCAACAAAATTGACCACCCGAACGCCAACGCCATGAAGGTCCGGCAACAATTGCAGGACAAGGGCCTGGTGCCGGACGACTGGGGCGGCGATACGATTTTTGTGGACGTCTCCGCGCTCACCAAGCAGGGCGTGGACAAGTTGCTCGAGATGATCCTTCTCCAGGCGGATTTGCTGGAACTCAAGGCCAATCCCAACCGCCGCGCCAAAGGCAACGTGATTGAATCCGGGCTGGAACCGGGCGGTCCCATGGCCACGGTCCTGGTGCGCAAAGGCACGTTGCGCGTGGGCGACGTGATCATCTGCGGCGAGTACTACGGCAAGGCGCGGGCGTTGATCAACGAGGAAGGCAAACGCCTCAAGGAGGCCGGCCCTTCGGTGGCGGTCAAAGTTCTGGGCCTGAACGGCGTGCCGGAGGCGGGCATCGAATTCAGCGCCGTCGAGGACGAGCGCTCCGCCCGCAACCTCGCCGAGCAGCGGGCTCAATTGGCCCGCACCCAAGACCAGGAGAAGCGCTCCAAAGTCACCCTGGAAAACCTGTTCGCCACGCTCGAGTCCCAACAGAGCAAGGTGCTCAAGGTCGTCGTCAAGGCCGACACCCAGGGATCGGTGGAGGCCATCGTCGAGGCACTCCAGAAAATCGAATCCGACAAGGTCACACTCGAGGTGATTCACAGCGACGTGGGCACCATCACCGAAAACGACGTGGCGCTGGCGTCGGCTTCGCACGGGGTGATCCTTGGATTCCATACGCGCTTGGACAGCACCGCGGCCGAGAAGGCAAAGCACGAGGGCGTGCAGATCAAACTCTACGCCATCATCTACGAGCTCATTGATCAGGTGAAGGAAGCCATGGCGGGTCTGCTCGAACCGGTCATCCGCGAAGTCGTGGTTGGCTCGGCGGAAGTGCGCCAGATATTCGAGCTGTCCAAAGGCGCGCCGGTGGCTGGCTGCATGGTCAGTTCCGGCCGCATCGTGAAGGGCAAGGTCCGCGTCCGCCGCCGCAAGGACATCATTTACGAGGGCATCATCCAATCGCTGCGCCGCTTCCAGGACGAGGTCAACGAGGTGCGCGCCGGCATGGAGTGCGGCATCCGCATCGAGGGCTACAGCGACTTTCAAGTCGGCGACGCCATCGAATGTTACTCCATTGAAAAGGTGGCCCAGAAACTTTGAAGCGAAACAGACCATGATCCGGAAAAAGATTGAGATCAGGAGCAGTGCCAATGCGGCGCGGGTTTCTTGATCTTCATCTGCCTCCCAAACTTTGACCTCATGCCCTCTCATCGTCTCCAGCGTGTGCGCGAATTGTTGAAGCGCGAGATTGGCGAGGTCATCCGCCGCGAGATTCCCGTGGCGGAGGCCGGCCTGGTTTCCGTGAACGACGTCGAGCCTGCCGGCGATCTCAAGTCGGCCACCGTGTTCATCAGCATTCTCGGCAACGCCGACCAGCAAAAGCGCGGACTGGCGATGTTGACCCATCACCGCGCCCGCATCCAGGGCCTGGTGGGCCGCGCGGTGATCCTCAAATACACCCCCACCTTGCGGTTCGTGATTGACGACTCGGTGGTGCGCGGCAATCGCGTCCTGGAGATCATTGACGAACTGGAAAAGGCCGCCCCGGCGGAATCCGGGACGGAATAGCCGGAAACAGATTAAATCAAACCAGCACTCCTTCCCGGCCCGACCCGACAGGTGATGAAAAACACTCCCAGAATCGTTCAACGAATCCTCGAGGCCATCCGGCAAAATCACTCCTTCTGCGTCGTGGGCCATGTCCGGCCTGACGGCGATTGCATCGGATCGCAACTGGGTCTCACCCTGGCGCTTCGCAACCTGGGCAAGAAGGTGGTCTGCTGGAACCAAGACCCCTTGCCGCAAAAGTACCGTTTCCTTGACCCGGAAGGCATCATCCAACCGCCACGGCGCGGGATGAAGTTCGACTGCGTCATCGCCACCGATTGCGCCAGTTTTGAGCGGTTGGGCAACGTGGGCCCGTTCATCGCCCGGCGCAAACCTCTCATCAACATTGACCATCACGAGAGCAACACCCTTTACGGCGATTTGAACTGGGTTTCGGCCCGCGAACCCTCCACTGGCGAGCTCATTTATCGCCTGCTCAAGGCCGGACGCTGGCCGGTCACCCGGGCCATTGCCGACTGCCTGTTTGCGGCGGTCTCCACCGACACCGGCTCGTTCCAATACGCGACCACCCGCCCGGCCACCTTGCACGCCGCCGGCGAACTCGTGGCCCACGGCGCCAACCTCGCCCGGATTTGTGACGAGGTTTACCAGTCCTATCCCCTGTCCCGCGTCCGACTGCTCCAGCACGTGTACAACCGCTTCCGGCTGACGCACAATGACCGGATTGCCTGGTTCTGGCTCAAACAGGCGGACTTCACCCGCACGGGCGCGGACAGCGCGGATTCCGAGGGATTGATTGACCACATCCGCGCCATTGAACCGGTCGTCATCGCCTGCGTGTTTGAGGAACTGGAGCCGGAACTCACCCGGGTGAGCCTGCGCTCCAAAAGCGATAAAGTGAACGTGAATGAAATCGCCGCGCAGTTTGGCGGCGGCGGGCATCCGGCGGCGGCAGGCGCCCGCATCCCCGGCAAACCGGTCACCGTTCAACGCCGGGTGCTGGGCGCCCTCAAAAAAGCCCTCAACTCCACCCGCTGAGTTTTCGCCATGCAAGAATTGTCCACGCTCGACGGTGACATCCTCAAAGCGGGTTTACATCCATGACCTTGAAATTATCAACGCTGGCCATTCTGCTCGGGCTGGGCATGGCCGCGCCCCAGGTTTACGGTTTGATGAAGCCCGGCGCTTTTGCCGCGGCGGCGCGGAAATTTCCCCGCTCATTGCCCGCGGGTTATTGCCTCATCGCGCTGGGGACGCTCTGGTTCTTGTGGAACGTCAAGCAGGAATCCCTGGCCGATTTCGCGGCTTACAAGAATTACATGATGATCGGTTTTGCCGCGGTGGGTTTGGGGACCTGCATTTTCGTGCAGGACTTCCTGGCGGTGCGCGGACTGGCGGTGGTGCTGTTGCTTCTGGGCAAGCTCATGGTGGACACCGGCCGGCCGCACCTGGGCGAAACCCCGTGGGTGCTGGTGATCCAGACCTGGGCCTACGTGTTGGTGGTGGCGGGAATGTGGTTTACCATCTCGCCGTGGCGACTGCGGGACTTGCTGAACTGGGCCACGGCCACCGAACAGCGCGTCAAGATCGGCAGCTCCATCCGGCTCGCATTTGCGTTGTTCGTGATCGTGCTCGGGCTGACGGCGTTTCGGGCGCTGTGAAAGTGGTGGAGCTTCCACAAAGCCCGCTCGGCGCGTTCTTGAACGCGATGAATAACTGACGGACCAATGCGATCGCGTGGCAAAATCCTGGTGATCCGCGGGGGCGCCATCGGCGATTTCATCCTGACGTTGCCGGCCCTCGCGGCACTGCGACAGCAATTCCCGCACTCGCACCTGGAAGTGCTCGGTTATCCGCACATCGTCCAACTGGCCCTGGCGGGAGGACTGGTGGACCGCTTCGAGGCGATTGAGGCGCGCGGCCTGGCCGCCTTCTTCGCGCGCCATGGCGAGCTGTCCGAGGACTTGCGGGATTATTTTTCCGAGTTCGACCTGATCATCTCCTACCTCTACGATCCGGACGATATTTTCCGGACAAACATCGGCCGATGTTCCCCGGCGCAATTCATCGCCGGGCCGCATCGCCCGGACGAAAAAGAGCGGATTCACGCGACGCAGGTCTTTCTCCGGCCGCTGGAACGCCTGGCCATCTTCGACGCCGACACCGTGCCGCGGCTTTCGCTCACCGCCGTCGAACCGCCGGCGGACGTTGAAGCCGCAGGCCCGCTGGTGCTGGCGGTGCATCCCGGCAGCGGCAGCGAAGCCAAAAACTGGCCGGAAGCAAGTTGGGCCGGCCTGCTTGCGCAATTGATCGAGTCATCGAATTTGAATCTGCTGATGGTCGGAGGCGAAGCGGAAGGCGAACGGCTTGAGCGGCTCAGCGGAATCCTGCCTCCGGAGCGTTGCGAAGTGGCGCGCAGCCTGCCACTGGCCGAACTGGCCCAACGCCTCGTGCGATGCGTGGGTTTCGTGGGCCATGATTCGGGCATCTCGCATCTGGCCGCGGCCCTGGGACTGCCCTGCCTGGTTTTGTGGGCAGGTACGAACGAGGAAGTCTGGCGCCCCCAGGGAGAACGGTTGGTGATCTTGCGCGATCCAGCCGGCATCCAAGCCATTACGGTGGAACGAGTGTTGGTGGAGCTTGCCTCCCTGCTCGTTCCGGAAACCGACCGGGCCTGAGTACGGCCCGCGCGGTTGATCACGAGAATTGGTGCTCGCCCGGGATTGCCACCTTGGGGAACGGCAGCGAACCGAACTCATAGTTGTCCGGGCCGAGTCGCATTTTGGAATTGAGAGCCTGTTCCCATTCGACCGATTGGCCGCTGTAGGCGGACTCGCGACCCATGATTCCGGTGAGCGTGGATTCGGCGATCGCCTGCGCCTCGTTGAGAGGTTTTCCGGCGCGGATGCTGGTGATGAGGTTGGCGTGTTCCGCCTGGTAGGGATTGACGTCGGGGTCGCGATAGCGCCAGCTCTGGCCCCCGGTGAAACGAATCCAGTCCTTGCAGTTGCTGTAGCCCTTCAGACCGACGATGGCTTCCTCCACCTTGCTCTCGCAATGGTCCATCTGGCGGCACTGGCTGAACATCCGCACGCCGTTCGGATATTCGTACTCGACGGCGAAGTGATCGTAGATGTGGCCGTAATTTTGATTGGGCCGCGCCTGTCGTCCGCCCATCGCCAGGGCCTTGATCGGATGCGTGCCGATGACCCAGTTCATGATGTCGAGATTGTGAACGTGCTGCTCGACGATGTGGTCGCCGGAGAGCCAGGTGAAGTAATTCCAGTTGCGCAACTGCCATTCCATGTCGCTCCACTCCGGCTTTCGTTCAATGACCCAGATGACACCCCCATTCCAGTAGCAGCGTCCATAGACGAGTTCGCCAATCGCGCCGTCCTGGATGCGCTTGATGGTCTCGTTGTAGCTGCGCAGGTGGCGGCGCTGCGTGCCGGCCGCGATGCCCAGGCCTTTCTTCTTCGCAAGTTCGCCCGCCTCCATCACCAGGCGGACGCCCGGCCCGTCCACGGCCACGGGCTTTTCCACAAAGACATGTTTGCCGGCCTCGATCGCCGCCTTGAGTTGCACCGGGCGGAAATGCGGCGGCGTGGCCAGAATGACGTAGTTGATTTCCGAGATGGCCAGCAGTTTCCGGTAACCATCGAAGCCGGTGAAGCAATTCTCGTTGGGGACGCTGATCCCCAGCCGCCCAAGGTTCTGCCGGCAGGAATTGAGCCGGTCGGGGAACGCGTCGGCCAGCGCGATCACGCGGACATTCTTGTTGGCAAGCGTGGCCCCCTCCTTGACGTCCTCCGTGTGGTATCCGGTTCGGGGATAAATGACCTTGGTTTCCGCCCCCAAAACATCCAACACCGCGCCGCTGCCGCGGCCTCCGCATCCAATCACGCCGACGCGGATCGGATCGTCCGCCGCGGCATGCGTCGTGAGCACAAAGGGAAAGTTCACCGCCGCCACCCCGGCGGCGGCCAGGGAGGAGTGCTTGAGAAACGAACGGCGGGAGAGAGGTTCAGCGTCGCGCGAAACCATGGCATCGTCTTTATTCATAGGCTTTCGAGTGTGACGCCGCCGGGCCGCTTTGTGAACTGAAAACTCTGCCGTTAATTATGATGACACGCCGCCGGGCGACCGGGCTTTGGGTCCTTGCCGCGAGTAAGAAGTTCGCTCTAACTTCTGCCGTCGCATGAAATCCAAACGCTGGTTACTGCTCGTCCCAAGCGCGGTGCTCGTGGCCCTCTGGTCTGGCTGCGGGCAGAAGGCCTCCTCACCCTCGCCTGGCCAGCTATTGACCTCACCGCTCGTGGCTGCCGGCGAACCGGGTCAGCCCGGCGGACGACTCACGCTGACCTCGCCCGGCGTGCCGCAGACGTTCAACCCCTTGCTCGCCTCCGATGCCGCCTCCGAAGACGTCATCCGCCTGCTCTTCGCCCCTTTGGTGCGTTTCGATCCGGTTGCGCAAACCCCGCGGCCCGCGCTGGCCGAATCCTGGACGGTCGAGCCGGATCAAAGAACCTGGACCTTCACCCTGCGCCGGGGTTTACGCTGGAGCGACGGCCAGCCACTGACGGCCGCCGACGTCGTCTTCACCTGGAACGAGATCATGTATAACCCCGACATGAACCGCCAGACCTTCGACCTTTTCCGGATAGAGGGCCGGAATTTTGCCGTCACCCAGATGGACGAGCAAACGGTCCGAGTGGTGACTCCCGAGGTGTTCGCGCCGTTTCTGGAATTCTTTGGAGGCGTCGTCATCCTTCCCGAGCACGCCATCGGTCAGGCCGTCCGCGCGCGTCGGTTTCTCTCGGTCCATACCCTGCACACGCGACCGGAAAGGATTGTCGGCTCCGGCCCGTTCCGTGTGAAGGAGTGTCAGCCCGGTCACCATGTCCTGCTGGAGCGCAATCCCGAGTATTGGGTTGTGGACAAACAGAACCTTCGCCTGCCGTATCTGGACGAGGTGCTGCTGCTGGCCTCGGACAGCACCACGGCGCCGTTTCTCTTTTTCAGCGGCAAGACCGATCTGTTCGAGCGGACGCGGCCGGAGGATTACGCGCATTTTCAGGAGACTGCGGCGGGCGGCAACTTCCGGCTGGTCGAACTTGGTGCCGGCACGGAACGGGACTTTCTCTGGTTCAATCTGAACACGAATCTGAACGCCGCGGGACGGCCTGTGGTGAATCCAACCCGGTTGGTCTGGTTTCAGCACAAGAAGTTCCGCCAAGCCGTCTCCTGCGCGCTGGATCGCGACCGGATTGTGCGGGAGGTTTATGGCGGACGCGCGCAACCGCTCCACACTTTCGTCTCGGCGGAGGATCGCAAGTGGAACAATCCCCAGGTGCCACTGTTTGCCCACGACCCGGCTCGTGCCCGCGCGTTGCTGGGCGAAATCGGCATTCGCGATCGCGACGGCGATGGCGTGTTGGAGGATGCGGGTGGCGCGAAGCTCGAATTCAGTTTCTTTACCAACAGCGGCAACCGGGCGCGAGAGCGCACCGCCGCCCTCGTTGCCGAAGACCTGGGCCGGCTCGGGATGAAGGTGGATTTGCAATTGTTGCCGTTCACCAACCTGGTGGATCGCATCGGTCGGACTTTCGACTACGAGTGCATCCTCATGGGCGTGGGCGGGGCGGGTTCGGAGCCCGCCTCGCAAATGAACGTGCTCAAATCCAGCGAACCCTTGCACCAGTGGTTTCCGGAGCAGGCGCGACCCGCGACGGAGTGGGAAGCACGGATTGACGCGCTGATGGACGAGCAAATGCGCACCCTGGATCACGCCCGGCGCAAGCAGCTTTACGACGAGGTCCAGACCATCCTTGCCGAAGAACTCCCGATGATCTTCACCGTGTCGCCGTTTCACTTTGCGGTCGTTCGGGCCGATCTCGGCAACCTGCGGCCTTCGGCGCTCACTGCACATCGCCTGACTTGGAATCTGGAGGAACTCTTCTTCCGGTCCTCGAACAACCCCGGCCCGCGATGATTGGATTCCCCAGCAGCCGCGGTTGATCATAAAGGCAGCCGCGGCGACCTCGTCGCTTCCCTATGACACAGTTTGCAGTTCCCATGGCCGAACTCGGCGACGCGGGCGACGCCGCCACCTCCAGGCGCCGGGGCGTGACCCCGACCCAAGCGCGAACCACTTCGCTGCGGCCCGGGTGAAGAAATTTGGCATCGCCACAGACAGGTGGACTTGCAAGGATTCTGGCGCAATGGGCAACATCACGACTGTCTTCCGATTCGGCGCGCATTACCTGGGCCGATACTGGACGCGTTTAACGATGGGGCTGATCCTCGGCGTGTTGTTTGGCCTCGCCAACGCCAGTTTCGTTTGGGCCGCCAAGACACTGGCCGACCGGTTTGAACCAGCCGCTCCCAAGGTGGTTTCGACACCAGCCGAACCGGAACGCGAAACCGCCGCGCCGGGAGTGCGTCAGGTGTTGAACGGCCTTCAGGAGCGCCTCGATGGTTGGATTGACCCGTGGCTGCCGCGCGTGGACGTGCCGCTGGACTGGCGGCGCATCGTCGGCGCGCTGTTGTTCTTGCCGGCACTGATGCTCCTGCGCAGCCTGCTCGATTACGGCAGCGGTTACTGCCTCGGCTGGGTGAGCGAGCGGGTCATCAACGATCTGCGCCTCGACGTGATGCGCAAGTTCAGCGTCCTGTCGCTGGACTTCTTCAATCGCTCGACCTCCGGTGATCTGCTGACCCGCATCAACAGCGACACCGCGAAGCTCCACAACTGTCTCAAGAACGGCGCGGCGAACCTGGTGAAGGAATCAGTCACCATCGTGGGATTGGTCGGGATGTTGTTGTGGTTGAACTGGCAGTTGACCCTGTTTGCGCTGGTGTTTCTGCCGGTCTGCGTCGTGCCGCTGGCCATCCTGGGCCGCAAAGCGCGTCGCGCGGCCAAGGCGAGTGTCAAGGCCGAGGTGCAGCAATCCAGCCAGTTGGTCGAACTCATCAACGGCATCCGGGTGATCAAGGCGTATTGCCTGGAAGGCCAGCAGGTCGAACGCTACCGCCAACTGGCCCGGCAACTGGTGCGGCAGGGCATGAAAGGCGTGCAAGCCCGGGAAATGGTGAATCCCGCCATCGAGGTGGTTTCCATGCTGGGCGTCGGCGCGCTCATCGTTTACATCTTCAAGACCCAGACCAGCATCGGCGAGTTCATGGGATTTCTCTACGGCATGGGTGCGATGTTCGTCGCCGTCAAGCGCCTGGCCAAGGTGCATGTGCAGTTTCAACAGGCGGGCGTGGGCGTGGAGCGCCTCCAGGAGATCATGCGCCACGAACCCACCGTGAAGGAAGCCACCGCGCCCAAGCCCTTGGCGAGGTTCCAACGGGAGATTCGTTTCGATCATGTCAGCTTCGCTTACGTGCCGGACCGGCCCGTGATTCGGGACTTCCATTTCACGATCCCGCGCGGAATGAAAGTGGGCGTGGCCGGCCCGAGCGGTTCGGGCAAGAGCACGTTGGTGAACCTGCTGTTCCGTTTTTACGATCCCACGCAAGGCGGGATCAGCATTGATGGAACGAATCTGCGCGAGGTTTCGTTTCAAGACCTGCGGCGGCTCATGGCGCTGGTCAGCCAGGAAATCGTGGTCTTCGATCAAACGGTCGCCGAGAACATCGCCTTGGGCAAAACCGACGCGACGCGCGCCGAGATCGAGGCGGCGGCGAGGGAGGCCCACGCGCACGAGTTCATCACCCAGCTTCCCCAAGGCTACGACACGCGGCTGGGTGAGCGCGGCGTCTCGCTCTCGCAGGGCCAGCGCCAGCGAATTTCCATCGCGCGGGCCTTTGTGCGCAACGCGCCCATCCTGGTGCTGGACGAGGCGACTGCCTCGCTGGATTCGGCGGCCGAGGCGGAAGTGCAGCGGGCCATTGACCACCTGGCCGAGAATCGCACGGTGATTTCGGTGGCGCACCGGCTTTCCACGCTCGCCAATTGCGACCACATCCTGGTGCTGGTGCAGGGCCGGATCGTGGAGCAAGGAGGCTTTGAGGAATTGCTCCGCCGGGGCGGCGTGTTTGCGGCCATGGCCGCGCGGCAGGGTTTGAGCGCGACAAGCTCGCCCACGCTTCAAGGCCAGCCGGTATCGTGATTGGAGCGAGGGCCTTGCACGCCACCGGAAGAGCGCATCGTGGTAATCGTTCACGCACCTCGGCCAGCCAGGCACACCAACCGCATACTTGTCATGGATCAATCAACGAATCGGGCACTTCGGTTCATAGCGCCAAAGAACTTCAACTGGCCGCTGGCCTACGAGGCTGAGAGCCTCCTCCGCCGGCGAATCGAGTCGTTTCTCGACCGGAACAGTTTTGCCCGCGAACTGGCCCGGCGGATGCACGACGAAACGGGCACGGATTTCTTCGAGTGGGTGGATCACGTCGTTCTTTCACCGGTTGACGAAACGGCCCTGGCGGCAGCGGGTTTCGCCTGTGATCCCAGGTGCGAAACGCCACGCGGGGAAGTGGTTCTGGAACATCCACAGGCGACGCTGCCCCGGGTTCTATGGCGCAAAGCCAGGCGAGGCCCGCAGGTGGTGGCGATCAAACCCGAGATCGTGGCGGACCTCGTTGCGCGGCACAATCTGAGAGTCGAACCGGAAGGCGACCCGCACTCGCGCTATCGCCGCGTCGTCGTCTGCGAGGAGAAAAGTGCTCGCCTGGAGGCCGTGGAGCGGCGGGCATATCGGGGATTTGTTCCGGCCAAATTGAAGCGGGGAGAACTGGAGGCGGTCATCAAGGTCAGAGAGCTTTTTCACACGCGCCCACGATGGTTTGAGAACAGCCGCGAGGGGTTCGTGGCGGCAAACCGGATTCTCAACCGTGCGTTGAAACTTGTTGGCCGCGACGTTGCTTGTCACTTGTTCTTCGAGGCGGAGCGGAGGTATTGGGAGAGTCGTAATCGTGCGGCGCGCATCCAGAAATTCCGGCAGGACGCGCTCGGCCTCGGCTGGGGCAATCACGACCATCACACGTTCCGCTGCTCGCGCGAGCATTTCACGGATTTGATCCAGTTTCTGACGAGGCTGGGTTTCCGCAAGCGTGAGCGGTTCTACGCCGGCGCGGAAGCGGGTTGGGGGGCACAAGTCCTGGAGCAACCGGTCGCCGGCATCGTGGTGTTTGCCGACGTGGATTTGACTCCGGAGGAAACGGAGATTGATTTCTCGGTAACAAGGCTGCCGCGGACAAAGTCACTCGGGACGGTCGGGCTCTGGGTGGGATTGCATGGAGAGAGTTTTCTCGAGGCGGGAATGCATCATCTGGAGGCGCGATTCGATTTCGTTGCTTTGCGCGACCAGTTGCGGCAGCAAGGTGTGAATCTCATGGAGCCGTTCTCGGATTTTGAGTTTCTGCGGCAGGCGTTCACGGAAGGCGAGCGGTGGCCCGTGTGCCGTGAGCGCGCTGAACGGCTGGCGGCAGCCGGTATGATCTCGCGCGAGCAATGCAAACATTTTGTCCAAAACGGCGCGATTGGCAGCCATTTGGAGAATTTACAGCGCCACGGCGGGTTCAAGGGCTTCAATCAGAAGGCTGTGAGCGCAATCATTTCCGTGACCGATCCGCGCCGGCAACCAGTTCATGGAACAAGCGCGGCGTAAAAGCCTCTCAAGTTTGTACGGGGAACACGCTCTCGAGCCTCTGAATCAACCGATCACATGGACCAAGCCGGTGGGACAGGCGGCGAGATGCCTGTCCGCGTTGAGAGTCTGGGAGGTCACGGTGACCGGCCAAACTACCGGCCCATCATCACACGTCCAAGGTCCTGGTAAGCCTTGCGTGCCTTGGCATCGGTTTCCGCGCGCTGGCGGAGCGCCTCTTGGGCCAGATAAGCCCGGCGCGCGTATTCCGCGCGCAACGCATCGTTCATGGCCGCCTGCTGGCGCGCCTGGTCCATGGCCACCCACGCGCGGACGGCATTTTCGTAATTCTGATTGGCGATGTCGTTGGAAACCGCGTCCCAATTGGCATTGACCTGCTGAACGTTGCCGAACTGCATGGAGGCGGCGTTCTGAACCGGTTGACCAGCCTCCTGAGCCACGGCCGGTTCTTCCGGTGCCGGAGGCGGGACAACCTCGGCGGTCTTCTTCGAGCATCCAAGGAGCACCGGCAGCGTCAAAAGCGCACCGGCCAGGAGGTATTGGCTAAAGCGTTTCATAGACACAATCAGCGATAACCGGGACCGCATAGCAGTTCATTGGACCGCCCAACGCCGCCCGTCGTGCGCAGCGTCCGGAAGATTCTCCACTTTACAAAGTCGGCACTGGCGCCGAAACGGCCCACGATGGCACCGCCGCCAACGTCGCGCGTCGGGTCCAGTGCGGTCCCCCCGGCGTGCCTTTGCGATACACCTTCGTTCGCATTGGCCGGGTTCTGCCCGGCGTCATTGAAGTTGAAAGGAATGGTCTCGTCGGACTCCCACATGAGGAAATCGTTGGCCTTGAACCCCGAGAGCTTATAGGTGGCGCCAAGGGCCGTGGCGTTGGCCACCTCGCGACCGCCGCCGTAACCGCACACAGCTCCGTTCCATGTGTACGAAGTGAGCTTCATCTCGCGCTCGCGCCACCATTGCAGGTAACGTCCGGCGCCTCGCTGCTTCACGTCGCGAGGACATTCCATCACTTTCTGGTTCTTGCCGAGGAGCGGTCCCAGCAGTCCGATTTCGAACCAGGGCAACTGGTTGGTGTTGTCAATGCGACCTGAGGCCGGAGGGATTTGCGCGGGCAGACCGGCCAATCGGCCATTGTTCCTGGTCGCATAGGCCCAGCCATCTGGTCCGGGCCCCGAACTGATGGTGCCCCAAGTCGGGTGAGGCAGGAAATCGTTGTTGTCCGTGGCGTACATGCTCATCGCCACGAGAACCTGCCGGACATTGTTGAGGTCCATGGTCAACTCGGCCTTGTCCTTGGCCCGGGACAGGGCCGGCAACAGCATGGCGGCCAGGATGGCAATGATGGCAATTACGACCAGCAACTCGATGAGGGTGAACGCGCGGGAGGCATTGGTGGAGGAATGGGTGCTTTTCATCATCGGACCTCGTGAAGACTCTGGTTTCGGACTTTCGGCTCGGTTTTCATGGGCGTGCCCTTAGCACTGCCAGACACGGTTCTTATGGCAAATCTTTACGGACTTGTCACTTGAAAAATACTTAACAGCGTCAAGGAATTCAAGGGCCGGGTAATCGGCTGGGGCGTATGAAGGGATCCGGCAGACCAGGTTTCTGAAATAAACCAGTGAGCCAGTTGGGGTTGCCTCCGTGCAAGCCTGGCAGCCGCCGGAGTGAGCACGTCCTTGAGCGCGTCCCAAGGTGGCCAAACCGGCGGCCCTACAACGGACGCACGGCTTCATTCGAGGTTACTGCGACGGCGTCACCACCCGATAATAGCGTTGGGGCGCTTGCGACGGAGTGGAATCAATAAACTCGCCGATGCCATTGGCCGGCGACGGCGGGAAGTCTTGCAGATTTGTCCACGAACTTCCCGCCACGTCACCTCGCCGCTGAAGCGTGTAGGAGCGTCCGGCCACCGTTTGGAATCGAAGGTGGATGCCTTCCGGCGTCTCGAGTACGATCAGTTTCAGCACGCTGGCGGGATCGTTGGGATTGGTGCCGGCGAGGTACTCGTGCAGGTTGGACGCCCCGTCCTCGTCGGCGTCCAGTGCCGCGTCCGCCGGGTCGTCCGGATTCAAGTGATGCCCGATCTCCCAGGCGTCGGGCATCCCGTCGCCGTCACGATCCGAAACTGGAGGCAGCCCGGCGGTGGGAGTTCCCGCGAACCAATTGGCGGGATTGTTACCGCTGCCGTTGATGGCATGGCGCTGGAGCGAGTGGCCGCCGCCATTGGCCGAGGCGGACCAGGGAATCTGATTACCGTAAATCACCTCGTCCACGATCACCCAGGAAAATGAGCCTCCCGGGACATCGGGCGCTTGGGGCCGCTCCAAGGCGACGCGGTCGCTGCGGTTGCCCAGTCTTCCGGAATACGGGCCATAGACGGGCACTGCCGCGTTCGTCACCGAGTAGCGGGAGCGGAAGTTGTTCAGCGCCGTGCTGTCGGCCGGGTTGAAACTCACCACCAGCGCCAGGCCGCCCGCAGCGAGCGATTGGCCCGGCGGAAAGGTGAAACCGATGCCGCCATCCATGCGCCAGGCGCCCTCCGCCGTGAACAGGTTCACGGTGTTGGTGGTGGGATTGAACAACTCGAAGAACTCATCCTCTGTATTGTCGTTAGTTCCAATGTCCGGCGGACGATACATCACCTCGCTGATGATCACGCGCGGAGTGGGCGGCAGATTCGTGCCATCGCGCGTCCGGAGCAACGTGAACCAGTCTCCGTTCCCGTCCGGGTAGCGCCCCAGCGAAACATCGTTTTCCTGGCCCTTGAATTGGATCGCATCCACGACCCGATCGTCGCCTCCGCCGGGCAGGTAGGACAGGAGGACCTGCTCGCCGCCCTTGTCCAGACCGAAGCCGGTGGTGATGGGATTGTGAAAACCGGTCACTTCGTCGAAGCTGACCCAACCATGCGGCAGCACAGCCACCGCCGGTATTGCCCATTTGCGCAGGTCGCTACGACTGTCGCTGAGAAACCAACCGTCGAGAGAGACGCCGGCGTCGGCGAGGTTGTAAAGCTCGATCCAATCGTTGGAGTCGTACTCCGGTTTGGCGGGGTTGGAATAATCGGTGTGCGCCGCGATTTCGTTCAAAACAACCGAAGGCAGCGGCGGCAGCGGGTCGGGCCCGCCTGGCGAACCACCGATGTGGGTGCTGGCCCGCCAGTTGCCGGGATAATCCAGCGCCCCCGAAGCCTGGCCGTCCACGGCTCGATCCAGAGGCACCAGCGAGTGGCCCGGGCCATCCGCCGCGATGGGCCAGCCGCGCCCATCGCTGTAGTCAAACGAGAAGATCTCCGAGCCGCCCGCGCCCGTCTTGAGCGCGAGCTTTTCGCCGTCGTTCGCAAGGCTGCCGGAAAACGGACCAGCCAGTGGCACCTCGGGCGCCAAGCCATAATGCGCGCGAAACGCCGCGAAGTCGGTCTTCACCACCAGCAAATAACCTTCCGGCGGCATGGTCGCTCCGGGTGGGAACGTAAGATCAATTCCCGCGGTGAAATTCACACCCTCCAGGTCGAGAGTCAGATCGGTGCTGCGGTTGTGGAGTTCTACGTACTCAAAGTCGTTTCCACCCGCCGGATTATACATCACTTCCGAAACGCGCAAATTCGCCAGCACGGCGGCGGCCTGGTCCGGCTCCGAGGTGATGAACTGGATCGGGGCGGACCAGTTGCTCCAGCGGCCGGTGGCATCCATCATCTTCACGCGGACGCGATACGCCCGCCCCACCTTGACCACACTGGAGGGAATCGTGAGGTCGCTGTTGAAGTTGGTCAGTTCCGGACTTTCCCACACGGCAGTGATTTCGTAAGGCCGCGGCGCGTTCGGATTGAAGGCCGGCGCGTTGGTGTCGGCGACCTCGCCGATGCGCCACTTCATGGCGGCAAACGGCTGGCTGCCGCTGTAATTCGAACAGCGGAAGCTCAACCGGTTGATTGGATAATTGGACGCGCCGATGTAAGTGAGCGTCGGGGTCAGCGGGACCGCATCCGCCGCGATGCTGTTCAGCAAGGCGCTCCGGGTGGCCACATAGTTCTTCATCAATTGAATACAGCCGTTGAAATCCTTGGTGACCGTCGGTTCGTTGGGCCACTGGTAGAAGCGGCCGTGTCCGGCCTTGCCCAACGACGAACTGTAGGCGGAGTCAATCATCTTGGGGTTGTAGTCCCACATGCAACGGTCGGCATCGAGGATGGTGGGCGCATTGGTGGGTCCGCGAAGCCGCGAGGCGTACTCATCAATCAACTGCCAGGCCTGGTCGGTGTTGAACAGCAGATCGCGCACTTCCCGGACGCGATTCTTATACGCAATGGTCAGCGCTGGTTTGGCCGGATAGCTCCCGCCACCAAAGACGGGCAGGTACAGGTCGTCCCGGCCACCGCAACCGGAATCGAACATGTTGTCCGCCCATGTCAGGTCCAGGTCCCAGGTGTGGACCGACCAGAGGCCGGTTTGCGGGTTGCGATAGTAAAAGTAGTTCTTGCCGTAGCAGATGTCGTAGTGATGGATGCCTTGCACGATGGCTTGGTAGCTCCAGTAATTGAACAGGTTCAAGTTGGTCCGCCACCATGCATCCGGAGGCGGTGCCGCGGTGCTGCGGTAGGTGTTGAGAAAGTAGTTCAAGTCGGATTTGTCGGTTGGCCCCAGTGGCCCCAGGTTGTTCAGTTCGCCGGTGCCTCCCTCCATCTTGTAGAGGTTGCCGTCAGGCAGGCCGTGTTCGTCCAGGAAGCGGCCATCCTCCTGCTCGATTGCCAGATACACCCCCCAGAAATCGCCCTCGTATTGGGTGGTGGGATTCGTCTCGGCGGCGCTATGGATCACCCGGTATTGCAGGAAGGTGGTGTTGGGTGACTCGACCCCGGCCAGATTGAACAACCGGAAACCGACCGACTCGAACATGCCTTGTTCGCCGCGATGCCCGTAATCGCCCTGTTGAATGGAGGCTCCAAGATTCAGCTTGCGCCATGTCGTGCCGAACTTTCGGCCATAATCATCGCGCATCTCCAAGTCGTGCCCGCGGTTGAAGTCAAACTTCCACATGTTCTTGACCATGGCGTAGCGCCACACGCCGCCGCGGGCGCGATAGCGAATGTGGTCGTACACCTTCCCGTCATAGACCAGTGCGCCCTGCCACAGATAGCCGTCGCCGGTATAACGACTGAACCAGGTGGCATTGACCACGGCGTTGCTCTTGGCAATGAGATGCACCACCGGGAGCCGGCCCATGACGTTGGTGTCAAAGTTCAACACGGGCGTCACCCCCGGCCGCACCGCCCCCTGCCAGGCGGGAACTCCATCGTAACAGAACAAGGCGAAATTCGGCTGCGGATCATCGGGATACGGCACCAGCACGTTCAGGCCAATCCCATCCGTGGCGCTGATCCGATAGCGCACCAGCCGGCGGTGGGTCATCAGCGAACCGGGCAGCACCACCGTGTAAATGCTGTCGCCCGCCAGGGCATCGCCATTGATCCCGGAATCGTTCATGAGCACGGTCGTCCAGTTGTTGGTGTACGCCGCGTCGGTCAACTCGATGTAATTACCCGGGTCCACGAATTGATACCGGAGGCTGACCGCGGCGACGCCCTCGGGATCGGTGATCTTGGCCGTGATGGTGACCGATTCGCCCGACCGGGGCTGCTTGGGAGCGTGACTCACCTGCCGGATGGCCGGGGGCAGGTTGGTGGCAAAGACGGAATTAAGCGCGCCGGGCGTCGGGCCACGAGCCGCCGGCCCGAAAGCGGCCAGCAGGCGGGCATCGAAGAAGAAGTCGCTGCTGCTGCTGAGGCTGGAATTGGCGGCCTGCACGGCGATGATGTTCGTGCCGTTCACGAGATAGCTTTGCGGCCAGTTCAAATTGAAGGTGTTGTAAGTGAGGTCCTCGCGCGCCGTGCCCGCTGTGCCGGTGTACGGCACCTCGCCCGTGGACATGTTCGCGTTCAGCACGTTCGTACCGTTGATCCAGACCTTGAAGCCGTCGTCATAAACTGCCGCAAGCGTCAGTCCGGTGATCTGACCCACGTTTGTCACCACGAAGGTTTTGCGGAAGAACACGGTGGAGTATGTTCCCTGCATGTCGCCCAAGGTCGTGCCCAGGAAGCTCGCGCTCTCGCCATAGCCAATCGGGCCCGTGCCGCTCAACCAGCCGGCGTCAGAAAAATTCAAGGCCCGCCAGGCGGACGTGGGATTGGAAGCTTCGGACAATCCCTTGAAATACTTCCAGGTCGAGCGCTCGGGGATGAGCGTGAGCGTGCCTTGAAGGGGATTGCCCGCCACGGAAGCCCGCCAACTGCCCCCGAGGTCGTTGTCGAAGCCGGGGTTGACCAGTTCCATGGAATAGCCTGGCGCATCGCCCACCGTGGGCCAGGGAAAGCCGAGTTGATAATCCACCTGATCGGCCACGTTTCCAGCCGCGTCGCGCAGCACGATTCTTTCGCCGTCGTTGGCGAGCCGGCCCGTCCACGGTCCAAGAGCGCTTACGCCAAATTTCGCCTGGAGCGCCACCGGGTCCTGCGCCACGACCAGATAGTCGCCCGCCGGGATTTGCGCTCCCGGTGGGAAATCATAGGTGACGCCTTCCGAGAACCGCCAACCGGTCAAGTCCACCGACTGATTGCCGGAGTTGAACAGTTCGATGAACTCGACCAGTTCGGTCTTAACGTCCGGATCGTAATGGATTTCGTTGATGACGATCTCGGCCCGCGCTGCGGGGAGCAACAACCCGAGACATAGCAGGGCGGCGAAGCCCTTTTGTAAACCGCTGGTGACACAGGCTTGAAGCCCGTTGGCATGGTGTCCTACATGTGGAGCGACCGCGCGTCCATCACCGGCATACGCCGGTCGTTCATTCTTGTTTATGGCATCACCGCCTTGGAACCGCCTGGCTCTTGTCATTTTGTCGTTACGTCACGAAAACGGCCGGGGCATCACGCCCCGGCCGTGTGCTGGGAGTATTATACACCAAACACCCGCCTACTTCACAATAACTTGATAGAACTTCCGCGGGGCGGTGGGCGCGATGATGTAGGGTGAGGCCACGTTGTTGGTCGTATAAGGACCGGTCACTTCGTTGGCTTCCAACAGCGTGCCCCGCGGCCACGTCAACACCACGTTGTCCCCGACTCGCTGGACAGCCAGACTCACGGCTGGCACACCCGCATAGAGGCTTTGGATGTCACTGGCGGATAGCGCGTAGGGATAGATTGCCACCTCGTCAATGATGCCGTTGAAAGTGCGAGCATCACTGTTGGGATCGCCGCCTATGCGGATGGTGTCCGAGAAGGGCCGGGCCGCGTGGGCGAACACGTTGACCGCACTCTGCGATCCGTTTGCGTTCTTGAGATAAATGGTGGCTTGGGCAGGCTCGACCACCAATGCCACGAACGACCATTGGCTCAACGGGACATTCAGCCCGGAATCCCAATTGTAAGTGGCCGCTGCGTCCAGCCAGTGGTAATTCAGGTTGCCCGTGCCGATGAAATTCAAGCCGGTGGCTGGCTGGCCGGCCCGCGCGAAGACAATTCCGGCGCGGTCAACGTGCGCGAAAGGATTTATCCAGGCCGTGATCGTCAAAGCGTTGGTCGTCAGTCCCAAGGCCGGAACCGTGACAAACGAATTGGGGACGCCCGGGGTGGTTTGGACGGCGGTGTTCGAGCTCTCGAAGACGCTGAACCCGTCCGCGGGCCGAGGGCCGGCGATGCTGTTGAAACCGTTTTGCGAAGCAACGCCATAAGTGCCGGCCAGACTCCCGTAGAAGTCGAAAGCCGGCGCGGTGCCGGTCGAGGGGTCCTGCTGTTCGTTGAGCCGCCAATAGGCGACGGGATTGTAGCTAACCGCGACGCTTTCGTAATCCGACGTCGGCAGGACCACCGTCAACACCGCCACGCTGCTCGTCACTGAGCCACCGGCGTTGCTGACGATGACATCGTAGTCACCATCATCGGCGGCCGTGACCGCCGTCAGACTGACCGCCAGAGTGTTGGCCCCGGCAACATTGCCGCCGTCCGCAAGATTCACTCCATCTTTTCGCCACTGATATTGGATCGGCTCCGTGCCGACGGCAGTGATGGCGAACCGCGCGTTGCGGCCGGGATACACGGCGGTTGAAACTGGCTGGGACGAAATCGCCGGCGGCAGCACGCCGCCCACTTGGGCGGCGCCGTACAGGCTGGCCACTTCGCTGGCGCTCAAAGCGCGATCGAAGATGGCGACGTCATCAATCTCGCCGACAAAGTGGTTGCCGGTCCCGTCCAGAATGCCGCCACCGCCGATGCGGAATGGGAAGGCCGAACTGCCGTAGTTGGTGGTAGCGGCATTGACCGTGGCCTGCATCGCCAGATTGGTGGAGAGCAGGTAAAGGCTGAGGCTGGAACCGTTGCCAGAAGCGGCCACGAAATACCATTGGCCGGGGTTGATCATGTTCTGGCCCTGGCCCGCGAAGGAAGCGAACCCGCCGCCCGGCGTCCAGATGCCCAAGTCCGCGCCATGGAAACCGAACTCGGCCACGTCGTTCTGGCCGAACAAGCCTGCACGCGCCGGTTGGGTGATCGGGGAATTGAACCAGCCCACAATCGCGAACTGGGCACGGTTGTTCATGTAGCTGACACCGGTTTCGGTGGCCGTGCTGAAGCCGTCATAAGAGGCGGCCGCGTTGGCAGGCTCGAAACCCGTGAAGTCCGGTGGGCGCGGACCGGCCACTCCGACCGTGGTGAAGGTGTGGTTGGCGAT
This sequence comes from Verrucomicrobiia bacterium, assembly GCA_011525685.1. GTDB lineage: Bacteria > Verrucomicrobiota > Verrucomicrobiia > Limisphaerales > JADLHS01 > WYBW01. The sequence goes on from WYBW01000137.1 coordinate 33,480, forward strand.
GTTGCCACCCCAGTAATCGTGGGCGACCGTTTCGCTGGTTTCATCCAGTCGCCAGTAGGCAATCGGGTTGGCGGCACGCAACGCGGCCTCGTAAGGCGAAAGCGTGGGATTGTCCGCCACGACGGTCAGCGTGACTGTGTCACTGGTGGCCGGGATGCCCGCCACGTTGTTGAGCACGACGTCATAGTTGCCGGCGTCGCCAAAGGCAACCTCGGTGAGGACGAGGTTCGGGCTGTTGGCGCCCGAAATCCGGCCGCCGTTGACGAGGTTGCCGCCGTTCCTGCGCCACTGGTAGGACAAGGGTTGGTCCCCCGCGCCCGCGACGCTGAACCTCGCCGTGCGTCCTTCGTAGAGCGCCTGTGAGACCGGTTGGCGCGACACGCTCGCCGGGATCAGGCCGACATTCAGCCCTTTCTTGTAATAGAGGTAGAGTTCCTGGTCGGAGAACGCCCGGTTGAACACCGCCACTTCGTCAATCGTGCCGTTGAAGGCGCGATCCTGTGGGAGCGTGGTGGAACTTGGATCCACCCCAATCATCGTGAACCCCGAAAAGGCTACACTCACATGATCCACCGTGTTGGTCGCCGAGAACTGGCCGTTCTGGTTGTAGAGATAGATGATGGCATTGGTGGGCGTAACCACCCAGGCCACGAAGGACCATTGGTTGAGCGTTGGGGACAAACCCGAAGAGAAATTGAACTGGCCGTTGTTCCAAGTGTAGCCGAGGAAATTGTTGGCGTTGTTGCCCCAGCCGAAGGTGTTCACGTCAGCGCCTCGGGCCGAGAGGATCGCGGTGTTGGCGGTCTGGTTGGCAATCGGATAAATCCAGGCGCAAACCGTCACGGTGTTGGTGTTGAGGTTCAGCGGCGGAGCCACAACCCAGCTTATGTAGGAAGAAGGATAGAGAATGGGGGTGGTGGTGTTGCGGATGGTCCGGAGCGCGTAGTTGTTGGCTTCGAAGCCGGGGAACTCCGCAGGCTGTGGTCCCACAGTGCCCAAGTAGCCGTTTTGGGCCAGAGGACCGTAGATGCCGTTGAAGCCACCGGCAAAGTCGTAGGCGGGACTGTCGCCAAGAGAAGGATCAGCAGTTTCGTTCAACCGCCAGTACGCGACGGGGTTGTTGGTGAAGACCTTCTCGGCATAGCTGTCGCCGGCCGGGGTCAGCACGACGAGCGGCGCCACAGTGCTGGTCACGATGCCGCTGGCGTTGGACACCACGACCGAATAATCACCTTGATCGGCCGCGCTCACTCCGGAAATGACCAGCGTGGAGGTGGTGGTCCCGGAGAGGTTGCCGCCGTCGGTCAGCGGCGTCGCTCCTTTGCGCCACTGGTAGGCGATCGGCAGCACCCCGGCCGCAGTCACGCGGAACGTGGCCCGTCCCCCGGCGAAGGTTTGGGAGCCAGCCAAGGGCGCGAGCGTGGCGCCAGCCGCCGTGGCGCGAGGAACAATCTGGATCGCATTGATCGGGACGCGCGTGTTGAATTCCGCGGTGCGGATGAGGAACGAGTCGGCCGACAGTCCTTTGATCACAGTGTAGTTACCGGAGCCGGCTACGCGGCCGTTCAGGGAAGTGGCGGGCACTTCCTGATAAACGGCATTGTTTTGGAAGTTATTGTAGTCCCGGAGAAACACGCGCGTCGTAAGGTCCGCGCCCACGGTCATGCTCTCCGCCGACCCGGAAGCGGCTTGAATCCAATACTCACCTGTGCGCCCGGCCTGGTTGTCGCCATCCGAGTAAATCACCACGTCATATTGACCCACACCCTCCGCCGTCAGCCACGCGCTCAAGCCCGAGAAATACAACAGCGGCCAGTTGCCGTTGGGAAACGCGTACAGGTTCGGGTCAACCGCCGTGTTGCCGTTGTTGTTCGAGTCGAGGTAACAATTCATCAAATTGCCGTCCGGTGAAAAAGCGGCTGCCGGATTGCCGCCGCCGAGAACACTCCAGTTGTTGGTCGCCGCCCAACTCACCGTGACAGTGGTGGCGGCCCCGGAACTGTTCACGAGCGCGATGTTCGTGCCCCGTCGCCCCAGGTTGTTCCAATTCGGCTGAACATAACCGGGCGCACCCGCTTCGTCGGCGGGCGCCAACGCATTGGCGGCACCGTTCGCAATGTTCTCGACGTCGGCGCCCGGGCCGCGGACAAAATTCAGTCCGATGGACGCGCCAAAAGCCAGGTTGGGCAGAAGCAAGGTGAGGCCGCCAAATCACCCGAGCACTCGGAGGGTTCTGGATACATTGACTGAGGCAAACAAGGCCGCAGGAATTTTCCCGCACGGCGACGGCAGGTGAGCAGCAGGTGATGGTTTCATAAACAGGGGCTGGAGTTGAGGTTTTGACGGTTTGAAACTTAACTGGGCGTCACGTCCACACTGATGGACAATCATTCACGGGGTTACGGATTGATGCTAAAATCCTGTGCCAACACCCCGAAAAGTAAAGAGGTTCTTGCCGGATTGTCACAGGGCTTGATCTCTCCCGCCGGGATGGATTTGGCAATCGGGCAGCAACCATCCAACGAGCAGTGAGGCGGCAAACCTGTCCTCCCATCTGACCAAGTTGGCCGGTCAACCTGGCTGTGATTCAATCCTTCGCCCCACGCACCGGCGCTGTCAGCGGTTTGCCATTGTCCGCATAACCGAGTTGGAGCAGGAAAGGGACGACCGCCTTCGCCCATTCACCGGGACGCGGATAGGACGCTGCCGAACCGCCAAACGCGCTGCGCAGCATGTCCGTGTCAATGATGCCCGGATTCAGCGGCACCGCCGCCATGCCCGACGGCAGTTCCTGGGCAAGCGCCTGGGTCAACCCTTCGATGGCCCACTTCGTGGCACAATAGGGCGCGACTTCGGCGTCCGTCGAACGGCCCCAGCCGGAACTGAAATTCACAATCACGCCCCGCTTGCGTCTTACCATGGCCGGGACAAAGTGACGGATCACGTTGGCCACTCCCTTGAGGTTGATATCCACCACCTCGTTGAATTCCCGCGATCCGATCTCCCACAGCGGCGCGTTCCGGTTGATCACGCCGGCGTTGTTGACCAGGAGATCGGGCGGGCCGTGCGCGGCCAAAAGCACGCTGGCCCAGGATTTCACGGCGTCATCATCGGCCACATCCACCGGATAGAAATCATGTGGCGGGCGCAACAACCGCCGCAACCGCTCGATTTCTTTGGACGACCGGCCGCAGCCCAACACTGTGTGACCCCGCCGGGCGAATTCCTCTGCCATCGCCCGGCCCAACCCGCGCGTAACGCCAGTGATCAAAACGACTTTGCCGTGGGACATACACAGGGATACTGGGTATTTCGCCCGGTCCCTTTCAATGCAATTCTGATTCCGGCCGGGAGCTGCTTAAGCGATCCGGGCGAAACCGCTGCGCGAGCGGATTTGCAATCGGGGGCTGCTTGCACCAGTCTTTCAGGGCAAACGCGCGCTTGAGTTCGCGACCGTTGGTCGGGTGCGGTTCACACGACCAGTCATCAACGAAGAGGGGCAAAGCCGGGATCTCGGAAACTCCAAGCCGTTCGTTCGAGTTGTAAACATGAAAATGGCCTGGTGGTTTTCTGGTCTGGCAGTGGGGTTGGCGGTGCTCAGGCCGCCGGTCGCTCCCGCCAGCGGGAGCGAGGTGTTGGTGGTTTTCAATTCCGCCCTGCCGGAATCGAAAGCCGTGGCGGCGTATTACGCGGAGCGCCGCGGTGTTCCCGCCGGACAGGTGCTGGGCTTCGAATTAAGCCGCGAGGAAAGCGTCTCCCGCGCCGAATATCGCGACACACTCGAGCAACCACTGCTGAAAGAGTTGGAGGCCCGGTTCTGGCGTTTGGGGGACGCCGAAATCGCCGACACCAACGGGCGGCCTGTCAAGATCGAGCGGAAAGTGTTGGAATCCAAGATCCGCTACCTGGCGCTGTGCTACGGCGTGCCCTTGCGCATCCTCCCCGACTCAAATCTCAAGGAGCCCGCCGAGGACACCATGCGACCCGAGTTTCGTCGCAATGAGGCCGCTGTGGACAGTGAATTGGCGGTGCTGCCTTTGACTCACCAGAAACTGCCGCTGGCCGGGCCGTTGCGCAATCACACCTACACCACCACCAACGCGGCCTGGCTGAGTCCCACCAATGGGGTGTTGATGGTGACGCGATTGGACGGGCCGACGCCCGAGATTGCCCGCGGACTGGTGGACAAGGCGATGCAGGCCGAAACCGAGGGTCTCTGGGGACGGGCTTACTTTGACTGGCGCAACGTCGCCGACCCCGCCATGAAACCGGGGGACGACTGGATTCGCACGGCCGCCGACATGGCGCGCCTTCTCGGATTTGAAACCATCACCAACGACCAGGAAGCGACGTTTCCCGCCAGTTTTCCCATGAGCCAGATCGCCTATTACCTGGGCTGGTATCGGCAGCATGTGGACGGACCGTTCACCTTGCCGAACGTCGAATTCATGCCCGGCGCGTTCGCGTATCACCTGCACTCCTTCAGTGCGGCGACCTTGCGCTCCACGAGCAACCACTGGGCCGGGCCGCTGCTGGCGAAGGGTGCCACCGCCACCATGGGCTGCGTGCATGAGCCTTACCTCGGCGGCACGCCGGACCTGGGCGTGTTCACCGCGCGATTGTTGTTCCACAACTTCACGTTCGGAGAAGCCGCCTACGCCAGCCAGAATGTCTTGTCCTGGATGACCACGGTGGTGGGTGACCCGCTTTACCGTCCCGGCGCCAAACCGCCGCCGCGCTTGCACATCGAGCTGGAGGCGAAACAGAACAAGCTGGTCGAATGGTCGCACCTGCGCGTGGTGAATCTGAATCAGTCCCGCGGAGCCTCGCTGGCGGAGATGATCAGCTATCTCGAACAAATCCCGATTACGAAGCAAAGCGCGGTGTTGAGCGAGAAGCTCGGCGACCTTTGCGCCGCTCAGGGGAAACCCGCCTCCGCCGTCCACGCTTACGAGCGGGCGCTCAAGCTCGATCCTTCGCCACAACAGCGCATCCGGCTGCGGCTCACGCTGGGGGAACGATTGCTCGCGTTGAACCGCCACGCGGAGGCCGCAGCGAACTACGAGAAGCTACTCGAGGAATCACCGGATTACGCGGGCAAGGATTCGGTTCAGGTGAAGCTTCAAGAGTTGAAAGGCAAACTCGGCCCGTCGCCAGAAGCGACGCCAGCCGGAGAGGCAAGGTCCGCACGGTAAACTTCAACCGGTCACGCCAGCCATCTCCGCAGAATCGAAAAGTTGGTTCGGGAATTGAAGATGGCGCGAACCGGAACGCGGAAGCCCGTTACAACTTCGCTGCGGATTACACCGGACTTCTGCGGCCGCGTCTTGCCATAGCGCCCCGATTTCAAGACATGCTTCTCGACCGTCTCGGCGTCCGGGTCCACGATCCAATACTCGCCAACCCCGTGCGCGGCGTAGTCCCGAAACTTCACGCCCCGGTCTATGGCTTCGGTGGATTCGGACAGCACTTCGATGACAAAATCGGGGACGGGATACTTGAGTGTATCGCCCGTGATACCGCGGCTCTTTTTGCGGCCGAAGAAAACCACATCCGGTTCATAGTCGTTTCGGGGAAAGACGCAAAGCGTGCGTTCCGAGCGCACCAGACCGAGCCTTTCAACCTCGACGAACGTCGAAAGGAGACGGACGAGCTGCTGGACTGTCAGGGTATGTTTATCTCTTGAAGGCGAATGCGTGAGAACCCTTCCGTTGATGAACTCGGCCCGCACATCCTCGGTCAGTTCATCGTAGAATGCCTCGCGTTGTTCCCGCTCCCGTTCCAGCGTGCGGGTCAGTTCGTCCACGAACTCAGGGAGTTCGGGCGATTGCAGCAACGGCTCGAGCACGGACTTCATACATCTCAATATGCCGCGGGACGGCACAAAGTCATGCCGATTTCACACCGCAATCCTGGACCGCAGGCCATGAATGACCCGCGGGCAGGCTACGCCCCCATGCCCTCTTCAAACGAACCGGCGGCCAGCGGGAAGCACAGATTATCGCGCACGTAGGCAATGCCGTTGGCGCTCGTCGCGTCGAGATCGCGATAGGCGCTCTCGGCTTCCACGATCAGCGGCGCGGTCTTCGTTCCCATTACCTGGCAGTACCGTTGCGGATAGCCCACGTTGATGAGCATCTCGACGTAGCGCATCATGTTCAGGTCGCCGGTCGGGATGTCCACAAATTGCATCGCGCGATCCGGCCAGTTGGGCGCCATCATCCGCAGCGGCAGGCGCGGACGGACCACAAAATTCTTCACGTGGCACGCATAAACGCGCGGGCCGACCTTGCGGAAGCGCGTTTCCCAGTCCTCACCTTCCCAGCAATGCGATGGGTCGGCGTTCACCGCGAGGCATTTGTCGCCGCCGCAGATGTTCACGAGCAGGTTGAAATCATCGGCGCACATCGCTGCCGTGCCGGGATGAATTTCATGGGCCAGATAAATGCCCAGCTTGCGGGCGTGCGTGCGGACCTTGCCGGTCTTTTTGACGAAGCGGTCCTCGCCTTCCTTGAGCAGATCGTAATCGCTGCCCTTCCAGAAGCCCCACGGATAACCCGTTGCCAGTTCCCAGCCGAAGGCCACGCCCCAGAACATCGGCACAATCTTCACGCCGAGTTCCGCGCACAAATCCAGCAGGCGCAGCAAATAATCTTCCGCCCATCTCTCGATGTCGGCGGGAGACTTCTTGGCGACGTCCGGCGGGATGAACGGGCGGATGCTCGGACTGCCGGTCCAGGCCGTGGTGTGAACCCAGAACGGGCAGTGCGCGGACACTCCGTCCAAAGTCATCTTCGCCTTGGCGAAGGTGGCCTTGATGTCTTTGGCGCTTTTGAAGCCCTTGTCGGCTTGCAGCATGTAGTTGGAAGGTTGCGCGCCCGTGGCGCCGGACTTCTTCGCGTAGTCGAGGAACTGGGCGAGACTCTTGGCGCCGTGCTGTGCGCCTTCGATGCTGGGATGATAACAGGTGTTGGCCATAGCTGGTAAAAGTTGTTGGTTCAAACCGACGCAGGAGGAATAGCGACAGCGCGCGCGCAATTCAACTGTAAACCTTTTCGAGAATTGAGTATTCAGAGTGCGGTTTGACGACATGCTAACAACTGATGCGGGCGCGCCTGGCTGGGGCCGGCGTCCCGAATTTGGCACATGAAGCTCCCCACCTTTTTCGACACGCATGCCCATCTCGACTTCCCGGATTTCGAGAACGACCTGCCGCAAGTCATTGAACGCGCGCAGGCGGCCGGCATCGCAAATGTCATTTCCATCGGCACGGACTTCGAGAGCAGCAAACGCGCGATCGCTTTGGCTGAACGCTTCCCGCGCGTGTTCGCCGCCGTTGGCTGGCATCCCGGACATGTGACCGCCGCGCCGGCCGACGTGCGGCCGGTTTTGCGCGAACTGGCCCGTCACCCCAAAGTGGTCGCCATCGGAGAAACCGGTTTGGATTACTATCGCCTGCCGAGCGCGCAGAATGCCGGCACGACCGAGGATGACGAGCGCTACAAGCATCGCCAGGCGGAGTTGTTCAGGCAACAGCTCGAAGTGGCCGCGGATACCGGCTTGAACTGCGTCATCCACCAACGCGGTGATTGTTTCCATGACACCCTGGGGCTGCTGGAGCCGTTTCGCGACCGGGTGAAAGGCGTGTTCCATTGTTTTGCCGGCGACCTCGAAATGATGCGGCGGGTGCTGGCGCTGGGCTCGATCGTCAGCTTCACCGGCATCGTGACCTTCAAGAAGGCGCAATCCGTGCGCAACACTGTGGCGGCCGTGCCGCTCGGAAAGTTCATGTTGGAAACCGATTGTCCCTATCTCGCGCCCGTGCCATATCGCGGAAAGCGTTGTGAGCCGGCTCATGTAAAGGAGATCTCGGAGACGGTCGCCAACGTGAAAGGATGTTCGCTCGAAGCACTCAGCGTGGCCACGTGCGGGACGGCCCGCGAGTTTTTCCCCAAAATGGCGGTTTGACGGGAAGTTACCGAAGCATCCGAAAACCCAAACACCCAACTACCCAATCCCCGACGCCCCTCAGCCCATCACTTTGGGTGCTTGGGTGTTTGCGTAATTCACCCCTCCTCCAACGCCTCGGCCAGCACCTCGACAATGTGCCTGGGTTTGACCGGCGCAAGGTGCTCGATCTGCTGCCGGCAGCTTGTGCCGGACGCGATGACCACCGTGCCGAACGGCAGCCCTCGGATTCGCTCAATCAACGGCCGGGCCACTTCGAGCGACAACTCATACTTGTCCTTCAACATTCCAAAAGCGCCGGCCATGCCGCAACAGCCCGCGTCGAGATAGTTCACCCTGCCGCTGGTCACGCGCGCCACCAACCGGTGCGTATAGGCCGGATTGGTGAGCGCCTTGGCGTGGCAATGGACGTGAATGGCAAAGTGGGCAGCAGTTTGCTTGAACCGCAACGCCTCCGGCGCGCGTCGCAGCAGGTCGTCCAGAAATTCCCCCACCAGGAAACAGCGCGTGGCCACGCGCGCCGCGTCGGGCAGGTTCAACTCGCGGTAATCCTCGATGAACATCGAATAGCAAGAGGCCTCGAGAAACAGGATGGGCGCGTTGTCAGTGTCGTTGGCGAACAGCGCCAGGTTGTGACGGCCCAGGCGACTGGCTTCCTCGAGGTGGCCCTGACTGAACGCGGGCCGCCCGCAGCACTTCCGCCCCGGCGGCAACACAACCTCAAAGCCCGCCGCTTCCAACAGCTTCACCGCCGCCATCCCGATGTGCGGATGATGATACCGGACAAAGGTGTCGTCCCAAAGAATCACGCGCCCGCGGGTCAACGCCCGTTCGTTTCGATGCTGGGCGAACCACTGATCAAAGCGCGCCCGCGTGTAGTGCGGCAGGGGCCGTTCCGCCGCCGTGCCAATCAACCGCCCCAGCAGTTTCCGGAACGTCCTCGAGTCGAGCATGAAATTGGCAAAGCCCGGCATGGCAGTGCCGAGCCGGCCCAACCGGTCCACCGCGCTCAACAACCGCGCCCGCAAGGACAGTCCCTCCCGGCGGATGCGCGCATATTGCAGCTCCGCCTTGAGCAGCGCCAGGTTCACGTTCGAGGGACATTCCGCCGTGCAGGCTTTGCAGGCCAGACAGTTGCTCAACGCCGCCTCGAGTTCCACCGCCCGCAACGGGTCGCTGCCGCTGCCGCGTTGTTCGAGCACGGCGCGAATCGCGTTGGCCCGGCCTCGCGTGGACATGAATTCCTCGCTGGTCGCGATGAACGTCGGACACATCGTGGGCGTTTCCTTGCGGCAACCCCCGCAGCCGTTGCACTGCTCGAGGTTGCGGACAAACGAGCCATCCCGCGCCGCAAAGGCCAGCACCGGCTCGAACGGCAGCTTCAACGAATAACCCGGCCCGTGGCGCAGGTTTGTATCGAGCTTGTATCGGCCATCGTCAATGATCTTGCCCGGGTTGAACAGGTTGTGCGGATCGAACGAACGCTTGATCTCGTGCATCAACTGGTAGAGCTCCTCGCCCACCTGGGCCTTGAGAAACTCCGTGCGCGCGAGGCCGACGCCGTGTTCCGCCGCGAACGAACCTCTGAACTGGCGCACCAGCGCCGCCACTTCCTGGGTGACCTGGCGAAACTTCTTCACTTCCTCCGCCGAATGCAAGTCCAACACGGGCCGCACATGGAGCAGGCCGGAGGAAGCGTGCCCATAGTAGGAAGCCTGCAAGCCCAGCCGCTTGATCACCCCCTCCAGACCCGCGTAATACGCCGGCAAATCCTCGGGTCGCACGGCGGCATCCTCAATGCACGTGACCGGTTTCGCATCTCCCTTGCAGCCGGTCAAAAGCGAAAGGCCGGCCTTCCGCAGCGCCCAGACCTGATTGATCTCGGCCAGGGTTTGCATGATTTTTTTCCGCCGCCCGAGGGCTTTCTTTTCCATCGCCGCCAGCCGGTCTTCGACGTCTTCGTAAAACTCCACGGCCAGCACCGACTCGCAAGGCTGCGCGTCCAGCTCGAGCAATTCCCGGGCGACGGCAAATTCACGTTGTCCCCGCGTCTGATCCAGCAACACCCGGTCAATGTGCTCGATGGCCACCGGCTTGAGGTCCTGCAACTCCACCGTCGCCTGCATCGCCTCGGCAATCGAATCGAAGAAGATCAGCCCCAGTCCGATTTCGTCAGGAGTGGAAACCAGTTTCAGTTCCGCCGAAATGATGGCCGCCAGCGTGCCTTCACTGCCGGCGAGGATGTGGATCAGATTCTCCGGCTCGCGCACGGCCCGGTCGAGCGCGTAGCCGGGCCAGCGCTTCAACAGGCCTTTCGGAAATCGTTCGGCGATTTCGAGGCTGTTGAACATCGCCATGTTGCCCATCAACTCGCGCTGCCTTGGCAGGCTCTCGTGACCGGGGCCAATCTTGAACACGCGCCCGTCGCCAATCACAATTTCCAATTCGGCAATGTGGTCTGCGGTGGTGCCGTAAATGGGTGTGTGCGCGCCGGAGGAATTGTTGGCGATCATCCCGCCGATGGTCGCGCGTGAACTGGTGGCCACGTCCGGGCCGAAGGCCAGGCCCTCGTGGCGCAGGTAGTTGTTGAGGTGATCCAGCACCACGCCCGCCCCGACTCGCACCGTGCGGCGCTCGGGATCGAAATCCCAGATCATCCGGTTGTAACGGGAAAAATCAATCACCACGCCGTCGCCAATCGCGCCGCCGACCAATCCCGTGCCCGCGCCGCGCGGGATGATGGACACGCCCGCCTGAACGGCCGCCTGAATGATGGCGCTGGCCTGACGGGCGTCCCGCGGAAACGCCACGGCCAGCGGCTCGATCTGATAATGTGACGCGTCCGTGGCGTAGAGCTGGCGCGTCAAATTGTCGAAGGCGATCGGACAATTCGACGCAGCCAAAGTCGCGTGTTGTTGGGTAGGCGTCATCGCGCGTTCCGGTCAAGGCGAGGGTAAAACAGCAACGGCGATTGACAACCGGGAATTGGAAACGGCAGGAGAGAAAGTGAAAACGTGAGTGGGTGAGTGGGTATGTGAGCAAGCGAGTGCCGTGTTTTCGTGGTTGAAGCCAATACAGCATGCCGACCCTCAGAATATCCCCCGCAGAAACTTCTGGTTTGCCTGATAACTCTCGAGCACCGCTTTGCCGGAAGGAATGGCCCCCTCGATTTGAATCCAGCCCGAGTAACCAATGTCGTCCATGGCCGCGCGGACCTTCTGGAAATCCACCTTGCCCTGGCCGAGCAATGAGCCGTTCTCTTTCGCATGAAATTCGCAGATGCGTTTGCCGAGCTGGCGAATCTCTTTGTAGATGTCGTAGCCCCGGTCGTTCGAGTTGCACACGTCGTAATAGACCTGCACGGCTTCCGAGCCGACGCGGTCCAGAATTTCCACGTGGGCGTCGGCGCTCAACCAGCTTTCAATGCCAAGAATGACTCCGGCTTTCTCCGCCTTGGGCGCCACGGCTTTGAGCCGTCGCACGACTTCCTCCACGCCCGGCTTGTCGTCCCGCAGATCCCCTTTGCCGAAGAAAGCCAGCAACACCACGCGGACGCCCAGCGCCTTGCACACATCAATGGAATCGCTCACCCACTCGATCGTCCGCGGATCACTCTTGTAAGGCACGTTGTTCAGTTCGCCAATGGCCAACGAGGCAATCTTCACGTCGTTTGCCTTCGCGGCCTCCTTGAACTGCTGTTGCACGTCCGCCCGGCGCAGATGCATGTCGTTGGCCACCGTGCCAAGACTCACCTGCACACCATCGAGGCCGATTTCCTTGGCCAGCGCAAACGCCGACGGGTCGGAAAGTTTGCCGATGGACCAATCGCACGCTCCGATTTTGAAACGGCTGTTGCTGGTGGCCGCCAGAAGCGGCGAAACGTTTGCCGCCAACGCCAGTCCGCCGGCGACCAGGCCAGCGCGGCGCAGCATTTCTCGTCGGGAGAACTTCGTTGGGGAAAGGTGCTGATTCATGTCGCCTCCAATCACGCCTTCAATCCTTTCAAATCAACCTCCAACTTCTCCTGCTGGCGCATCATGTCCTGCCAGGTCACGACGCCCTTCCGGTAAGCCGCCATCCGGCCGAGAATCGCCGTCAGGTTGCTCCGCACGCTCTCGGCCACGGTGGGATTGCTGAAGTCACCCTTCGTGATGTTGTTGTGGAAGGTCGCGATGTTGGCCTCCGCGCCGGTCGTGTAAAGATTGCCCACGTCGCCGGAGCGGGAGAATTCGGTGGACTTGAACGTAACCTTCCCGAAGTAATGCGTGTCCAGCGTGCCGTTCAGACCGTAAGCCCGGCACATGATGTCGTCGTAGGCGAAACCGTACTGGCGCGAGTTGAAGCTGCAAACCACGTCGTTGGGATAATGGAACACCACGGCGTAATGGTCCCAGCACTTGCCGACAAACTCCCGCGCCCGCCCGCCCGTCCCATAGGCGCTGACGGGATGCGTGTTGAGCATCCAACTGGCCACGTCGAGCGCGTGGATGTTCTGCTCAACGATGACGTCGCCGGAAATCACCGGGTCCACGCCCCAGGCGCGCAGGCGGACCTCGGGGTTGTTCGGGTTTTCGCGGAGCCATCGGTCGCGCTCGGTGAAGGTCGGGCCGCACTGGTAATTGGCCTCAACCAGCGCAATCTTGCCCAACTCGCCGTCATGCACCCGCCGCACGGCGTCCTGATAAAGCTCATTGGCGCGCGTCTGGAAATCCACGAGGAACGCGAGCTTCCTGGCCGTCGCGCGCTTGCCGCTTGCCTCAATGCTCAGGCAACCGGGCACATCCACCGCCGCGGGTTTGGCGAGGTACACGTGCTTGCCGGCTTCCACCGCGGCCGCGCACTGTTCCGGATGAAAGTAGGGCGGACTCTGGACCACGACGGCGTCGAGTTTTTGTTCCAACAGTTTGCGATAACCGGACAATCCGGTGAACCGGCTGCCGGCGGGCAGATTGAATTTCTCCCCCACGGCGTCCACGTGATCCTGAAAGTAATCCGCCACCGCCACGAGTTGAAACCCGCCGTGCTTCTGGAACAGATCCGCTATCCAGCGGCCGCGACCGCCACAACCAACGAGGCCGATGGCAATTTTGGAATTCGCCTCCGTGCCGGCCATGAGTCCGGGTCGGAGCACCGTGAGGGTCACGACCGAAGCGCCAGTTCCGGCAAGGAAACCGCGGCGGGTCATGGCGGAGGGGGTAGGAGGTGTGGAAGATGGGCTGCGCGTTTTCATACTGGAAACACATTCAAGCCCGGGCGCGTGTAATTGCCAGACTTTTATTCAGCCCAGCAAGGAGCAAGGCGGGGAGTGGTTGAAAGAAAGGCCTTGGTTGTCAGCAGACCTGCGCCCGGCTCAAGAACCGCAAAGGCGTAACGCCGGTTTTCCAACCGGCACGCTTGCCCCGCGGTGTAAAACCGGCGTCCAGCACTGCGGGCTCCTGGCGAAATACGCCACAGGACGCGCCGACTGGAAAGTCGGCGTTACAGAGCGGCTGTTGCTGAGGAGTGTGACACGAACAACTCGGACACGGGGACTTTCACCCCGGGAACGGCGACACATTCCAGCACTTCGCCAGCCTCACATACGCGCTTGTCCTGGTAATGTCCCTTCACCGGCCGGCGATAGACCTCGACCCGACGTTCGTTGCCAAGAATGATCCAGTATTCCTTGATGCCCGCCTCGGCATACAAGGCGGCATTCTCGCGGTCGAGGGCGGGACTGGAGACGGCAATCTCCTCCACCAGTTCGGCCGAACTCGGGTGCGACTTGGAGTAATCATGTTCATCACCCTGCGTGACCGCGATATCCGGTTCAGGTTCAGAGTCCAGAAATGTAATCGGCTCTTCCTTCCATACTGAAAAATCTTTGGGCAACTGGGCCAGAATGCAGCGATAAAGCCAGGAACTGATGGTGCGATGCAGAGGAGATTTCGACGTCTTTTCGATGATAATCCCGCGAATCAGTTCGGTGCGCCGGCCCCGTTCGTTGTACTCGCCCAAACGATGCTAGTCCTCCACCGAGAGTCGCGACACCCGTTGGCGAACTTCGGCCAGTTCCAAAATCGCAGATGTCATGGCTGAATTGTACACAATGGCTGCCGATGTCGTCGAGGTGCGATTTGGAGGTATACCCTTCGAGATGGATTACTTCTGCTGCAAATTCAGGAAAGCTGACGTGCATCCAGTTGTGGGAGCCCTGCTCAAAATTCTGGATCTTCGAATTGGGATCGAGATGGCTCTACTCTTAAATACTAATGAAGCTCAGGAAAATGCCTAGTCACGTTTGGTAAGAACCCCTATTGCCAGCATCAAGGTTTGTGAAATAGCGTACTCATAGTGTTTGCGAGGTTCTCGTTTAACACTTCAAACACCTGAGATTAGAAGCCTGCGCAAAGTGAAGAATGTTTTCCAAAGACGTTGCTGGAAAGGCATGGTAGTGTGCTATGAAAACTCCTCGTTCGGTTCTTACGCTGATTCTGGCGTACACTTCAGTCACCGCGCTTGCCGGGTGGGATACCTCGTTTTCATCGGCTTTTCCGCCTGACAAAAGCTGCGCATCGATACTTGCTACTGCGGATACTGTATACGTTGGTACCGATGACGGTAGCCTTCTTAAATGGACGCCAGGGGCGGGCTGGTCCTACCTGACGCCCAACTTGGTCAATGGTCCTATCCGTTTCATTGGCATTTATGCGGGACAGTTCTTCATAGGAGGAGACTTCTCCACTGGGTATAACGGTGGCGACTGGGTCACGCTGAATAACGTGGCTCAGGTGAATCTGAGTAATGGTCAGTTTATCGCGCTGGGAAACGGAGTGGTCGGGGTGTTGAGGACGATGGTCGTGGCTCCTGATGATAGCAAATACCGCGGGGATTTCCTGTACGTTGGCGGTTACCTTTCGCAAGCTGGTGGTCAACCGATTGCCCACATTGCTGCGTGGAATGGTTGGGATTGGTACAATCTTGAAGGGGGCTTACCTTCTAGTCATTGGTATACAACCGACGGCGTACACTCCATGGTGGTTGATCGCTTTAGTCGGAAGCACGAACTGATAGTGGTGGGACGCTTCGATGTCGGGCCCAATGTCTCGAAGTTCGTAGAGTCAAGCGATGGCGGCACGTGGACACCTGTGGGGACTGGTTTTCAGATCTGTGGCTACGATCCCTATGACAATTGCGTTTTTAAGGTCTATCAAGGACGCGCGACTTACGCTCATAATGCAGTGAAGCTTGGCACCAACGTCTATATGCAAACGTTTGAAACTTCATGGGTGAACGGATATTTCATTCTTGATCCTTGTCCTGAATGTACTTGTGGAGCCGCTGCCAGGGGCTTCGACTTCGCTAAGCTCGGCATACGAAACCCTACGACGCTCACAGTATGGACCTGGCAAAGCGGCCCAGCCATCAGTTCGATTTGGTCTGACGGTAATCAGATGTATGCTTACGCCGACTTTCCGCCTTACCAGACTGTGGCACCATTCGACACTGTGGCGCTGTACTCATCGGGTGTCTGGGTAGACCTGACCGGGGGAGGTCTTGAAGGCCTAGGAATCTGCGAAGGCCCGAACAGCATGGGCAAGTCAACGCTCGGTCTTTTTCTCGCAACAAGCGTCCCGCGTCGTTGGCAGTAGCAAAACAACAGGCCCGCAGACGGCCGACATAAACGCGGTCTTGGAGAGACTGGGGCGGAGCATTGGCTCTGCAGAACGGATTCTGTCTGTGACCAGTATTCCGGTGCATCCATACTATTCAGTAGCCGAACATCGGCCGGCTATCTACGAAGCTGATATACCCAGTACGCTCGCGGTACCAGTAAAAGTCATTTCGACCAGCGGCATCGAAGCCCATTCTGGGTGGATTACCATCGAAATACACGCGGTACTTGGATGTTCTGCTCTGCCATTTCTTGATCTCGGAATGCCCGTCGACGAAAGAGAATCCACAAGCGCCGTTATGGTAGGATGCCGGAATATCCTGCCAATTGCCGGCATCTGGGTTGTTAATGAAGTAACCGTCATTGATGGAATCAGGGTGCTCGTCCACCACAAGCCAGGTTCGGCCTGGCTTGGGAACTTGGGCGAGCTTTAGATATTGCCGATAATCCTGAAAGCCCCAGTTCCTGCCCAAGGCAGTTGGATCGTTCAGTGTAATGCTTCTGAACCGTCCAAACACTGAGTTCATCGCCAGACTACGGTTGCGCTGGATCCACCCAGCATTGCGCTGGACAGGACTTAGGAACGTGTCCGCCGGGCATTTGTAGGCTGCGATCGCGGCTGCGGTGTACTTGCCCAAAACACCGGTAGCCACCCACAAATTGTTGGTATTGCTCCTGTCCCCCGTGGAACCGCCGGCCCCCCAAGTCATGACGTTGTTGACCCAATTATCGAGGCGGCTCGGAGGATCTATCGCTTCTATGGTTTCGGTGACTCCGTAATTGTTGGCCACCCGGTCATCGTTGTCCCCAGTGTAAAGGTGCCAGGCCAGCGTGATTTGCTTGGTATTATTCAGGCAACCGATGCCCTGCGCCTTGGTCTTGGCCTTGGAAAGTGCGGGCAAGAGCATCGAAGCGAGAATGGCGATGATCGCGATCACCACCAGCAGTTCGATGAGGGTAAAGCCGCGCCCGGTCGGCGCCTGGAGCAGGGATTGGAAACGTTGACACGCAGGCCGGGTCGCCGCCTGCCGGTTTAATGGGTTGGAGTGCAGGTGCATAAGCAACATTCTCTGGGCGCAGTTTAGTGTTTCGCATCCAGCCCGGCCAGTGTGCGTTTGACCGCACACCGGACCTGCTGAAGACACGGTGAAAGTTAACAGGCGTGTCTGCTTCTGGCCACCAAAATTTACTGGCCGGTCAGTCGCGTTCGGTCACCAGCACGATGCCCTGACCGGGCCGCAGCGAGTAGTGAAATGGCTCGTGAAGATATTCGAGCGGGTGCTCGGGCGAAACGTCCCTGAGCGGCGCGCCGGCCTGCACGTAATGGCGGAAGTGGTCGGTGTAAAAATCCTGATGGTTCCACGGGTCCTTGTTGAGAATCAACAGGGCCTCGTCGCGCTTTTTGGCCGAGGCTTTCCAGAGCAACAGGACATTGGGATTGTTGCACGGCAGGATGTTGGTGGGGCTTTCCTCGCGGAAGACCGCGAAGCGTTGCTTGATGGCGTTGACCCTGGCCACGTAGTCCGAGAGATCCACGCCGTTGCGTTGCCAATCCGCCGGGCTGGTGTGAATGACATGGAGCGGTTTGCGCAGGGCATATTCGTAGCCCATCGGCATCATGACCCCCGCCGAGAACAGGGCGGAGAACAGGTAACGTTGTTTGAGCGCGCTGAGGTTGCCGTTTGTCTCCTCGGCCAGCCGCGGGGTGTCGTGGCTTTCGGGAAAACTGATGGACGGTGCGGTTTCGCGGATCAGGTTGTATTGCTCGATCAACCACCAGCCGTGAAAGTCCCACCACTTGGAACTGTTGAACACGTAATCGAAGCCCGCGCGCGCCGTCTCGCGGGTTTGATCCAACGTGCATCCGAGGGTCTCGGCGACGAAACAGGTCTTGGGATGGCGCGCCCGGACGTCGTGCATCAAACGCCGCCAGAATGGATTCGGCACCTGGTAAGCCGCGTCGCAACGGAAGCCGTCAAAGCCCAGCGACAACAAGTGCTCGGCCACACTCAAGCAGTAGCGGTAAAGCCCTTCGGCGTCGCGACTGTGCCGATGGTCGAACCGGGCCAGATCGCGCCAGACGACGACCTCGCCGTTGTGGTCGCAGGAGGCGTTGACGATGCGGCCTTCGTGATCCCGGACGAACCACTCCGGGTGCTCGCGCGTCAGGGGCGAGTCCACGGCGCAGTGGTTGATGACCAGGTCCACCATCAGTTTGAGACCGGCGGCGTGCCCGGCCGCCAGCGCGGCGCGGCATTGTTCCTCCGCGGCGGCGGCGCTGTGGGGATCGAGAAAAGCGGGGTTCAACTGGAAGTAATCGCTGATTGAATAAAGGCTGCGCGAGGCGCCGAGTTTCTGGATGGGATTGATGTAAATCCAGTCAAAGCGCATCGCCGCCGCGCGGGCAAAATGCTCGTGCCAACGGGAAAACGGGCCGGCCAGCAAGGGAAACAGGTTGTAGAGTATCATTCGTCTGGTCCTTGAAACGTACTGGTCAAAGAAATCGCGACGGCGCTCATGAACCTGGATTCATGCGCCGTTCCATGTCGGAGATTGTCAGAATCACCTTTCAACAAGGACGGAAAATGCCGGCAAATCGGTGTTCTGGCAAGAAGCTGTGAAATCTGTGATCGGTTCGAGCGCAGGTGCGGTATCTCCGCCGTCGCCGGGTGCGGTGGTCAGTCGCGGTCAAAGAGGGAGGCTGCCCGCGTTGCGAAGGGCGCATCTCATTTTCTGTTAGGAGGTCATCGGGGCGATGCCGTAGCGCAGACTTCCCGTCTGCCGGATCGCGGATTTCCAATCCGCAAACGCCGCGAACTCCTGGCCCGCCACGCCTTGCCATGGCCAGCCGACTGGAAGTCGGCGATACCGCAGGTTGGGAAACCTGCGCTACGCCAGGAATGCCTGCCTGCAATGAACTAAGATGCGCACCGTTATGAGCAGTCGCGACTCACAACATTGACGAAAGCGTTTTGGTTCAGGAGCATGGCCGCCGTTGAAGATGACTTGTTATGAGCACATTGCCTGAATACGTGGATGGGTGGCCCAACTTGAGCGGGTCGGAGGGTTTGATCGAGCAAACGGTCCGAAATCGCGGTGCTGCGGTGTTTCTGCCGGAAAGCCACCTGGATTTTGGCGGCATTCAGAGCGCGTTCGCCATCGCGCTCCACATGCATCAGCCGTTGATCCCCGCCGGCGGACGTGACCTGGCCACCGCCGCGATCATCAGCAACCTCAAGCACATGATGGACAACCCGGGCATCGGCGATAATCACAATGCGTCGGTGTTCCACTGGTGCTACAAGCGCATGGGGGAGTTTGTCCCGCAGCTCATCGAGGAGGGAAAACAACCGCGGGTGATGCTGGAATACACCGGCACTTTGTTGCACGGCCTGCGTCAGATGGGACTCCACGATGTGTTCGACAACTTGAAACGCATAGCCTGCGAACCGCGCTATCGTCGCGCCGTGGAATGGCTGGGTTGTCCCTGGGGTCATGCGGTGGCGCCGTCCACACCGGTGCAGGACTATCGTTTGCACGTCCGGGCCTGGCAGCATCACTTTGCCGCGATCTTTGGCCTCGAAGCTTTGCAGCGGGTGCGCGGTTTTTCGCCATCGGAAATGGCCCTGCCGAATCATCCCGATACGGCTTACGAGTTTGTCAGGACGCTCAAGGATTGCGGCTTCGAGTGGGTGCTGGTGCAGGAACACACGGTCGAGCGGCCCGAGAACGGTCACGGACCGGAGCGCAAACATCTGCCGCACCGGTTGGTCTGCCGCAGTTCGCGCGGCGAGGAGGCGAGCATCATCGCCATCATCAAGACCCAGGGCAGCGACACCAAGCTGGTGGCTCAGATGCAGCCTTACTACGAGGCCAAGGGTCTGTCGCGCTGGGAACTGGCCGGCAAGCAGGTGCCGCCGCTGGTGACGCAAATCGCCGATGGCGAAAACGGCGGGGTGATGATGAACGAGTTTCCGCCCAAGTATCTCGAGGTCATGCGCGAGTGCTCCGGTTCGCGAACGCCGGCCATGAACGTGACGGAGTATCTGGAGCACCTATTCGCGCTCGGGATTCGGGAGAAGGACTTTCCGGTGGTTCAACCAATCTTTCAGAAGCGCATCTGGGATCGCCTCCAGCCGGGCGAAGGTCCGGAGCGCCTGGCGAAAGTGATCGAGGAGTTGAAGAAGGAGGACCATCGCTTTCACATGGAGGGCGGCAGTTGGACCAACAGCATTTCGTGGGTCCGAGGCTATGAGAACGTGATTGGCCCGATGGAACGCACCAGTTCCCATTTCTACGAGAAGGTGATCAAACCCGGCGTTTCCCCCGCCGATCCCCGTTACCGCAATGTCCTGTTCCACCTGCTTTGCTCGCAGACCAGTTGCTATCGCTACTGGGGCCAGGGGATTTGGACCGATTACGGCCGCGAAATCTGCCGGCGGACCGAGGCCGTGTTGAATCATGACTTTTGATCAGCGCCATTGATGAAAAAACTGGCGGCCGGTGCGAGCCAGCCGCCAGTAAACCAAACCCAGTAGAGAAGAGCGTCAGGCGTTACGCCCGCCGCATTCCAGCGGATTCAAGTGGTAGAGTTTCGCCTCCACCGTGACGGTGAAGACGGCGGGAAATACACGGTCCTGAGTTTCGGAACGTTGTATTTTCATGGCCCTTGGAAAAGCAACCACTATACCAGCGGCGAATCCGGCGCAAGGCAGCCTCACCACGCACGGGAGTGTGTCTTGAGAAAAGACACCGAGTATGATTTCCGACTTCGACCTTTGGTCGCCCCGGGACGGACCCCGGCTCTCAACCCGGAGATTCCCGGGCCAGCCGCGAGTGAGGTGCGCCGTGTGGGCGCAGTAACAACTCAAGGGGTGCAGCGGAGGGCAAGCTGCACAACCGTTTCCCGGAGTTGATCGCTCCAGCGGAGGTAGAAACTCAACTGCCCGTGGATGTTTTGAACCTTGCGCAACACGGCCCGCCGCCGCTCCGGGTCGCGTTTGGATGCGACCCATTCAGTGTCCAGGTTCGGTAGCTCCCGCATCAGTTTCGTCTGGCGGCTGGAAAGCCCGGCTTGCAGGGCGCGCAGTCGGTCCGTCCACTCCTGCGCCTCGGTAAACGCCCGCACCCGCAGCAGGGGCGATTGGATGTCAGCGGAGGCGGCCAGAAAAGCGGTCGCATCCCGCCGAAGGCGTCCCACCTCGGTGAACAAGTCTGCCAGGTCCGCCGGGATTTCCTGCAGGTCTTTGGGCAGGTCTCCCAGTTCCAGTTCGAGCCAGTGGCGGAGGCGGTCCTTGGGATTTCGGAGACACTGGTACGCCGCGTTCAAGCGCGCGAAACGGTGGTCGGCTGTCGCCCGATCCGCGGGTCGGTTGGCGGGCATTTTGTCCGGATGGACCTGAGCCGAGAGCGCGAGGAACTTGACCTTGAGTTGATCCGGGTCGAGCCAGAGTCGGCGCGGTTCGTCGAGCAAGGCGAAATAGTCGGTCATTGAGAACGGCGACGCACTCCAGGATCAGGCGCTGAAACTCTCCCCGCAGGAGCAACTGGTTGCTGCGTTCGGATTCTTGACCTTGAAGCCCCCGTCGAGTGCGTCCACGTAATCCAGTTCGCTGCCGGTGACGTAAAGGGCGCTCTTCGGGTCCACCACCACCCGCACACCGGCGGTTTCCACCAGGAAATCCCGATTGGCCGGACCGTCCTGCAAATCCATCTTGTATTGCAGCCCGGAGCACCCACCGCCGACGACCGCGACGCGCAGGACACCATTCGGGCGGCCTTGCCGGCTGAGAAGCGAAGTGACTTTGCCGGCAGCGGAAGGAGTGAGTTTGATCAGGCGCTCGTCGCCCACCCGAAAACTCGGCGGTGCGGCGGTGGTCGTCGGTTGAACAGTCCGGGCAATCATGAATGCAACGCCCGCAAACTAGTCGGCACCGGCCCGGTCGTCAACGAAGCTGCGCGGTCTCTGTTTCCAGCACCTTTCGGACGTCCTTGTGCTCCTCGTAGAAATCCACCTTGCGGCGCAGGAACACTTCCCTGCCCTCCAGATGCCAGTTCTGTTTCCGGGTGTACCACAGCCCCTCGGGCGTGCGGTCGCGTTCCATGGACAGCGTGAACTTGGAGACGGCTCCGACCAGGCCGCCCACGACGTTGACCTGCTCGGTCAGGTGGATTTCGGCTTTGACCAGCGCGTACTCAATTTCATCCACCCAGGCGCGCCCGGCAGCCTTGTTGAGGAACCGGTCCTTGATGCCTTTCTCCGGGGGCTTTTTCCTCGCCGGCTTGAACTCCACGATCAGCGCCGGCCTCCCATTGACGACTTCCCGACCCGCCACTGAGAAATCGAACCGCCTGAGCAAATCCTCGTTCAAGGGAAAATCGGACTTCTCAAAAGCCTTGCCTTTGACGTTGGTGTGCGTGTCCGAAACGGCTCGCGGCTTGTCACCGGTGTCGGAGCTCTCGTCCGGCTCGGCTGGCTCCGGCTGATTTACCGCGGTAATTGCCGGGTTGTTGACGCGGGTCTTGGTTTCGCGTTTCTTCAACTGGTTGTCGCCGTTCCGAAATTCCTTCACCCGCGTGCGGGTGTAGCTGTAACGATGCTTGAACGTGTGCGCATCCACCTCCTCCTGCTCGACGCGCTCCAACATTCGCTCGAGCACTGTGCGGACGGGCGGCAGCGGCGGCTCCTCGCCGCGGGCGGAGAATCCCGCGAACAGCACCGGCAGAATTGTCGCCGCCAACATCTTCCAAGCTCTTCTCATAACTGGTGTCGGTTAGATGCCACTGGTCCTGCCGCTATTCAACGCCGGCCATCACGGACGGAAAGGTCGGGCCGTGGCTCACGCCCGTTCCGTACTGCTCCAGCGCTCGCCCGCTCGCAAGACCCGCTGCGGCTGGCCGAGTTCACGGGCCCTTTCAACAAACAGGTCTGGCGAGACGGAGTTGAACTCAAACATCTCGAAATGGCAAGGAATGACCAAACGCGCTCCGATGTCCGCAGCCAGTTGGGCGGCTTCGCGGCCATCGAGGTTGCCCGCCACCCGTCGCTCGGGTCGGTTTCCGTTGATCGGCAGCAACGCCACATGCACGCCCAAAGGCTTCAGCCGTTCGACCATGCCGGGATAAAGCAACGTGTCCCCCGAGTGATAAATCTTCCATGGGCCGCACTCGACCACGTACCCGAGAAATCTGTGCCGCCCCCGCTCGTCGGTCTCCAAATCATTGTGTGCCGCCGGAATGCCGTGAAACTTGAAGCCGGCCAGCGTGGTTTCCTGGCCCACCTCCAAACCGCAGGGAAAATCGCCCGGCACCCCCAGCCGCTCCGCGACGAACGGCCGGTTGGCTTCGGGAACGAGCAGTCGCAGGTTTGGATTCACCCTCATCAACGGGCACAATGTCTCCGCGTCGAGATGATCGGTGTGATTGTGGCTGGAAGTAACGACCTCAATAAAGTCGAGCCGCTCGGGTGCAATCACGCGTTCGGTCATGCGGACGTGCGGCTTGTCCGTGCCGGCGTACTTGCGCGTCAGCGAGTCGGAGAGATACGGATCGAACAGGAGATGCCGACCCTGCCATTGCGCCAGGAAGCCGCTCTGGCCGAGCCACCACAGGTGCAGCCGCTCCGGCTGCGCGCGTGCGGCTTCGATGTCGGCAAGAAACGCCTCATCCTGCAGGTGTGGCTTGATCATTTGTTGCTGCAACTCTCGGCGATCCTCTGCGGCAACCGTCGCACACGGCGTGAACGTCTGATTCTCTTGGACCGCAAGCCTTCCAAGTCAAATCCCGAGCTCCTTTCGGACCTGCCTCACTCCCTCGACCATGTTTCGCAGCTTCTGCCGCGCCGCCCAGCGCGCGGTCTGGCTCAAGCCGCAATCGGGTGCGAATGACAGGCGCTCGGGGGTCGCGTGCTTCAAGCACGCCCGCACCCGCTTCGCCACGTCTTCGGCGGTTTCGACGTAATAGCTCTTCACGTCAATGATGCCGACCGCCGCATCCTTCCGCTTTGCGATCCCGCCGATGATCTCCAGTTCGGCGAATTCGCGGCTGGCCATCTCGACGTGGATTTCGTCCACATGAAAATCCAGGAACGCCGGGAACATCGGCGCGTAACGGCGCGGGCCGACGGCGCGGCCCTTGAAATTGCCAAAGCAAAGATGCGTGGAGAGATGGCACTTTCCGGCAACCGGTTCGACCGTCCGATTGAAAATGTCCACGAACTTCTTCGGGTCTTCCCGGTGCGCGTAACAACTCATGGAAGGTTCATCCACGGTGATTTCGCGGCAACCGGCCTGCACAAGCGCCTCCAACTCCCCGCGCACGATGGGCAACAAGGCCTCCGTCAGCGCATAACGATCCGGGTATCTCGGCGAGGGCAACAACCGGCCGCTCAAGGTGTACGGCCCCGGCACGCTGGCCTTCAATGCGACCTTGGATGTCGGACTTCGGATTTCGGATTCCGCGATGCGCTGCAACCGGGCAAAGTCCGCCACCGTTCCCAATCCGCGCGGCGCTCGCAACTCATGCACGACCTTGTGTTTGCCGCGCTGATCGTGCGCCGGCGGCCCGAATCGCCGGGGTGGCGTGGACTCCAGTTCGATCCCTTCGAGGAAACCGTAGAACGACAAGTTGAAGTCCAGGCGCGTCTGTTCGCCATCCGAGATGACGTCCAGCCCCGCGTCCAATTGGTCGCGCACCGCCACCGTAACGGCGTCCTCGATCAATTCTTCGCGATCCGCCGGTCCGAACTGGTCCAGATGCTGGCAGGCAAATTCCAGCCAGCCGGGAAACGGGTAGCTGCCAATCACCGTGGTGCGCAGAGGTTGTTCAATCATCGGATGAAGTATTGGTTGCGAAAACGGGCTGACTCGCAAGGTGAAAGTTTTCTGAGACATGTTTCCCGCGGATTGCTTGGGGCGCCGTTTCCAATAATCTCCGCGCGGTGAAATTGATTTCGTGGAACGTCAACGGCCTGCGCGCCGCGCTGCGCAAGAACTTCCTTGACTACCTTGACGCCGAGAAGCCCGACGTGCTTTGCCTCCAGGAAACCAAATGCGGCCCGAACGATGTCGAACAACTCTGGCCCGCCAGATACACCACCTACTGGAACACCGCCGAAAAGAAGGGCTACGCCGGCACGGCCCTCTTCACCAAAACCAGACCGTTGCGGGTCATTCCCGGCATCGGCAAACCCGAGCACGACCAGGAGGGGCGCGTGCTCACAGCCGACTTTCCAGATTTCTTTCTCGTCAACGTCTATGTGCCCAACTCGAAGCGCGAACTTACACGGCTCGCTTACCGTCAAAAGTGGGACCGCGACTTCTTGCGTTTCCTGAAAAAGCTGGAACAAAGAAAGCCGGTCATCTTCTGCGGCGACTTGAACGTGGCGCACACGGAGTTGGACCTGGCAAACCCAAAGGCCAACGTCGGCAACCACGGCTTCACGCCCGAAGAACGCGCCGGGTTTCGCGCGTTCGTGAGAGCCGGCTTCCTGGACACCTTTCGCGAGTTTGAGAAATCCGGCGGACATTACACCTGGTGGAGCCAGATGCCCGGCGTGCGCGAGCGGAACGTTGGCTGGCGCATTGATTACTTCCTCATCAGCGCCGCTCTTCGTCCGCGGCTCAAGCGCGCGTTCATCCGGGCGGACGTCACCGGCAGCGACCATTGCCCGGTGGGCATTGAAATCGAGTGAGGGCCAAACGGGCAGGACAGATCTAACTTTCGACGTAAATCGTTGAATCAGGTCGAAGTCCGAAATCCGTAGAACCGAAATCCGATAGAAGCCCGAGACCCGAAATCCGAATGGCCAGGACACGCTTCGACAGGCAAGCCATTCAGGCTTCGGATTTCGGTATTCTTTCGGCCCTCGGATTTCGGGGTTCGGATTCCTGCTCCATGGCTTACGCAGTCGAAGCCAGCGGTCCTCGCCGGCCCAGGTGGAGAGCCGAATTCCTGCTGTCGAATTCCTCCTTGCCCAAGGCGGCTTGCCGGGTGTATTTCCGCCCCGGTATGCCAACCATAATCCTGATCATCCTCGCCATCCTGCTCCCGCCGCTGGCTGTCTATCTGAAGACCAACTCGGGCAAACAAACCCTCATCAACCTTGTCCTGTGCATCTTCTTCTGGCTGCCGGGCGTTCTGCACGCGCTCTACCTCATTCTGGCCAAGAAGTAGGCCGCGCAGCGGCACGGGCGGTAATTGGTGAGGACCAAATCCAGGCTGCTGCGGTTTATTGGCTTGGACGGGGATTGGAGTTAAAGCCTTGGATCAGCGGTTGAAACTCACGAGTGTTCAACCTGCAAGCGATGCGCTACATTGTTGCGCAATCAAATGAATCCCGCGTCGTCGCATGCGTGAATCAGTCCACGGCTGCACATGGTCGGAGCGTCAACGCCGCCCGGTTTCAGTCAGAGGTAGAATCCGCTCAACGCAGCGTCTTCAGATCGGCGCGCCAGCTTTGACGCTGATGTGCGGTCTGGTGCTTGCTTCGGCCCGGCCTGAATTTGCGCAGCACACTTCTGAGCGGGAGCGGCGTGTTCACGACAGCCGGTTGCTGGTCCAGCCCAAGCCCGAGGTTTCGGCGGAGGGCCTTGGCGAATTCCATGCCTTTCAGAGGGTCCGGGTGCTCCGAACCTTCACCGGATTGCGGGGGCTCCAGATTCTGGAAGTGCCCGCCGGAGAATCACTCGAAGCGGCCTTGCAGACCTACCGCAACAGCGGGCTTTTCCAGATTGCCGAACCGGACTGCGTGGCCCGATTGGCCGCCACTGTGCCTGATGATCCGAAGTTCCTGGACGGAACGCTCTGGGGTCTGAACAATTTTGGCCAGAATGGAGGGTTGGCGGACGCGGACATTGACGCGCCCGAGGCATGGGACATCCGCCACAGTGCCAGCAACCTTGTGGTAGCCGTAATTGATTCGGGCGTGCGTCAGACGCACCATGACCTCTCTGCCAATCTCTGGCAACACCCGACCACCGGCAGTCATGGATTCAACGCACTGTCGCCGGCCGAGCAACCCGACGATGACAACGGCCACGGCACTTTGGTCGCCGGAATCCTGGGCGCGGTCGGCAACAATGGCCTCGGGGTGGTGGGTGTCTGCTGGTCGGTGCAGATCATGGCGTGCAAATTCGTGGACCGATTTGGCGAAGGAACGCTCTCCGACGCGATTGCCTGCATTGATTTTGCCCGGAGCAACGGGGCAAAGGTGATCAACACCAGTTGGGGCATCGAGGAGTTTTCCGAGGCGCTCTCGAACGTCGTCCAGCAGGCGGGCAGTGAAGGCATCATCGTGGTGGCGGCAGCGGGCAACCGATCCAGCGACACGGACGTGTATCCCTACTATCCAGCCAGTCTGGCGCTGGACAATGTCGTGGCGGTCGCGGCCACCACCCGGACTGACGAACTCCACTTTCAGTCCAATTACGGTCTGAACTCCGTGCATCTCGGAGCGCCCGGAAGTGAGATCGTTTCAACTTACCACTTGTCGGACGACGCCTATGCAACCCGTTTCGGCTCCTCGATGGCCACGCCGTTTGTAGCCGGGGCGATGGCGCTCCTGTGCGCGGAGTTTCCCGCCGCTTCACCGGCGCAGTTGATTCAGAGATTGCTGAATGGCACCGATCCTTTGCCCGGCCTTCAGGGCAAATCCATCTCCGGTGGGCGATTGAATCTCCAGAAGGCCCTGAGCGATGGTCCGGCGCAAACTTTCCTGACCATCCAACTTGCTCCGGAACAAGACTGGCTGGAGTTGCAGGTTCGCGGCCAGCCGGGCAGACGCTTTGTAGTGGAATCCTCGATTGATTTCCGAGAATGGCTGCCCGTGGTTACGAATCAGATTCCATCCGGCGGATTTTTTGCCGTGACGAATTCCGTCTGCGAGAACTGTCCGACATTTTTCTACCGGGCCGTTGAAACGCTCGCCGACGGGGGGACGAGGTCAGAATAGAATCATCATGCGATCCAGCGCGTGCCGTCTCACGGCTTTGGCCTGACGCGGCCACTCATATAAGATTCTACCAGAGCGCATCGAAGTACTCCGGGTTGTTGCCCAAGCTTGGCTTCACCGTTTCGACGTGCCCGTCGGCAAATGAAACATTCCCGCGTTTGTTATGCCGATCGGTGATATAACTGGGCAACGCCTCGAAGGGGGGCGGATGGGCCAGGCCGGGAAGCAGTCGAGTGGTGGGAGTCCACCGCCCGTCGTTGGGCAGGTCGCGATAGGCGTGCTCCTCAATGAGCATAAGCTTCTTGGCCGGCATCCGAATCATCTGCGAACGAAAGTGGCGTTGCGCGTAATCGGCGAACTCGGGGTCAT
Source organism: Verrucomicrobiia bacterium (assembly GCA_011525685.1). Taxonomy (GTDB): domain Bacteria; phylum Verrucomicrobiota; class Verrucomicrobiia; order Limisphaerales; family JADLHS01; genus WYBW01. The sequence continues at coordinate 61,421 of WYBW01000137.1, forward strand.
TCGTGTAAAGCGACATGATACCGTGGTTCTCCTCGCCGACCAGGTAGCTGTTTGCCGTGTAACTGAAAGGATAGACAATCATGCCCGGCAGGGCCTGGCGCTTCAGAACATCCTTGTCGCTGGGGCAACGAAACAGATTCGTATCGAAGCGCCCCATGTAGGGCACCAAGGGAGCCTGATGGGGATCACGACGCGCCGGGTTAATGATGGAGGGGTCTCCAGCATTCCAATAAACCCAATCCTCGAGCATCGGCGAACTCGGGGTGCCGGCGGCAGGAGCGGGAAAGGTGTCGCGGGTGTCTCCGATGTAGGAATGAAATGCCAGGCTGATCTGCTTGAGATTGTTCAGGCAATAAGCCTGTCCGGCCCGCGCTTTGGCTTTGGAGAGCGCCGGCAGGAGCATCGCCGCCAGAATGGCGATAATGGCGATTACGACCAGCAACTCGATCAAGGTGAAAGCCGGACGACCCCCGGCTGGGTGGGAGCGAAATCGAACTCCCAAACCAAAGGACGGAACGGATGTGGATTTATTTTTCATACGGCGCAATGAGATTGGATGAATAGGTTGCTCCCAAAGCTCGTCCGGTCAAGCTTCCGGCTGCTGGCGCGTTGTCTGGAAGAGGTCTTTCTTCCCTGCCGGAGTTGCGCGTCCAGATCTTTCAATATCTCCTGCAGCCGCTGGGTGCCAGCCAAGGTCGCCTCTTCGTGTTTGCGGCCAGAAGCCGCGTCCAACTGATTCACGACTTTCAAGATGTCGGCCAGCGGCTGTTTGGCCTGCGCCTTTTGCTCGTCATCAAGGTGAGAGTAAAGCGCCTGGGCTAGATTCTTCACGTAGTACGCGTAGTCATGGACGTACTTGAAGTCCTTTCGCTTCGCGGCATCCTCCAACAGACCGACGTGCTGGATGATTTGATCCATCACTCCATCGAGGGAGTGCGGGTTGGTTTGGGCTGTGTTGTCCGACTTTTTACATCCTGGGAGCGAGAGCCCGGCAATACACACCACAACGAACGCGATTGGTTGAACCTTACAACGCATGGATGATGGAGCTTGAGGTATGGGATCTATGTGCGCCAGCGGCGAACGAATCCAATTTTATTCGTCCGCCGCCGGTCTGATTTCAGAACTCGTTATTGTCCAGTTACTTGATAATAACCTTCGGGTGAGGAGCTGATCGAATCCGTGAATGTGCGGTCGGTTAATCCCGCGGCAATTTCGCTCCAATCTCCGCTGATCGTGGTCTTCTTTCGCACGGCGAACGGTGGCGTGCCTCCCTCCCAGGAGATTTGCACCTCACCGCCCACGATCGCGACCGAGTTGATCAGGATTGGCGCGTCGTACGGGGCCTGGAAGAACCGGGTGCCCACAATACGATTGGCGGTGATGTCACTGTTGCCATGTGCCTCCCAAACGACGGCAATCAAGCCTTCGCGCCAGGCCACACGCGGGCGTTGGGAGAAGCCAAGCGCGGCGGGTGGATACTCGCCTTCCTTCTCGCTCACGCGGAAGGTTGGCCCAAGCGCGGCGCCGTTCCTGTTAAAGATGCGACCGAGGATCACCCGCCCGGAGCCACCTTCAAATTGGTTAGACGCATCGAAAATGACCACAACCCGGCCGTCTGCCGCGATGGCGGCATCGACCCGGTCGGTATTCGGGAGAACATCTCCGTCTGCCACCCGGCGACCCCATCGCAGCGAGCCGTCGGCATTGAACACCCCCACCCAAGCGGTGCCGCCGAAACTGGCTGCATGTACGTAGGCATCGGTGCCATTGCCTTGGAAACCCACACCATCACCGCGCCCGCCACCGTTCAACTCCGGCACGCCGCTGTCAATTCCCAGATCAATGTTGTCCGAAGTCGGATTGCCGTTGTTGTCGAACAGTCGCATGGTGGCCCGGCCATTGAATCCCCACCGGATTGCAAAACCATTGGCCGTTACACCCACCCCATGCCACATGTCCGACGGTCCCGGCTCCGAACTCGCCGCCGACCACGCCTTAATCTCCGTTCCATCCGGCTTCACAACTCGATAGGTAACGACGTTGCCACCGGCTTGGCCGGTCAATGCACGATCCGCAACCTGTCCACTCTGGTTCGCGATCACGATGTTCCCATTGGCTAGATAATGCCAGTCCCCAATGCGCACATCCCCAGGCGGATCATAATCGGCCGCCGTTCCTCCGGCCAGTGCCGGCGCCGCCATTGTGCCGTCATTGTTCACCAATTGCAGCCCGGCAAACGCCCCACCCGCAGTCTTCTGCAAGATTTCGCCCGCCGCGTTGGTCGTGTTGACGGTGGTGCTGGAGTCCAGGTTGATCGGGAGCAAATGCGCGATTTCGTTGCCCAGTCCATTGGTTCCCGAGGCGCTAAAGAACGCGTTCACCGCGTAGGAAACCGCTCCCATGCCGAAACCGGGACCAAACGGATTGGCCTTGATTTTAGGCCCCCAAGCCGAGCGTCCTGGAATCGGCGTGCCATCATTGCGGAAAAACGAGCGATAGGAGGTGTCAATGGAAGAGGGCACCACGCTTGCAAGCCCTGGATTACCGTTGGTGATCGTAGCCACGGGCGTGATGAGGTTGCCGTTCTTGTCGTAGAGGGTCCAGACCGCCGCCCAGTGCCGGATCGCGTAGCTGGGGGTGTTGTCGTCTTCCCAACCCACCACCACATCGCCGTTGGAAGTGATGGCCACGCCCAGACTGTTCAACCCGTTGTTGTTCCACGTCTGATTTACGTAAACCGTGTCGGTCTTCGGAGCCAACCCCAGCACGGGTTCCTGGATCGGCAGGGCCGGAGCATCGAAGACCCGCAGCCCAAGGATACGATTGGCGGTCACGTCGCTGTTGCCATGCGACTCCCACACGACCGCCAGAAGTCCGTTGCGCCAGGCAACCCGCGGATGACGTGAGAACCCAAAGGCCCCGGGAGGATATTCGCCCGTTTTTTCACTGACCCGGAAGATCGGCCCAACTGGCTCACCGATGGGGCTGAACATCCGGCCAAAGATCACCCGATTCGTCTCGCCCGGGTATTGATTCGTGGCGTCAAAGATGACCACCACCCGCCCGTCCGGCGCGATGGCGGCGTCCATCCGATCGGTGTTGGGCAGATTGCCTTCATCGCCAACCTGGCGTGCCCATCGTAGCGAGCCATCTGTGTTGAACACACCCACCCACGCCGTGCCGCCGAAACTGTTCGCATGAACATACGCATCGGTGCCATTGCCTTGGAACCCCACACCATCACCGCGCCCACCTCCCGCCAACTCTGGCACTTCCGACGCATTGCCAAGATCAATGTTGTCGGAGGTCGGATTGCCGTCATTGTCAAACAGTCGCATTGTGGCCCGCTGCGCCGGATCTTGACGGAAACGAATCGCAAAGCCATTGGCGGTGACTGCCACCCCATGCCACATCTCAGAAGGTGACCCTGCGGTGCTGACGGCGGACCATCCTTTGACCTCGGTGCCGTCTGGCCTGAGCACGCGGTAAGTAACCACATTGCCGCCGGTTTGGCCCGTAAGCGCTCGATCCGCTGCCTGCCGGCTCTCATTAACAATCACCACATTGCCGTTGGCCAAGTAGTGGAAGTCGCCGATCCGCACCTCGCCGGGCGGATCGTAATCGGCCGCTGAACCTCCGGCCAGTGCCGGCGCCGCCATCGTGCCGTCATTGTTGACCAACTGCACCCCGGCAAAACCCGCGCCTGCGGTCTTCTGCAACTGTTCGCCCGCCGCGTTGGTCGTGTTGACAGTGGTGGTCGAGTCCAGATTCATCGGCAGCAAATGCTCAATTTCGTTTCCCAACCCGTTGGTGCCAGAACCGCTGAAGAAGGCGTGGACTGCGTACGAAACACCACCCATCCCAAAGCCCGGCCCGAACGGATTGGCCTTCAGCTTGGGTCCCCAAGCCGAGCGGCCGGGGATCGGCGTGCCATCGTTGCGGAAAAAGGAGCGGTAAGAAGTGTCAATGGAGGAGGGCAGCACGCTGGCCAACCCGGGATTGCCGTTGGTGATCGTCTCCACGGGCGTAAGCAGGTTGCCGTCCTTATCATAAACCGTCCAGACTGCCGCCCAATGGCGGATGGCATAGCTGGGGGTATTGTCGTCCTCCCAGGCAGCCACCACATCTCCGTTGGAGGTGATGGCCACTCCGATGCTGTTCAAGCCGTTGTTGTTCCACGCCTGGTTGACGTAGATGGTGCTGGTTCTTGGGGTGATTGCTCCATTTGGTTCCTCCGGTTGGGCCATCGCCAACGGCGACATGGCTACGGCGACAAGGAAACCAAGGATGCGCTTGATGGTTTTCATGGGGTGTGGGTCAAGCCGGGCGCTCACGGCACAATGAACTGCATTGCGCCTGGACGCGACAGAACTTCTGACTTCTGCCGCCACAGATCCATTTTGAACGCGGGCTCAAGGCTATTATAGCTGGGTGTAGAGACTCTTATATGCATTACCCGCGCGCAGCGCAAGCCTTTTCGACAGATTGTGAAAGTTTTTTTATTTCCAGGGTCTTTTGATTTATGGCGGCCATTCGGGCTCGCCGATACTCGCTAAACCCCCTCAAACAACTGACCGCAACAGGAATTCAGGAGACAGCCGCATTCCCTTTTCAAAGGTGTGGTTGGCACTCCGTCAATCTGGGTTGTCGGCACTCGCACGCATTTCAGCTTTCCAAGGTTCTCAGGCGCGAAGTAGCCTGAACCATCACCATGAAACATTTCTGCTGGCCCAAAACGTTGCCAGTCTTGATTGGCTTCGTTCTTGCCCTTCCGGGCATTGGTCTTGCCCACACCACCGGTTTGAGTACTTCCGATCTCAAGATCGGACCAACCGGTTTGTCAGCCGACTTCAGCATGGCGGCCACAGATGTGGCCATCACTCTCGCTCAATTGGAAACCGCGAATCCATCTGACGCCAACCGCAACGGGGTGTTGAGTGCTGAGGAGGTCGCCGCCGGGTTGGAGCGACTTTGGAAATTCGCAGACGGCTTCCTGGAGGTGGAATTTGACGGGCAGCCGGCCCAGAGCACCGTTTTGCGACTGACCTTGGACAACGAGAACAACTTCAACATGCTGGTCAATTTCCACGGAGGGTGGACGACGAACCTTCGTGTGCGGGCATCCTTCCTGACACATCTGCCGGCGGATCACTCCCACTTTGTTTCAGTTCAGGGTGCGGATGGGAAATCGCTTGGTGGCAAGATGTTGAGTCCAGCGGAACACTCGTGGGAGATTGTAACCACCGAAGCGGACGGGTGGACCAGCCGGCGCGGCAGCACCTTCACCGATTTCTTGAAGTTCGGCATTGAGCACATCTGGACCGGCTATGACCATCTGGCGTTCTTGCTTGCGCTGTTGTTGGTCTGCCGCGATTTCAAGTCGGCAGTTCAAGTCATCACTCTTTTTACGCTGGCCCATTCGGTCACGCTGGCGTTGGCCACATTGGATCTGGCTTCGGTGTCTGGCCGTGTGGTCGAGCCGGTCATCGCCATTTCTGTGATCTACCTGGGTGTGGAGAACATCCTGCGGCCGGAGAACCTTAAAGCGCGTTGGTTGATCACCTTCCTGTTTGGGCTGATCCACGGATTCGGATTTGCCACCATCCTGCGCGACATGGGCGTCGCCTCCAGCAGCACCGGTGTCGCGATGCCCCTTCTGGCGTTCAATCTGGGCGTGGAAGTGGGACAGGTGGCGGTGGCGGCGCTGCTCCTGCCGGTAATCTGGAAACTGCGGGAGTGGCCTCCCTTCGTCCGCTTTGGATTACCCGCCACCTCCGGCGCCGTGGCTCTGGCGGGGGTCTATTGGTTGTCCCAGCGCGTGGCCGGCGGGCAGGTGTGAAGTGCCAATTTGCGGTTGCCGCCCTGTCGGCCGATCGCTCAAGATCAGTTGTATTGCTCGCGCAACATCCGCGCCGCTTCGGCTTCGTTGCAGAGTTTGCGATAGGCTTCGTCAAGGTTCACCACCGCGCCTGAGCCGGGCGCAAAGCCGCAGTCCGGGTTCAGCGTGATGCGTTCGGGCGCGAGGAATCTCAATGCTTGGCGGACGCGGGCGGCGATGGTTTCAGGCGAGTCAATCTTGCCGGGGGTCACATCCACACAGCCCAGTCCGATTTCCAAATCCTCGCGCAACTCCTTGAACACCGCCATGTCGCCGGCCTGCGGCGCGGTGAATTCCATCGTGAGCTGATGGACTTTGAGCCGGTTCAGACACGGCAGAATCGGACCGTAACCGCCGCCATGAGCGTGTTCGCCGCGTACGCGCGCGCCGGCGCGGCGGCAAAGATGGACGGCCATTTTGATGCCGCTCACGCCGCTGACGACTTCGTTGATCATGTCGGCAGCAAACGCGGCCGCCGCGTCGGGGTCGGAATACTTCGCGCGCACGTCCGGGTCCACGAACAGGCAGAGGTGCGGGTCGTCAATCTGGGCAATGTCCGCCCCCGCGTCGCGGATCAGTTCCAGTTCACGACGCAGAAGCGGCACGCAGGCACGCACAAAATCCTCCCGTTTCGGATAGGCCTTGGTTGACTGGTTCTCGTTCCACATGCGTTCGCCGAGCAAGGCGGGTGACGGCAATGTGGACTTGATTTGTCGCGTGGTGACGGTTTTGAGAAACTTGACTTCGCTGGCGATGAAGCCGGGTTTCTTGGGCGCGAGTTTGTCCACCACCACCGTCCACGGACGGCCATCGGGCGCGGTGCCAAGCTCGAAGCCATGCGCAAGTTCGGCAATGACGCCGATATAGGATTTGCGCCACCATTCTCCGTCGGTGATGACATCAATCCCGGCATGTTCCTGCATGGCCACGGCGTAGCGCACGGCGGCTTGCATTTCGCGCTTGTAACGGTCCGCAGGGAGTGGCGGTCGGTCGTTGATGAGGTCGAGCACGAAGGCCGGACGCGGCAGCGAGCCGACGACGGAGGTGGGAAAAAGAGGTTGGCTCATGAGCGTCCAATCGCGAAAGCACCGAGGATCAGCTATTCGCCCTTCCAAAATTGCCGCGCCAGCTCGAAATCCTGCTGCGTGTCCACTTCCATGTATTGGCCCGGTGTGTCGGCGTGGGCCATCTTTACACCGGATTCAATCATGTCCTGGAACAGGTGGATCAGATAAGCTTTCTCAAACACCGCGGCTTCGCGGAATGGTTTGCCGGCGAATTTCTCCCGCGCCCGATGAAAATGCCCGCGCAGTTTGGCCGCGCCCGCCGACGTGAATTTCGCGATGCCCGTGTATTCGCCGTAAGCAGCCTTCGGCTCGATGCCCCGGTGAACCCGCGTTACGGAGCCGTTGAGGACGGTGACCTTTTCCGCGTCATCGGGTGGATGCTGCGTGCGATGCACATAGCGGTCCAACCAGCGCGTGTCCACGCTCAGGGCGATGTCCGCCGGATGGTCCAGGACGCGGCGCACCACGTCGCTGGTGAACAGGATGTCCGAGTAGCAGCACACAAACCCGTCGTCCATCAGGTCCTCGGCGTGCATGAGCGACAGCAGGATGTTGTTGTTTTCCCAGTCGCGGTTGTGCCGGAAAGTGAATTGCGGATAATCGCGTTGCACTTTTTCCATCTGATAGCCGCCGATGAAGCAGATGTCGGTGACCCCCGCGCCCGCAAACGCGCGCAAGCCCCAGTCGAGCATCCGGCGACCGTGGATCTCCGCGTAACACTTGGGGGTGTCCGCGGTGGTCGGCATCAGGCGTCGTCCGCGCCCGGCGGCAATGATAATGACTCTCATCACTCTTGGCAGTCGTCGGCAAGTAAACCAAACCGCGGCCCGTTGGAAAGTGAATTCCCGGAGGTGGCACGGAGGGACGCGCATCTCGATCTTTTGCGAATCCGCCCGCCTGCCGGCAAGGTGGCTTTCCAGCCGCCCGGCCCATCGGCGGCTGGCAAGCCGCCGCTCCAGCCTCCAACCCGGCGACCCATGGCCTTCCTCGAATCCCTATGCATCGGTGTTTCTCCGTTTGCGCTCGATGTTCCACAGACAGGCGATCACCAGCGCGCCGGCAAAGGCGCATCCCGCCCAGAAGCGCACCGCGAACCACCACCCATGACTCTGGGCGATCTGGCCGGTCAGCACGTCGCCGCCGGCCGCGCCCATGTAGCCCATGAAGTTCACGAAGCCCGCCGCGGCAGCCGCCGTACCGTGGCGCGCCAGATCCACCGGCAACGTCCCCACCAGCAGGACCTGTGGCCCAAAGATGCAGAAGCCAATCAGGAACAGCACGATCACACTGGGGATGATTCCCCAATGAATGACCGTGTCGTACGCCAGGGCCAGCAAACCCAGCGTCAACAACAAACCCACCGTGACCGGCACGCGGCGTCCTCCAAAGAACCGGTCCGTGGCCCAACCCGACAAATATCCCCCGGCGATGCCGCCCAGCGGCAGCACGGTGTACTTGAACGCCGCCAGCCCCACGCTGGCGTCCAGCACCTCCTTGAGATGCGTCACGCCCCAATCAACGAAACCATAGCGGCACGCATCCAGCAGCCACAACGCCACGCCCACCAGCCACAATGCCGGATTCGTCAGCGTCAGCCGCAGGTTGGTCCGGAAGGCATTCATCGCGCTTGTCGGGGCTTTGCCCCCGGCGACGGCGGCTTGATCCGCCCGCGGCCGTTCTTCGAGGAGAAACCACATGTGGACCGCGCTGGCGACGAGCAGGGCCGAGGGCACGAAGAAAGCGCCGCGCCACCCAAACGCGCTGGCCGCCCAGCCGGAGATGAAAAAGGTCAGTGCCCCGCACAGTTGATACCCCGTCCCGATGATGCCGATGGCCCGGCCGTGATGCACCACGTCGAACCAGTTGGCCGCGACCCGCATCGTGGGCGGCCAGCCCAGCGCCTGCACGTAGCCGTTGCACGCCCAGAGAAAAATCATGAAGTAGAGCGTCGTCGAAAAACCAAACAACACATTCAATCCCGCCGACGCCAGCAGTCCGATCGCCAGCAGCTTGCGCGGGGAGATCCGTTCCGCGAGTTGGCCGTTCACAAACTGGCCGACTCCGTAGCAGGTTGTTGAAATAGTCTCACGCAAATTTGAACAGGCCGCATTGACTTGCGTCTGAAATCCATGCGCGGAAAACCTCAAGCCCAGCCGGACTTTCTGACGGTCATCAACCTCAACGCCAGCG
>WYBW01000138.1 GCA_011525685.1 Verrucomicrobiia bacterium
CGTAGTAATAGAGGCCGGGTGTGGCCAGCCATTCCTTCGACGAAAACCGATACACGTTCGCACCAGCCAGACTGCCGCTCTGGCTCACCAGATTCCCATAGGCGTCATACTTGTAGCTCGCCGCCAAACCCTGACTGCTGTTGACCAGATACGTCACGTTGCCCCCGCCATCAGCATGGTAGAAATTGTGTGTGCTCCAGTTCCCACCCGAATACCCGTGGCTGCGCCCCAGCAATCCCCCAATCCCTCCGGCCCCTTCCAGCGTGCCGCTCAAATCCGTCCCCCGGGTGTAACTGAATTGCGGCGTGTTGATTTGTCCACAGGGGTCTGTCCGCGGAGCAGGCATACGTTGCGGTGCCCTCGGCGTCCACCATCGTGGTGACGCGGTTGAGTGGATCATGGGCCAAGCTTGCCTCCGAACTGGTCGCGTAGTCAATGTTCGTGAGATTGCCCACCGGGTCGCGAGGTAACGCCGGTTTTCCAACCGGCCCGACGCCGACTGGAAAGTCGGCGTTACGGCGGGCGGCGAGCAGACGGGAGCTGTGGCGGCTGACTGTCCGGGAATTCAAGGCGGACTAAACGTGGTGGTCTCTGGGGTGGGACGGCTTGCGCTGCGAGCCGTGTTGCCGCGTGCGACTTCGCAGCCCTTACGGCGACGTTCCGCCCGCTCTGCGCGGGCGGAGTGCTCGCAGCGCGAGCACTGCCACCACGCAAATGGACCGTCACTTTCGATGGCAGCCAAGGTGGTCAACCGGGTCGCGAGGGTAACGCCGGTTTTCCAACCGGCGCGGCGCCGACTGGAAAGTCGGCGTTACGGTGGGCCGTGAGCAACCGGGAACTGCAGCGGCTGACTGTCCGGGAGTTCAAGGCGGACTGAACGTGGCGGCCTCTGGGGTGGAACGGCTTGCGCTGCGAGTCATGTTGCCGCGTGCGGCGGCACAACCCTTACGGCGACATTCCGCCCGCTCTGCGCGGGCGGAGTGCTCGCAGCGCGAGCACTGCCACCACTCCAATGGGCCGTCACTTTCAATTGCACCCGAGGTCGCCCACGGGGTCGTACAGCCGGGCCGACAGCCGAGACGTTGCCGAGGCTCACCGATTCGAGTTCGATGCCAATAATACCGCCGAGGGCTCAACCTTTCGCCGGCGTGAACTGTCTCAAACAATGCGTGAGGTAAGGCAGCAGTTGCTTTTTCCGCGAAACCACGTCGCGCAGATCGAAGATGCCCGGTTCGCGCTTGGGGTAATCAATCTGCGAAATGAAGGCGGTGTCGCCGACGACGGCCAGCAGGGAATTCTGCGTGGTGACATCAGTGACGAGCAGCACGGAGAACAGGTGGCGGCGGCGCTCGCGGTACTTCTCCAGCGCCTCCAGCAATTCCGCCTTCCGCTTCCAGAACTGATCGAAGCCGATCTCCTCGATCTGCGCGACGCTGAATTTCACGCCGGCCTCGGCGTATTCCTTGCAGTCGGTGGTGATGGCCTGCGGCGCGGATTTCAACGTGAGCAGCGAGCCGGAGGCGAACAGTTTTTCCGTGAACTCGCGCGCGTTCACGCCGGCCAGTTGCTCCAGCTTCTTCAGGACTTCCGCGTCGCGCGGCGTGGTGGTGGGCGAGGTCAGATTCAACGTGTCGGAAACCACCCCGGCCAGCAGCAGTCCCGCGATGGGTGACGGCAATTCCACGCCGTGCCGGAAGAAACAGTCCGCCACGATGGTGCTCGTCGAGCCGACCGGTTCGTTGCGAAACAGAATCGGCTGGTGCGTGGTCAGCGCGCCGATCCGGTGATGGTCAATGATCTCGATGATCTCGACTTCGTCGGCGCCCTGCACGGCCTGGGAGAGTTCGTTGTGATCCACCAGAATCAGTTTCCGCGTGACGGTCTTGAGGAAATCCGTCTTGGAGAGGATACCAACCGTCTGACCCTGGGCGTCGAGCACGGGAAAAATCTGATAGCCCGAGGCCGTGGCTTCGTCGCGCACGGCCGCCAGCGGGGCGTGTTCGCGGAAGCAGAGGAATTCCTCGTTCAAAACGTGCCTGACCTCCACGGCCGCCCGACAGAGTGCGGCGGTGGTGGCCGTATCATGCGGCGAGCTGATCAGGCTGACCTGTTTGCGCTTGGCCGCTTCGATGGTTTTGGCTTCGATCTTCAGGCCGCCGGTGACAATCACGACGCGCACGCCTTCACGGATGGCCAGGTTCTGGATGTCCCAGCGGTCGCCGACAACGACCGCCAGTTTTTCGCGCTGATAGTTGTCAAGGCGGGCGGCGAAGGATTCGAGGCTCATCGCCCCGATCATGAGGGTCAGGTCCTGTTCCTCGTCCGGTTCGCGCGCGACCATCAGTTCGCCGTGCAACGTCCGCGTGAGATTGTTCAACGAGGACAGCACGCGGCGGGAGTCCACGAGGCGATTGGCGGCGGGAAAGAGGAATTTGCTGAGTTTGAACAGGGAGAGCAGCCCGCGGCAGCGATGGCCGGTGTCGAGCACCGGAAGAACCCGGATGTCGCGTTCATCCATCAACCCCAGCGCCTCCGCCGCCGTGGCCTCCGCCGACACGCTGATGACCTGGCGCTGCATCACGTCGGACACCTTCGGCGAGACGTCCGCCACAAAGCGCGGTGCCGGGACGCCGAAGGTTTTCAGGACGAAATCAATCCGGTCGTTGGTATCGCCGCAGCGCGCGGCCACGGCTTCCGGCAGGTCCGTGCGCCGCTTGAATTCCGCGTAACCGATGGCGGAACAGATGGCGTCGGTGTCCGGATTCCGATGGCCGATGACCAGGATTTCACTCATGTGACAGGCCGCGGAAGCTAAAGACGCCGTTGGCGGGCAGCAAGCAAAAGGCAACGCTTCGCGCGCGCCGCGGGCGCATCTGGACGGAATCACCCTGTTGTCGCAACTGCTGTGTGGTCGCAGGTTTCCGACCTGCTGTATCGCCGACTTCCAGCCGGCAGTCCAGCCCGACGACTGAAAATTCCGATGCGGGCGATGATTCGCGGGTTGGAAGCCCGCGATACGGCTGACTGGAGGTCGGCGCTTCGGTGGGGTCGTCAAGATGCGTCCCATTTTGCCGCAATCGGGCGAGACTGGATCACCCACGCAAACGCGCTTGGCCCGGCTGCCCCCGCGCGGTAACGTGTGTCTGGGCACGACGAGGCACACAACTCCAACGACCAATCTATGAAAGCTTCACTCAAGTTTCTGGCGGCGGCATTGACGGCCATTTCTCCGGCCATGGCGCAGATACCGGTGATCACGGGACCGCTGACGAATGACACGACCCTGACGGGAACGAACATTCTGGTCGGCACGGTGGTCGTGACCCCTGGGGTGGTCCTGACGGTCGAACCGGGGGCGCGCTTGCAGATGAGCACGGGGGCGACGCTGGTGGTTTACGGGCAGTTGCTGGCCAACGGCACGTCGAACGCGCCGATCCACTTTACGCGGCAGACGACGGGACAGCGCTGGAAGCAGATCAAATTTGTCGGCGCGCCGAACAGTGTGTTCCGCCATTGCATCGTGGAGTTTGCCGATTCCGCCGGCACGCATCTCGATTACTACGACAACGACTGCAACCCCGACACGCCGCCGCCCGCGCGGAGTTATCACGAGGCCATCGTGGCCCTGGCCACGCATCTGGAGATTACGGGCTGCACCTTTCGCAATCTGCCCGACACCGGCTCGGGCCGGGAAGGCGATGCCCTGGCCATCATCTCGGATGATCCGCAGACACCCGGCGCCGCCTCGGCTCACATTTCCGACTGCCAGTTCCTGGCCATCGGGCAGGGCATCCACACGCGGTACTCCCACGTGCTCGTCGAGAACTGCTTCTTCACCGGACACAACGGGGACAACGACGACATTGATCTCTATGGCGAGAGCGAGCCGCCGCCGCTGATCCGCAACAACGTCTTCCTGAACCCGGCCCACGACGACGCCATCAACCCGACCAAGTGCTCGGCCATCATCGTGGGTAATGTCCTGTCCGGCGGCGACGACCATGGCATCGTGCTGCGCGACAAATGCGCGCCCATCGTCATGTACAATCTCATCTACGACTTCGCCAGCGGCGGCATCGCGGTGCAGAACCAGTGTGACGCGCTCATTGCCAACAACACGATCGTCAACTGCGGTCGGGGCATCCGGTTCTTCGATCATGACCAGCGTTGGGGGCCGCCTTATTGCCTGAACCCCGGCAGCGGGCGCGCCACGATCATCAATTGCATCATCTGGGAATGCCCGACTTCGCTGTTGCTGGCGGACAGTCCTTACACGCAGGACCGCGGCTCGCACGCCCGGGTCTTCTTCTGCGACATCGAAGGCGGACAGGCCGCGACCTCGGTCAGTGCGAATTCCACGCTGCTCTGGGGAGAAGGCAACCTCAACAGCGACCCTCAATTCGTGAATCTTGCCGCCAACAATTATCGCTTGAACGCGAATTCTCCGTGCCGGGACACGGGCACCAATGTCACCGCCTGGCTTACGAACCTGGCCCTGGCCAATCGCGACCTCGATGGAGTTCCGTGTCCACTGGATGGCGAGGGAGACGGTCTGAGCCGGTACGACCTCGGCGCCTACGAATACCTTCTGGCCACGGCGGATTCCAACAGCGACGGGATCCCCGACGGTTGGACCTGGCAGTACGGTTTGAATCCGACCGATCCCACCATCGCGGCCGGGAATCCGGACGGGGATGGGCACAGCACCTTGCAGGAGTGGATCGCGGACACGGATCCGACCAACGCGCTCTCGTTCTTCCGCCTCGAGGCCTTGTTGGCTGGACCTCCGGTGACCGCGCAGTTCCTCAGTTCCACCAACCGGCTGTACACACTTTCGTCAGCAACGGCGCTCGGAGGCGAACCGCAGTGGAACAATGTAGCCGGCCACATTGATGTTCCGGGCAGCGGTGGTCTGACTTCGCTGACCGACACCAACAGCGGCCCCGGAAGTTACTACCGGTTGAGCGTCAGGATTCCATGATGCGAAAGAACGGCGCGGGGACCGGCTAAAACGCCGCCAGGTCCAGCTTCACGTCCGCGCGCTTCCAGGTTTCCCGCAACTGGCGGCTGACGGTGTCGGCCAACTGGCTCCGGCCCTGCGCCCGCAGGCTCTGTTCCAGTCCGAACAATCCCCAGCCGTTCCGCGGAAAGATCTTCAAGTCCTCGCGGAACACCTGCTCCGCCCTGGCGGCGTTGCCGGTTTGCAACAACGCGGCGCCGAGCGCGTGCCGCGTCGGGAACGGCCAGTAAGCCGGCTCCATGTACGGCAGGGCGTCCTCGACCGCGACGGCTTTTTCCAAGTGTTCGAGCATCGCCGTTTGATCGCCACGCGCGCCGGCCACTTTGCCGGCCAGCAGATGATCCGCGATGGCCAGCACCCGGGTCGCGGGGAAGTAGGGATTGTCGAGCTTCCTGGCTTCTTCGCTGTGCGCGAGGCTCGCCAGTTCCGCCTGTTCGCGGGCGGCGGCGTCCGCCTGCTGGCGCGCGGCGAACGCCAGGCCACGGGCGAAATGCCACAGGGCGCGGTCCAACAGGAAATCGTTGGTGGCAGAAGGTTGGGCAACCTTGAGCACTTCCTCCCACCGGCCGAACCGGGCCGCGGTAAGCCAGGGCAGATGCCGCAGACGCGGGGCTTCAATGGCCTTGCGCGGACCGCAGTAGTTTTCGTTGGCGTATTGCGCCGCCTGACCGGCCGCGCGCATCGCTTCGGTGCTGCGGCCTTCGAAGACCAGCGCCCACCAGAGGAAGTGAAGATTGTGCGGATAATACGCGCCCGGATAAAAACCCTGCGCCGCGCATTGGCGGAGATAGGCCCGATCCGCCCTGGCGGCCTTTTCATTCGCCAGCGTTGCGTCGTGATACTGGCCCACGCGCATGTAGATGTGCGACGGCATGTGAACGAGATGTCCGGCATCCGGCGCGAAACCGCCCAGGCGATCCGCGGCGGGGATGCCCAGTTCCGGCGTCGGCCCGGCCTCCACCGCGTGAATGTAGAAGTGGTTGGCGCCGGGATGATCGGGATTGCGCGCGATGACGTAACGCAGCGCGGCGATGGCCTCCTCGGTTTCCGGTTTGGGCGAACGGTCTTTCGCCCAGTAGTCCCACGGCATGGTGTTCATGAGCGCCTCGGCAAACAGCGTTTGCGCATCGAGATCATCGGGGTATTCCTTCACCACCTCGCGCATGGCGGCGGCAAAGGCCTTGTCGAGCGCGGAGCGATCTTCGCCAAACTCCGCCTGATACCGTTTGGACAACGCGGCGAGGTAGGCCTGCTCGTGCGGGGAAACCTGGGGCATGAGGGCCAGCGCCTGCTGCAAGGCCGCCCAGGCCTCGTCGTTGTCCTCCCGGCTCATCGGCTTGTTGACGTGCGGTCCGTAGGCGTAGGACACACCCCACCAGGCCATGGCGCAGTCAGGATCGAGCCTGGCTGCGGAGCGAAACGACCGGATCGCCTCCTTGTGATTGAACGCATACAGCAGCGTGAGGCCCTGATCAAAATACCGCTGCGCCGGTTTCGACTTCGCGGTGACGGGGTGATGATGATTGCCCAATCCGTCAAACAACGGACCGGGGAGTTTATCCCGGTTGGCGGCGTTGAGGCTCACGCCGGCCGCCAGCCACGTAAGAATGATGATGGCTTTCATGGTCTTCAGTTCTGGTTTCGTTTGAAAAAGAGCAGCGATGTTGCCTCCCTCCGCTCTCGGCGTCCATGGAACTAAAGTGCTACGCGGTCGCTGCTGATGGGTGGTTTCCTACCACAACTCGAATCGGGTGCCCAGCCTCGATGCGAACGTCCAAGGGCGACGGAGCGTCGCCGCCACCGGGTCCATCTTTGGAAACGGCATTGCGCTCTGAGCCAGATGCCGTTTAATCCAGCGCCCATGAACCGTCTCCTGCCGCTGCTGACAAATCTGTTTCCCGTCTGGGTGCTGCTGGGTGGCGCGCTGGCGTTGGTGCGGCCCCGATGGTTCACCTGGTTCAGCGGCGATTACATCACCTGGGGGCTGGCGGTCATCATGCTCGGAATGGGACTCACGTTGAGCGTGGATGATTTCCGGTCGGCACTCAGGATGCCGCGCGCGATGGCCAGCGGGCTGCTGGCCCAGTATGGGATCATGCCGCTGCTGGGTTGGAGTCTCGCCACGGCGTTCCGGCTCGAAACACCCCTGGCGGTCGGGTTGATCCTGGTTTCCTGTTGCCCGGGCGGCACGGCGTCCAACGTGGTCGCCTTCCTGGCGCGGGCCAACGTGGCTTTGTCGGTGCTGATGACCACCTGCTCGACCTTCGGCGCCATCGTGATGACGCCGGTGTTGACGAAATGGCTGGCGGGCACGTATGTGCCGGTGGACGCCTGGGGATTGTTTCTGAGCACGGTGAAAATCGTCCTGGCGCCCCTGCTCGTGGGTCTGGCACTGCATCATCTCACGCCACGACTGGTGAAAGCCGTGCTGCCGGTGGCGCCGCTGGTGTCGGTGCTCGCCATCACGATGATCTGCGCCAGCATCATCGGCAGCGGCGCGGAGCAGTTGCGGAAAATGGAGATGAGCCGGGGCACGATGGCTGCGCTGCTGGCGGCGGTGTTCTTGTTGCACGCGGGCGGCTTTGGCTTGGGCTACCTGTTCGCGCGGCTGCTGCGTTACGACGAAACCAATTGCCGGACGATTTCCATCGAGGTCGGGATGCAAAACTCCGGTCTGGGCGCGGCGCTGGCCAGCCGGCATTTTGCCGCGATGCCGTTGGCGCCGCTGCCGTGCGCGATCTCGGCCACGTGCCATTCGGTGATCGGCAGCCTGCTGGCGGGCCTGTGGCGGTTGCGGCCCGCGTCCCGGGGTGGCGGCCGGCGGACCGCATAGAATTTATTCGCCCGGCGGCGACGGTTTTCGCATAGTGCCCGGGCATGAAGTCAATGACGGGTTACGGGCGGGGCGACTGCGCGCGCAATGGTTTCAAAGTCACCGTGGAACTCAGTTCGGTGAACCGCAAGCAGGCGGAGATCTCCGTGAACCTTCCGCGCGAGATGGAGACGCTCGAAGCGCAGATTCGCGACCTTGGCCATCGGTACATCGCGCGCGGCCGGCTCACCGTGCGGGTTGCGCTGCACGCCGGCAACGGCAAATCCTCCGCCCGGATGCACTTGAACACCTCGCTCGCCCGGGCCTACGCGCGGGAACTGGCCCGGCTGGCCAAGGATCTCCGACTCGCCGGCCCGGTTTCGCTCGATCATCTGGTCCGCGCGCCCGGCGTGTTCCAGACCGACGAAGAACTGGCCGAAGCCAAGAACCTCTGGCCGGCGGTCGAGAAAGCCCTGCAACAGGCGCTGGAAGCCCTGGTGAAAATGCGGCAGCGCGAAGGAGCGCACCTGGCCGAAGACCTGGCCGCGCGGGTCGCGCTCATGCGCCGATCCGTCGGGCGCATTGCCAAGCAAGCGCCCAAGTCCGCCGAGCGCTACCGGCAGCAACTGGTCGAGCGCATTCGGAGCGCCGGCCTGCCGGCCCCGGCGGCGGATGACGAACGGTTGCTCAAGGAAGTCGTCTTCTTCGCGGACCGTTCGGACATCTCCGAGGAATTGAGCCGGCTGCAGAGCCATTTCAAGCAGTTTGACGATTGCGTGAAATCCAAGGAGCCCGTGGGCCGGATGCTGGATTTTCTGGCCCAGGAAATGAACCGCGAGATCAACACCATCGGCTCGAAGGCCAACGACAGCCTGATCTCGCGCGAAGTGGTGGTCCTGAAGGCGGAGCTGGAGAAGTTCCGCGAGCAGGCCCAGAACGTGGAGTGACCGGCGATGAGCGACGAGAGGCAGAAGGCGATTCCGCTGCTGGTGCTGATCTCGGCGCCGTCAGGCGGCGGCAAGACCACCTTGTGCAACCAGCTCCTCGCCGCGCGTCCCGACATGACGCGCGCCATCACCTGCACCACTCGTCCGCCGCGCGAGGGCGAACAGGACGGCGTGGATTACCATTTCCTGGATGCCGCGTCGTTCCTCAAGCGCGTGCAGGCGGGCAATTTCCTCGAGCACGCCACGGTGCATGGCCACAGCTACGGCACGCTCAAATCCGAGGTGCTGGGCAAGTTGCGATCCGGCAAGGATGTCTTGCTGAACGTGGACGTGCAGGGGGCCTCGGCCATCCGGCAGCGCGCGGAGACGGACCCGGAAATCGCCCGCGCCCTGGTGACTGTTTTTCTCACGCCGCCCTCCATGACAATCCTGGAGGAGCGCCTGCGCCGCCGCGGGACGGACAGCGACGCGGTCATCCTGAAGCGCCTCAGCGTGGCGCGCTCCGAGATTTCGCAATGGAAAAACTTTGATTACCTGCTCATCAGCCAGAGTGTGGCGGAGGACCTGCGCCGGATGCAGGCGATCGTGGAAGCGGAAAAGATGAAGGCCGCCCGCTCATTGTCGCCGGAGTTTTGACCAGGTCTTGATCGTGATCTTGCTCTTAATCCTGTACTCTCAAGTGGCGGAAAGAGGAGTAAGATCGGGATCAAGATCAAGATTAAGATGAAAAAGTTCATTATTTTGGGAGTGACCGGCTCGATTGCGGCCCATCGGGCGGCCGATCTGGCGAGCCTGCTCACGAAGCAGGAGCATGAAGTTCACGTGGTGCTCACGCGAGATGCGCAGCGCTTCATCACGGCCCTGCCCTTCAAAACCCTTTCCCGCCATCCCGTCATCACGGACCTCTATGACGAGGAGGAGGGCTGGAAACCGGCCCACATCCGGCTGGCGGACGAGGCCGACCTGCTGCTCATCGCCCCGGCCACGGCGAACACCCTGGCGAAGCTCGCGCATGGTCTGGCGGATGACGCCCTGAGCTGCATCGCCCTCGCACTGAATCCGACTGCACGGGTGCTGGTCGCGCCGGCCATGAATGGCAAGATGTGGGCGCACCCGGCCACGCAACAAAATGTCGCCACGCTCAAGGCGCGCGGAGCTGAGTTCATCGGACCGGAGGAAGGGATGCTTTCGTGCGGCTACGAAGGGTTGGGCCGGCTCTGGCCGGTGGCGGACATCGCCGCGCACGTGGCCAGGATGCTGGCTTGAGCGCGGGTCACCAGTCCTTGGTGGAATGAAACCCAACCGCTGGCAATGGCTGAACCAGATTCCGGCGCTGCTGACGGCGCCCCGCCCCGAACTGGCCGAGCAGGCGCGGCGCATTGTCCGCGTTCAGCGGGACATCGTCATGCCGGCCAAGCTGGTGGCCATGGCGGTGGTCTTTTATTACATCTATTCCTCCGCCTGGCTGGGCGTGGTGGTGGACACCTACCGGGTCTTCTTCGAGACGATGCAGGGCATCTTCATTGCCTACATCTTTTTCACACTGACCGTTGCCGTGACGTTTATTGTCGTGCGCCGCTTCCCGCCGGGCATGGTGCAGTGGGTGGTGTTCACCACCGGACTGGCGGACGCGGTGTTTTTGAGCGGATTGACCATCATCACCGGCGGCTTCGACAGCATTCTCTACTGGATTTTTCCCGCGTTGATCGTGCTCAACGCGGTGTGCATTCCGCTGGCGACGCCCCAGATCATTCTGAACCTGCTGTTGAGCGGGTTGTTCGTGGCCGCCGGACTCATCGAGAGCACCGTGCATGATCCCGAACCCACCCTCGGCCCGCTGGTGCGGCCGATCCGCGCGGCGGAGGCCACCATTGGCGACCTGCGGACGTTCGCCAACTCGCTGCGGGAGGATGACTTTTTCCACCGGTTTTTCCGTGAGCAGTTGTCCGCCGAAACCCGCTACCGGCTCAACACCTACCTGCAAACGGGCGAGGAGCCGCCGGACTTGCGGGAGCAACTGGTGAAGGAGTTGAAACGCGCCATGTTCCCGACGCGGCGGGTGGAAGCCCCCGAGCCGCCGGAATATCCCGCCAGCCCGTACGTGCTGCGCCTGACGGTGCTCGTGCTGCTGACCTTTTGCTGCTACGGCGTCCAGGTGCTCGCCGCGCAGAAGCGCCAGGCTGACGAGGAACAAAAGGAATACATCGCCCGCAGCGCGCAGGTTCGCGCCGCCGGGCGGATGGCGGCCGAGTTCGCGCACCAGATCAAGAACCCGCTCGCCATCATCAACAACGTGACCTATTCGCTGCAGAAGGCCCTCCAGCACGACCGGCCAGAACTCACCAAGCAAATCGGCATCGCCCAGGAGGAGGTCGCCAAAGCCGACCGGATCATCACCCAGATCATGGGCTACGCGCAGTTGAGCGAGGGGCGCGTCGAAAAACTCAAGGTCATCGAGGAACTCAACCGGATCATCCGGGACATCTTCCCGGACGGCGTGCCGACGGGCGTCAGGATTCGGCGCGAGTTTGCGGGCGAGTTTCCGTCGCTGCTGATGCAGCGCCGGCACTTTGCCGAGTCGGTGGGCAACCTGCTGCAGAACGCCCGCGAGGCGCTGGACGGCCACGGCAACATCCTGGTGCAGGCCCGCGCCCAGGCGGATTACTCGGTGGAGGTAATCATCCAGGACGACGGTCCGGGCATTCCGCCGGACAAGCTCGAGCGCATTTTCGAGGCTTATTACTCGACCAAGGACCGCGGCACGGGCCTCGGACTGGCCATCGTCAAACACAACGTCGAGCTTTACGGCGGCACCGTGCGGGTTGAATCCGAGCTTGGAAAGGGCACCCGTTTCACGTTACTGTTTCCGTCAAAGACGTTGTTGCCATCGGATCAATGAGTGTGCCACTTCCACCCGTGCTCGTCGTGGACGACGAGAAGAACATGCGCCTCTCGCTGCAGACCATGCTGGGCGACGAGGGCTATCAGACGCGGGCGGTCGAGTCGGCCGAGAGCGCGCTGGAGTTGCTGGGCCACGAGGAGTTTTTTCTGGTCATCACCGACGCGCGACTGGGCGGCATGAGCGGCTACGATTTTCTGAGGCGCGTGCGCACCCAATGGCCCGACCTGCCGGTGCTCATGATCACGGCCTACGCCACGCCCAAGCTCGCCGTCGAAGTCATCAAGGCCGGGGCGATGGATTACCTGGCCAAACCCTTCGCGCCCGAGGAATTGCTCCACGCGGTGGCGCGCTGCGCGGAAAGGCATCGTCTGCTCCGGGAAAACGAACGTCTCCGCGCTCACGCCTCGGCCACTTATCGCCTGGAGCAGATTGTGGGTGACTGTCCGAAGATGCGCGAGTTGCGCGGCCTCATCCAGACGGTGGCTCCGACGGACGCGCGGGTGTTGATCCTGGGCGAGAGTGGCACCGGCAAGGAACTGGTGGCCGGGGCGATCCACAGCCTGAGCCAGCGCCGCCAGGCCAGCTACGTCCGCATCAACTGCGCGGCCATTCCCGAAACCCTGCTCGAAAGCGAATTGTTCGGCCACGAAAAGGGCGCGTTCACCGGCGCGCTGAAACAGAAGCCCGGTCGAGTCGAGGAAGCCGACGGCGGGACGCTGTTTCTGGATGAGATCGCGGACATGAGCCGCCCTTTGCAGGCCAAGTTGCTGCGCTTTCTGGAGGACGGCACGTTCACGCGCGTGGGCGGCACGCAGGAACTGCGGGTGGACGTGCGGCTGGTGGCCGCCACCAACCGCGACATCGTCCAGGCCATCGCGGCCGGCGAGTTCCGCGAGGACCTGTTCCACCGGCTCAATGTGGTGCAACTGCGCCTGCCGCCCTTGCGCGAGCGGGGCGACGACATCCTGTTGCTGGCCGAGCATTTTCTCAAGGCCTTCGCCGGCTCGATGAACCGCAGCGTCAAACGCACCTCGCCGGCGGCGCGGCAGAAGTTGCTGGCGCATCACTGGCCGGGGAACGTGCGCGAGTTGCGGAACGTGATCGAACGCGCGCTCATTCTCGAGCGCGGGGCGGAGGTGCAGCCGGGCAGCCTGCCGGATTTCGAACTCGAGGCGCGGTTGCACAAGGCGGACCTGCCCAGGACCGCCGGCGACGGGCCGTTGGACGTGGTCGTGGCGGACTTCGAGCGCGAACTGATCAACACCACCCTGGCGCAGAACCATTTCAATCTCAGCAAGACCGCCGAACGGCTCAAGATCAGCCGGCACGCCCTGCGTTACCGCATGCAGCGGCTCAACGTCGCCCTCCCCTCGGGTTCGGAGGAAGACACGCCGGCGCCCGTCGGCAAGGAGGCAAACGAAGCATGAACTATTTGATTCTGGCGATGGAAGAACCGTTGCCCATGCCGGGGCCGATGACGCCCGCCATGCGGGAAACGCTGATTGTGATCGGGGCCATTCTGCTGGTCGCCATCGGATTGCTGGTTTGGGCCGGCGCCGTTCGCAAACGTCATCGCCGTCGTTCCGCGCCACACCGTCCGCACTATGAACGCAGTTCCGGCGGCGACCACGAGGGCCACCACTCCTCGGGCCGGCGGCGTCGGCGCCGCCGCCGCGAACATCGTCCCCGCAATCCCACCCTGGCCGAGACCGGCGGATTGCCCCCCATCCGGACCGAGCCGCCGTCCCGGCCGCCGCAGCCGCCGCCAACCTGAGCCTCCGCCATGCAGCACAGCCGGGCGATCACCCGCAAGAGCGCCTCAAATCTCGCGCTCGCCTTCGTGCTGCTGCCCAAGGCCAAACGGGACGGCATGTCGGCGCTGTATGCCTTTTGCCGCGAAGTGGACGACGTGGCCGACGAGGAAGCCGTGCCCGCCCAGCAACGCCGTGAGCAGTTGGCAGACTGGCGCGAGGACATCCGGCGCGCTTGCGCCGGCGCCGCGCCGGAACTGGCGGTCAATCGGGAACTCCAACCGGTCATTCAACGCCATCACCTGCCGTTCGAGCTGTTCGATGAATTGATCAAAGGCGTGGAGATGGACCTCGACATCAAGCGTTACGAAACCCACGAGCAGCTCGAACTTTATTGCTACCGCGTGGCGTCGGTGGTCGGGCTGTTGAGCATTGAAATCTTCGGCTACCGGAATCCCCGTTGCCGCGATTATGCCATCGCGCTCGGCAAGGCGCTGCAACTGACAAACATCCTGCGGGACGTGCGGACCGACGCGGAGCGCGGGCGGATTTATCTGCCGCTGATCGAGCTGGCGCGCTTCGAGGTGAAGCCGGAGGAGATTCTGCGCCACGAGTACTCGGAACGGTTCGCGCGCCTGGCGGCCGATGTGGCCGGCCGGGCCCGGCACTTTTACCGGCGAGCGCGCGAGTCCCTGCCCGCCGAGGACCGCCGCGCGATGGTGGCGGCGGAGTTGATGGGGTCGGTCTATTGGCGGCTGCTGCGCAAACTGGAGGGCCGGCGCTTCGAGGTGTTCGGCCCCGAACCGACCCGGCTGGGCAAGGGACAAAAGTTGTTGCTTATCCTCCGCACCTGGTATCGGTTCGTGTCCGGCACCATGACTCCGAACTATGGGTCGCCCTGACCGTTCCTTTTCATCCTGTGTCTGAGTTCCCTGTTGACAATGGTTGCGCGCGGGCGAGGAAATGGCAGCGCGAGCGCGGGCGCCGGGCATGACTGCGCCGCGCCGCCTCATCGTCAATGCCGACGACTTTGGGCGCTCGTCGTCCGTCAACGACGCGGTCGTCCGCGCCCATTGCGAAGGCATCCTCACCAGCGCCAGTTTGATGGTCAACGAGGCGGCCTGCGACGAGGCTGTGGCCCGGGCGCGGGAACATCCGCAACTCGGCGTGGGGTTGCACCTCACCTTGGTGGCGGGCCGCGCGGCGCTCTCACCCACAGCAATTCCCGGCCTGGCAAAAGCCAGTGGGCCCGAGGCCGCGTTCAGGGACAACCCGGTCGGTGCCGGGTTGAGATATTTCTTTGACCGCAAGGTGCGGGAACCGTTGCGCGCGGAAATCCACGCGCAGTTCGAGCGGTTTCGCGCCACCGGGTTGAAACTCGATCACGTGAACGGCCACCTGCATCTGCATCTGCACCCGGTCGTGTTCCGCATCCTGATGGACGACGCGCGGACCCTGGGCATCCGCCACCTGCGGTTGACACGCGACGAGTTTCGATTGAACGCCCGCCTGGCACGCGGACGGTGGGGCCACCGGATTTCGCACGCGCTCGTTTTCGGCTGGTTGTCCCGCCGTGCCCGGCGTGCGCTGGCGACCTCCGGCAT
The DNA here is from genome assembly GCA_011525685.1 of Verrucomicrobiia bacterium. Classification (GTDB taxonomy): domain Bacteria; phylum Verrucomicrobiota; class Verrucomicrobiia; order Limisphaerales; family JADLHS01; genus WYBW01. Next base: position 15,037 of record WYBW01000138.1, read on the forward strand.
CCGCCACACGCGGCGCGTGTTCGGCCTGTTGCAGGACGGACGGGTGGATGAGGCGTTTCTCCTGAAATTGCTGCCGCAACTGCCGACGGGCGATTCCGAGCTTTACGCTCACCCGTCGTTGGACCAGTCACCGCACGAACTGGCTGCGCTGACCAGCCCGCGCGTTCGTGAGGCGATCCGCCAGGGTGGCATCGAATTGATTCGTTATCGGGAATTGTGAGCGGTCAGGTGCGTGTCCTGGCTGCCTACAAGTCCTTCGGTCTGCCGGAGAGGCGGCTTACCAGCCGCCTGGTGAGGACGAAACCGGCTGCGGGAGAGTGAAATGCGACCAAGTGTTGGGTTCTTCGCTGTTTTCGGTGGAATGAAACCAAAGCAAGGAGCAACGCGGAGGGGACAGCGGTTCTCCCTCTCCCAGCGGGAGAGGGGCGGGGTGAGGGAGAGCACGTGGAAAATCCGGGGCGTAGGGACTCATTTCAGCCCGCCCCGATGGATGCGAAGACTCTCCCTCACCCTTTTTC
>WYBW01000139.1 GCA_011525685.1 Verrucomicrobiia bacterium
CATCGTTGAGTTGCGAAATCGGCGTCGAAGCGGCGTGAACGCCGCGCGCCAAAGTTGGTAAGAATTCAGGCCCAACGGTGACCGGGTATTTGGGTGTTTTCTTCCGCCTGGTTCGTGCTTAAATCCTGCCCGGCATGACTCAATACCTCGACCTGCTCCGCCATGTTTTGGAGCACGGCCAGTTCAAGGCCGACCGCACCGGCACGGGCACTTACTCCGTGTTCGGAGCGCAGGCGCGTTATCCTTTGGCGGAAGGCTTTCCCCTTGTGACCACCAAGAAGGTTCACCTGAAATCCATCATCCATGAGCTGCTGTGGTTTCTGCGCGGCGACACCAACATCCAGTACCTCAACGAACGCGGCGTGACGATCTGGGACGAATGGGCGGATGCAAACGGCGACCTGGGCCGCGTGTATGGCGCGCAGTGGTGCGACTGGCGCACCGCCGATGGCCGCTCGATCCACCAGATAGACAGCGTCATCGCGCAGATTCGCCAAAACCCGGACAGCCGCCGGCTGATCGTCACCGCTTGGAATCCCGGAGAAGTGGAGAAGATGGCGCTGCCGCCCTGCCACACGCTGTTTCAGTTCTATGTCCAGGAGGGCGAATTAAGCTGCCAGCTTTACCAGCGCAGCGCGGACATTTTTCTCGGCGTGCCCTTCAACATCGCCAGCTACGCCCTGCTCACGCTCATGGTCGCGCAGGTCTGTGACCTGAAGCCCGGCGATTTCGTCCACACCTTCGGCGACCTGCATCTCTACTCCAACCACGTCGAGCAGGCGAAACTGCAACTCACGCGCGAGCCGCGCCCTTTGCCGGTGATGAAGTTGAACCCCGCGGTGAAGAACATCCACGACTTCAAGTTTGAGGATTTTGAACTGGCGGGCTACGACCCACATCCGGCCATCAAGGCGCCCGTGGCGGTGTAGGTTGAACGACAAAACCTGGAAGTGGAGCGGGCGAAGGGAATCGAACCCTCGTGTGAAGCTTGGAAGGCTTCCGTTCTACCATTGAACTACGCCCGCTGCCGGCGGCACGCTTCAGCACGGACGGCCCGTCACCGAAGCGGAGGCATCATACTCGCGATGCTTGCCTTGTCAATTCGCCAGGCCTATTCTCGCGCCGCATGAACGCGCTGCTTCTCACCGGCGGACGAGTGGTTGACCCCGCCAATCGCCTGGATGCCCGCGCCGATTTGTTGATTCTGGACGGCAAGATCGCCGCGGTGGGCGAGGCGGCAGCGGGTCGGGCGCCCGCGGAGGCGGAACGGCTGGATGTGAGTGGAAAGGTCGTTTGCCCCGGTTTGATTGACCTGCACGTCCATCTGCGCGAACCCGGCCAGACGCCCAAGGAAACGCTCGCCACCGGCACAGCCGCGGCCGCGCGCGGCGGTTTCACTTCGGTGGTCTGCATGCCCAACACCACTCCCACCATAGACAACGCCGGCACCGTGGCGTTGATCCACGAACGTGCCGCGCAACACAGCGCGGTGAACGTGTTCGTGGCCGGGGCCATTACCAAGGGCATCGCCGGCGAGGAGTTGGCTTCGATCGGGTCGCTCAAACGCGCCGGCGTCGTGGCCATCACCGACGACGGCCATTGCGTGCAGAACAACGAACTGATGCGGCGGGCGCTCGAATACGCGAAGATGTTCGACCTGCCGGTCATGGATCATTGCCAGGATTATTCGCTGGTGACGACCGGGGTGATGCACGAGGGCTACTGGAGCACGGCGCTGGGGTTGCAGGGCTGGCCGGCGGCGGGCGAGGAGATGATCGTGGCCCGGAACATCCTGCTGGCGGAACTGACCGGAGCGCACGTGCATTGCCAGCACCTGAGCGCGGCGGGCAGCGTGGCATTGATCCGGGAGGCGCGCAAACGCGGGGTGCGGGTCTCGGGCGAAGCGTGTCCGCATCATTTCACCCTCACGGACGCGGCGGTGGCCGGCAGTGAGGAATTTTGGAAGCGCGACGGGAAGCAGCTTTATCCCGGGCAGGAACTTCTGCCGGCGTGGCCGGCCTACGATACGAACCTGAAGATGAATCCGCCGTTGCGCTCCGCGCGTGATCGGGAGGCGATCCTTGAAGGCCTCGTGGACGGCACCATTGAAATCCTTTGCAGCGACCATGCGCCGCATTGCGACTTTGAGAAGGAGGTCGAGTTCGACTATGCGCCGTTTGGCATCACGGGATTGGAAACGGAGCTGGCCTTGTCCCTGATGCAGCTCCATCACGCCAAGCGGCTCTCGCTGTCCGACCTTGTCGCCAAGTACACCGTGGCCCCGGCGCGGTTGTTGCGGCTGGCCAAGGGCACGTTGAGCGTGGGAGCAGACGCGGACGTCACGGTGTTCGATCCGAACCGGGAATGGGTCTTCACGCGCGAGGCCACGGCCAGCAAGTCGTTCAACAGTCCGTTTTACGGGTGGCCGCTCAAGGGCAAGGCGGTGGCCACCATCGTCGGCGGGCGGATCGCCTGGGTTGAACAAATGGAAGCACTTGCCGTCTAAACCAAGTCACCGAACACAACCAACAATGAAAATCATGAAAAAGATCGCAATCGTGCTGCTGGCCACGCTGACGTGGCTTCAGGTCAGCGGGGCCGAAGGGGAATGGCTGACCGACTTCGACAAAGCGAAGGCCAAGGCCAAGGCCGAAAACAAAATGATCCTGCTGGATTTCACCGGCTCGGACTGGTGTCCACCCTGCAAATCGCTGCACAAGAATGTGCTCTCGACCGAGGAGTTCCTCAAATACGCCAAGGATAACCTGGTGCTGGTGGAAGTGGATTTCCCCAGAAAGAAGGCCCAGAGCGCGGCGCTCAAGAAGGCCAACCAGGAACTGGCGAGAAAATTTGACGTCGAAGCCTACCCTACCATTGTCGTGCTGGACAGCAACGGCAAGGAGTTGAGCAAGAAGGCCGGTTACGGCGGCGAAAAGGCCAAGGACTTCATCGCCAAGGTTGATGCGCTGAAAAAGCGCTGAAGCGCCGGACCGAAACAGGATTCCAATCACGCGCGGTCCTGCGGGGCCGCGCGCTTGCATCTTGACCTCTTGCAACCCGGTTTGACTGCACGGGGCCGTGGACAGGAGAGGCGGCTTACCAGCCGCCCAGTCAGCCCGGCGACCAACGAACTGGCGAAAATCCGAGACCCCGCCTGCCGCGTTCTTGTTTCCTTCCCGCTTGACCCGGCAGCAACGCGCCCTAGCATCGCGCCCGTAGTTGACCGCGAATGAAAGCAATCCTGGCCCTCGAAGACGGTTCGGTATTCCACGGTGAAGGTTTTGGCGCGCGCGCCTCGGCCTGCGGCGAGGTTTGTTTCAACACCTCGATGGCCGGCTACCAGGAAATCCTCACTGACCCGTCCTACAAGGGCCAGATCGTCACGATGACCTATCCGCTCATCGGCAATTACGGCGTGAACGAGGTGGATGTGGAATCGTGGCGACCGCACGTCGCGGGGTTTGTCGTTCGCGAACTCTCCCCGGTGGTGAGCAACTGGCGGGCGGACTATTCGCTGGCGGGATATCTCGAGCGGAACGGCCTGCCCGGCCTCCAAGGCATTGACACCCGCGCGCTGACGAAAAAGCTGCGCGTGCGCGGCGCGCTCAACGGCTTCATTTCCACCGAAGGCGTGAGCGAAACGGAAGCGCTCCAGCACGCGAGGGCCTGGCCGGGATTGGTTGGCGTGGATTACGTCAAGGAAGTCACCCACCGGGAATCCTTTCGCTGGGACGAGAAAGACGAAATGAGCGCGAGCTTCCGTCTGAAGTTCGGCAACGAACCGGGCGACGCCCGACAACAACGCGCCCCGTTGCCGCCGGCGGACATTCCGCTTGTGGCGTTCGACTTTGGGATGAAATACAACATCCTGCGCCGCCTGCGGCAGCACGGTTTCCGGACGCAGGTCGTGCCGGCCACCACGACCGCCGCCGAGGTGCTTGCCCACAAACCGGCCGGGGTTTTTCTCTCGAACGGTCCGGGCGATCCTTCCGCGCTCGGTTACGCGATCCAAGCGGTGCGCGACCTGGTCAAGACCGGCATCCCAATGTTTGGCATTTGTCTGGGCCATCAGATTCTGGGTCAGGCGCTGGGCGGCCGGACGTTCAAACTGAAATTCGGCCATCGCGGCGCCAACCAACCGGTCAAAGACCTCGCCTCGGGCCGCGTGGAGATCACGTCGCAAAACCATGGTTTCGCCGTGGACGCGGCCAGCCTGCCCCCGGAGGTCGTGGTGGACCGGGTGAACCTGAATGATCAGACGGTTGAGGGGCTGCGTCACCGGACAAAACCGGTGTTCTGCGTGCAGTATCATCCGGAGGCCTCGCCCGGGCCGCATGACTCGACGCCGTTGTTTGCCGAGTTCCGCGAGATGATCTGCGGGCGGGGTTGAGGCTCAAGCTGGTGCGAACTCCGAAGTCTGGCGGGGGTGTTCCCGTTTGAGGACACTTTCGGGCGGGCGTGGGTGACGAAATTGTCGGTGAAACGTTTGCGTTGACTTGAAACCCATGCTGCACATAATCGCTTCTGCGTAATCAAATATGGCCAAACTCGTTATCCTCAGCGCGGGAATGACCGGACGCTCCCATGAGTTGAAGGTGGACAAGACCACCATCGGCCGGGTGGAGGATAACACGTTTCAAATTTCCGAACCTTCCGTCTCCAGTCATCATTGCGAAGTGATGCTGCGCGGCTCGGACGTGGTGGTGCGCGATCTCAATTCCACCAACGGCACGTTCATCGGCGGGGAGAAAGTCACCGAGGCCGTCCTCAAACCCGGACAAACCTTGCGACTCGGTCAGGTGGAAATCAGACTCGAAACTGGCGACACCCCTCCACCGGCCAAAAAACTCTCCGAATCCACCATGGTTATGCAACGCGGCGTGAGCCTGAACGAATTGGAGCAGGGAACGCGCGGCGGAATGGACACCGTGGGGAAGGGGTTCTCGAAAAAGGACAACAAGGTCAACCGTTGGTTCCTGATCGGGGGCATCATCGTGGGAGTGGTCATCGTCGCGCTTGTCGTTTACGCCATTTGGTCCGCCGGCAAGTAATCCGGTCACCAAATTTCTTCTGGTGGCTCCGCCCTCGGAGCGTGCTTCGCGCGTTCGACCACTACGATTCCCGCAACCACCGCGCCGCGTCCCCGGCCGCGTAGGTGATGATGACGTCAGCCCCCGCCCGGCGCATGGCCAGCAGGCTTTCCAGGGTGACTGCTCGTTCGTCAATCCAGCCCCGGGCCGCCGCGGCCTTGACCATGGAAAACTCCGCGCTCACGGCATAGGCGGCCGTGGGATAACCGAACGTGGTTTTTACGCGGTGCAAAATGTCCAGGTAGGCCAGCGCGGGTTTGACCATGACCATGTCCGCGCCCTCTTGAATGTCCAGCGCCACTTCGCGCAGGGCTTCATTGGCATTGGCGGCGTCCATCTGGTAACTGCGCCGATCACCGAACTGCGGTGTGGACTCGGCCGCTTCACGAAACGGACCGTAAAAGGCGGACGCAAACTTGGCCGCGTACGACAGAATGGGCGTGTCCGGGAAGCCTGAGCGATCCAGTTCCGTACGGACGGCGCGTACGCGACCGTCCATCATGTCGCTGGGAGCGACGATGTCCGCGCCGGCCTCCGCGTGGCTGGCCGCGGTGCGGGCCAGCAACGGGAGCGTGGCATCATTCAGAATGTGCGCGCCGCGCGCGTCGCGCCGGACCAGACCGCAGTGACCGTGCGACATGTACTCGCAGAGGCAGACGTCAGTGATGACGATCAAGTCGGGCAATTCCTTTTTCAACAAGCGCACCGTCTGTTGCACGATCCCCTTCCGCGCGTAAGCCCCGCTGGCCCTGGCATCCTTCCGGTCCGGAATTCCGAACAGGAGAACGCCGGGCACGCCGAGCGCAAACGCGCGAGAAGCCTCGCGCAACAACTCATCGGGTGAAAGCTGGCAGACGCCCGGCATGGCATTGATGGGCCGGCGCAGTTTGCGTCCAGCGCGCACGAAAAGCGGCAAAACCAGTTGGCCGGCGCTCAGACTGGTTTCGCAAACCAGCCGGCGCATCGCGGCGGACTGACGCAAACGGCGCGGACGGAGAGCGGGAAACTGACCCACAGGTTGCAAGCTCATGCGGGCATCATAGGCGGAGCGGAGCTGTTTGTCAGCAGCCAGTGTGCGGCGAGCGGGCCGGCCCACGACTGCTCGATTCTGCTTCCCAAGACGTTGAACAAGAATCCGAAGGCCGAAATCCGAAGGCCGAAAGAATTCCGAAATCCGAAGCCCGGTTTGCCTGCCTTTTCGAGCGCGTCCTCGCCTTTTCGATTTCGGCCTTCGGGCTGCTTTCGAATTTCGGTGCTTCGGATTTCGGGCTCGACCCGAATCAACGGTTTGCGACCGACTTGAGAGCGGTGCTTCCGTCCAGCCAAAGCCAGTGTCCACGTTCCCGTCCCGCCAGGCTCGCCGCGCACTCCACCCTTTGCTTTCAGTCGTTTTGCGTTAGACTGGCCACGTGCAAAAACTGCGACCCATCCTTGTGCTGATGGTTTTGCTCGTCATTCTTGGCGTGGGTCTGTGGCTGGGTTTCTCTGGATCGAAGTGGTTGGGTTGGGTTGGTGGCAAACGCCCTTTCAACACCGCCACGGTACTCCGTCAGGTGCAAACCATCTCTCAGCTCGTCACGGTCAAATACGTCATGGAGAAGGTGGTCGTGCTTGAAGACGTAAAGTGGTTCGGCGAAAGCCGCGTGCTGCTCGTCGCTCACGGCATCGTCAAAGCCGGGGTGGACCTGGGCGAACTCCGGGCGGAGGACCTGCAAGTGTCTGGAACGAAGATCACAGTCCGCCTGCCGCCCCCGCAGATCACGGATACTTACCTGGACGACCACCAAACCCGCGTGGTGGAGCGCAGTACCGGCTTGCTGCGGCTCTTCGACAAGGATTTGGAACAGAACGCCCGGCAACAAGCGGTGGCGGACATCCGGCGGGCCGCCCGGACGGCGGGAATCCTCAAGGACGCCGACGAACGGGCGCGGGCCCAGTTGAGGGCCTTGTTTCTCCAGATGGGCTTTGACCAGGTGGAATTCCTCGCGCAGTGACGGAGTCGCTGTCACTGCCAGCCAGAGTTTGAACAGACTGCCCAATTATTGGCCAGTGCGCTGTCGCAACTCTCTCTCGTTCGGCCTTCGTCCCAAAATCCGAATTCAGGACAGGAAGGGCGTAAAAGATCTCCGCTTTGGGAAAGCAAAGGGTGAGAGCTGTTTCTGGTTCGAGGGTGTATCTCGACTGGCCGCAGCGGGAACGAGACGGAATGCGGGTTTAGCAAACCACGACCGGGAAAGTCTCCTCAGTCTTGAGGTGGGTGATCTTGATCGGCAATGGCGCGCCAGCGTTTTCCTGCGTCTCGGTGACGACGATCAGCCGTCGCTTCGTAGCGGTGGCGTGGGCGTTCTGCGAGCGAAGCTGCATCAAGTAGAGCACAGAAGGACGAGGCGCCGGGCGGCGGTTGGTCACTTGCGCGTAACCGCGAACCTCCTCCAGGAACTTCATCAATTTAGCTTTGTTTGCCATATCGCCTTCTTGCGCGGAATGGTCGCAGTTCATGTGCCACGCCCGCTCTTGAGTTCATCCGCTCGGGCCGGTGAATTTCCGGGGCGCCCCGGGGCAACTCCCGCAACTCACTTGCTCTCTGGCTCGCATCACGGATTCCAGTTGTGCATTCGCTTCAAATTCAGTCGGTGAATCTCATGCCATGTGAGCGCTTCGTTGCGGGTGGAGAATCTTTTCCAGCTCCTGTCACATTGGGACAGGATTCTTTCCATTGCGCGCCAAACGAAGGTGCCCCACGCTGGCGCCGGAAAAGTTCATGACCAGCCAGCGACCCATGGTGGAGTTGCTCGCCACTCACACTCCGGAACTGTTTGCGGCGGCCGTGCGGCGCGCGGCGGAATTACTACGTGCCGGTGAGGTGGTGGCGTTGCCCACCGAAACGGTTTATGGCCTGGCTGCGAACGCGCTGAACTCGCAGGCGGTGGCGCGGATTTACGAAATCAAAGGCCGGCCCGCGCGAAACCCGCTGATCGTCCACGTCTCGAGCCTGGAAATGGCCCGGCACTGTGTCGTGGACTGGCCCGGGACGGCGGACAAACTGGCCCGGGCCTTCTGGCCTGGTCCGCTGACGCTGGTGCTGCCGAAATCGGCGGTGATTCCCGGAATCGTCGCGGCGGGCGGCCCCACTGTGGGTGTGAGGTGGCCGGCGCATCCGTTCATTCAAGCGGTGATTCGCGAATGTGGTTTTCCCCTGGCCGCGCCCAGCGCGAACCTGGCCAACCGGCTTTCACCCACCAACGCGGATCACGTGCGCCAGCAACTCGGCGACCGGATCCAACTCATCGTGGATGGCGGGCAGGCACAGGTGGGGATCGAATCCACCGTCCTCGATCTCACGGCGCATCCGCCGCGGATATTGCGTCCAGGTATGATTCATCAAGCGTCGCTGGCGGCGGTCGTGGACACGGTTGCCGGTCCCGGCGTGGGCGCTGAAGCCGCCGCCTTCCCCCTGGCCAGCCCCGGGTTGTTGCCGAAGCATTACGCGCCTCGCGCCAGGCTGATGGTATGGCGCTGGAACAATGAGGTTGAGTTGCTGGAACAAGTGCATCGTGCGGAAGCCAACCTGGCGCGGTCCAAGTTGCACGTGATTGCTCACACGAACATTCCGTCGGCCGGCAACTTCGCCGGCGTGAGCGTCATCCCGCACGACGCGGAAGCGTTTGCGCGGGCACTCTACGCGGAGTTGCACCGCTGCGACGCGGCCGGCGCGGAGTGGATTGTGGTGGAATCGCCCCCGGACGATCCGGCCTGGGCGGCCATCGCGGACCGGCTGCGACGCGCGGCCTCGGATGTGGAGGCAACTTGAAAAGGAAGTCACTCAAAGAACAAGAGGCTCGTCCAATGGTTTGTTTTTGACGAATGACGAAGAACTTCACACTCTCTGGCGCGATGAGAAAAGCAACGGTTCTTTCCCTGCTGGTGTGCGCGGCGCTGTCGTATGAAGCGCGGGCCGGTGAAGCGCCGCAACGCGCCCTTTCCCTCGAGGACTGCGTGGCGATTGCCTTGGAGCATAACCTGACCATCCAGATCACTCGATACAACCCGATGATCGCCCGCTACGCGCTCGCGGGCAGTTACGGCGATTACGAACCCACCTTGTCACTCTCCGGCATTCATGATTACCGGATTTCGCCCGGGGGTGTGGACTCCGAGGGGCGCTCCTTCGAGGGCACGGAAACGGAAGTGGACCGGATCAGCGGTGGCCTGCAAGGCTACCTTCCTTGGGGAACGACCTACAGTCTGGGCGCCTCCTTTGCGGACCAGAACGTGGATCGCCCCAGTGCGATGATTGACTTCGGCAATCCCATCCTCAACACCAACACAATTTACGACATCAACACGGGCCTGCCCTCCGGTGTGCTCATTACCACCAACTACGGCACCATTCCGACCCGCTCGTCGTTCGAGACGACCTCGGGCGAAGTCGGCGCGTTTACGTTGCGCCAGCCCTTGCTCAAGAATTTCTGGATTGACGCCATCCGGCTGAACATTTTTGTCAACAAGCGGGATCTGACCATTCGCGAATCCGACTTCCGGGATCAAGTGATGACCACGGTGACGGCGGTGGAGGACGCCTACTTCAACCTGATCTTCGCCGAGGAAAGCGTGAAGGTGCAGGAAAAGGCGCTGGAGCTGGCGGAACGGTTGCTGGCCGAGAACCGGCGGCGCGTGCAGGTGGGCGCCCTGGCCCCGCTCGATGAGAAGCAGGCCGAGTCGCAGGTCGCCTCCAGCCGCGCGGACCTGCTCAGCGCCCAGGCCCAACGCGACACCCAGCAGCGGGTGCTCAAGGCGCTGTTGAGCGACAATTACACCGGGGAATGGGCCAACGTGACCATCGTGCCCACGGAAAAACTTCTTGCCGTCCCCCAACATTATGATTTGCAGGAAAGCTGGCGCCGGGGTTTGAGTCAGGGACCTCGCCTCTTGCAAGCGCGGCTGGCACTCGAACAACAACAACAGCGGGTCCGGTTTTCGCGCAACCAGCTCTATCCGCAACTGGACCTCATTGGCAGCTACGGTTACAGCGCCGGCGGCAGTGCCCGGGAATACAGCGACGCCTTGGGGCAGATCACCGACCGCGACAATCCCTTCTGGTCCTTTGGCGCACAGTTGACCATTCCGTTGGGCCAGACCAGCGCGCGGAACAACCTCAAGATCGCCAAGGCCGCCCAGGAACAACTGGCGCTCACGCTCAAGCAGCAGGAACAACAAACCTTGATTCTCATCGAGAACGCCATCGCCAACGCCCGCAGCAGTTACGAGCGAGTGGATGCCACCCGCCAGTTCCGGCTCTATGCCGAGGCGGCCTTGGAGGCCGAGCAGAAGAAACTCGAAAGCGGCAAGAGCACGAGCTTTGTGGTCCTCCAACTCCAGAAAGACCTCACGGACGCCCGCTCCGCCGAAATCCGGGCGCTCGCGGATTACAACATCACGCTGGCCAACCTCGCGCTCGCCGAAGGTTCAACCCTCGAACGGCGCGGCATCAACCTCGAAATCAAGTAGGTTTCAACCGAGCAGCCAGCGGGCGTCCCCGATAAAATCCGTCGCCATGGCGGCCACGTCTTCGGATTTGACGGGAACATATTTTCCTTTCGCCTCGGCCAGAGACTTTCCCGAGGCGTCGCGCAGGGTGCCCTTTGCCTCAAAGAGCCGGCCTTTTCGATTCGTGGCCAGTTCACCGAAGGCGACCAGTTCCTCGCCGGGGCGGACCGGACTGAGGAAACGCACCGACAGTTCGGCGCAATAGGCAAACCGTCGCGTGGCCACGGCGCAACCCCACACCATCACCTCATCGAGGATTGTGGCAATCAACCCCCCGTGCATGACGTTCTGGAAACCGATGTGTTCGCGGCGCGGACGAAACCGCGTTTGGACGACCCGCCCGTCCGTTTCAAACCGCAGGCGAAACCCGATGGCGTTCGACTCGCCACAAACGAAGCACGAGTGAGTATGGGGAAGTTCACGCATGGCCGCCATCCTCCGCGGCCTCGTCCGGCGAGCAAGTCAATTCTCGGAACGTCGCCGGGTACATCACCTCCCCGCGCTCGGAGCACAGGTTTCGCCTCACCGTCCCGCAGTGCAAACCCGGCTTGCCGCGACGCGCCATCATTGTCATTTTCAAGCCGTGATGATTAAAGCGCCGACCACATCCGTCTAAACCGCATGGCAGAGCCGGTTCTCCCCCGTCCGCGCGTCTCGGTGGATGGCAAGTTTTTCCGCCGCGGCGCGCAAAAGTTTTACGCCAAAGGTCTGGCGTACGGCCCGTTCGCACCCAATGCGTCCGGCGAACCCTTTGCCTCGCCGGAGCAAACCGCCGTGGACTTCGCGCTGGTCCGGGAGGCGGGAGCGAACCTGCTGCGCGTTTATCATGTGCCGCCGCGCTGGTTCCTTGACCTCGCCGAGGAACACGGACTGGTGCTGATGGTGGACATCCCCTGGGACAAGCACCTGTGTTTTCTCGACTCGGCGGAGCAGCGCGCGGCAGCACGCGAAGCGGTGCGGCAGGCGGTTTCGGCCTGCGCCGGTCATCCGGCCGTGTTTGCCTTCAGTCTGGCCAACGAGATTCCGCCCGACATCGTGCGCTGGAGCGGCGAGCGGGCCGTGGCCGAGTTCATTGACGAACTGGCGTCCGAAGCCCGGCAGATTGATCCGGAGTGTCTCTATACTTTCACGAATTATCCGCCCACCGAGTTCCTCCGTCCTCAGAGCCTGGATTTCATCTGCTTCAACGTCTATCTGCACCAACCGCAGCCATTCAAAAACTATCTGGCCCGGCTGCAGATGATGGCGGATGCCAAACCGTTGGTGTTGGGCGAATTTGGAATGGATTCCTTGCGCGAAGGCGAACGGCGCAAAAGCGAGACGCTCAAATGGCAGATCGAACTCGCCTTTCGCGGCGGGCTGGCCGGCGCGGTGGTTTTCAGTTTCACCGATGACTGGTACAAGGATGGCCGCCAGATCGAGGACTGGCAGATGGGGTTGACGACCTCTGACCGGCGGCCCAAGGAATCGTTCCTGGCGGTCCGCGCCCTGTTCTCTGTCGCGCCCTATTTCCCGCTCCCGCGCCAGCCAAAAATCTCGGTCGTCGTCGCCAGCTACAACGCTGACCGGACGCTGGACACCTGCCTCGAATCCCTTGAGCGACTCAACTATCCCGATTACGAAATCATCCTCGTGGACGATGGCTCGACCGACACCACGGCGGAGATTGCCGCCCGGCATCCAGGGGTGCGCTTCATCCGGCACGACCGCAACCGCGGTTTGTCAGCCGCGCGCAACACCGGCATCACCGTGGCCCAGGGCGAGATTATCGCGTTCACCGACGCGGATTGCCGCGCGGACGAGGACTGGCTGTATTATCTCGTGGGCGACCTGCTTCAAGGCGACTTCGCCGGCATGGGCGGACCCAATCTGCTGCCGCCGGACGATTCGGCGGTCGCGGCCGCGGTGATGGTGTCGCCGGGCGGACCGGCGCACGTCATGCTGGACGACCGTCAGGCCGAGCACATTCCCGGCTGCAACATGGCCTTCTACAAGTGGGCGCTGCTGGAGTTGGGCGGGTTCGATCCCATTTTCCGGCGGGCCGGCGATGACGTGGACCTTTGCTGGCGCTTGCAACAGACCGGGGCCAAGATCGGTTTCAGCCCGGCGGCGTTTGTCTGGCACTACCGCCGCTCGACCTTGCGGGCCTACTTGCAGCAGCAACGCGGCTACGGCGAGGCCGAGGCGCTGCTGGTGCGCAAACATCCCGAATACTTCAACTCCTTCGGCGACAGCATCTGGCGGGGGCGCATCTACACGCCGGCTAAATTCGGAGTGTTGCTGCGGTCCCCGATCATTTACCGCGGCCTGTTTGGCAGCGGGCAGTTTCAAGCCATGTATGCCTCCGAACCGGCTCTCACCTTGATGCTGTTCACGGCCCTGGAGTATCACGTGTTGGTGACGCTGCCGCTGTGGGTCCTGTCCGTCGCGTTTCCCTACCTGTTGCTGCTGGCTGCGACCAGCCTGCTGACCTCGGTCGGGCTTTGCGTGGCGGCCGGCGCCCAAGCCTCGCTGCCCAAAAACAAGCGGCGCTGGTGGTCGCGTCCATTGGTGGCGCTGTTGTTCCTGTTGCAACCGGTGGTGCGCGGCTGGGAACGCTATCGGGGCCGGCTGCAACTGCGCCTGCCGGAGCGACCCGCCCGGGAGAACCTGGATTCGGTGGCCCTGCGGGATGGCCCGGAGCCACTGCACGAGGTCCGCTACTGGGCCGAACCGCCCCTGGAGCGCCTTGAGTTTGTTTCCCGCGTCATTGAAGAACTCAACCGCCGCGGCTGGCCCAACCGCTCGGACATCGGCTGGAGCGAATTCGACGTGGAAATCCAGGGCAGCCGCTGGAGCCAGGTGCAATTGGTTACAGCTTCCGAGGACCATCCACAAGGGCGGCGGCTATTGCGATGTCGCCTGCGCGGCCGCTGGTCGTTGCAGGCCAAGGTCGCGTTCTGCGCCGTGGCGGCCTTGGTGACCTTGGGGGTGGGCATCTTCGGAACGTGGTGGCACTGGCCGGTGGTGTTGTTGCTGACCCTGTCCGCCTTCGCGTGGTTCTTGCGCCGGCAGAGACGCAACTTGCAGAGCCTCGTCATCGTGTTCCTCGACGAACTGGCCAAACAGTGGAAGCTCGTCAAGGTGCCGGTAACGCCCACCCGCCCGCAAACCACCTCTGCGCCAACATCGGCAGCAGTTCGGCCCGATGAAGCGGAGGAAGCCCGTCCAGATACCGCGGCGACCGGCGAAGCCTCCGCGGACAACCCTTTCGCCGCGTCGCCCACGCCGCAACAGAATCGTTAGCCGCGCGGCTTGGAGCGCGGGACGGCGGATGCCGTTACCCAGCCGATCGCCGAAGCCCGCGGGGCAAAGCGCCGCGGTGGAGCCAACCCGGCAGTCAAGCCCGGGTTCGTCTGAAATTTGTCCCCGAGAACTTTCACCTCCAAGGTTGAAAAAGTCGGGAGCATCTGGAAACCTGCTCTGACGGGCCCGTAGCTCAATGGTCAGAGCAGAGCACTCATAATGCTTTGGTTCTCGGTTCGAGTCCGAGCGGGCCCACCAGCCTCCACGGCCAGGCTGCGGCTCAAATCAGGCTTGCCATGCTGGGGAGTGGTCCCCATATTTTTCCGCAACGAAAGTGACTCTTATGGCAGACGTGGCAAACAGATATCCCGAAAACGTTAGCGGCAAATACTACGTGGACAACCAGTGCATTGACTGCGACCTGTGTCGCGAAACCGCACCGGATAATTTCAAGCGCAACGAGGACGGCGGTTATTCGTTCGTCTATAAGCAACCGGAGTCGCCCGAGGAGGACGCGCGTTGCAAGGAAGCCAAGGAAGGCTGCCCCGTCGAGGCCATTGGGGACAACGGGGCCTAGTCCGGCAGAATTTTTGCACGGCCCGCAGTCCCAAGACCGCGGGCCGTTCTGCTTTCAATGCCGGTGCGCGCACACCGACAAGTCCGAATTTTGCCCGCCCGGGAATCACGCCGTCAGGCGAATCGGAGTACGCTCGAAGCGTGCCGGGCAGACGGCGGTTTGAGTCGTCACGACCGTGATTCCGCCAGGATGCTTTGTCGCAACAATTCCAACGCCTGATTCGAGGTGACCTGCTTGAACGTCTCCCGGTCGTAAGGATTGAAGTTCTTTCTGACAAGCGTCCCGGTCGGCTTCGCCAACCCGATGAAGACGGTGCCGACCGGTTTTTCCGTCGTGCCACCGCTCGGACCGGCAATGCCGGTGACTGACAACGCAAAATCCGCGCCGGTTCGCCGGCGCACACCTTCCGCCATCTCACTCGCCACCGGCTCGCTCACCGCGCCGTGTTCGTCCAGCGATTCGGCGCGCACGCCGAGAAACTCCCGCTTCGCCTCGTTGCTGTAGGCCACCACTCCCGCCCGCAGGACGGCCGAGGCCCCGGGCACATTGGTCAGGCGGTGCGCCAGACAACCTCCGGTGCAGGATTCGGCGAGAGCGAGGGTTTTTCCTCGCTCGGTCAGCAGGCGAACCACCACCGCCTCGAGTTCTTCATCGTCCGCGCCGTAAATGAACGGACCGAGCAGTTCCCGGGCGACCGCTTCCGCGTCTTGCACGAGCCGGGCGGCGTCGCTTCCACAAGCGCTGAACCTTACATCCACCTGGCCCGTGCGCGCGCAATAACCCAGTTCAAGCCCTCGGGCGATGAACGATTCCAACGGCGCGCCCACCTTTTCCTGCACGACCGATTCGCCGATGCCTGAAGTCCGCAAGGTGTGACAAATGAACTCCTTTTCGAGCGGCAGCACGCGCCGCAGCAATGGCACGACGGTGTCCAGAAACATCGGGCGTAATTCCCGCGGCGGGCCGGGCAACATGATCAGCCAACTGGGCCGGCCGCCCTCCCGAAAGGGGTTGGGCCGCACTTCGATCGCCAGTCCCGGGGCCGTGCCGTTGGGGTTGGGTAGAACGATCGCTCCCTCGGGCACCAAGGCTTGCACGCGGGTACGCGCCGGCGCCGCGCGCCGCCGGGACACAAAGTATTGTTCGATCTGTTGGACGATCGCGGGGTCTTCCCGCAGATTTCGCCCGAGCAACTGCGCAATCAGTTCACGGGTGAGGTCGTCGGAGGTCGGCCCCAGGCCACCTGTGGTGAAGATCAAGTCGGCGTGCGCCAACGCCTCGCGCACCGCCTGCTGGATGTCCGGACCGGTGTCCGGGACCGCCGTCTGGCGGGACACGGTGTAGCCGAGGTCCGCCAGCCGGCGGCAAAGCCATTGTTGGTGCGTATTGAGCACGCGCCCCAGCATCAGTTCGCTCCCGGTGTTGATGAGTTCGACGTTCACGCCGGTGGAGTTTCAAGGCACAGACCGCGACAGGCAAGGCCGGACTGGACGTGGTTGAAGCGGCCTCTAATCGGCCTTCAGACCGACAGCTTGGAGCTGTTCAAGCTGGGTTTGATCAGTCCGCTCATGGCTTTGCGACAGTCGGGTTGGGCGTAGTCTTGGGAGGCGCGGGTTTGCGGATTTCGGCGGTGAAGGTCCCGGCCACATAGCTCTTCGCATCGTCCGGCGTGCAGAGGTAAACCTTGGCCGGCAGACGGTCGCCGGCCACGGGGCCAAACTCGAGCCGCAGCGCGTAGCCGGTGCGGAAGGTCTTGGTCACGGGCTGATCCTCCTCGTTCTTCCAACGGAGTGTCACTCGCGGGGCGTTCGTGCGCGTGGCCTCGATCTGGACGACCTGGCCCGCGAGATCCTCGCCGCGGTTCGCAAACAAGTTGACCGTCACTCCCAGGTCCGGCGGCCAGGCCGGCCCTTGGCGCAGATTCAGGGTGCCGCCCTGCAAGGTGGCGCGTTGCACGAGGAAGTCTTCACCGTGAACGCGACCGGCCGCCGGCGTTGAGGGAATCTTCACATCCTTGAGCCGCAGGGTCCACAAACGGTCGTCCGCCGGCGGGCCCATGCTCTTGCGGGCGGGTTTGGCCGGGGGTTCCTTGGCAGCGGGCCGGCGTTCCTGCACCACCTTCTTGATGTGGTCGCGAAAGACATAAGCACCGCCAGCCACCACGCTGAGGATGATCACAACGGCGATCGCTGCGTACGGAAATGGTCTGCGGCCGGGCCGGGCAAGTGGTTCGACGCCGGCGGTCTGCGTCGCCGGCCGGGTGCTGACTTCGGCGGCGTGGATCAGGAGCGAAGAGGAACCACCGCCCTGGGTGCGGGGCACGACCAATTTCCGGAAGCAAGTGGGACACTCCATCTGCGAGCCGCTGCTGCGGGTGTCGCACGTGATGTGCTGGCCGCAGACCGGACAGGCGAACTTGAATTCACTCATGGTGACCACGCCGGCAGGTTGGCGTTCCTGCCGAACCAAACCTGCCAGCTTCACCGCCAAATCGCAACCGGCCATTTAAGACCGCCATTTGAGAATCCCGCCGTTGGGGCATCCCCGCGTTTGGGAGTGACTTTTCACGGGGCGCGGCCCACATTCGCCCCGGTTGCATCGCATGAAGAAACACTCACCAGTCTCCCGCAGCGGACGCTTCAAAGGTGGTCCGGACGCGGACGTGGCCCAATTCACCGAGTCCATCTCGTTCGACTGGCGGTTGTGGCGACACGACCTCGCCGGCTCGCTCGCTCACGCGGCGATGCTGCGCAAGATCGGCGTGCTGTCCCGGAGCGAAGCCGCAGCCATTGAGCGGGGATTGCACGCCATCGCCCGGGAAATCCAGCAGGGCAAATTCCGCTGGAAGCCCGAACTCGAAGACGTTCACATGAACCTGGAGGCGGAGTTGACCCGGCGCGTGCCGGCGGGCGCGAAGCTCCACACCGGACGCTCGCGCAATGATCAGGTCGCGCTCGACCTGCGGCTGTGGCTGCGGGAGGAGATCCTGCTTCTGCTTGGCGAAATCGCCGACTTGCAACGCGCCCTGGTGAGTCTGGGAGAAGCCAATGCCACCGTGGTCATCCCCGGTTACACGCACCTGCAACGCGCACAACCCGTTTACCTCGCCCATCATTTGCTGGCCTACGCGGAGATGTTGGAACGCGACAACGAGCGGCTTTGGGACGGTTGGTCGCGCGTGAACGTCTGCCCGCTGGGCAGCGGCGCGCTGGCCGGTTCGACGCTCAAACTGGATCGTGGCTTCGTCGCAAAGCAGCTCGGCTTCACGGATCTCGATGGAAAACCGCGACTGACACAGAACTCGATGGACGCGGTGAGCGACCGCGATTTCGCGGTGGAATTCTGCGCGGCAGCGACGTTGCTGGCCGTGCATCTTTCGCGGCTGGCGGAAGACCTGATTCTCTGGGCCAGCGCGGAATTCCATTTCATCCGGATTGCCGACGCCTACACGACCGGCTCGTCCCTGATGCCGCAGAAGAAGAATCCCGACGTGGCGGAACTCATCCGCGGCAAGGCGGGTCGCGTGCTCGGCAATCTGGTCGGCCTCCTGACGCTGTTGAAGGGCCTGCCCATGACTTACAACCGCGACTTGCAGGAGGACAAGGAACAGTTGTTCGACACGGCGGACACCGTGCGCGCCAGCACGCGGCTGATGGCGGCGATGCTGCGGCACACGAAGGTCAACCAGACGGCGTGCCGGGCCGCGGCGAGCGATCCCGCATTGCTCGCGACCGATCTGGCGGATTATCTCGTGCGCAAGGGGATGCCGTTCCGTCAGGCGCATCACGCGGTCGGCTCCGTCGTGGCGCTGGCGGAGAAACTGGGCCTGCCGCTGAATCGGCTCACCCTCGCGCAGTTGCGGTCCGTGAACCCCTTCTTCGGCCGGGACGCGCTGGTGGTGTTCGATCTGAAACGCGCCATGGCCCGGCGCAATCTCCCGGGCGCACCTGGCACAAAGGAAGTTGTGAGGCAGTTGGCGGCCTGGCGCAAGAAACTGTCGCGTTGAACCGGAAACCTGCGGCGGAGGAGTTGATGAACCCCGGCCGGCCCGGTCGCTGTTTGATTGGCGGATGAACGGGACGTTGTTACGCTTCGCGCGGTCAGGTCATGAAATCCGCACCCAAGATTGGCACGGTGGGCGAACTGCGATTCGTCGTTGAAGCGCGGCATTGCATTGACTTCGCCACGGACGGCATGCCGGCGGTCTTCAGCACGCCGAACCTGGTGGGTTTGCTGGAGCGCACCGCGCGCGAATCCATTGCACCCTTTCTGGAGCCGGACGAACGCAGCGTGGGCACCGAGCTGGAGTTGCGTCACTTGGCGCCCACGCCGCTGGGCGCCGAGGTGATCCTGACGACGCGGGTCATCCACACGGAAGGCAGGACGGTGGCCTTCCAGGTCGAGGCCCGGGACGAGCAGGAGTTGATTGCGCGGGGCAGTCACGTGCGCGCGGTGATTCGCGTGGGCAGTTTTGCGCGCCGCGTCGCGCGGAAGTCCCGTTAGGCGCGCCGCTTTTCCCATGCCTGCGACCACCGACGCCACGCTGACCAGGCTGCTCAAGGAGACCTCGCGCTCGTTTTATCTCACGCTGCGGATGCTGCCGCGCAAGGTCCGCCCGCAAATCGGCCTCGCCTACCTGCTGGCGCGCACCACCGACACCATCGCGGACACGGGCCTGCTGCCCTTGGAGGACCGACAAAGGGCGCTGGAGAAACTGCGCGGGCGGATTCTTGGCACCGCCAGCGGCTCGCTGGACCTCGGGGAACTGGCCCGCCGGCAGGGCCAGCCGGCCGAGCGAGCGCTGCTGGAAAACTGCGAAGCCAGCCTGGCAGAGTTGCATCGGCTGACACCTCCTGACTTGGGACACGTGCGCAGGGTGCTCGAGCTCATCATCAGCGGCCAGGAACTCGACCTGCGCCGCTTTCATGGCGCAACGGCGGAGCAAATTGTCGCGCTGCGCTCCGATGCCGAACTGGATGATTACACCTATCGTGTCGCCGGCTGCGTGGGCGAGTTCTGGACCGCGATGTGCCGCACTCATCTTTTTCCGAACGCCTCGCTGGATGAATCCCGGTTCCTGGCCGACGCCATCCGCTTTGGCAAAGGCTTGCAACTCGTCAACATATTGCGCGACCTGCCCGCGGACCTGCGGCAAGGGCGGTGTTACCTACCTTTGGAGAAATTGACGGCTGCCGGATTGTGCCCGGCGGATTTGCTCCAGCCCGCCAACGAAACGCGTTTCCGCCCGCTTTATGGTGGCTATCTGGACTTGGCCGAATCCCATCTCGAGGCGGGCTGGCGTTACACGAACGACATTCCGTGGACGCAGGTGCGCGTGCGGCTGGCCTGTGCCTGGCCGATCCTCATCGGTTTGGAAACCCTCCGCCGCCTGCGATTGGAAAACTTCCTCGACCCCCAACGGCGCGTGAAAGTCAGCCGGGCCGAGGTGCGTCGTTTAATCTGCAAGTCGCTGCTGTATTATCCTTGGCCCGGCGCTTGGCGGGGGTTGGTTTCAACAAAGTCCGCGACCGCGGGGAAACCTGTTGCGTCCCGCGCGGATTTCACGTAAGAAGGGCCTATGCAGACGTCCAAGTTGCTTCAAGTGATTTGCGCGCTCGCCCTTCTCACCGGGGTGTTCTTCCTGCGCGCCGACGAAACCGAAGCGCAAAGAAGAGCCCGCGAAGCTTTGCGCCAGAGAATGCAGGAATCGGAGCGGCCAACCCAACCAGCGGCACCTCCGACACCGGCTCCGCCGCCGACCCCGGCACCTGCGCCAGCACCTGCGCCGGTACCCGCGGTCACGCCTGCTCCGGCTGCGACTCCTCCCGCCGCGCCCTATGTCGCGCCCGCTCCTCAAGTGGATACCGCCGCGCAAGCCCGGGCTTTGGAGGCGCTGCGCCGGAAGATGAATGAAGGCCAGACTGCGCCTCCCGCGATCGCCGCTCCGGCTGCACCAGTCACGCCGGTCGCACCGGTCGCCGCTCCGGCACCCGGCGCTCCTCCGTCTCCGGTGGTGGACAGTGCCGCGCAAGCCCGGGCGCTGGAAGCCTTGCGCCAACAAATGCAGGCCGGTCAGTCACCGGCAGCCCTCGCCGGCACGCCCCTCGAACCGTGGACTCCGGGGGTTGACAACCCGGCGCAAGCCAGGGCCCGCCAGGCCGTGAACTTGAGAATGAGTGAACTGGACGCCCGGCAACCTGTCGCCGTGCCGAGCGGCATGCCCTTTCCGGCGGTGGCTTTCCGGCCCATCGAACCTCCTCCGCCGGCCATCTCCGGCGACAAGGCGCAACGTCTGGCGGAATTGCTCCGTCAGTACCGCGCGGACCAGATCACGCCCGAAACCTATCACAAGCAACGGGCCGCCATTCTGGCCGAGCCGTAACCCCTTCCTTTTGCAGACCACCGCCGGATGGCAACATCCGGCGGTTTTTTCATGGCCGCGTCCACAAAGAACGGAACCGCCCCGAAAAAGTGAGCCGCCATTCAAAGTCCAATGTTGACTCTGAACACAGCAACTTCCTCCCAGGGCCACACCACACGCCTGCGCAGCCTGAAAGGTCAGGCACGTTGCACGATATTCTCCACCACGGCGACCAGCTTCTCCATTGGCACGGGTTTTTGCAGCACCGGGGCGTCCACCGTGGTGACGAAGCTGTGGAAATGCGGATCGTCGGTGAGGCCGGTGATGAAGATGAACCGGCGGGCGAGCGACGGCTTGACGCGCTCGACCGTCGCGTAAAACAGGTCGCCCTCGAGCAGCGGCATTTGCAGGTCGCAGAGCACCGCGTCGGTGGGTTGTTCCAGGACGTGCTTGAGAGCCAGCTTGCCATCCGAGGCCACCTGCGCGTCGTAGCCGTGCAGTTCGAGGAGCTTCTTGAAGAAATCAGCGAGACGGGCGTCATCGTCCACGATCAAGACGTGACGTTTGCGAGGTGCGTTGGCCTGGGTTTCCATCGGCGGCCTCGCAGGCACGTTACACCTAGACAGCAGCTCAAAGCAAGTGTTGCTGCGAGGTCAGTCGCCGCTGCTGGTAGCGCCTCAGCGCAGTTTGATGCGTTTGGGAATATGCGGGCAGATCCGGGAGGCGCGGAGCGGTTTCTGGCTTTTGGCCATGAAGAAATTCATGACGCCGGACGCCGAACAGGTCCACACTTCCTTCGCGCCGGCGTCGAAATACAGCGCCATCTTCTCGCGAATCTCCGCCTCGGTGTTGCCGGGTGAAATCACCTCGACGCAAATGTCCGGCGCGCGGGGAAAGCAGACGCGGTTGCCCAATTCGGCCATGACGGCCGGCGATGCCCAAGCTACATCGGCGGCCTTGACGCCGTCGGCGGTCGAGATGGGGCACGCGGTGAGGACGCGGCCTTCGTTGAGATGACGCCGCAGCAAATAGGCGATTTCCGATTGAAAGCTGCCATGAGATGGGGCGGGAGGCGGGCTCATAAGGATGTGTCCGTAGCGGTCGGTTTCCACGCGGCCCTCGAACTTGGCGAGTTCGGGGTCGGCCAGCAGTTCCGCCCAGCGGCGCAGGTTGAACGCCGTCTGCGTCTTCTGCGGCGGGAGTTCCAGTGTCAGCGTCGCCATGGCGTTACACTATGACCCCAACGGGCGGCCCGTCAACCAATTGACTTGCGCGAAACGGTCTTACAGAGCGGGATGTCTGTCAAAGGAACAAAGCCCAAGAAAGCAATGCCTCAGTCGTGCCCGGGGTGTTTGCTCGTAGCGCAGGATTCCATCCTGCCGTGTCGCGGATTTCCCATCCGCCGACCTTCGCCAGCGCCGGCGTTTCCGGGCGTTTGGCCGATCTGCCGGATGGAATTCGGCTATATCCCGACTTGTCGGGAGAAGTCTGCGCTACCTTCGGTCAAGACTGAGGCATGACCCGAATGGCACTAAGCCGGAACGATGCAGTTGAAAAAGGGCCACCGATTGGGAACTGATTGGTGGTAGATGAAAACAACGCAATCGTCGGGCACATGCCCGGTTCACCAAAGGGTGGCCCAAACATTGGAGTTCAAATCCGG
>WYBW01000140.1 GCA_011525685.1 Verrucomicrobiia bacterium
CGCTGGCGTTGAGGTTGATGACCGTCAGAAAGTCCGGCTGGGCTTGAGGTTTTCCGCGCATGGATTTCAGACGCAAGTCAATGCGGCCTGTTCAAATTTGCGTGAGACTATTTCAACAACCTGCTACCGGGTTGGAGTGGAGTAATCCCACGTCCTCGGTTAACACCACGTGGCAACTGGAATCCGGCACCAGTTAGCCCGTCTGCCCCCGGCAGTTCCGTAGAATCCACTCGCCAAACCATTTTCTTTGTAACTCCGCCTCGGCATTGTTGTAGCAAGGAAACGTAAGCCCGAAAACGTGAAGCTCAAACGTGTGCTTTCGTTGAAGGCAGACAAAACAAAATCAACCAGGCTCGAATCGCCTGAAACGAAAGGTAACAGTATGAAAAGTCAGTTCAACAAAGTCATCGGTTCCACACTGCTGGTGTCCGCGCTGGCGCTCGGTAGCAATTTGTCCGCACTGGCGGACGGTGGTGGACAACGTGGGGCAAATGTCTTGCCTCCGCACTCGCATCCCTACGGCAAGAGTTACGGCGAATGGAGCGCCCAATGGTGGCAGTGGTTCATGGAACATCCGGTTGCCGGTCATCCCGCCGTGGACAGCCCGGACTATGACGTAAGTTCCGGCCAGCACGGCAAAGTATGGTTTCTGGGCTCGCCCTTCGGCACGGTCGAACGCACCGTTGAGATTCCCACCGGCAAGGCGCTATTCATCGGGCTGCTCAACGCCGAGGCTTCCGATCTGGAAGACTTGGGAAACACAGAAGCAGAACAGCGCGAGATTGCAGAATGGCTGGCCGATCATATCGCCAGTGTGTCCTGCTCGGTGGATGGCAAACCAGTAAAGAACATTGACCGCTTTCGGGTCCAATCGCCGCAGTTCAGCTTCACGGCGCCTGAGCCGTGGATTTTCTCGCCGGCACCTTCGGGAGAGGGCACTGCGGTTGCCGATGGCTACTTCGTGATGTTGCCTCCGTTGTCGAAAGGCAAGCACACCATCCATATCAGCGGATCGTTTCACTTCGAGGCAGGTGAACTTGGTGAAGATCCGGTGGACTTCGGTCTCGACGTGACCTATCACGTCAACGTGCAGTCTCACAACCATGATCGAGGCGACGACGACTGCGATGATCGCGGCAGAGACTGAGCCCCTTCGCCCGTGACTTGAAGGTGTTAGACTCGGTAATCAAGCAGGCCCTGGGTGACATCACCCAGGGCCGAATTACTTTGCGGTTCATCTGCCAGTCCGAGTTGTTGTTGTCGTCAGCGACTGAGTCTCATGGCGTGCTTGGGGAACGTTCCTCGACTTCTTTCAAATCGGCCTTGATTTCTGAAATCAATTTTTCCAGCCGCCGGCCATACTCGACGTAGTTCTTCTGCATCGCTTCTTCGTTGCTGGCCTTGGATTGGGCGTCGTGGAAGACGACGACCATGTGAGGCTCGATGCTGATGCCGGCGTCGTAGCCACGCGCGAAGGCGTCTTTCAGGATGTCACGCACCCTGCCCTTCCCCTCGCCGGGCCAGTTGTAATCCGCATCGTTCTTGGCCGGATTCCACGTGGCGTCTTTGATGTGGATATGCACGACGTGGTCGCGAACGTGTTCCCAAAATTCCCAAGGGTCTTGCTTGGGCCAAGGTTTGGGTTTGGATCGGTCGGGGTTGAAGATGGGATTGGCGGTGTCGAACACCCACTTGAGGCCGGGGCATTGGTCTAGCAATTCCAGGGCGTGCTTCCAACTCATGCCACCGTAGTTCATGCAGTTCTCGTGAACCGGTTGCAGACCCTCGTCGAGGAACATCTTCGTCACCTCGCGCACGCGCTCGAAGACCTTCGTGGGAATCTTGTATTCGTCATCCCCCGGTTTGAAGCTCATGATGCGGATGAATTTCGCGCCGGTTCGCTTCATGCGCGGGATGGCGCGCTTCACCTCGGCCAGCGTCACTTCGTACGGCGTTTCCACCGTCTTGGCCCAGTTCATGATGGTTGAGCCGAAGCAATACGGCTGAATCCCGGCGTCCTCCAGTTTCTTCACCGCCAGATCGAACGCGGCATCCGGGATGTCGTGGAAATTGGCCTTTGCGTAGCCGGGCACTTCCATGCCACGCGGTTCGAGGTGTTTCCAACCGAGTTCCTGAGTAGCCTGAATCTGGCCGTCAATGGTGTTCGCGCCTTCGTCGCCGATGCCTGTGAGTATCATGGTTGTTTCAATGCGTTGAGCCTTGCCGTTGCCTCTCGGTGCTGGATCTCCGTCAGATCACACTCTTGGCATGATGCCGGAGCTCTGGTGCAGAGGCGATCAGCGGATTCCCGTCAATGATTTCATGGCGCTGGTTGCCCTCCCGTTGGAGATGGTCGTCGCAGGTCGGACGCCTGGCTTGCTGTTTCAGCATGGTTGCCATGCAGAATAAGTTAACAAGACCGGCACACCGGGCCAGCCAAAACTTCCCCAAAACTTTCCCGCGGCCGCACCGCGGTTTTTTGCAAATCCACCAGTCTGCCGGAGGAGCGGCTTGCCAGCCGCCCCACAGGACAGACGGCTGGTAAGCCACCTCTCCAGCGTCCGCGCCGTCCGTGCGGCCGAATGCAGGCAAACCCGGATGCAAAAAAGTGAGATGCGCCTCTTTCCCAAGCCAGGCGTTTGGCTTCACATCCGTCCCGCTGCGCAGTGGAGTTGCAAGGATGGGCGACTCGCATCCCCTCACCCGCCCTCCGGTCACGCTCTCTCCAGCGGATGGGATGAGATTTTCAAACAATCCGCCGGATCGAGATTCGCACGAACCTCGTCGTGACCGAAACACACTCGACGCCGTCTGCCCCATTGGGCACATTGCTACCATGAAACTGAAAG
Source organism: Verrucomicrobiia bacterium (assembly GCA_011525685.1). Taxonomy (GTDB): domain Bacteria; phylum Verrucomicrobiota; class Verrucomicrobiia; order Limisphaerales; family JADLHS01; genus WYBW01. Next base: position 2,850 of record WYBW01000140.1, read on the forward strand.
ACGAATCCGATCGGTATCTGACTAAAGCGGAATTCGATGCCGTCTGTCAGGAAGAGCAGCGCGAACGAGCAGCGTTGCGCATGGGGAGTCTCCACGAGGCTGAAATCCCGCATGCCGACCATGAACCGCTCCGTGCAACGCGACAGCGTCTTGGACTGCGGCAGCCCAAAACCTGGCGGAATCCTGAGCAGTTCATGGAAAGATCACCGAGGCCGACGCCCCTCGCGACGCTTCGATATTCCATGCCGACGTTTTCGATCTGACACACTCCAAACCGACCAACCTGGACGAGGATATTGAAGACTTCTTGAACCTCCCTTCACACTACTGACATGAGCAACAACGACAGAAGCCAGTTCGTTGCTGACAGTCCTGGCGCACTGTTTCGCACTCTGCAGGGACGCGACCGCGAGCGCATCCAGATGGGCGGCCACAATGCAGCAAGGGCGCAGATCAAGAGAGTTCAACTTCGGGAACGACGCATTCCCGAGTGGTTCGCGTGGATTCGTAGTTACGAAGGACCAGCCTCGGTGAGCAATTCGCCTCGTCCTCTACTGGCCATCCTGGAGAACCAGGCAGACCCCGCGGGCGTTGAACCGACCATTATCCGCCGTCGTTCGCCGTTTGCGCGTCAAGTTTCACCCCGCGCATGATTCCTCGCGAGATTCTCAAGAAAATCCGGCAGATCGAGATTCGCACGAACCGCATCGTGACCGAGACACTCGCGGGCCAGTACCATTCCGTCTTCAAGGGCCAGGGCATGAACTTCGACGAGGTGCGCGAATACCAGCCCGGCGACGACGTGCGCGCGATTGACTGGAACGTCACGGCGCGGATGAATCATCCGTTCATCAAAAAGTTCGTCGAGGAACGCGAACTCACGCTGATGCTCGTGGTGGACGTGAGCGGCTCGGGCCTGTTTGGCTCGCGCGATCAGTCCAAACGCGAACTCGCGGCCGAGATCGCGTCCGTACTCGCGTTTTCCGCCATCCGCAACAATGACAAGGTGGGCCTCATCCTGTTCAGCGACGAGGTGGAGAAATTCATCCCGCCGCGCAAAGGCCGCAGCCACGTCCTGCGCGTCATTCGCGAAGTCTTGTTCTTCGAGCCGAAACGCCGCGGGACGGATTTGAACGCCGCATTGGAATTCCTCCTGCACGTCACGCGCCATCGCGCCGTGGCGGTGGTGATTTCGGACTTTATCGGTTCGCCGGCCGAGCCGAAAAGCGGCCAGCGCCGGCAGTTGCGCCCGCAGATGATGCTGCTCGAATCGCTCGCGCAGGCCTCTTTCACGATGCTCAAGCAGGCGAACCGCCGGCATGATGTGGTGGCCGTGCAAATCACCGACCGGTATGAACTCGAACTGCCAGTGCTGGGTCGGCTGGTGCTGCGCGACGCCGAGACCGGCGAAGTCGTGGAAATCAACACGGGCGACGCGCGGAAGCGCTCGGCGTTCATCGAACGGCAGACCCGGGCGCTGGCCGATACGGCCCGGTTGTTCCGCTCCGCGGGGATTGATTCGATCCAACTGCGCACCGACCAACCCTACGGCGCGGCGCTGGCGCAGTTTTTCGAAACCCGAGAACGGAGGAGGTTGAGAGGATGAAGTTGTGTTTCCAGAACTCTTGCCATAACACTGGCCCTTTCCATGAACCGTTCAGGATTCCGACAGGTTTTGGACTGCGGCAGTCCTCTGCCGCTCTCGCCCGCTCGCCCACCCTCCACAGCGGCAGAGGACTGGCGCACTCCAAGACGCTCTCGCGTTGGACGGAGTGGTTCATGATCGCACTGTGCGATTTCAGCATCGTGGAGTCGCCCCACGAGTCGCCGATCGGTAGCGCCGACCTTCCAGTCGGCTCGCCCCGTGGAGTAATTCGCCGAGAGTTCACGGCGTTGAGCATGGGCTTCAGTCCACAGGGCAAGGGCGAAGGTGGAAAAACCGGTGTTACGGCCTTTCCCTGCGGCGCGGGAGCTCAAAGCGCGAACCTGGGTTGGGAGAACTCCCTCCCACAACCTAGGATCAGCGCAATGGCCGATTGCACCACTGACTCATGGCGGTGAACCAAACATCCTCACTGGTCGCCACGAACGACATCCGCGACATCCGGCCGCCGGTCGAGATCGCGAACCCTTGGGCATGGCTGTGGTGGACGCTGGCGGCGTTGGCGCTGGTGGCGGCGCTGATCGCGCTTTGGCGTTACTGGCAAAGACGACGCGCCGAAATCCCGAAGTTGCCGCCCGTGCCCGCTCACCTTCGGGCCAAGCAGAAACTGCAGGAGGCCCTGGCGCTGATTGCACAGCCCAAACCGTTTTGCATCGCGGTTTCGGACACCGCGCGGCACTACCTCGAGGAGCGATTCGACTTCCGCGCGCCCGAGCGGACAACCGAGGAGTTCCTGCACGAACTGCAACGCACCGATTTGCTGACCCGCGACCAGAAGGAAAGCCTGGGGCATTTCCTGCAAAGCTGTGACCTGGTCAAGTTTGCCAGATACGAACCCGGCGAGCCGGAGTTGCGGGATTTGCACGCTTCCGCCTGGCGACTGGTCGAGGAAACTGAACCGGTTGAAATCCGAAGTCCAGAGTCCGAAGTTCAGAGCACTCAACCGGCATGACCTTCGCCTATCCATATTTCCTTCTGCTGCTGTTGCTGCTGCCGGTGGCGGCGTGGCTCAAGGGCCGGCGCGGCCAACCCCCGGCGTTCGTCTATTCCTCGGTCCAACTGTTGCGCGGCGTGCTGGACATTTCGCGGAGCAGCGCCGGTCGCTTCTCGGCGGCATTGCGCTGGCTGGCGCTGGTGTTGTTCATCATCGCACTGTCGCAACCGCGCCTCACGAAGAGCGAGACCCGCGTCACCGCCAGCGGCGTGGACATCGTGGTGGCGTTCGACCTGTCCGGCAGCATGGCGGCGGAAGATTTTGAAATCCGCGGGCAACGGGTCAACCGCCTGACCATGGCGCGCGAGGTTTTGAAGAGGTTCATTGAGAAGCGACCGAACGACCGGATCGGGCTGGTGGTGTTTGCGACGGAAGCCTATACCGCCACGCCCCTGACGCTGGACCACGACTTTCTCCTCCAGAATCTGGACCGGCTGGAACTCGGAACGATTCCCGCCAATCAAACCGCGATTGGTTCGGCGCTGGCCACGGCGGTCAACCGGCTGCGTGAGGTGCGGTCCAAGAGCAAGATTGTCATCCTGATGACCGACGGGGTGAACAACGCGGGCAAGATCGCGCCGCTGACGGCGGCGGAGGCGGCCCAGGCGCTGGGGGTGAAGGTGTACACCATCGGCGTGGGCACCCAGGGCCAGGCGCCGGTGCCCACCGTGGACCTGTTCGGCCGCCGGGTTTACCAGATGCAGCCGGTGGAGATTGACGAGGAGACGCTCCAGGAAATCGCGCGGCGCACGGATGGGAAGTATTACCGCGCCGACAACGCGGCACGCTTCGAGGCGATCTACGCGGAGATTGACAAGCTGGAAAAGACCGAGGCGGACGTGAAGAAGTACGCCCAGCACCAGGAATTATTCGGCTGGTTCATTACGCCCGGGCTGGCCCTGCTGCTGCTGGAGGTCTTGTTGCTGCACACGATCTGGAGGAGACTGCCGTGAGATTCGCTCATCCTCATCTGCTCTGGCTGCTGCTGGTTTTTCCGCCGGCGCTGGCCGCCTTCTTCTGGTGGTCCTGGCGCAAGCGGCAGGAACTGGCCAGACAATTCATCCAGGCACGCCTGTTGCCGGGTCTGATCTCCGGCGTTTCGCCGACCCGGCAAAAACTTCGTCTGGCCGGACTGGTGCTCGCTGTGGTGTGCCTGCTCCTGGCGCTGGCCCGGCCGCAGTGGGGTTTCACCTGGGAGGAGGTCAGACAACGGGGACTGGACATCGTGGTGGCCATTGACACTTCGAAGAGCATGCTGGCCGAAGACCTCGCCCCGAACCGCCTGGCGCGGGCGAAACTGGCGGCGCTGGACCTGATGCAGCAGGCGAGATCCGACCGGCTCGGGCTGGTGGCCTTTGCCGGGAGCGCGTTTCTGCAATGCCCGCTCACAATTGATGACAACGCCTTCCGCCAGAGCGTCGAGGCACTGGACGTGAACATCATTCCCTCCGGCGGAACCGCGTTGGCGGAGGCCATCAACGTGGCGCGGACGGCGTTCAAAGAGGGTGACAACCACAAGGTGTTGGTGATTTTCAGCGACGGCGAGGACAACGACGAAGGGGCGCTGGAAGCCGCCCGGGCCGCCGCCCGGGAGGGATTGCGGATTTTCACGGTCGGCGTGGGCACGGTCGAGGGCGAGTTGTTGCGCATCAAAGACGCCAAAGGCCGGACGGATTACATCCGCGACGCGCAGGGCAACGTGGTCAAGTCGCGCTTGAACGAATCGCTGCTTCAGGAAATCGCCTTCGCCACCGAGGGCCGGATGTACCTGCGGCTGGCGGGCGCCAAGACCATTGACACACTTTACGAGCAGGGGTTGGCCCCGCTGCCCAAATCAGAGGGTCAGGAGAAGCTGGTGAAGCGTTATCACGAGCGCTACCATTGGCCGCTGGCGGCGGCGATGCTGTTGTTGCTGGCGGAAATGTTGTTGCCGGAACAGAAACGCGCGTCGCGACGAATCGTCGGTTCCGCCGAAGCCGCGACCTTCCGGGGCGTGGCGGCGGTGTTGACCCTGATGCTCTGGGCGCACAGTGCGCCCGGTTCGCCGTCCTCCGCGTTGCGCGAGTACAAGGCCGGCCAATATGAAACGGCGCTCCGGCAGTACGAGCAGGCGCTCCAACGAAAGAAGGATGACCCGCGGCTCCACTTGAACGCCGGTGCGGCCGCCTACCGGTTGGGGAACTTCGAACTGGCGGCCCGGCATTTCACCGAGGCATTGTCGGCGCCGGACTTGCGATTACAGGAGCAGGCGTATTACAACCTGGGCAATACGCTGTATCGTCTGGGCGAAGCATCCGGTGATCCCAAGCAGATGCAGCAGTCCTGGGAGGAGGCGCTGAAGCGTTACGACAGCGCCATCAAACTCAACACGAACAGCGCCGACGCGGAGTTCAATTACGAGTTTGTGAAGCACAGGCTCGAGGAGTTGAAACAACAGCAGCAATCGCAGCCCGACCAGCAGCCGCCGCCCGAGCCGAGCGAGGAAGCGAAGCAGGCCAAAGCCGCCGCGGACGAGGCGGTTCGCCGCCGGGACTACCGGCGGGCGCTGGACATCATGGAGAATCAGCTTCAACGTGATCCGACGACCCGTTATTATTCCGACTACATTGAACGACTGAGAGAGGTCAATGGTGTTGAAACTCCTGCTCATCGCTAGTCTGGTGCTGGTGGCCTGGCCGCTGGCCGCGCAAACCGCGGATGACCACTTCCATCGTGGCGCGCAGTTCTACGTGTTTGGCGAGAAGACCAACGCCGTTGTGGAGGTCGTGACTGGCCTGCAAAGATTTCCCGATGACGAGAAGCTGCGAGCGCTCGCGGAAATTCTGGCCCGGGAGCAAGAGCAGCAGCAACAGCCACAGCAGAGCCAGGAGCAGCAGGAGCAGGAGCAGCAGGAGCAGCAACCGAATCAGCCGCAATCGGGTCAGGACCGGAAGGAGGAGCAGGAGAAGTCCGATTCCGGGCAAAAGGAGCAATCGCAAGCGCAGTCCGCAGGAGAGCCGGAAGAGAAGGAAGGCCAGGAGGGCGAGCCAGCCCAGCCGATGCAGGCTCAAGCCATGAAGCCGGAAGAAGCGCAGCGTTTGCTTGATGCGCAGAAGGGTGAGGAGCAGTTCCTGCAACTGAGGCCGGCGGAGAAGCCCGAAAACCGAAGGCGACTGCTCAAAGACTGGTAAGTCCCACCTTTCTCAGACTTCGTTCAGAGGAAATCCGCCACCGATGCCTGCCGCGACAAAAAAAGCGGCAGGCTTGTAACAGCCTGCCGGGTGAAACTGAGTTCCCGCCTCCTATCCAGCTTTTTCAGCCTTGGCAGGCTTCTCCGCCTTGGCGGACTTCTCGGGTCTGGCTGGGCGCTCGGTTCGGTCACCCTTTTCCGTCCGGGCGGGGCGGGCTTTGTCGCCGGCCGCACCGGCCTTCACCGATGAAGGCTCGGCTTCCGATCGGCGGCCGCGCCGTTCGAATTTTCCTTCGCGCCCCTCTTCTTTCCTGGCTTCTGCTGGAACGGCTGCTTCCACCGGCGGTGTCGGAAGCGGCGTGCTGCTCTCCACCCGCACTTTGAGCGTGCCTTTCACTTCGGGATGCAGATGGAGTTCGACTTCGTGCTCGCCCAGCGCGCGGATCGGGTGTTCGAGATGGATTTTCTTCTTGTCCAGCGTGATGTCGAACTGGGTCTTGAGTTGTTCCGCGATCATGCCGGAAGTGACCGCGCCGAACATCTTGCCGTCTTCGCCGGTCTTGACGGTAACCAGGCAGATCAACTTGGACATGCCCTTGCCCAGTTCGCTCATGCTGTTGAATTCATGCGCCTCGCGTTCGGCGCGGCGCTGGCGGAGCACCTCCAGCCGGCGCTTGTTGGCTTGAGTGAGGGGAATGGCCAGGCGTTGCGGGAAAAGGTAGTTGCGGGCGTAACCGGCCGCCACCTTGACCTGGTCGGATTCGCCGCCAAGGCCGACGATGTTGCTGGTGAGAATGACTTCAGTTTTCATAACAAATTTGCGTGGGAATAGGAGACCATGGGAAACTCAGAAGGGTACGTCGTCCCCCTCGCGCGGCGCATCCCCTTCGATGGCTTCAGGCGCCGCGGCCGCGGCGGCGGGAGCGGCGGCTCGCGATGGGGCGGGAGCCCCTCCGGCAGCGTCACCGCGATTGGAGTCAATGAACGAGAAGCTCTCGAGCACCACCTTGAGCTTGCTCTGCTTTTGTTTCGTGTTCTTGTCCTCCCAGGTGTCCTGCTTGAGCCGGCCCTCGACCAGGAGAGGTCGGCCCTTCTTCATATACTGAGCGATGACTTCCGCCTGGCGTCCCCAAACGTCAACGTCCACAAAACTCACTTCCTCCTTCTTCTGGCCGTCTTCGCCGGTGTAAGTGCGATTGACGGCAAGAGTGATCCGGGCCACTGCCGTGCCCTTGGGAGTGTAGCGCAGCTCGGGATCGCGGGTCAAATTGCCGGCAAGAATGACTTTGTTGAAGTTGGCCATGGGACCTCCGAGGGTTGAGGGTTAATGCGCGGGCTTGGGTCTGGGCGCCTGCGTGAACACGACCCGGAAGACGTCTTCGTTCAAGCTGAAGCGGCTGCGCAACTGCGCGATCATGGCCGGGGCGACGGTGAAAATCACGTTCACGTAGAATCCCGCCGTGTATTTCTTGTCCGCCACGCGGGCAAAGGACTTGCGGTCCATCTTCTGCACGGTTTCAACGGTCCCGCCCGCTGCGGTGATCTCCGCCGAGAGCTTGTCAATCGCTTCTTTGATGCCCTCTTCCTTGCCCGCGGTGTTCAATATGAACAGGCCTTCGTATCGTTTCACTGCTTTTGTCCTTCGTTCGCGGGATCATCCACGACCCCGTTAAATTGGCTCATTGCTTTCTGTATCCCGGCGTCCAACCAACATTCCACCTGGTTGCCCGCCGCCGTCAAAACTTTGTCCACCAGCGCCGTCTCGGCGGCCTCGAAGCGCCCGAGCACGTGGCCGGTGATTTCCCGCCGGCCATCCTGCCGGCCGATTCCGATTCGCAACCGCGCGAAGTCGCGCGTGCCCAGGCGTTGCTCGATGGACTCCAGCCCATGATGTCCGCCGCTGCTGCCGCGCATTCGCAGCCGGATTTCGCCCACCGGCAGGTCGGCGTCGTCCACGGCCACCATCAGGTTTTGCAACTTCACCCGATAAAAATCCACCAGCGCCCCCACCGCCTCGCCGCTCAAGTTCATGAACGTCTGCGGCTCGCACAACACAACCCGGCGTCCACCGTACTCGCCCCGCGCCAGGCGCGCATGAAACTTCCTGGATGCGCTCCACTCGAGCCGCCAGCGCTCCGCCAATCGTTCGACCAATCGGAATCCGGCGTTGTGCCGCGTCCGCGCGTACGCCGCGCCCGGATTGCCCAAGCCCACGATGAGATGCAAGTCCTCCATGCGCGGGACAGGCCGACTTCGCTCCCGGATACCGGAGCGAAGCTGCCAGCACTATTTCTTCTTCTCGGCCGGCACCGCGGCCTTCTTGTCCGCAGGCGCGGCGGCAGCCGGCGCTTTCTCGCCCGGTTTCGCCGCTGCTTTCTCGCCGGCTTTGGCGGGAGCGGCCCCTTCCTCGCCTTCCTCTTTCTTCTCTTTGATCATCTCGACATCGCCCGCCGCTGCCGGGGCCGCTTCGGCCGCCGCCGCTTCTTCCTCTTCGGTGCGCGGCATCGCCACGGAGATGACCGAAACCTTCTTGTCCCCGAGAATCTCAACGCCCGGAGGCGGGGTGATTTCGCCCAGATGGATGGACTTGCCCAGCTCAAGGTTGGTCACGTCCACGAGGATTTGCTCGGGGAGGTCTTTGGGCAGGGCCCGGACCTTGATCTTGAACAGGACGTGTTCGAGCACGCCGCCGCCGGTTTTCACGCCGACCGCTTCGCCCGTCGTCTCCACGGGGACCATGATGGTGACTTTCTCGGTTTCGGACACTTCGTGGAAATCCACGTGCAGCACGCGGCCGTTGAGCGGGTGATGCTGAACTTCCTGCACGAGGGCCAGACGTTTCTGTTGCTCGACCGCCAGGTCCACAAGAATGTTCTCGGAGGCCGAGTGATGGATCAGATCCTCAAGCTCCTTGGTGCTGACCTCCAGGTTCTGAGGCTTGGTTTGCCGACCGTAGATGACGGCTGGAATACGGCCATCGGTGCGGAGTTTCTTGACTCCACTCCGACCGGCCCGCGTGCGCGGGAATGCGTTCAAAGGTACTGATTTCATGGCAAAAACTAAAGGCGACCCACTAACTGGTGCGTGCGCCCTGGGACTCAAACAGGGAAGTCACCGACGAATTACTATGGATTCGCTTGATGGCTTCGCCCAAAAGCCCCGCCACCGACAGCGTGGTAATTTTCACGCCCCGGATGGCAGGGCGCAGGACTGTATCAGTTGTGATTAGCTCGTCAATACTCGACTTGCGCAATCGTTCGATCCCCACGTCGTTCAAGATCGCATGGGAGACACAGGCCAGAATCCGCCGGGCGCCCTTCTTCTTGAGCAACTCCGCGCCCTTGGTCAAGGTGCCCGCCGTCTCCGTCAAGTCGTCCACCAGCAGGACGTTCTTGTTGCGCACCTCACCAATCACCGTGGTGGACTCGACCTCCGAGGCGCTTTTGCGGCGTTTGGCAATGATGGCCAGGCCGGACTCCAACTCCTGGGAGTAAGCATAGGCCATTTTCAGGCCGCCCACGTCCGGACTCACGACGACCAGATCCTTCAACTTCTTTTTCCGGAGGAAATCATACATGACGGGCGCAGCGTAAAGGTGATCCACCGGAATGTCGAAGAACCCCTGGATCTGCTGCGCGTGCAAGTCCATGGTCAGGATGCGGTTGGCGCCCGCGGCGATGAGCAGGTTTGCCACGAGCTTGGCGGTGATGGGCACGCGCGGCTGGTCTTTGCGGTCCTGCCGCGCGTAACCGTAGAAGGGCAGCACCGCGGTAATGCGATGCGCGCTCGCCCGCCGCAACGCGTCCATCATGATGAACAATTCCATCAAGTGATGGTTCGTGGGCGGCGAAGTGGGCTGCACCACGAACACATCCTCCCCACGCACGTTCTCCTCCACTTTGACAAATGTCTCGCCATCGGGGAACGGGCGGATGCCGCACTTGCCGAGCTTGATGCCGATGTAATCGCAAATGGCGTGCGCGAGCGGTTCGTTGGCGGTGCCGCTAAAAACTTTCACAAATCAGTTGGTTGCCGGGTTCAATGGAAATTCGCCCTGGGCCGGGTGAAAAAGTGTGGTGACTCTAGCAATCGGTCGGTCTGGCGCAAGTGGAATTTCCCATTCCCGGCGGTTTCATGGCGGCCTCGCGGCCCGCTGGCTAATCCTGTGCATCACGACTGGTGCTGGTTCGCAAATTGAATTGATTTCCGAGCCGGCTGCCCCACCCTCCCATCATTCTGAGACTTTTTTGTCTTTTGATTTTTGATTTTCAACCATGAACGTTTCGATTGCGTTCCGCCCGAAGCTGGTGGACGCGCTGAAAGGTTACACGAAGCGGGATTTCCTGCGCGACCTCGTCGCCGGCATCACCGTGGGGATTGTCGCGCTGCCGCTGGCGATGGCGTTTGCCATCGCCTCCGGCGTCAAACCCGAGGCGGGCATCTTCACCGCCGTCATCGCGGGCTTTCTCATCTCGGCACTCGGCGGTTCGCGCGTGTCCATTGGCGGGCCGACCGGGGCGTTCATCATCATCCTCTACGGCATTTACGCCAAATACGGCGCGGAGAACCTCGCCATCTGCACCATCATGGCCGGTGTCATCCTGTTCGTGATGGGTGCGGCGCGCCTGGGGACGATGATCAAGTTCATCCCCTACCCCGTGACGATGGGCTTCACGTCCGGGATCGCGGTGTTGATCTTCACGACCCAGATCAAGGACTTCTTCGGCTTGCGCATGGAGAAAGTGCCTTCGGAATTCGTCGAGAAAATGCGAGCGCTCGCCGAACACGCGGGCAGTTTTCAATGGCCGACCCTTGCGCTGGCGGCGGCGTCGCTCGCGATCATCCTGCTTTGGCCGAAGACCTGGCAACGCCGCGTGCCCGGCTCGATTGTCGCGCTGGTGTTGGGCACCGTGGTGGTTGGCTTGTTCCAACTGCCCGTTGAAACCATCGGTTCGAAATTTGGCGGCATTCCCCAATCGCTGCCCAGCCCTCAGATCCCAACACTTTCATGGGAAAACCTCCGGCATCTGTTCCAACCGGCCACCACCATCGCGCTGCTGGCGGCGATCGAATCGTTGCTCTGCTGCGTCGTGGCCGACGGGATGATTGACGACCGGCATGACTCCAATCAGGAATTGATGGCGCAGGGGATTGCCAATATCGCGAGTCCGCTCTTCGGCGGGATCGCGGCGACCGGGGCGATTGCCCGCACGGCCACCAGCGTCAAATGCGGCGCGCGTTCGCCCGTGGCGGGAATTGTTCATGCCTTCACCCTGTTGGTCATCGTGCTGGTGGCCGCGCCGCTGGCGAAATTCATTCCCCTGGCCACCCTCAGCGCCGTGCTGGTCAATGTGGCCCTCAACATGGGCGAGTGGCACAACTTCGCCCGCGTTCCGAAATGGCCGCGCAGCGATGCCCTCGTCTTTCTCACCGCGTTCGGATTGACCGTGGTGATTGACCTGACGGTGGCCGTGGAGATTGGCATGGTGCTCGCCGCGGTGCTGTTCATCAAACGCGTCTCGGAAACCACCCAAATCACCGCGGTGGACGAAACGACCGAAACCGAGGGTTCGCAACACTCGCTCGTCGGAAAGGAAATTCCCCAAGGCGTCATGGTTTACCGCATCTTCGGCTCGTTCTTCTTCGGCGCGGCGGACAAGCTGGAAACCGCCCTCAAACGCGAGGGGCGCGAACCGGAAGTGCTGATCCTGCGGATGCGAAAAGTGCTGGCCATGGACGCCACCGGGCTGAACGCGCTCGAAGACTTGTATGAACGCCTCCGCGCGCGCGGCAAGCACATCGTCCTGAGCGGCCCGCACACGCAGCCGTTGTTCATGATGGACAAGGCGGGATTCCTGGATCGCCTCGGCCGGCAAAACGTCTGTGCGAACATTGAACTCGCGCTCGCGCGGGCCCGCGAAATTCTCGGCCTGCCGCCCGCGCCCTCGAGCGACCCGCTGCATGAGGAAAAGAAGAAGATTGAAGCCGCGCGCCGCGAACTGGCCGACGCCCTTGAACGTGCCGGCAAGGTTCTCAACGACTCCCCCAAACGATGAGCCAGGTCGAAATCCGAAGTCCGAAAACCGAAAGAAATCCGAAGGTCGGGTTCCGCACACGACCCGCGATTGCGATTGTTCCATCCGGATTTCGGGTTTTGGATTTCTTTCGGACTTCGCCCTTCGGATTTCAGATTCACGCCTCATGTATTTGAACGTCATCCAACTGGCGGAGTCCTTTGGCGTCGAGGAAAGCGTCGTCGAGGGCTGGGTGCGCAACGACGGGCTGCCCTGCGTGGCGGACCGCGGGCGGATGTTGTTCGACCGCGCGCAAGTGGTCGGTTGGGCGGCGCAACGCGGGCTGGCGGCCAAGGCAGGATTCCTCGCCCCCGAGCGACCCGGCAACACGCCTGGCCAGAAACTCGCCTGCCTGCTGCGCGCGGGCGGCATCTGGCGGGACGTGCCGGCGGCGAAGGTTCGGGCCGTGATGGAAACCGTTGCGGCGAAACTTCCCGGCGCCACGCCTTCGGTAAGGCAACTGCTGACGCAACGCGTCCGCGCGGCGGAGGGCATCTCCTGGGCAACCATCGGGCAGGGGCTCGCGCTGCCCCATTTGCGAACCCCCGTCGCGCTCGGACGCGATGCCGGCGCGCTTGCGTTGTTGCTGCTCAACGACGCTTTGCCGCTGATAGAACCCGCTCCGGACGACGCGCCGGTGACGCGGCTCTTATTCTTCATTGCGCCTTCACCGCGCGCCCATCTGGAGTTGCTGGGACAACTCAGCAAGGCGCTCAGTCGCGGTCAACTGCGCCGGCTGGTGCTTGAGGCCGCGTCCGATGATGAGATACTCGCGGCCCTTTGCGCGGCGGAAACGCCGACCAAGCCATGACTATGATCTATCAACTGAGGCGCAGTCGTGGGTTGAGAAGTACTGTAGGACAGGCGTCGCGCCTGTCTCTGACTCTCCAACTTTGCCAAGGCTTGCGAAGATACTGCCGGAGGGCGGGCAGCCTTGTCCGTGCGCTTTTCGCTGCGGGTTTGCGGCGCTGCGATTCTCCGGTTGAATCTCTTGGAATTGGAGACAGGCGCGACGCCTGTCCAACGCGAAAGGCCATCGCATGACTCCCGGCTGGCTGCTGTTGGTTGCCGGGCTTGGAATGCTCATCGGGATGGTGAGTGCCTTCCGCGCGAAGCGGGTTTGGCTGGCCGCGACGATCACGAGTGCCGTCGCCGCGCTGGCCGCCGCAGCGTGGGTTTTGAAAGCCGGCGCGACGTGGGTTGGACGCACCACCCTGGCCATTGGTGGTGAACCCATTCACCTGCAACTTGACGGCCTCAGCGCCTTCTTTCTCGCGCTGTTGGCGTTGCTGGGAGGCGCAGGCAGCCTTTATGCGATGGCGTATTGGACGGACCAGCAACATCCCGTGTCGGCGACATCGGGCCGGGCCTGGTGGAATGTGCTCCTGCTGAACATGGGCTTGGTGCTGATTGTAGCCAACGGGCTTCACTTCCTGATCGTCTGGGAACTTTTCACTGTCAGCGCCTATTTCCTCATCACGCGCGAGCGGCATCGCCGCGAGGTTCGCGCGGCGGGCTGGCTTTATCTGGCGGCGTCGCACGCCGGCACGCTCTGCTTGTTCGCGTTCTTCGCCTGTCTCGCGGCGCACACCGGGAACTGGGAACTTGGATCCATGCGCGAGCGGATGGAACTCGCGCCGTTGTTCTGGCTGGCACTGGCAGGCTTTGGCCTGAAGGCAGGTTTGTTTCCTCTGCACATCTGGTTGCCATCCGCACATGCCAATGCACCGAGCCATGTTTCCGCGATTCTTTCAGGCGTGGCGATCAAGATGGGCATCTACGGTTTGGTGCGCTTCAGCGGCTGGCTGCCCGTGCCCGACCTCGCGGGTTGGGTGGTGGCCGGGCTCGGCGTCCTGAGCGCGGTGTTGGGCGTGGCGTTCGCCCTTGGCCAACACGATCTCAAACGATTGCTCGCGTACCACAGCGTCGAGAACATCGGGATCATTCTGATTGGGCTGGGGTTCGCGATGATGGCGGCGGCCAACGGCCACGCGGCCTGGGGACAACTGGCGTTGGCGGGCGGGCTGTTGCACGTGTGGAATCACGGCCTGTTCAAGGCGCTGCTGTTTCTGGGCGCCGGCTCGGTGCTGCATGCCACGGGCACACGCGAGATGAGCCGGCTCGGTGGACTCTGGCGTTCGATGCCTTGGACGGCGGGCCTGTTCACGCTGGGCGCGGTGGCGATTTCCGGGCTGCCACCGCTCAACGGCTTCGTGAGCGAGTGGCTGGTGTTCCTTGGCTTGTTCGATGCCCTGTCCGCGCGCGGCGCGACGGCGGGGGCGGCGATTCCGGCCGCGGTGCTGCTGGGCGTGACGGGCGCGCTGGCGCTGGCGTGCTTCGTAAAAGTGTGCGGCGTGGTGTTTCTCGGCCTGCCGCGCAGCAAAGTGGCCGAGCAAGCCCACGAGTGCGGCTGGCCGATGCGCATTCCAATGATCGTGCTCGGCACAGCCTGTGTGGCCATTGGCCTGGCGCCAGTGCTGTTCTGGCCGGCCATCGTGACCGCGTCCGCGGCGTGGCAACCGTTCTGGAGCGAAACCGCCGCTCCCGCTCCGTTGCTCACACTCGGGGCGTTTCACCTCGTCGTGGCCGCGCTCGCCGCGCTCGCCGCGTTCGCTCTTTGGCGTCGCGCCAGGCACAACGGGATCCGTCGCACAGGGACATGGGATTGCGGTTACGCCGCGCCCACACCGCGCATGCAATACACCGCCGGCTCCTTCGCCGGCATCATCACGGGTTGGTTCCGTTGGATTCTGCGTCCGGAACGGCACGCCCGGATTCCGAATGAACCGTTTCCCGCACACGCAAAGTTTGAAGAGCACACGCCCGAAACCGTGCTGGAGCACGTCATCGAACCCGCCGGCTCGCTGGTCATGCGCGTTTCGACGGCCGTGCGCCGGCTGCAGCACGGACGATTGCAGGCTTACATTCTCTACTTGCTGATTGGTTTGGCCGCCCTCGCGCTGGTGGCGTTGATGGGAGGTGGGAAGTGAATGCATTACATGTGGGACAGGCGGCGCGCCTGTCTCCATCTTCAGGTTGTTTGCAGATTGTTGGCCGAACCATCCGTCGCGCAGCCAGCGGGCAAGAGCGTAAATTCCATCTAATGGGAGACAGGCGCGACGCCTGTCCTACGCAAGAGGACCTCCAATGACCACCGCGTTCGACATCCTGTTGCGGCTGCTGCTCTGGTTGCTGCTCGCCCCGCTGGTGCCGGGGATCATCAACAAGGTGAAGGCCTGGGTGGCCGGACGTCGCGGACCGCCGGTGCTGCAACTTTACTACGACCTCGCCAAGCTCTGGCGCAAGGGCGTGGTGTTGAGCACGGCGGTTTCGCCGGGGCATATCGCCGGCACGGCGGTGGCGTGGATGGCATTGGTTCTCGCTGCCTTGCTCCTGCCGGCCGGCCCCGCGGGCGCGCCGCTGGCGTTCCGGGGTGACGCCCTGTTGTTTGTTTATTTACTGGCACTGGCGCGCTTCTGCACGGCGCTGGCGGCGCTGGATACCGGATCGGCGTTCGAGGGCATGGGGGCGGCACGCGAAGTTAGTTACGCGGTGCTCGGCGAGGCGGCGATCATCACGGCCTTGATCGCATTGAGTCTGCAAACCGGGAGCGTGTCGCTGACCACGATGCTGGCGCCGGCGGCGGGCGCCGGCGCGGCCTTGCTGGCGGCGGGTTTGTTCGCGGTGCTGCTGGCGGAGAATTGCCGGGTGCCGTTTGATGATCCGAACACGCACCTGGAACTGACGATGATCCACGAAGTCATGGTGCTCGATCACAGCGGCCCCCCGCTTGCCGCGGTTCTCCACGGTGCGTCCTTGAAGCTGCTGATGTTCTCGGTGCTGCTCGTGCAAGCGGTGTTGCCGGCGGGCGAATTGTCACCGCTGACTGCAGCTTGCGCGCTGGCCGGATCGGTGCTCGCCGTGGCGGTGGGGGTGGGGTTGGTGGAATCGTTGCTGGCGCGGCTGGCCTTTCGCCGCGTGCCGCTGTTGCTGACGACGGCCTTCCTGTTGTGCCTGTTTGCGGCGTTGGTGTCCTGGCGAGGAGGGCATCTATGACGGGTGGACTGAACCTGTTGATCGCGCTGGCCATGGGATTGAACCTGGTCGCCCTGGCGAGCAGCCGGCTGCCTTCGGTGATCCGCGCCGCGGCCACTCAAGGCATGGTGCTGGGATTGTTGCCGTTGCTGCTGGAGCAGGAGTTTCACTGGATGGTCGGTCTGGTCTCGGTCGGGACGGTGGTGGTGAAAGGCTTTGTGATTCCGCATCTGCTTCGGCGGGCGTTACGCGCGGCGAACATTGACCGTGAAATGGAACCGTTGCTGGGTTTCATCCCGTCGCTGCTGTTGGGTGCAGGCGCGACCATTGGCGCGGTGGCGCTGGGTGGCGCGCTGCCGCTGCGGCCCGAGCATGCGAATTCATTGTTGGTCCCGGGCGCGTTCGCAACTGTCGTGTGCGGCTTTCTGTTGTTGATGGGCCGCGCGAAGGCCATCTCGCAGGTCTGCGGCTACCTGATTTTGGAGAACGGCATTTTCCTGTTTGGTCTGCTGCTCATTCGCACAACGCCGTTGATTGTCGAGGCCGGCATTCTGCTTGACCTGACGGTGGCGGTGTTCGTCATCGGCATCATCGTGGACCGCATCCAGCGCGAGTTCGACACGCTGGACACGCGGAAGCTGACTTCGTTGAAGGAATGAGAGAACTGGCCCTCATCGCAATTCCGCTGCTGGCGGCAGTCGGCGCCTTCGTCTGGTCCAAGGAACGGACGCGCCCGTGGCTGCTGCCGGTGGCAGGCACGGTTCACACGGCGATGGCGTTCTGGCTGATGGCCAAGCCGCCGACGCTGAAAGCGGACGCGTGGTTTGGCCTGGATCCCGTGGCTCGCGCGGTCCTGCCGATGGTGTCGGTGTTGTTTCTGGTGTGCTCGGTGTATGCCGTCGCCTACTTGCGGATCCGGGCCGAGCGGAAGAATCGAGTTTTTGTGACGGCCCTGCTGGTGTTGTTGGGACTCTTGAGTTTGGCGCTCCAGGCGCAAAGCCTCGGATTGTTGTGGGTCGCCGCGGAGGGAGCAACGTTGATGACGGTGCCGCTGCTGCACTTCAACCGCACGGCCCGGGCGTTTGAAGCAACTTGGAAATACCTGCTCGTCGGCGGCACCGGCATTGCACTTTCGCTGTTGGGCTCGTTCTGCCTCGGTTACTCGTCGCTTCATGGCGGTGGCGGCGGCGACCTTACTTTTTCCGCACTGACCAGCCAGGGCGATGCGCTTTCACGTCCGTGGCTCGTGGCGGCCTGGGTGTTGTTGCTCGCCGGTTACGGCACGAAGATGGGCCTGGCGCCCATGCATACCTGGAAGCCGGATGCCTACGGAGAGGCGCCTGGGGTGGTGGGCGCGCTACTGGCGGGCGGAATGACGACGGTGGCGTTCGTGGCGATCCTGCGCGTGAAGCAAGTCGTGGATGCCGCGGGCGCCGGTGCGATGACCGAGCGGACGCTGCTGGCCTTCGGGCTGTTTTCGATGCTCGTGGCCGCGCTGTTCCTGCTGGGCACACCGGACTTCAAACGGATGCTGGCCTACTCCAGCGTCGAACACATGGGCATTCTCACCGTGGGCGCGGCACTGGGTGGAATGGGCATCTGGGCCGCACTTTTTCATGTGTGGAACAACAGCCTGACGAAAGGGGCGTTGTTCCTGAGCGCGGGAAACATCCGGCGGGCCGCGGGCGGGAGAACCGTTGATGAAGTCGCTGGCATGGCCTGGCTCGCGCCGAGGTCGGCGCGAATTCTGGTGGCCGGTTTGCTGGCCATCACGGCCTGCCCACCGTTTGGACCGTTCTTCAGCGAACTGCGCATCGTGCGCACCGCGTTCGAGACGGGCAGCGTCTGGACTGCCGCCGCCTTCCTGGGCTGTCTGCTGCTTGCCTTCTTTGGGCTGACGCGGCTGGTGTTTGCGATTGTGGATGGACGACCCCGCGCCGCGGCGCGGGCACAAGGTCGTTTGTTTCGTGAAACCGCCGGCGTCATTGTGCCGCCGCTGATTTTCCTCGGCTGTTCCTTGTGGCTGGGGCTGGCCACGCCGTCACTGCTGCGTGAAACCTGGGACGCCGCAGCCAGATTGTTGTCCCCGAGGCCATGAGTGCTCCCCTCGAATTCGCTTTGTTGAGCAACGGCGCGGGCCTGCCGTGGACGGAAGTCCCTGAATGGCCGGCGGACGATTTCGTGTCGGCGACCGCGGCTGAGTTGGATCGCGGCGGCCGTTTGTGCGCGTGGTTCGGTGTGCCGGAGGGCGCACAAACGCGGCTGGTGGCGGTGGTGGCGTTTGATGCCGAGAACACGCTGGCGGTGGGCCGCAGTGAACCGATCCGGGATCGCCATCCTTCGCTCACCCTGAGATGTCCGCAGGCGCATCTTTTCGAGCGCGAAGTGTGGGAACAGCACGGCGTCGTGCCGAAAGGGCATCCGTGGTTGAAACCGGTTCGTCGTCAAGGCAACGGCCAGCCGGCAATGGGAGATTTCTTTGAAGTCGAGGGCAGCGAGATTCATGAAGTCGCCGTGGGTCCGGTTCACGCCGGGATCATCGAGCCGGGGCATTTTCGGTTTCAGTGTCACGGCGAGGAAGTGCTGCATCTGGAGATTGCCTTGGGCTACCAGCATCGCGGTGTGGAGGAGGCGCTGACTGGCGGCCCGCACCGGGCGACGCTCAACCAGTTGGAGACGGTAGCGGGTGACACGACCATCGGCCACGCGACGGCCTACGCGATGGTGCTTGAGGCGCTTGCGGGAACTGAAGCGCCGTTGCGCGCGCAATGGTTGCGCGCGGTGGCACTTGAACTCGAGCGGCTCGCGAATCACACCGGCGATCTGGGTGCGCTGGCCAATGACGTGGCATTTCTCCCCACGTCCGCTGCGTGCGGGAAAATTCGCGGCGATTTTCTGAACCTCACCGCGTTGATCTGTGGGAACCGCTTTGGGCGCGGACTGATTCGCCCCGGCGGTTGCCGTCACGATCTGGAAGCGGAGCGCGCACAGCAGTTGGCCGGGAGACTGCGAGTGGCGCTGGCCGAAGCTTCGGAAGCCGCGACGTGGCTTTGGGACGCGAACTCCGTGCGATCACGGTTTGAGTTCACAGGCGCAATCACCGCCGAGCAAGCGGAGGAAACCGGTTTGGTCGGACCGGCAGCCCGCGCGTCCGGCGTGGTGCGCGACGTGAGGTTCGATCATCCCGCCGGGTGGCATCGGTTCGCGCAGATTCCCGTCGCGGTGTGGCCCAGTGGCGATGTATTGGCGCGGGCGCAGGTGCGCTGGCTGGAGATTCAACGTTCCGGCAAGTTCCTTGAAGAGCAGATCGCAGCCGCTCCGGACGGTGAGTTGCGAGTCACCCCCGGCCCATCCGCCGCCGACACACTGGCGGTCGCGCTGGTGGAAGGTTGGCGCGGGGAAATCTGCCATGTGGCCCTCACCGATGGAGACGGACGATTTCGCCGATACAAGATGATTGATCCTTCCTTCCACAATTGGACGGGACTGGCACTGGCGCTGCGCGGTCAGGCCATTTCCGATTTCCCGCTCTGCAACAAGAGTTTCAACCTGAGCTACTGCGGCTTTGATCTCTGACCATGTTCGCGCACGAAACCATTCTGCATCGCTTGCGGCACGGCTGCCAGACGATGGCTTATCCGGACGGCCCGGCGCCGGCGCTGCCGGATCGCCATGGCGGTTCGCTGCGGCTGGACGCAACGAAATGCGCGGAGGGATGCGGCGAGTGTGTGCGGGTTTGTCCGACCGAGGCGATTGCTCAACCGCCAGGTCATCCCGTCGCGCTTGACCTTGGGCGGTGCATCTTTTGTTCGGAATGTGTTGCAGTTTGTCCGACGAAAGCCATTGCCCAGACAGGCGATCATCGCATGGCCGCGCGTCGGCGTGACGATCTCGTGATCGGCGGGCCAGGTGAAGAACAAGTTCGCCTGGCGGCGGCCCTCGATGAAAAGTTGCGGAAGCTGTTCGGCCGCTCGCTGCGACTGCGGCAGGTCAGCGCTGGTGGTTGCAATGCCTGCGAAGCTGACACCAATGTTCTTGGCACCATCGGCTGGGACCTGGGGCGATTCGGAATTCAGTTTGTCGCCTCGCCCCGCCATGCGGATGGGCTCTTGATCACTGGTCCGGTGAGTCGGAACATGGAGCTGGCCTTGCGCAAGACCTACGCCGCCGTGCCCGAGCCCAAACTGGTCATCGCCGTGGGCGCCTGCGCGATTGCCGGTGGACCGTTCGTGGGTAATCCCCAGGTCCGCAACGGTGCCGGTGAGATCGTGCCGGTGAATCTTTTCATTCCCGGTTGCCCGCCGCATCCGCTGACGATTTTGGACGGTCTGTTGCGGTTGTTTGGTGGTTTGGACAGAAGTCTGGACAGGCGCTGACACTTTTGGCAGGCTGAACATCGGGAAGATTGGGATATGGACGAACTGATTCGCAACCTGTTGGCATTGCAGAACCTCGAATTCGGCGGGCAAGAGACCGACGACACGGCGGCGCAGGTCGCCGAGTTGCGCGGCAAGATTCCTCCGCCGGTCCTCGGCCATTACGATCGGCTGCGTGTGCGCGGCAAGAAGGGATTGGCAGTGGTCAACAATCAGGTTTGCAGCGGCTGTCACATGCGCCTGCCGCTGGCGGTCATCATGACGCTCCGCCACGGACAGGACCTTCAACTCTGCGACAACTGCGGACGTTACCTTTACCTGCCGGACGAGACTCCCGGCGTACCAACGGGAGAGGAGCCTAAACCCAAACCGGTCCGCTCGCCCCGCCGAAAAAAAAAGAGCCTCGCCCCGCCCGACGACCTGAAGCTGACGGCTAGTCCACCGGCCCCGCTCCAGATCCAGATCCAGCCGCGACTCAGTCCTGAATGAAGTAGCTCAGGTTTTCCAGTTCGATGGCCAGATTCACGTTGTTGACCATCACCTCCTCCGGCACGGACAGCACAATGGGCGAGAAGTTGAGGATGCCCGTAATGCCGTTTTGAACCAGGCCGTTGGCCACCTCCTGCGCCACGGCCGCGGGCACGGTCAGAATCGCCATCCGGACTTGATGCTCACGAACGAAAGCGGGCAGTTCCTGCATGCCGAGAATGGGCTGGGGCACGCGCTTGTCGCGCCGGCGTTGCGGTTCGATGTCGAAGCCCGCCACGATCTCGAAGCCCTCCTGGTCGAAGCCGCGGTACGAGAGCAATGCCAGTCCCAAGTTGCCGACGCCCACCAAGATGACCGGCTGCAGGCTGGTGGTGCCCAATTCGTCTGAAATTCTTTGGGCCAAGTCCACGACGTCATAGCCCAGTCCGCGCGTGCCGAACTGGCCGAAGTAGGCGAGGTCCTTGCGCAGTTGGGTGGACTTCACGCCAGCCACCTTCGCCAGCGCCTCGCTGGAAACGGTCTGGATTTTTTTCTCCTTAAGTCGCGCCAGACAGCGCAAATACACGGAAAGGCGATAGATGGTCTTACGGGGTATTTGAGGGCGGCTGGATTTTTTCACCTCACGAAGCCTAGCGATAGTGGGCGGCTGACGCAACGTGGTTGGCACACCGGCCGGGTCGGCACAAGGAGGAGCAGAAACAATCAAACCTTTGTGCGGAGCCCGCAAGCGCGCATGAGACACCAGCCACGCACCGCCTCAAAGATGGCAAACAAACCCAAGGCGACCAGACCGAGACAAACCCAGAGATAAAAGTCGGCCAGAATGATGCCCGTGATCAGTGAAAGTGCCCCCAGAACGCCGCGCACCAGCCGTCCGCGAAACTCGAGGTTGCGAGTAAAGAAACGACTCATGCGGAATAAGTAGCATGAACCACGCCCATCGCAAGGCCTTTACGGCCCGGATAACTGCGAAATATTACGGACGGGAAGGCTGCTCGATTTAACCACCTCAAGAGCCGGGTCTGGCGCGATGCGGATAGATACCCTGCCCTCCTGTTCGGGAAAGAACAGTTTGAAATTTCGCACTTCGGAGTTTTGCCGCCTCAACCGACCACCGCGTCGTTGCAGGGAGGATGCCAGCGGACGATCAAGTCCCGCTCCTCGGTGCAACGGGCGGCCTGGCCCACGGTATCGTAGTGCATGTGGATGTGCGTGGCGCCGTGCTCGAGGGCGGAAGCCAGCTTCTCCTGCCCTTCGAGGCGCTGATGCATATCCCGGGTTTGCCCCACGTAGATCGGCTCCCAGGTTCCCTCTTCCGACTGCC
Organism: Verrucomicrobiia bacterium; assembly: GCA_011525685.1. Taxonomy (GTDB): domain Bacteria; phylum Verrucomicrobiota; class Verrucomicrobiia; order Limisphaerales; family JADLHS01; genus WYBW01. The sequence goes on from WYBW01000140.1 coordinate 24,974, forward strand.
GGGCGTAAATGTAATTGCCCGGCAAGGGCCGGAATTCGGTATCCAGAGCATAGACCTCGTAGCGATACCCCTTCCCGGACTGGCCGGTCCAGGTGTTCGTGGGTTTGGAGGCACTCTCCGTTGGGTGACGACGACTCAATAATTTGCTTATCAAGTTCATCTGTATTGAACAGAGCACAGGTCGCCGCCGGTGTCCAACTTGAAATGGGGGGAATGTCCCGGGCGTAGTTGAAAATGCGGTTGGTGGTTTGGCCGCCGAGCAGACAGGCTCGGCGGTGGAAATAACAAACCAAACCCACCAAACGCATGAAGCAACAAAAGCGCAGTCTGCTGGC
>WYBW01000141.1 GCA_011525685.1 Verrucomicrobiia bacterium
GATAAACGCCCCCCAAGAAAACGGGAACGAGGGAGGCCGGACGGCCACCGTGCCCCGGCTTCCTTCGGTTCCAATTTCAAGGGGCATTGGGTAACACCACTTTTGAGTCAACCGGAGCCTGTTCCGGTCTCACCTTGGGTAACACCCCCTTTTGAGTTACGGCGCTCGGGAAGGGGAATGATCCGAGGGGACTCCGCCCGGACGCGTCAGCCCTTTTCGATGCAGGCGTAGGCGTTGTGGTTGTGGATGCTTTCGTAGTTCTCCGCCTCGATCTTGTACCAGGTCACTTCGGGATGCGCGTTGAGTTTCAACGCGACATTGCGCACCAGATCCTCGACGAATACCGGATTGTCGTATGCTCGTTCGGTGACGGCCTTTTCATCCTCGCGCTTGAGCAGCGCGTAAAGTTCCGAACTGGCCGAGCTTTCGATCAAGCCAATCAAGTCCTCGATCCAAATCGGCTTGCGGAAGCGGACTTGCACGATCACCTCCCCGCGCTGATTATGCGCGCCGCGGGCGCTGATGGCTTTCGAGCAGGGGCAGAGCGTCGTTACATTCGCCTTCACCGTCAGCACGAAATCAATCTCCCGCTTGCACGCCGCCGCGTCGAAGCGCGCCGTGTAGTCCATCACACTTTCCTTTCCTGAAACCGGAGCCGTCTTCACCAGAAAATACGGAAACTCCATTTCCAAGTGGGAGGTGGCCGCTTGAAATTTCTCCTGCATCGCGAAGAGAATGTCCGGAATGTTCTCGACGTGAACGACGCTCCCGTGGGCGTTCAGCACCTCGACAAACCGGCTCATGTGGGTGCCTTTGAATTCCTTGGGCAAATCCACAAACATCCCGATGGTCGCCACGGTGTTCTGCACGCTGTGGGCCTTGTCGCGCAGCTGGATCGGGAACCGCATCCCGCGTACGCCGACCTTGTCTATGCGCAACTCGCGATGGTCGCGTTCGCTCTGTTTGTCGTGCAACTTGGACTTGTGGCTTGCTTCCCGCTTTTCGGGCAGCACCTCGGTGTCGTGATGGTGGGGTATCCGGGCCATGACGGGAGGTTAGCAACCATGAGCGCTTTTGCAAAAAGAGTTTTCGCTCGGACAGCGTCAAGCCCCGAGCCCCGGCGGAAAGGGCTGTCATCGTCACGATGTCCAATCTACGCAGTCGAGCGACTCACGGGTGTCTGGCTTTGACATGCTGGCCGACGCGGATTATTTCCCTCGCATGAATTGTCGCCTGTTCTCGTGCCGAATCCTCGCCGGATTCACCGCTGTCCTGCTGGTCACCAACCTTTCCGCGGCGGAGACGTTCCGGGTTGCGGCCTACAACCTCGAGAACTATCTCGACCAACCCGCCGGCACGCGCCAGGCCAAATCGGATGCCGCCCGGGCGAAAGTGCGCGAAAGCATCCGCGCGCTCAAGCCCGACGTCATCGCCCTCCAGGAAATGGGCAGCCGCAGCGCCTTGCAGGAGCTGCGCGCGGCGCTCAAATCGGAGGGACTTGAGTTCCCCCACTGGGAACACGTTGCCGGCTTTGACACCAACATCCATGTTGCGCTCTTGAGCAAGTTCCCGATTGTGGCGCGGCGGCCGCACACCAACGATCAGTATCTTCTCGGAGGCAAGCGCCTGCGGGTGAGCCGCGGGTTTGCGGACGTGGACATCCGTGTGAATGAGGGATACGAATTTACCCTGCTCTCCGCGCACTTGAAGTCCAAGCGGCCAATTCCCGACGCAGACGAGGAGGAGATGCGTTTCGAGGAGGCCAAGATTCTTCGCGAAAAAGTTGATGCCCGCCTGGCGGCCAATCCCAACGCCAATCTCATTGTGCTCGGCGACCTTAACGATACCTACAACGCCAAGTCCGTGAGGGCCATCCTCGGTCGCGGCAGGACCGCGCTCATTGACACCCGGCCGGCCGAGCGCAACGGCGATGACCAACCGCACCCGCACAATCCGCGATACCACCCGCGGAACGTGGCTTGGACGCACCATTACGGGGTGGAAGACACCTACAGCCGGATTGATTACATCCTCGTCAGTCCCGGCATGGCGCGGGAGTGGGTGACGAACGAAACCTATGTGCTGAACCTCCCGAACTGGGGCATCGCTTCCGACCATCGGCCGCTGGTGGCGACCTTTGAAACGCGGAACAAATGACTTGTCCATTGTGCCCGACCGGACATTCGATGCGGTGCAGCCAGGCTTCGGTCATGTGCCTGTCCGAAGTGGCCAGATGAACACCCAGTTGAATGACGCAAAAGTCCGGCTGCGCCAGCATGTGCGCGAGCGCCTCGAGGCACTGACATTTGCGGACCGGGCGGCGGCGTCGGCACGTTTGTGTGCCGGCTTGCCGCAACAGAGAGTCTGGCGGGAGGCCCAAACCATTTTGCTTTTCTTCCCCTTGCCGGACGAGCCGGACATCGGCCCGTTGCTGGACGCGGTGCTGTCGGCGGGCAAGGCCCTGGCTCTGCCTCGCTACTCGAATACGGGGCAAAAGTACGAGGCGGCGGCGGTGAAGGACTTGGGAGCCGACTTGGTGTCCGGTCAATTCGGGATAAGGGAACCGGGTGTTTCCTGTCCGCAAATCCCTTTGAACCGTCTGGACTTGGTGCTGGTGCCTGGGGTAGCTTTTGACGCGCGCGGCCGGCGGCTCGGGCGGGGAAAAGGGTTTTATGACCGGTTGCTGACCGCCGCAAGCGGCACAAAGTGCGGGGTGGCGTTCGATGAGCAAATCGTGGACGCCGTCCCGGTCGGGCCGCTGGATGTCACTGTAAACTGCATTTTGACGCCGACGCGCTGGATGGAGACCTGAACGGCGTGCGGTTCTGGAATGAGTCTGGTCTGGTACATCGTGAGCGCGGCCATTGGCGTGGCCGCGGGAGCGGGAGTTTGTTACCTGCTGCTTTCCCGGAAGCAGCGGCGCGCGCGCAATGCCGAGGCGCGCGCGGGCGGGGCTCTCGTCGAACAGGCCCGCCGTGATGCCGAGTCCATCACCACGGCTGCGCGCGCCGCGGCCAGTGAGGCGGCCGCCAAGCTTCGCCAGGAGACAGAAGCGTCGTTGACAGAGCGCCGGACCGAACAAACGGCCCAGGAACGGCGACTGAGCGAGCGCGAGGCGCTGCTCAATTCCCAACTCGCCCGCATCCTCGAATCCGAGCAGGACCTCCGGCAGCAAAAGGACGCGCTCGACCGCAAGGCCACGGCCTTGGAAAACGCCCAGCAGGAGTTGATTGAACTGACCCGGCAACACCGCGAGAAGCTCCAGGCCCTCGCGGGTCTTTCCACGTCCGAGGCCCGCCAGATGTTCTTGAAGGAAATCGAACAGGAGTCCCTGAAAGACGCCAGCAACCTCGCGCGACAGATTCACGACGAAGCCAAAGCGCGCGCGGAGGAAAAAGCACGCAAGATCATCGCCGTGGCCATCCAGCGGTACGCCGGGGATCAGACTTTTGACAACACCACCGCCACGGTCGCGCTCGAAGGCGATGATATCAAAGGCCGCATCATCGGCCGGGAAGGTCGCAACATCCGGGCCTTTGAAAACGCCACCGGCGTGACGGTGCTGATTGATGACGTGCCGGGCGCGGTGATTCTGTCCGCGTTCGATCCCGTGCGGCGGGAAATTGCCCGCGAATCCATGCAGCGACTGATCCAGGACGGCCGGATTCATCCGACGCGCATTGATGAAGTGGTGGCCAAAGTCACCGAAGAGATGGATGAGGTGATCATCCGTCAAGGCGAGGAGGCGGTGGCGAAGGCGGGGCTTCCGCCCATGCATCCGGAGATCGTCAAACTTTTGGGCAAACTTCACTTCCGCCGCAGCTACTCGCAAAACCTGCTCGATCACTCGGTGGAAGTGGCGCATCTGATGGGTTTGATGGCGGCCGAACTCGGAATGGACGTGAGCACGGCCAAGCGCGCCGGGTTGTTGCACGACATCGGCAAGGCGGTCAATCACGAGATCGAGGGGCCTCACGCATTGGTAGGCGCCAACTTGATCAAGGATTGCGGAGAGTCGGCGGAAGTCGTCAACGGTGTCGCCTCGCATCACAACGACGTGCCCCCTGAGGGTCCGCTGGGCATTTTGGTCAGCGCGGCCGACGCGATCAGCGCCTCACGACCCGGCGCGCGTTCCGAAAGTTTGACCACCTACCTGAAGCGGGTCGAAAACTTGGAAAAGATTGGTCTTTCCTTTGCGGGCGTGGAGAAATGCTTTGCCGTGCAGGCCGGTCGCGAACTCCGCGTCTTTGTTCAACCGGAAGCCATCAGCGATGAAAAGGCCTTTGCCCTGGCGCGCAGCATCGCCGCTAAGATCGAAGGGGAACTTCAATACCCCGGACAAATCCGCATCACAGTCATCCGGGAAACGCGCTGCGTGGAAATCGCGAAGTGAAGGCCTGGCAGAAGCCTGGCTTCAACGGCCTTCCATCATGCCTCCCGGCAGGCCGGTCTCCCAGGACTTCGGGGCCGCCCAAGGACGGGCTGACATGTTGTCTGGCTCGGTGCTGGCGCACCCGCCTGCCGCCAAGCCGACACAAGCCAGGAGCAGCAGGAATAGACGGTTGAACTTGGTTCTCAGGAAATTCACGACTCGGGGTGGGCGGGGATGACCACGTCGCCCTCGGCCACCTCGCCAATCTTCCAACCCGCCATGACATTCGCGATGCTGCGGTCTTTCTCGATGCCGCGGAGGACCAGCTTGGCCACCAGCCGGCCGTTCCGGCTGACCAGCAGTTCACCATCCTTCTTCGCTCCCTGCTCCTCGCCGAAGTTGAGCACCACAAATTCCCACTTCGGATCCACGACGATGACTTTGCCGCTGGCGGTGGCCGGCAGGGGCACCGGGGCGTCGTCGCCCAACAAGCGCCGCAACTCCGTGGTGGTCTTCTCCAGATTGCGTTGCAGAATGCGCTTCTCGACGGTCGTCACTTCCATGGCCGTCTGGAGATCGGTGATGCGCTTGGCGAGCGTGGCGACCTGCTCCGGCTCGTAGCCGATAACCTTGTAACGCTGTAAATAAGCCTGTGCGTCGTCCCGCTCGCGGGTGGTGTCCGTGAGCCGGGTTTGGAGTTCGGTGGCTCGTTTGATCTGCGCCTCGGCCTCGGCCACGGCGGCGTCGCGTTGCGCGGAGGTGGCGGCCAGGGTCTCCTGCGTGGCCTTCAGGTCCTTTTCGGTTTTGGCCAGGTCCACCTTGAGTTGGTCCCGCTCGCCTTCGGCGGCAATACGACCATCCCGCTGGAAGTTCCGGTCTGTGACCAGTGTGTCAACCTTCTGCTTTACGAGGACAAAGTTCAGAACCCCGATGGCCACTGCGGCGAGGATCGCGACGATTAAGCTGATGCGCATCAACATGGCAATATCCGATTGGTTAAACGACGCCGCCAGCCTAGTCATTTGCCCGGGACGTGTCAACGCCCCATTCGCTCAAATCAATTGCCGATTCAGTGACTGTGTTCTCTGGTCCAGACGTCCTGATGAGGCCGCGATTGCCATTGTTGCCAAGGCCCGGCATCTTGAAACCAGTCCAAGCCGCAAGGCGGGACAATTTTTATGTTCACGGGTATTGTCGAAGAAGCCGGTCGCGTCGAGTCCATCCATCCGACTCCGAGCGCCATTCAACTAACCGTTCGTGTCCGGGCGACCGGGCGTGGCTTGAGGCTGGGCGGCAGCCTGGCGGTCAACGGATGCTGTCTCACGGCCACCCGGATTTCCACGCGAGGCCGGGAAAAACTCGTGCGCTTCGATCTGTTGGCGGAAACCTGGCGGCGGACCAATTTGCAGTTCGCCCGCCGCGGATCGCTCGTCAATCTCGAGCGCCCCTTGCGCGCCAGCGCCGAACTGGGCGGCCATTTCGTCACCGGTCACATTGATGGCGTCGGCAAAATCATCCGCTGGGAGCGCGTCGGACGCGATCACTTGCTGGACATTGCCGCCCCGGACGAGGTGATGCGTTACGTCGTGTTCAAGGGCTCAATGGCCGTGGACGGCATCAGCCTGACCGTGGCGGGCGTGGAGAAACGGAGCTTCCGCATCTGGATCATTCCGCACACCTTCGAGATCACCGCCCTCCGCGAACGCCAGGTCGGCGACGCCGTGAACCTCGAGGCGGACCTGCTGGGCAAATACGTCGAGAAATTCCTGTCGGCCCGGGCTAACGGAGGAAGGGCGATTCGTCGGTCCGGCTCATAGAGGCCGGAGCGATTTCGCGCACCCTTCCGGCCGAGACGTGGCCAGGCTGACCCTTGACGTCTTTGAAGACGTATGCCCCGCCTTCCAGCTTGGGTTTGCCTTTGGTCGCAATCCGCGCCCCGTTGTTCAGGGTGATGACGTAGGATCGGGCGCAGCCGCTAACCAGGAAACTCATCAGCAACATCACCGGCAGGAGTCGCGCAACAAACCGAGTTGGCAGGGCAGGCGGATTGGCAACCTGACCCCACCGAGTTGCCAATAATGCCTTGATGCTCCGACCCGTTTCATTCAGTGACTTCTTCATGGCTGTGTTTCTTGCCAGTAATCGGTCCGGCCCGCAATGACAGAAGCAGAGTGATCCCAGTAGTTTGTAGCGGAGGGCACTTGTGACGGCGTGTACAAAAAGCTTTCCCTCACGGATGGCGAGATGGCTAGGCTGCAAATCTCGCGGATTTGCAGAGTCCTGCCTGAGTTTCCTGACCTTGTCCCCTTACGCCATTGATGTGCTGGCCGCAGTCTGTTTCCGAGTCGGTGGACGCTTCGCTGAGTCGCCATTTGGGGCTGGCTGTGCCCAAAAATCTGTCACTCGCCACGAATGCCCTCGGATGGGGCGGGAAAAGTCAGGCGAGATGACCACCCGGCAGGCTTGCTGGCCGTGAAGTTGCTTGGCAAATGGCCGGCAGCGGCGGTCAAGCTGCAACCGTGGGACAAACAACTCCCGTCCGCCTGCCGATCTCGGAATGACCAAGCAACAAACATGGAGCAAAGACCGGGCGACCCGAGCGAGCGGCCTGCTCTCGTCTGCCCATAACCTCAAGCACATGAACACCAAGAATCGAGTTACCCGCACGCTTTTGATCGCCGCCATCGTGGCGCTGCTGCCCGCCAGCCAGCAACTGCGCGCTCAAGAGCCCATCCGCGTTCAGACCGTCAACGAAACGCAGACCAGTTGGGTGCCCCGCGTGATTACCAACGTCATCGAGGTGCGGATTCCCACGAACATCTTCATCAACGTCTATCGCACAAACCTCATCGAGGCTGTGCGGTCCAATGTGGTAAACGTGTACCGCACCAACTGGACGGATCGCACTGAGACGCGGGTGGTGCCCGTTGAACTGACCCGCACGAATTTTGTCACGCGCTATGAAACCAACGTGCAGACGTTGACGTTCACCAATTTCGAAACCGTATTGGTGATGAAAACCAACCGGGTGACCCAGCAGGTGCCCAGCGTCGTGGAGATTGACGCGCCTGCGACCGCAAGCCGGAGCGGTTCGCCGCCTGTGGCCGAACCGGCAGCGCCTGCTGGCACCGTGGCCACCGCGGAGAATCTTACACTCGACACGACGACCCTCGGTTCGGTGACGATTGACGACTTGATCGAGGTGCGTTTCCGGTTGAGATCCGCCGAAGGGGCGACGCCCAAACTGGCCGCGTACGAGTGGCGGGTGGAGCGCACCGACGGTTCGGTGCTGTTGTTTGGCCAGGAAGCGGAGTTCAAACGCGAACTGCCGCTGGGAACGTACCGCGTCGAGGTCCGAACCCGGGCCACGCCCAGCAGTCCACAGGTGCGCGTGAGAAGCGTGGTGGAAGTCACCGATGGCGCGGTGGTCCAGCAACGCGCGTCGCTGGGTGCGAGCGCTCGTTGACCCTCCACCCGACACCAGCCGCGCCGGTTCACCGGTCGCCGCCGCGCTTGAGCGGGTCCCAGTACTTCGAGTTGATCAGCCCGCGCGCGTCGCCAAAGGCGGGATCGCGGACGGGGTTGATCTGGGCATCCTTCCGGGACTCCGCGTGACCGTCGTTGAACGCCACATTCCCGGTCCGGCGGTGCCGGTTGCGGTCCACTCCTTCAAATCCGCCAAACTGGCTGTTCGCCGGGTCCATGGACGCCCAGGGCCAGTAACAACTGCTGCTCCAGTAACCGTCCAGTTTGGGCATCGAATCCGCCATGACGAAATTGTCGGCGGGCGCAACCACCGCCGTGCGTTTGAACCAGGCATCGGTCGTGAACAGGATGCCGCCGACCCGGAGACTGCCATTGCGGTAGGGCCAGTAGCTCAGAAACCAACTATTGATCCCATAGCCGACCTTGTGGCAGTCGAACGCCCAGTTCCAGGTCAGCCCATTGTCCAGCCGGCGGCCCCGGATGGACGGACAATAGAAGAGGTTCGTCTGGTTGCGCGCGTAGCCAATGATCGCGTTGCCCCACCAGTTGGTCAGGGCGGTGGCGGCATTGTCGCCTTCGTTTTGGTTGCGGTGAGCGGGGAAGATGTCCCGATTTTCATCCGTGTAAAGCTGCATGTAAACACCCATCTGACGTAGATTGTTCAAGCAAGACATGCGGCTGGCCTTCTCCTTGGCCTGGGCCAAAGCCGGCAACAACATGGCCGCCAGAATCGCGATGATCGCAATGACCACCAGCAGTTCGATCAGCGTGAAAGCGGAACGGAACCAAGGGCGTATTCGCATGGGTGCTCCGGTGATGGTTATGGCTGTCATTTAACAAAGTCGCCCGTCGCTGTCACACAAAAAACGAACCTCGCGCCACGCCGGGCGCATTTTGACGGCACCACCATTGAGCAGGCATCGGCTCACGGTAGCGCCGGTTTCCCAACCTGCTGGATCGCCGATTTCCAATCGGCTGGCTGTGCGAAGTAGCGCGGTCTGCGGGTTGGAAACCCGCGACCCAGCAGACTGGAAGTTTGCGCTACGGTGGTTCCAACAAGCTGCGCCCGCCTAAAACCCCGCCACCCGACGGTGCCTTCGAGTGTGTGACTGGCCGTAAACCATCACCTCGCAGCGCTGAAATCGCTCGCGGCCCGATTGACTTTCCTTCAACAATTCGCCCGTGCCAAAATGGGCCAAATTCATCCTGGGTCTGTTGTTGCTACCAGTTTGCCTCGGTGCCGCCTCGGCGTTGTGGATGGTGATCGAGGCCAGCGGCGGCGCCGACACGACCTGGGTTCCCTTCCTGGCTGGGGCCGCCTGCTGGATGGTCGTTTACCTGGTCTTGCCACGTCCCTTGTGGATTTATGTGGTTGGGCATGAATTGACCCATGCCTTGTGGGTCTGGCTACTGGGAGGGCGGGTCAGGGAATTCCGCGCCACCTCGCGTGGCGGGCACGTGATCGTCAGCAAAACCAACTTCCTGATTGCTCTGGCCCCCTACTTCTTCCCGCTGTACGCGGTCCTCCTGGTCGCGGCCTTCTCAGTTGGCCATCTGATTTGGGACTGGAAGCACTATCTGGTCTGGTTTCACCTGCTGGTGGGCGCGGCTTACGCCTTTCACGTCACGCTCACGGGGCACGTCCTCAAGACCCGGCAGACGGACATCACCGACCAGGGATATCTCTTCTCGGCCGTGATCATTTTCCTCGGCAACGTCAGTGTTCTCCTGATCGGCATCCCGCTTCTGGCCGCGAAAGTGGACCTCCGCACCGCCCTGGGCTGGTGGCTGGAATGTACGGTCGAGGTGTTTCGCGCGATTGCCAGACTCATCTGACTCGTCCCCGCAGTCTGTCCGAATGGTGCCATTTCAATCCGCGCCGCGTCCCGAGGGACGCGGCGACCCATTCCAGCACGTCGGCGTTGTTGCGGCGGCGATGTTTCAATCCGCGCCGCGTCCCGAGGGACGCGGCGACTCCATGCCGAAGCCTACGGGGAACACCGGCGGCTGTTTCAATCCGCGCCGCGTCCCGAGGGACGCGGCGACCGTTGCGGGAAGCGCGACTCGACCGCGACACGGAGTTTCAATCCGCGCCGCGTCCCGAGGGACGCGGCGACATTTTACCACTCCGGCAGAGGACGCTCAGGGACAAGGTTTCAATCCGCGCCGCGTCCCGAGGGACGCGGCGACCTCGCCCCACTCTTGGCACTCTCGCCGGCTGACTGCGTTTCAATCCGCGCCGCGTCCCGAGGGACGCGGCGACTTCTATTTCTGAGGTGACCAGCCGTGGGCGGACTTGTTTCAATCCGCGCCGCGTCCCGAGGGACGCGGCGACCCCGCCGAAAGGTTACAGACCGAGCATCCAACCAGTTTCAATCCGCGCCGCGTCCCGAGGGACGCGGCGACTAGCCTGCCGCGTGCCACTAGGCCGGCCAGGAGGTTTCAATCCGCGCCGCGTCCCGAGGGACGCGGCGACAGGATTCTTGAAACCACCATTTTTGGACTCTTGAAGTTTCAATCCGCGCCGCGTCCCGAGGGACGCGGCGACTGGAAATGCTCGTGGGCGCACCCGCGCGGGTGTGTTTCAATCCGCGCCGCGTCCCGAGGGACGCGGCGACAAAGTGCTGCTCGTCGGCGCCCCTGGAACTGGTAAGTTTCAATCCGCGCCGCGTCCCGAGGGACGCGGCGACGTTGGAAATGCTCGTGGGCGCACCCGCGCGGGTGTGTTTCAATCCGCGCCGCGTCCCGAGGGACGCGGCGACTGAACACTAAAATCAAATCCATACTGATACTCGGTTTCAATCCGCGCCGCGTCCCGAGGGACGCGGCGACTTGTCAAAAAGCCGCATGAGTGCGGCCTGCACGTCGTTTCAATCCGCGCCGCGTCCCGAGGGACGCGGCGACTAATCTTCGGGACAAAGATTTCTTGACGTGCGCGCATGTTTCAATCCGCGCCGCGTCCCGAGGGACGCGGCGACCTGATACTCGGTCGGCTCTGGCGCGACCGCTCAGTTTCAATCCGCGCCGCGTCCCGAGGGACGCGGCGACGGTGAATGGGTTGACGACTGCCTCCATGCGTTTGTTTCAATCCGCGCCGCGTCCCGAGGGACGCGGCGACTCGCGCGGGTCTCTCATCAATCGCAAGTACCGCGCGTGTTTCAATCCGCGCCGCGTCCCGAGGGACGCGGCGACGCCGGCGGGTGAATTGCCGATCTGCCGACGCGGCGGTTTCAATCCGCGCCGCGTCCCGAGGGACGCGGCGACTGGCATCGGTTTGGGGTGATCCGTGGTTTAAGTGTAGTTTCAATCCGCGCCGCGTCCCGAGGGACGCGGCGACCACCGCGAGC
>WYBW01000142.1 GCA_011525685.1 Verrucomicrobiia bacterium
CGGTATCGCCGACTTCCAGTCGGCGGGCCCAGGCACGGCGTGGCAGGCCAGGAATTCGCCGCGTTTGCGGATTGGAAATCCGCGACCCGGCAGACTGGAAGTCTGCGCTACGGCATCGCCTCGGCGACCCCTGCAAGAAAATGAGATGCGCCCAGCGGCTGGCGTTGGTTGATCTGGGTCAAGGCCCACACGGGAAAAGAAATGCCGCCGCGTGGTCTGAAGGGGCGTGAATGGATGGAAACTGCCCTTGGGTCGGACGACGCCACGCGACGGCAAAACGGTATTCAGTGTTCACGCTCATTCAGACTCGCCAGCCGTGAGGTTTCCAGCGCACAGGCGGCTGACGTAACTACAAGAACCAAAAACTTGGCGTGTGGGAGTCGGTAAAGCGCAGCGCTGGGATTTTCATCACATCGCTCCTTGGAAATGCTTACTTTTGCTTACAATTCCAACTCGAAGGCTAGTTGGCCTGAAGGCCAGCACTGGCCGCGGTGGCCGGACCTGCTTCTGCTTGGCTACTGCTCAACTCGATGACGTTTGCCGGTTTTTGCGGCACGAGGTTGAACCAGGCCTTTCGCCTCGGCGTCGGTGCGGAACTGGAGACATAACTTCATGCTGCGGCCCGCTGCATACAGCTAAAGAACTGACATCTTGTCCTCAGCCACGACGGCCACTTCACGGATCATGTTGGGGTTGCCCGCAAGGGCGCGGGAACAGGGCACAATCCCGTCGTTGCAGACTGCCAGGTTTCAGTCCTCTACAGTACAATTTCTGTGGAATCTGTGCGCTCTCTTGGGTGTTCTTCGGTTCCGCTCAGAATTCGTACACAGCCAATGCAATCAGCCATATCAAGGGGATAGCCCGCCTTTTTCTGAAACTACTGTAACAGGTGCAAGTCCTGTCGCGGGCACCACCATTCGAAACCGGAATTCAAATTTCAGACTGACCAACTCACCGGCACGGTCAGTTTCTTCCCAAAGCGATTGTGGTAGTGCAACTGGCGGTGGCGCGCGCCGTATTCATGGACCAGCTTCGTGAGCTTCACGTCGTAGCAGCAGTACTCGGCGATCTCCAGCAGCTTCCCCTCTTTGAACCAGCGGATGGCCTGCATGCCTTCGGCGGTTTTTTCGACGCCGAACGTGGCGGTGGCGATGGAGTCGAGGGAGAGCCGGTGTTGGAGTTTGTTTGCCAGGTCCACCATCATGTCGAGCGTTGGCAATTGATGCAGGTCGAACGCGGTGTAGCCGTGCAGGACTTCGTAGTCGAAGCGTAGAACGTTGAAGCCCACCACCAGGTCGGCGCGTTGGAGGTCCGAGAGCAGGTCGTTAACTTGTTTCTCGCCGTAGATGCGGTAATCGCCGCGGGCCGTGCTGTAGGTGACGCCCACGCTCATGCCCATGCGGCTGATCTTGTCCCAGCCGCCGACTTCCTCGGCGGACTGCTGCGTTTCGAGGTCGAAATAAACGATGTTTCTGGCCATGCGCTGAGTCAGGCTCACAATTCTTGTTGGGAGCTTAATCTCAAGCGGGCCGGGTCGGGAAGGAGATTAACCGCAAGTTGGCGGGCGGGGGGTTATCCGCACTCCCGCTCCACAGGGGACGGTTTCAGGCGGCCGCGACCGCAACACAGCGAATCGGGCGCATTGGCCTCGCTTGACACATGAGCGTTCGTTGTTATTCTCCCGCGCTCCGGTCAATGGAACAATTCCCCGGGTCGCGTCACTTGGGACAGGAAGGCCGGCCTGCGATCGAGCGATTGAATTATGAAACGCCAGTATCAGCCATCGAAAATCCGCCGCAAGCGGCAGCACGGGTTTCTGGCCCGCAAAAGCACCAAGAGCGGACGGGCCACTCTGCGAAATCGGCGCCGCGTGGGACGCAAGCGACTCACCCCGGTTTGAGGGGGATGCCCCGTGTCGGACACCCTGCCAGCACGCCGCCGTCTGGGGCGCAACTTGCGCCTCAAGCAGGGCCGGGATTTTGCGCGCGTCCGTCAATCGGGCCAGCGCGCCGTCCTGGGCTGTCTGATCGCCAACTGGATGCGACTGCCGGGTGACGCGGCCTCGCGCGTCGGCGTCGTCGTAAGCCGGAAGGTGGGCGGCGCCGTGGTGCGCAGCCGGGCGAAGCGGCTCTTGCGCGAGACGTTCCGGCTGCATCGGCATGAACTGACTCAACCCGTGGACCTGGTCTTGGTGGCCCGGCCTTCGATTGCCCGCTGCCAATACGCACAGGTGGAACAGGATCTCCTGACGACGTTGCGGCGGGCAGGTTTGCTGAAAGTTGAACCCTTACAGCGGGCGGCGGACGCGTAGATCCAAAACCAGTGAATCCGGCCCAGCACATTTTGACTTTTGCGGTGCGCGTCTATCGCTGGACGTTGTCGCCGGCCAAGAATTTCTTGTTCGGCCCGTACGCCGGCTGCCGGTTCACGCCAAGCTGTTCGGCCTACGCCCTGGAGGCCATTCGCATCCACGGCGCGCTGGCGGGGAGCTGGCTGGCGGTGAAGCGCATCGGCCGTTGCCACCCTTGGCGTGACGGAGGGCATGATCCTGTGCCGCAGGCCGGTGCAACGCTTCCAAGTTCGCAATCTCCAGTCCCCGGCGTGCTGGCGCACCCGAGGCATTGATTCACTTCATGGATCGCAAATCTGTCATCGTTGTTGTGGCTTGCATCGCGCTGATGGCGCTTTGGTCCATGGTGCTCGTGCCCAAGCTGTATCCGCCACGAGCCTTGGAGCCCGGCGCGACAAACGCCGTGCCCACCACCGCGACCAGCACCGCCACCCAAGCGGTCGCCACCGCCGCCGCTGCGCCGCCGGGCGTTTCGCCGGCCACCGCGCCGCGCCCGGTGTTCGCCACCAACACCGTCGAGCAGACGCTGACGATCACCAACGAAAACGCACGCTACACCTTCACCTCCCACGGTGGCGGGTTGAAGTCGGTGGAGTTGATCCACTACCCCGAGACCATCTCGCGACGGCGCAAGAGCCAGCCGCTGACCAACGGAGTGGTGAAACTCAATGCCGAGGCGCCGGCACCGGTGCTGGCCGTGCTCGGGGACGAAACCATTCAGGGGGATGGCATCTTCGAGTTGACGCCGACGGCCGGCGGTCTGCGCGCCGAGAAAACGCTGTCGAACGGTCTGCACCTGGTCAAAGAGTTCCAACTCAGTTCGAATTATCTCATCCACGCGACGGTGCGGATTGAGAACACCTCGGCCAGTCCGCTCCCGTTGTCGCCGCAGGAGTGGGTGGTCGGCACGGCCGCGCCGATGGGAGCGGACGACAACGGAATGCACGTCGGCCTGATGTGGTACAACGGCGCGAAGAAGGAGAAAATCCTTGCCGCCTGGTTCGAGAACCGGTCGTTCTTTGGCTGTTTTCCCGGTGTGCCGCGCCCGGAGTATCGTGCCGGAGGCAGCAACGTGGTTTGGGCCGCGGCGCAGAACCAGTTCTTCGCTCTGGTGGCCATGCCCGTGGAGCCGGCCTTGCAGATCGTTTCCCGGCCGGTGGAATTGCCGCGCCCGGACCTCGACGAGCTGCCGCCGAACTTGAAGAATGGTCCGCTGCCCAAGGGCTATTTCACCCTCCTGGCCTACCCGGGGGCCACGTTGTCCCCGGGCCAGGAACTCGAACGGCAGATTCACTTTTTCGCCGGGCCGAAGGAATACCGGACCCTGGCGCGCATCGCCGACCGGTTTCAAAACAACGTGGACGCGGTGATGGATTTCGGGTGGTTCGGCTTTTTCTCGAAGCTGCTGCTCGTTTCGATGAACGGCCTGCACGATCTGCTCAACCTGGGTTACGGCTGGGTCATCATTGTCATTACGTTCATCATCAAGATGCTGTTCTGGCCCCTGACGGCCGCCAGCACGCGCTCCATGAAGCGCATGGCCGCCCTCCAGCCGCAAATGAAGGCGCTTCAGGAAAAATACAAGGACGACCCGGCCAAGATGAACAAGAAGATGATGGAATTCTGGAAGGAGCACAAAGTCAACCCCATGGGGGGCTGCCTGCCCATGCTCCTGCAGATGCCCGTCTTCATCGGGTTCTTCTACATGATCCAGAGCGCGATCGAACTGCGCGGCGCGAGTTGGATGTGGGTCAAGGATCTATCCAAACCCGACACGCTGTTCTACATCCCCGGCATTGGTTTTCCGTTCAACCTGCTCCCGCTCCTGATGGGCGCCACGATGTTGTGGCAGGCGCGGCTCACTCCGCCTTCCCCCGGCATGGACCCCGTGCAACAGAAGATGATGAAGTACATGCCGCTGCTGTTTCTCATCTTCCTTTACACCTTCTCCTCCGGCCTCACGCTTTACTGGACCGTTCAGAACCTCCTGAGCATCCTGCAAACCAAGCTGACCAAGACGGCGACGCCGGCAGCGACGACGCCCGCCGCTCCTGCGACTTCTCCGGTATTGACGCCGCGCCCGAAAAAGAAGAAACCACTCTCGCGAGAACGGACGTGACCTGCGACGCAAGCTGAACCTTCAACTCACAACTCCTCCATGCCTGCCCAACCCAAAGCCACGCTGGAAAAAGTGCTTCAACTCCTTGGCTTCCCGGCCACCGTCGAGGAACACGTCCTCGAGGACGGACTTTTGCTGGAGGTAAAGACGGAAGATTCGGGCCGTTTGATCGGCCGGCAGGGGCAGACCCTTTCCGACCTTCAATACATCACCAACCGCCTGCTTTTCCAGCAGGACCATAACGCTCCCAAAGTCATGGTGGATGTGGGCGGGTACCGCGCCGCCGCCCGTGAAGCCCTGGTGAAAAAAGCGAAGGATGCCGCCGAAAAAGTCCGCCGCTGGGGCGACGTGGTGGAGCTTGAACCCCTCAGCGCCTTCGATCGGCGCATCGTCCATCAGGCGCTAAAGGACGATCCCGACATCGAGACGCACAGCGTCGAAGTCGAAGGCACGGACAAAAAGGCCATTCTGCTCCGGCCCAAACATTGAGCCGCGGCCAACCGGCCGGGAAGCTCGCCCTACGGTGACAGGCTCGAAGCCTGTCCTACTTCATCTTGGATTTGGCGCCACGCTTTGTTAGCGTGCTGCCAATGAAACCGGCCGCGAAATCTGCCCGTCGCCCTGCCACCGCAACCCGCCGTTCGGTTTCCGGTGCGACAGCTCGAGGCATCTTGCTCCAGACAGCGGCAAAGGTTGTGCCGCTGAATCAACGCCGGCTGACGTTTGGTGGCAAATGGGATTACGCACCCGCGCCCGAGGACTCGAAGCACTATGTCATCGCACCGCGGCACGAGCTGTTCATCGCCGGCAGATTTGTGAAGCCGCACTCGGGGAAATACTTTCCCTCCATCAACCCGGCAACCGAGGAACGGCTGACGGACATCGCCGCCGCCGATGCAACCGACGTGGACAAGGCCGTAAAGGCCGCGCGCAAGGCATACGAGAAGGTCTGGCGCAACATGCCCGGGCGCGAACGCGGCAAGTATCTCTACCGCATCGCGCGCATCATCCAGGAAAAGTCGCGCGAACTGGCGGTGCTCGAAACGATGGACGGCGGCAAGACCATCAAGGAAAGTCGCGACGTGGATTTGCCGCTCGTGGCCGCGCACTTCTTTTATTACGCGGGCTGGGCGGACAAGTTGAAGTACGCGTTTCCGGGCAGGACACCGCAGCCACTCGGCGTCGCGGGCCAGATCATTCCGTGGAATTTCCCACTGCTGATGGCCGCGTGGAAAATCGCGCCAGCGCTGGCGTGCGGAAATACGGTGGTGCTCAAGCCCGCCGAGACCACCAGCATCACCGCGCTGCGCCTGGCGCAGATTCTTCAGGAAGCGGAATTGCCCGAGGGCGTGGTGAACATCGTCACCGGCGCGGGCGAAACCGGCGCGGCGCTCGTCAATCATCCGGACATTGACAAGATTGCATTTACTGGAAGCACCGAGGTTGGGAAGGCGATTGCACGGGCGATAGCGCAAAGGAGCGCGGGCTTTAGCCCGCTTCCGCTGGACAGTGCGACGATGAAGCGGCCTGAAGGCCGCGCTCTGAAGCTTCCGAAGCTCACACTCGAACTCGGCGGCAAGGCGGCGAACATTGTGTTCGAGGACGCGCCGATTGATCAGGCCATCGAAGGCGTCATCAACGGAATCTATTTCAATCAGGGCCACGTTTGTTGCGCGGGCTCGCGGTTGTTCGTGCAGGAAGGGATTTATTCCACGGTCATCAAGAAATTGCGCGACCGCATCCAGACGTTGCGCGTGGGCAATCCGCTCGACAAAAACACGGACATTGGCGCGATCAATTCGCGGCCGCAGCTCGAAAAAATCCGCGAGCTGGTGCAAAGCGGCGTGGACGAAGGCGCGGAGTTGACGCAGACGCAATGCACGCTGCCGGCCAAAGGATATTGGTTTGCGCCGTCTTTCCTCACGGGCGTCACGCACGCGCATCGTGTGGCGAACGAGGAAATCTTCGGACCGGTATTGAGCGTGATGACGTTTCGCACGCCGGAGGAGGCGTTCGAGCGCGCGAACAACATTCCCTACGGCTTGAGCGCGGGCGTGTGGACGGACAAGGGCAGCAAGATTTTCAAGCTGGTCAACAAGCTGCGCGCCGGCGTCGTCTGGGCGAACACCTACAACAAGTTCGACCCGACCAGCCCTTTCGGCGGTTACAAGGAGAGTGGCTTCGGGCGTGAAGGCGGCTTGCAGGGGCTTTCTGCATACTGTCGTGTTGAATAAGGTGGCGACTTGAACCGCTTGGGAAGCGGTTAAAGGAACTTGGCGCGGCCAAAGGCCCGAAGGGCCGAGTGAGTGGGAAAGAACGAGTCAATTGTCGGGTAGATTGAATTGTTGAAATCAAATGCGTGTGGTTCTTGACACCAGCGTCCTTGTGGCGGCAGCCCGCTCAAACGGGGAGCTTCCCACGCGTTGCTGCTGCTTCTGCCTGACGCCCGGTTTGCACCCGTTATTTCCGTCGCGTTGTTTGCCGAGTATCGCAGCGTGCTGTTGCGGCCGGAACACCTCCTTCAACGTCTGCCGGCACAAGCGGAAGCCTTTTTGGATTTCTTGATTTCGGTCAGCCACCTCCAGGAGATTTTCTACCGGTGGCGGCCCGCCCTGCCGGACGCGAACGACGATCTGATTCTTGAACTGGCGGTGGCGGCGGGCTGCCGCTATATTGTCACGCACAATCTCCGGCATTTCCGGGGAATCGAGCAGTGGGGGATCGCGGCGGTGACGCCCCGCGACTTCCTGAACCTGATCAGCAAGAAATCATGAGCACACTGACCATCCAATTGCCTGACGGCATCGCTGAGGGCCTGCGCCAGTGTGCGGCCAAGGAAGGCGTGACTGTGGATCAATTGCTTTCCGCCGCCGCCGCGGAAAAGTTGAGCGCCATGATGACCATTGAACATCTACGCGAACGCGCCCGCCTGGCCAAGCGCGAAGATTTCATCGCTTTCTTAAACGGCGCGCCCGATGCGCCACCGATGCCGGGTGACGAGTTGTGAGTTATTTCGACCCGACCACCCCTTTCGGCGGTTACAAGGAGAGTGGCTTCGGGCGTGAGGGTGGCTTGCAGGGGTTGGCGGCGTACTGTCGGGTGGATTGAACCGACTTGAAGGAGAATTGGAATCATGAAAACAACTGCCTCGCGGAGGATCGACAGCGACACACAATCTGTAGGTGAAGTGCTTCGAAAACCTTTCTTTTATCGCGTTCCGGCTAACCAGCGCGATTTCGCGTGGACGTTGGAAGAGATCGACATCTTGTGGGAGGACATCACAGCGGCGTTAGAGGACGATCGGAACGAGTATTTTCTGGGCGCGATCGTCTTGAGCCAGTGCGATGACGAAAAAACGCGTGAGATTGTAGATGGTCAGCAACGGTTGGCGGCACTCTCAATGATGTTCGCCGCCCTTGTCAGTCAATGGAGGGAACTCAAAGACGAGAAACGAGCGCTTGGGGTCTTTAGAGATTACTTGGGCACGGAAGACCGTCGGACGACTGAAGTTTTGCCGAAACTCCGATTGAACGAACTCAACGATCCAATATTTCAATCACTTGTGCTGAAGGGTGAAAGCGTTGCGGCAAGCACGAAGAAAGCGTGGCCATACTCAAATAAGTTGCTTGAAGCAGCCTTCATTCGGCTTCGGGAAAAACTGAAGCTTTGGGTGGATGAGTTTGATGACACGGAAGCAGCGTTAATTGATTTGGAGGAGTTTCTCTCCAACAAGACGAACCGGATCATCATTGAAGTCGGCGATGAATCAGATGCATTCGTAATTTTTGAGACGCTGAATGACCGCGGGCTAGAATTGGCTGTCTCGGACTTGGTAAAGAACTATTTGTTTTCGTTGGCTGGGACGCATCTCGACAGTTTTAAGCGGACTTGGGCTGAGGTTTCATTGCTAGTCGGCAGCGAGACGCTAACAAGCTTTTTACGTCATTACTGGCTTTCCCAATACTCCCTCGTTCGGGAACGCGAGCTGTACAGGACGTTGCGAAGCAACGTCAAAAGCGCGACGACCGGGAGGCAATTCATGGACCGGATTCGAAAGGTCGCAGATTTTTACGCTGCGTTGATGAATCCGGAGCACGCTTATTGGTCAGATTTTCCTCAAGAGACGCGGCTATATCTTGACGCTCTCCTTCTCTTTAAGGTGACTCAGTACCGTCCAGTAATGCTTGCAGCCATGGAAAGTCAGAATCCTGAGGACGTAAGCAAATTGTTGAAAATGCTGATGGTGATTTCCTTTCGTTACACCGTCGTCTCAGCGCTCGGGACAGGAAATCTGGAAAAGATTTACACGGACGCGGCTCTTGCAATTCGTAAAGGTCAAGCGAAGGGCCTGAAAAGCATCTTTGGCTTTCTTAAACCAGCTTACGTCGACGACGCAAAATTCGAAGACGACTTTGCTTCAAAACCATTCACCAAAGCAGGTGTCACTCGCTATGCGCTTGCCCAGTTAAACGATTTTATCGAGAGCGATTCCGAAAAAATGGTCGCTGAATCTACTGGTCGAATCACCCTCGAACACGTTTTGCCTCGAAACCCGGGTAAAGGTTGGGCTAGCGCAATCCCCAAGGATGACGAATTGGCGGATTGGGTTCATCTGATCGGAAACCTGACGCTGCTTGAAAAAGGGCGCAATCGAGGGGTTGCAGCAGCGAGCTTTGCCGAAAAGAAAACAAAGGCGTTCAGTCAATCTTCACTCGCGTTAAACAAAGAAATTGCCGGCAATTCTACGTGGACGTCAACAGAGATTCGGCTGCGGAGCCAAACCTTGGCGAAGACCGCGAGAAAAGTTTGGCGTGTTGACTATTGAGTCGCACGCCGGAGGAGGCGTTACGATTTCAACCCTTTTGAATCATCCGCACGACAGCGTCGCGGACGGCGGAGAATTTTCCGGGCTGCAATTCGCCAACCTGATTTGCCACGAGACTGCTGTGCGCGGTGAAAAGTTTGCCGGGACGGGCATAGCTGGTCAGGCGAAGCGAGCCGCGCGCAAAGTCAGGGGCGTCGAGTGTGATGGCTTTTTCGTCGCCGTAGGATTTGCTGGTGATCTGGCAGAGAATCCAATCACCACGCCCGGCTTCCGCGAGTACCACGGCAGGCCGCAGCTTTGAAGCGGTGAGATCGGAAAAAGGAAAGTGAACGATGACTACTTGGCCGGCTGTAAATGTGCCCATGCGGCATCCTCCTCGGCGCGATTCCAGTCTTCGGCGAGCGCAGCCTCGCTCAACAGCGCAGCATCATGCACGGTCGGGGCTTCTTCAAGAATCGTGACGAGCGCGCGGCGCGGGGTCGGCACATGAAGCGGCTCGATCAGGCGCACCTCGCCGTTCGTTTCAATGATGGCTTCGACCGTTTTCATCTTGGGCCAACTATAACCTGCCGCGCGATGTCCGCAAAGGGCAATTCTTCCGCGTGGCGAGGAGTTGTTGCTCCTCCGGCAAATTCTGGTACCTCGTCTCCTACTACGGCTCGGCGAAGCTCTCGATTCGCCAGAAGCCTTGCGAGTTATCGAACCGGACGGGAACGGCCATCGGGCCGGATTGCTGGGATTTGACGCGGAGGATTTCCTGCCAGTGACACAGGTTGAACGAGTGGAGCACGATGTAGGTTGTGGTGGGCTTGGCATCAAAAACAATTTCTCCACCAAGCAACGGGCTGGCGAACGAAAACGCCACGGCCACCGGAATCACCGGCCCGGCCGCGATGGCTTGAACGAGGGCGTAGCGAAGACCAGACTTTCGCACAATGCAAACTCCGCCAACCATCATTGAAGTGGTCTTGACCGACGAAATGCCCGGGTTTCATCTGGAGGATGGCCGCTTCATTGGCGTGCCGATGGCATTTTATCCTACGCTGGCGCTGGCAATGCCGGAGGAGCGCGGGCGGCTTGAAATCATTGGCTCGTCGGTCTGTTTGGCCGGAGCTTGACGCCGATATTGGAGTCGAGGGACTGCTGCGCGGGGCGCGGGAGCATCATCATTACGCTCGTAAAGCAGTCGAGCGTGCCGTTCGTTTCGGACGCCTCCCAAAGACGGCGCTGGAAAATCCGGCCGGCGAGCCGCCGCACCCGGCCTGACGATGGCACGAGAAGCTGGCTGACAAGCTTCTCGCCAGCGTTGTTCCCGCCACCACCCGCGGAAGCGTCAACCACATCAGTCTCGAGAGTGTGTCGTACGGCTGCGGATCAGGCGAGCTTCGCCCGCTCAACACTTCGGGACACATTTGAGAGCACTTGGTGCGAGGGCTGGCTGGGCGCGCAACACCGCCGTTTGGGAACCTCAGAGTGAGGGCCACACGCGTTGCACAAACCAAACCCCGCCCGCAATCGCCACCAGCGCGGAGCAGGCGGGAATCGCGCGGCGCAGAAAATAGTCCCGCTGCCGCAGATGCCAGAACAACGGCAAAGCCACCGCCGCCACGATGATCTGGCCCACCTCCACCCCGAGGTTGAAAGCAAACAGCGGCATCGCCACACCTCCCGCGCGGGCAGCCACGCCCATGTCCCGCAGCACGGCCGCAAAACCGAACCCGTGGATCAGTCCAAAGCCGAATGTCAGCAACCCGCGTCCGCGCGGCTCGCCGCGGCGCACCAGGTTCTCGAGGCCGACATAGACAATCGAAATGGCGATGAGCGGTTCGACAATCCTGGCGGGCACCGGCACCCAGCCCAGCGTGGCCACCGCCAACGTAATCGAGTGGGCGATGGTGAAGCAGGTAATGACCTTCAGGGATGAAAACCAGTTGCGTGAAACAATGAGCAGCGCCAGCAGGAACAGCAAATGATCGTAACCCTTCAGGATGTGTTCAATGCCCAACAGCAGGAACTGGTGGAAGGTGGACTCGGGCTTGATCGCCGGCGCGGGACCGGCGGCAGCCTCCGGGGCGCCCTCGGCCGGATCAGTGGCCGCGGCGGGCGGCGGCGCTTCCACTTCGATGGTGACCGTATCCGCATGAGCGCTCAACAGGCGTTCCGCCATCAGAACCCCGCTGGGATTCAGCAGCAGGAAGTATTGCCGGTGATCGAGGCGGAAACGGGCGATCATCCGGGGCTGAATGACCAGCCGGGAAAACAGCTGTCCGGGAACCACCAGGAACACGTCCGCGTTGTTGTTGTCGGCGTCGAAGGCGCAGCGGATTTCCGTGGCCCGGGCGGGCTGGTCGTCGAAGCGCACCTCGAAGGCATCCGCCACAATCTGGCCGAGCCGCTCTTCGGCGGCGGTGAATTCCTCCTCGGAAACGAACCCGTCCCGGTCGCGGTCGAGGCTGGCCAGTTCATCGGCATCCCGGAGCGCGAACGTGAGATTGGCCTCCAGTTTGTCGGGAAAGAGCCGCACCGTGGCGCTGCTCAAGCCCGGATCGTGCGCAAGCGCTGGCAGCACACTGGAAGCGAGCAGCAACGCCAGGCCCAGTCGTCTGACGCGGTGAATCCGGATGGAGAGTCGCACGGCAAAGGTTTTTACCCGAACCGCTCCGCGAACAAAAGCCAAACCCACAAGCGGATTGCCTTGCCGTCCGCGGACGGATGCGCTAAAGCCTCGCCCGGCCGGCGCGGCGGTCACAACCCATGAACCTCGTCCTGCTCGAACCTGAAATCCCGCCGAACACGGGCAACGTCGCGCGGCTGTGCGCCGCCACGAAAACGATCCTGCACTTGATCGAGCCGTTTGGCTTCAAGCTTGACGACGCGCAGCTCAAGCGCGCGGGCATGGATTACTGGCAGCACGTCGAGTGGCATCGCTGGCCGAGCTGGGCCTCATTCGAGCGAGAGCTCCCGGACACCGCGCGACTTTGGTTCATCGAATCCGGGGGGCCGAAGCGTTATACCGAGGTGCGTTACGCCCCGGATGATTATCTGGTCTTCGGTCGGGAAACGGCCGGCCTGCCGCGGAAATTGCTCGAGGAGAATTCCGAAAGCTGGCTGCGCATCCCCATGTTCAACGCGTCATCCCGCTCGTTGAATCTTTCGAACTGCGCGGCGCTGGTGCTTTTCGAGGCGCTGCGCCAGCAGGGATTCCGGGGTGAGATTCAGCTTGATCATACCGCCGCAAATCTCCCCGGGTAGGGCACACTGACGCTACGCCTGGCGTGGGCCCGTGGTTTCCGCGCACGAACTCGCCTTTCATTCAATCAAAAAGGAGACCGGGCGAACCCGGTCTCCTTTGATGAACTCAACCGTTGATTACGGCTTCAGCAAGCGGAAGTACCGATGCTGGCCCGGAACCAATGGAATGGTTGCGGTGTAAGTGTCACCCACCGCGACCGGTGTGATACCCGTGGGCTGCCAGTTGGCGGTCGTGAGGTCGCTGGCGACCCACAACTCCAGGGTGGAATCACTGGAGGTCCAGGAGATGACCACGTCGTTCCCGCTCAGGCCGATCGTCAACTCCGGCACACCCACCACCGGCAATCCGTCGAGGTCGCGGTAATAGGCGCTGGCGGTGTTGGCCAGCGTGGCTCCGTTGTCATGCGAAGTGGTGGCCAGACCCACGTACACGGTCGCCGGATAGACGGGTGAGGGCGTTTCGTTGTGGAGACTGAACCAGTTCACGCCGTCCGTGCCCCAGGAGAAGGCGAAGGCATCGCCGGTGCGGGTCATGCGCAGCCAGGCGTTCGGAATGGGCGAGGGCCGTGGACGCGAGGCGTCGGCAATGCTGGCGCTGGCCGCTCCCTTGACCAGCCGCCACTGCATGGTGATGAGGTTCTGGCCATTGGTGGGCACGGCGGCCACCAGGTAGTTCCGGGATGTGCCCTCGAGATCCTCCCGGACCATCAGGCCGGCTTTGGCCCACTCGTTCGGCCGCGTCAGACCCGCCACGCGGACTTTGACGTCGAAGTCCCCGGTGACGGGTTGATGAACGAAGTGCATGCCATCGGCGTTGTTCCAGATATCAGAGCCGCCGGCGCGGACGTAGAAGCCGTTGGTGCCGATGGCCTGGGCGATGCCCGGCATGATGGGATCCGTGAACAGCGGCGGGGGCGTGGGGTTGAGTGTGCCGATGTCCTCGTTGACCGGCCAGGTGACGACCGAGCTTTGCAGCGTGACGGTGTCCATCACGTTCGGGCCGGCGCCGCGGTCGGTCACGTTCTTGACCTCAACCGAGAACGCGCCGCTGACCGGTGCGCCGAGGCTCAACATCACGGCCCGGAGGTCCGGTTCGAGCGCGGCTCCGGTGACGGTGATCGCGCCGCCGTTGACGGTGTAGTTGGCCGGATCGGTGGCGCTGGCTTCCGCCACGCCGCTGAGGTCGCTGAAGTAAACGCCGATGCCGGTACCGTTCAGGCTGCCGACGGCATAAGCGACCGGCTTGGTGCTGTCCACGACGACTTGCACCGCCGGGGACGTGGCCTGATTGCCGAGACCGTCGGTGGCGCGGGCGCTCAACGAATAGATGCCTTCCGGCACGTTGGGCCAGTTGATGGTGAACGGCTCGGTCGTGGCGGTGCCCAGCAGGTTCGTCCCTTGGAAGAACTCCACCAGAATGATGGGCGTCGGCCCGATAATGGTCGCCGTAACCGGGATGGTCGCGTTGGCCGCGAATGCCTGATTGTTGACGGGCGAACTGATGGTGACGGTCGGCCCGGCGGGCGGTTGGACGATGTAATCCCAAGTCTCCGGTTCGCCCAGTCCGCCATTGGCTGTGGCGGGCGCCGGAGCGGCGGTGTTGCCGGCGGCGCGGTCACCCGCTTCGATCACGATCTTGTCAATCATCGTGCCGTCCTCGCGGTGCCAGATGATGAACCGGTGCAAGCCGGTGGCGGTGTTGGTAAACGTGAAGGGATCGGTGCCCTCCTGGCGGTCGCTGCGCCAGGTCCAACCGGTACCGGGGAAGCCGGCCAAGGAAGACTGGTTGACCGCGCTGACCATGCCCGCGAGCCAGTCGTTGGACGGGTCGGCAATCCCAACGTCGTTGTTGAAGCCGACATAGACGGAATCGTCGTTGCCAGCGTCGGCCGTGTTCTGCGGCCAGCCACGCAGCCAGACAATGTGCCGCCCGACTCGGTTCATGTTCAGATGGAATACCAGTTTGGCGCCCGTGCCGGCGATATTGGGCGCGGTTCCCGCCGTGCCGCCGCCACCGCGGCCGTTGGGCACGAGCATGTAGCCCAGCCCGGAGAAGCCGCCGCCGGCGGAGTTGGTGTTGGTGAAGATCCACTCGTCGCCGTCGCCCGCCATGAGGTTTTCCTGGGCATTCTCGGCCTCCATGATGATGTAGCCATCGGGCCGCTGGACGAATTGGGGCGCGGCGCCGGCGTAGAAGAAGTAATCAGTGCTGTTCGGGGGCACCGCGTTGGGTGGACAACACGCAAGATCCAGCACGTTGTTGACCACGACCTTGTAAGTCGTGCCGGGGGTTTGCGGATCCGTCGTAAGGCTGACGGTGCGCTCGTCGGGTTGCAAGGTGGCGGATTGAATGGCCAGGGGCGCTCCACCCGAGGTGGAAGTGATTTGATAGTTGGCCACGTTTTGCGCGCTGTTGATTTCCACCCACTCGCTGAAGAGCAGCTTCACCTCCGTGGCGTTGATGTTGACCTTGGGAGTGATGTAATAGCGGACGGTCGGTCGCACGTCGTCCTGAGTGACCGTCAAGACGGCATTGGAGGTGGTTACCAGTTGCCCGTAGGGATTCGAGATGCGACAGGCGATCTGGAGGCCGTTGAACGTGAACGGCACGCGGGAGAGCGTGAGGGTGGCGTTGGTCGTGATGCCGTCGGCGATGGGAACGCCGTTGGTGAGCCACTGATAGACATAGGGCGTACTACCGCCGGCCCCGGCGTAGAAGCTGACCGTGCCGCCTTCAACCACAGTGGCATTCGTGGGCTGCAACGTGAGAAAGAGCGCGCCATCGTTGACTGCGGCAAAGGACTCCATCAAGCCGTCGGTGGTGAGCGAAGTGTTGTGACTGGTGAGGGCCAAACCGACTTGCAGGGTCGCCGGGAGGGGACCTTCACCGCTGGCCGACGCATCGTAGTAAGTCCAGAGCGTCCAGTTGGTCCCGGTCGTCCCATAATACCAGTAAAACAGGTTGCCGACCCGCTGGAGCCGCAGCCAGGAAGGATAGGAGATGGTCGGGCGGGCGACGAGGCCGCCTTGCAGGCCGAGGTTCAGTGGCGCTCCCGCGGCGTCCGAGGACGTACTGGCGCCGCCGGTCAACTCGCGAATCTGCGGAGTGTAGGTGTTCTGGGACGGGACCAGCGGGGTGAAGGCGTTGAAGACGTTGCGATCACCGGCAGCCGTGCTGGGCCGGGCCATGAGGCCCATCTTGCACCATTGATCCACAGTTTGAAGCGAAATGCCCCGGACCTTGTAGTCGAAATTCCCGGTCACGGTCTTGTGGAGGAAGACGAACTGGTCGGCGGTGCCCCAGATGTCGCTGCCGCCGGCGGTCATCTTGATTTGATCGCCTTCCGCGCGGGCGCTGAAAGGCTGCGCGTTGTTGATGCGGGTCAGCGCGTCAAAATTGTTCGCGCGGAAGGTGTTTGTGCTCGGGTCCATGACATTGGCGGCGGCGGACAGGTCGGCCAGGTTCTGCACTACCAAGGTCATCAGGTCCGTCTCCGGCATCGCGGCGGTTTGCAGTGTGATAAGGGCGGCGTCGTTGGGATCCACCGTCGCGGAGTTGACGGCCACCGGCGTGCCGGCCGAGGTCAACAACAAGTAATTGGCCGTGGCAGTGGCGGTGGCGGAAGTGACCGGCTCGGAAAGCCGCACTTCGACGGTCTGTTTGAACAAGCTGCCTACGGACGCCACCTCGGGTTTGGCAGTGTCTGTGGTCACGGTCAAGGTGGCCACCATGCTGGTCACGCTGCTGAACGCGTTGTTCGCGACCACATGGAAGGTGGCATTGTTGTCGGCCGCAGTCAGGTAAGGCGGCGTGTAGCTGGCGGCGTTTGCCCCGGCGATGGGGGCATTGTTCTTGTACCACTGATAGGCATAGGTGGGTGAACCGTCCACCACCACACTCAGGGTCGGCCGGGTGGACTCGGCGGCGTTGATGCTGGCCGGCAGGTCGGTGACCAGGAAGACATTGCCGAAGGTGGCCGGCGTGGACAGATACTGCGCCGGGATCAGGTGCGGCTCGGTGGCTGCCTGATTGTTAGCCGGACTGGGAGGCCAAGCCCAACCGTTCGCGGCCATGGTGGGTGTGTACCAAGCCACCGTGATACCGTCACCGCCCGTGCCGTCGCGATAGACGGCTTCGAGGTAGTAGCGTTGGCCGGCTACCAGGTTGACTGCGGCGGACAATTGATTGGCCTGCGCGCCCAGG
Organism: Verrucomicrobiia bacterium; assembly: GCA_011525685.1. Taxonomy (GTDB): domain Bacteria; phylum Verrucomicrobiota; class Verrucomicrobiia; order Limisphaerales; family JADLHS01; genus WYBW01. The sequence continues at coordinate 16,751 of WYBW01000142.1, forward strand.
TTCCAACGCCCGGTGGAACCGTTCATGTTGCAAAGCTCGCGTTTGGAGGAACGCTGGTCGGTGGTGCCCAGGTAAAGGATGCTATGATCATCCGAGGCAATCGCGAACCGGTACGCGCCGGTTTCCGGGGCGGTGAGATAGCCGATGATCTGGCCCATGTAGTGGTTCTGCAGCGGGACCAGGTTCCATCCATAACTGGTCGTGGTGATCCGGCGCTCCTCGACGAACATGTTGTTGGTGTACGAGGGCGCGACCGAATTGGTGGTTGACCACGTGCGCAAGGTGGCCAGGTCGGTGGGCAGGGTGTCCCAGATGCGGAAGGTAATCGCACCGGAAACGGGCGGGTCGGCAAAGGTGGCAAGCTGGCTGGCCGGGATGAGGAACGGCTCTGTGGCAGCCTGGGTGTTGGCGTTGGCGGTGGGGAGCGGTGGCCCGCTCGGCGTCTGCCAGAACACGCTCACACCGTCGCCGCCGGTGCCGTCACGAACCACGGCCTCGAGGTAATACTGTTTGCCGGCCTCGAGCCAGATCAGAACAGACTGCTGATTGCCCAATTGCGCCCCGGTGTTCCAACGGCCGGTCGAGCCGTTGTAATTACAGATCTCCCGCTTCGAGGAGGGTTGGTCAGAAGTGCCCAAGTAAAGGATGCTGTGGTCGTCCGAGGCAATGGCGAACTTGTAGAAGCCGGTCTCCGGGGCGGTGAGGTAGCCGACCATCTGGGAGAGGAAATTTTCCCGCGCGGGCACGAGATTCCACTGGTAGCTGGTCGTGGTGATCACCCGTTCCTCGATGAACTTGTTGTTCAGGTAGGAAAGCGCCGATGAACCCACGTAGGACCAGTGCCGCAGCGTGTCCAGGTTGTCTGGACGGGAGAATCCCCAACTGCGGAAGGCAATCGCGCCCTCAGCAATGACCAGGTTGGTCACGGTGCTCGCGATAACATTGGCCGGCAGGGCCATGTCTTGAATCCCGCTGACCGTGAGGGTGTGCAACACTCCCGCTGCCAGCAACCCGGTGTTGAGAATGACGGTGCGGCCGTCAGCCTGGAGTTGCGCGCTCTGAATCGCGCCGCTGCTGAGAGTGTAGTTGGCCAGATTATTGGCGGAGGCGGGCGTGACCTGCTCGGAAAACACGACTTCTATCCGCGTGGGATTGCCCGCCGGCAGGGAGGCGCTGGTGAGTTCCGGCGCGGTGGTGTCCGGATAAACGGTGAGGGTCAGGGGGCCGTAAAGGACGCCGTTGACGCGGACCGAAAACTGCGCGCCATTGTCGCTGTTGCGGGCGCGGAAACGGTAGTAAGTCTGGGTCTCGCCGGGGATGTCACCGGCGCCCCGCCGCCATTGCACCGTGTAGGGCGGCGCGAGATTCAAGTCCGCAAACAGCATGGCTTCCATGCCGTCGTAGATGCTGATGTTGTCCCAAGGAGAGGATGGAATGACGGCTGCGACAAAGGGACCGTTCACGACGGTGGGGTCGCCAGTGTTCAGGGTGGGCTGCAAATAAAAGCTCGGCATGGGGCGTTCCAGCGCGCCGCTGGGGAGTTGCCAGCCCCAGCCCACGTTATCGCCGCCACCGCCTTCCTTGTGGAGGATTTCCATGTAATACTGTTTCCCTTTTTCCAAGGCTATCGGCGCGGATTGTTGTTCGGGATACTTGGTCCACTCGCGGGCGTTGCTCCAAACCGGCACCGAGGCGATCAACTGTTTCTTGGTTGGGTTCAGCGGATCGGCGGGATCGGTCGTCAGCCAAAGCTGGGTTTCGTCATCGCCGCAGACCCAGAAGATGTAATCGCCAGTTTCGGGCGGCTCGATGTAGCCCGGCACGAAGCTGCCGTAGTTGTCGCCGATGCCGTTCTGGGTGATCGGATCGGTTTCGGCAAGGAACGGGCCGGTGGCCGGTATGGGAGGAGTTTGGTAAGGTATGATCTGGAAATCAGTGGGCGAGTCAGGGAAGATGACCACCCCGGAGCTGTTGGTGCCCCAGAGAAGCTGGGCGACGTTGACCCCGGGAATGTCATAATACAAGTAACGCTTGATCCAGCCGGCCTGGCTGGTCAGGGTGGAGACGCAGGCAAATGCGACCGTCAACAGGAGCCATTTTACTCTGAAGTTTTTCATAACAGTTGGGGATGCTTTCGAGTTTGGATTGTTTTGTCACGACTCGACACTCTGCTGCAACACAAATCTTGGTTTTCACCTGCCTTATTTTGACCTCGGCCGGATGGTGTATTCGGGCTGCGAGAAACCTGCATCCGGCGGCCGTCAAGGCGGGCTCGTTCCCGGCGCGTCTCGTGTCAGGCTGGCGACCACTTAAATCGCTTATTTTCAAGCTCTTGCCGTGGAGCCATGAACACCACGCTTCGGAAACCGGTTCGCCTCGCATGGCAATGAGCGAAGAACTTCCATCGCGCTTGCCTCCTTTTTCGATGGGCAATCCTCCCGCCCAGATTGCGCCGCAGGCCAGGACCAATCCACGCCTCAAGACGGAAGCTTGAATTCAGAAACAGGGGCAACGCCTTTGCTGCCTCTCAATATCGGCCGAGCCTGGCTGAAGGAATGTTCCCGCAGGCATGGCCGACAACTTCGCCGATGCCTCTATCGCAGCGGTTCGTCCGGCGCGAGTGTCCAGGCCGAGGGGTGCAACCTCATGCCCAGGCGCGGGTAATACTCCACCGCCTTTGGCGCCGAGAGCAGGATGAGCGTGGCCTGCCCACCCAACAACCGCGTGCGGCGAATCATTTCCCGCCCGATGCCCCGCCGCTGATGCGACAACCGCACCGCCAGGTCGGACAAGTAAGTGGCATAGCTGAAATCGCTCACACTGCGCGCGATGCCCACCAGCAGTTCACCGTCCCAGGCCGTCACCACGAGATTCGCGTTGGCCAGCATGTGTTGCATCCGCTCGCGATCGTCCACCGGGCGCCGCTCGCCGAGCGTTGAGGCTCGGTAGAGCTCGATGACCGCGTCAAGGTCGAGTTCGTTGCCGGTGCGATAAGTGATCATGAGCTGGCCCGCAGGATTGTTGTTGGGGCGGTGGTCGGCCGGACGGAGTCACGCCAGCGGCAGCGCCGATTCCGCGCGCGTGGCCTGGTCGTGCAACGTCACCAACTCCTGCAGCGCTGGATCGAATTCGGGGTTGCCGAATTGCCCCAAAAGATTGCAAGTTGCACGGCATTCCACGGCCTCGGCGTATTTGGATTCCCACTTGCGAAACCGGGCCTCCGCTTTCTCTTCGAGCCAGGGCCAGCGCTCGCGCGGTTTGTCCAGATCACACCGCCACGGTTTGGGGGTCAGCCGCGCGCGAAAACACTTTTGCGTGACACAAAGTTTGCGGTAAAGCGGGTCCGCCTCGAAAACCTCGAACGCCGTCTGGCACAGGGCATCCGCGGTGCTGACCGGTTGGTGCGTCGCCATCAGCCGGAGGCCGGCGCGCGTGCGGTAAACCCGCCAACCCCAGCCGGGAAAGCGGCTCACCCAGTCGTTGACGCGCGCCAGGACCTGGTTCGGAAAGGCATCGGGGCGGCGCTGCTTATCGGGTTTCCGAAACCCAAACAAGCCGGCGAGGAAACTCGACTCCTTTGCCGCGGGCTCATCCACGTCCACGAACATCAGGTTGGTCGTGTTCAATACCAGGCAACCGTAGCTGTTGCGCGTGATCGCGGCGCGCAACGTGCCGTCGCCGTTGCGAAATTCCCGCAACACCTCCTCGCGGAGGGGGCGCCCGTCCGGATAACCGTAGCGCTGCGCCGGGTTTGCCTGGCCGCCGCGCGCCAGCCAGTCGCGCATTCGCGCCAACCGCTCGCCGGCCCGGTTGGCGGCGTCGGCCAGGCTCTCGTCCGACCAACCCCACGCCGTAAGGCTCTTATACCTGGCGGTGTTCCAGTATTTGGGGAAGTGCATGACGCGCTCCTGATAAAGCAGTCGCCCTCGCGATGCCAGCGAAATGTCCGGCTGGCTCAACGATGCGCCAGATAATCGCCCAGTCCGTTGAGGAACATCTGCACCGCCAGCATGACCAGCAGCAGGCCCATCAGGCGTTCGACGGCCCGGGCGCCTCGTTCCTTGAGCACGCGCAAAATGGCCGGCGCGGAAATCAACGTGCAAAACGTCACCGCCCAGACGATCAACACCGCCCAGAGACCCGTCCACAAACCGCCCGGTTTGCTGGTGATAAGAATGATCGTGGCCGCCACCGACGGGCCTGCCACCAGCGGAGTGGCCAGCGGCACGATGAACGGATCGCTGTCCACAGCCCCGCCATCCCCTCGGCGTCCCCGGCCCGGCAGGATCATTTCCAGCGCGATCAAAAACAGCACCAACGCGCCCGCAATCGAGATGGCCTCCTGCCGGATGCCGAGCAAGCCCATCAGTTGTCGGCCGATGAAGAGGAAGAAAAGCATGATGGCCAGGGCGAACAACAACTCCCGGACCAATACCCGACGACGTCGCCCGGCAGGCACGGGCTGGAGAATCGCGATGAAGTTGGGCACGTTCCCCAGCGGATCGGTGGTCACCAGGAGCAGCGCCACTGCGGAAACGAGGTCCATGCCGGAAGCTCCCTTTCAGTCTAGCCGAGGAGGGACTTTACGCGAGCCAGCGCCTCGTCCAGTTTGCTCGCGTCCTTGCCTCCGCCCCGGGCGTTGTCCGGCTTGCCGCCGCCTCGGCCACCGACCAGCGGCGCAATCTGCTGAATGAGTTTGCCGGCCTGAACTTTCGCGGTGTAATCAGGGGAAACGGTCGCCACGAGCGAAACCGCGCTGTTGCCACCGCCACCGAGGACCACCACCCCTTTGAACCTCCCCTTGAGGGCATCGGCGATGGCTTGGAGAAAATCGCCGTCCGCGTCGCCGAGGTTGTGGGTGATGAGCGGGATGTCGTTCACGGTCTGAACACGCTCCAGCAATTCGCTCGCGGCGTTGGAGGCGTTGCGTTGCATCGCGATCTGGACTTCCTTCTCCAGCTTCTTTTGCTGCGCGAGCAGGGCCTCAATCTTCTTCTCCAGCTCGTGGATGGGCGAATTCACCCTGCCGGCCAGCGACTTAATCAGCGCCAACTCGTCGCTGGCCTTGCGATAAGCCTCCAGCCCGGCAATCGCTTCAATGCGGCGCACACCGGCGGCAATCGCGCTTTCGCCGACGATGCGGAACAAACCAATCTCGCCCGTCGCCCGCGTGTGCGTGCCGCCGCAAAGTTCCATCGAGTAACCGTCCAATGCGCCGGCCTTGCCGCCGATCTGGACGACACGGACGGTGTCGCCGTATTTGTCGCCGAAGAATTGCATCACGTCCTTGCGCGACCTTACGTCGGTGAAGGGCACTTCGATCCAGGACACGCCGGCGTTTTCGAGGATGCGCTCGTTGACGAGTTTCTCGATGTCGGCAATCTGCGCGGGCGTGAGCGGCGCGCTGTTGAAATCGAAGGTCAATTTTTCCGGGCCGACGTACGAACCCTTCTGCGTGGCGTCTTTGCTCACCACTTCATGCAGTGCCCAGTGGAACAGGTGGGTGACGGTGTGGTGGCGTTGGACCGCCTCGCGTCTCGGCTGTTCTACACTCAAGCGGACGGTCGAACCGACGGCGGGGGCGTCCTCTTGTTGCTGGCCGCGGGTTGCGTCAAGCACATGCAGCCAGGTGTTGCCGGACTTTTGGGTGTTGACGATGCGCCAGGACTTGCCACCGCCGGCCAATTCGCCCGTGTCGCCCACCTGGCCGCCCATCTCGGCGTAGCAGGCGCTGGTGTCGAGAATGACGGCGGTCTTGTCCTTGAGCGACACGACTTCGAGCACCCGGGCCGGCGTCTCCAGGGTTTCGTAGCCGACGAACTTCGTGGGCGTGGTGGTTTCAATCTGGGAAAGCGAAACAACCTCCTTCTTCTGCGCGGCGCGGGCGCGGGCGCGCTGTTCCTCCATCAACTTGTTGAAACCCTCGACGTCCACGGTCAAGCCCCGCTCGCGCGCCATCAACTCGGTGAGGTCGAGCGGGAAACCGTAAGTGTCGTATAGCCTGAAAGCAAACTGCCCAGTCAATCTGCGTCCTTCAATCGCAGGAACGAAATCAGGCTTGCCCGGTGCTCCCACACTTGTGATTCCGCCGACGTTCCGCTCATCTTCCGCAGGTGCGAATACTGTCGCGGTGTTAAAAACTTCGATTCCCCGATCCAACGTCTTGTTGAACGCCTCTTCCTCAACGCGAATCACCTCCTGCACGTGCTTCTTCCGGGCGCGGATTTCGGGAAAGACACTGCCCATCGTGTCCGCGAGCACCTCCACGAGTTTGTAGAAGAACGGTTCGTGGAAGCCGAGCGTGCGGCCGTAGCGCACGGCGCGGCGGAGGATGCGGCGCAGCACGTAGTTGCGGTCAGTGTTGCCGGGTTGGATGCCATCGGCAATCGCGAAGGAGAGCGTGCGGATGTGGTCGGCGATGACGCGGAAGGCGACATCCGTTGATTGTTGAGAGTTGATGGTTGAGAGATCGGCGGGCGGCAGCGTGCTTCCGTATTTTTTTCCGCTCAACTTTTCAATGGCATCGAAGATCGGGCGAAAGATGTCGGTTTCGTAGTTCGAGATTCTGGCGTTGGCAAAATCCTTGAACTTCTTGGTGCCTTGGATGATCGAGGTCACGCGCTCGAAACCCATGCCGGTGTCCACGTGGCGCGCGGGCAGCGGCGCGAAAGTGCCGTCGGCGTTCGCGTTGAACTGGATGAAGACGAGATTCCAGATCTCGATGCAGCGGGCGTCGCCCTGGTTGACGAGTGAGCCGCGAGTGTCGCCGGCGGGCGTGAGGTCCACGTGCAACTCCGAGCACGGGCCGCACGGACCGGTGTCGCCCATCATCCAGAAGTTGTCTTTCTTGTTGCCGGGAACGATGTGGGCTTTGGGATCAAGCCCGGCGGCTTGAAACCGCTTGGCCCAAAACATCGCCGCTTCCTGGTCGGCGACCTCAAAGGGGGAAGCCTCCGGATTTGGCGGGATGAACTCCGGCGAGGTCATGGCCAGCGCCAGAACCTGCTCCAGTTCGAGCCGCCATTTATTCTCCCAACCGCTTTCGCCGAGGTAAGGACAGAACACCGTCGCGTAAAGCCGGTTCGCCGGAAAGCCCCAGCCTTCGACCACCAGTTCCCAGGCCCATTCGATGGCTTCCTTCTTGAAGTAATCGCCGAAGGACCAGTTGCCGAGCATCTCGAAAAATGTGTGGTGATAGGTGTCGAGGCCGACGTCCTCGAGGTCGTTGTGTTTGCCGCCGGCGCGGATGCACTTCTGGGTGTCGGCGGCGCGGGTGTCGCTGCGGGGGATCACTCCCGCCCACTTCGAGACATCCGGCTCTTTCTGGCCGAGGAAGATGGGCACGAACTGGTTCATGCCGGCGTTGGTGAACAGCAGGTTCGGCGCATCCGGCATGAGGCTCGAAGACGGTACAATCGTGTGCTGCTTCGACTTGAAGAAGTCGAGGAAGCTCTGACGAATCTCGGACGAGGTCATTCGTTATCGTGTTAAATGTCGCTGGGCAAACCGCAAAACGCCTGCCGCGCGGGCCATCCGCGCACACGCTGCGCGCGAGAACTTCCGGCGAAAACCACCGCTTGCCAAAAGCCAAGTTGCAGGCGAAATGCCCACCGGGACTTATTCCCCGTAAAATCCAGCCGGCAGGCTACGGCAACCGCCGGGGCGAGGCGAGTTTGAAGTTTTGGCGGCTTTGCGGGGGTGCGCATCTCAGTTTATTGCGGCCTGGCATTCCTGGCGTAGCGCAGGTTTCCCCACCTGCGGTATCGCCGACTTCCAGTCGGCGGACCCAGGCACGGCGTGGCAGGCCAGGAGTTCGCGGCGTTTGCGGATTGGAAATCCGCGACCCGGCAGACTGGAAGTCTGCGCTGCGGCATCGCCCCGACGACCTCCTTAAAGAAAGTGAGATGCGCCCTTCGCGGGGTGGCGCGTCTCGCCTTCTTGCGGCGTCAACGCCAAGCAGGTGGTGGAGTTCGTCGCGCGGCGACGAGTAGCGCCGCGTTCAGTGGCGCAACGGCCCACCTCGGTGAGCCATTTCCGTCCCGCTGAACGCGGACGGGGTTGTCGCAGCGCGACAACCGCTACCTGCCAGAGACCAAGATGTGCCCTGTGAGCTACAGGGCCAGTGCTGGCCAGCGCTTGAGCCGCGCGGTCCTTCCGTCTAGTATCGCGTCCATGCCACGAGTTCAAAGGGACAAGCGGTTGTTGCAGGGCGCGCGGGTCTATCTCTCCGGTCCGATGGATTTTGTCGCGTCGCGCGCGGCGGAAAAGCAATTCGGCTGGCGCAATCGCGTGAGCCAGTTCCTTCAGGAAATGGGGGTGACGGTGTTCGATCCCTGGTTCAAGCCGGACGTGCGCGGTCTGCACGAGTACGGTCGCGAGGACGTCAAGAGCGGCGAGCGCATCAAGGCGCGCTGGACCTACGCAGGCGGACGCGAAGGGGCGCAGGAACGGTCGTGGTGCGCCAGGCAATTTTGGGAGACGCTCCATATTGACCTGCGCATGGTGGACACGAGTGATTTCATGATCTCGTATTGCCCCACGAACATTTACAGCGTCGGCACGCCGCACGAGATCATCATGGCCACGCTCCAGCACAAGCCGGTGCTCTTCGTCAGCCCGCCCATCGTGTTTCCCACGCTGCACGAACTGCGCGAGCATCTGCTGAAGGATCCGAACGGCGCCGAAATGCTGGCCCGGCTGGAATCGGAAATTCCCATCAAGGAGAATCCCCGCGGCATTCCGAGCCTGTGGTACATTCCTCTCGTGGGCGGCGAGAATTTCTTCGACGGCTTCGGCTTCGCGCCCTATCGGAAGCAATTCGGCTGGCATCAGGAGATTCCCATTGATCGGCACGAGGCAAAATTCCCACCGCAGCGTCCACTGTTGCCATTCGTGGCCAAACTCAACGATCGCCTGCCGAAAAAGTGGGACCGCAAGTTGAACCGCTTTGTGCCCGACGACGACTGGCTGCTGTGGGATTTTCACACGGCGAAGATGCGCGGCAAACACGTCGAGTCGGCGCGCAAGTAGCCCGGGCAGGACGCCTCACTCCGGGCGTGCCGTCGGTGGGTTGACCACTTTATGACCGAGCGGCTTGCATGTTCAGGCGGCGGTCAGAGGATTACCCACCCTGCCATTTGGAACAGTGGGAAGATCTCTACTTCAAAAACTCCTTGTAGAACGTCACGCTGGAAATGATGAACCCGATGGCCGTGATGATCTGCCGCACACGGACTTGTGGAATGCGCTGCGAGTAATGGGCGCCGATGAAATAGCCGACCAGCGCACCCACCGTCATCACGCCCGCCCGCGGCCAGTGAATCAATCCCGCGTAAATGAACCACGCGGCGGCGACGACGTTGATCAGCGAACCGAGCACCGTCTTGAGCGCGTTCATCTCATGGATGTTGGTCAGCCCGATGAAGCCCAGCGACGCCAGCATCAGGATGCCAATGCCCGCGCCGAAATAACCGCCGTACACCGCCACGGCGAATTGGAAGGCAATCGCGCCCCAGACCGCGTGCCGCGTGAAATGGTGTGGGCCGCCCTGGTCCAGGCCGGCGAAACGGCGGAAGGCCCCTTGAGCAAGAAAGAGGACCGTCGCGAACAGAATGAGAAAGGGCACGAGCTTGGAGAACGTCCGGTCGCTGGTGTGTGTCAGCAGCCAGCTTCCGATCCAGCCACCCAGGAGGCTCACTGGAACGAACCGCCACAACCACCGCTTCACCGCCTCAAAGTGCTGACGGTAGCCGAAGACGCCTCCCGCGGTGCCGACGACCAGCGCGAGGGTGCTGGTGGCGTTGGCGACCACCGGCGTCGTGCCAAACGCAAGAAGTGTGGGGAACGTCAGCAACGTGCCGCCGCCGGCCACGGCGTTGACCGCGCCCGCCGCGACGCCGGCAAGGATCAGCCCCAGGATTTCAGCCAGCGACATGTAGGCGTAACAGTATCGGCGGCCGGGAGTTTTGCAATTCCACGGGGAGCAAATCCACGTTGAACATCCCGCGAGGGCTTGGACTGCGCCAGCCCTCTGGCGCTCTTGCTGGCGACTTGCGCGTTCTCCAAGCGGCAGAAGACGGCCAAGACACGGGCGCGCCGGACCGGCCGCAACTCGTCTCAATGGCCGACGCGCGCAAAGTTGAAGGCCAAGGCGGACCCTGCAATGAGGAGAAGGTATCGGTGACCGGGTGCAGGGAATTCAGTTCACTTCCCATCGCCGGCGCCATTGCCCGCAGGGATCAGCGCGCGCAAAATGGGCTCCACCCACGCATCCCGCTTCACGTCGTAGAGAATGAAGTCGCTGTCGAATTGCCAGTAACCCCAGCTCCAACCTCGTTCCTTCGCCGTCCGCGTGACGCTGGAAAGGTAACGCACACGCGATTCCATCGGCGCTTTGTCGTAAGCGCCGAACTCACCCAGGTAAATGGGCCGGTTGTGTTCCCTGGCCCACGCCGCCACCTTGTCGAAGTCGCGTTTGATCGCGCCGAGTTGCTCGGGTGTGCCCAGCCATTCCACGCCGAGCTTGTCGCGCTGATTCGTCCACGACGCGCCCTGATGCGTGAACTCCATCGGCTTGTAATAGTGAACGGTCACGATCAGGTTGCGGTCTGAAGCCGGCAACTCCAGCTCGTGAAGATGGTCCACCGAATTCCAGAATGCCGGGCCGACGATGACTGTTCGCACGGGGTTCTTCTCGCGAATAATGGCCAGCGCTTCGCGCAAGTATCCGTTCCACACCGCGGGTGTCAATTTTTGCGATGGCTCGTTGAGAATCTCAAACACGACACTCGACGGCGCGTTTTGGTAGCGGCTGGAAATCTGCCGCCAGAAGGCCAGGAACTTGTCCTTGTTGGCCTCGGGCTCCCGGCCGAGGGCGTTGAATTCGTGCAGATCAAGGATGACCATCAAGCCCTGGGTCTGCGCATGCTTCATGGCCCAGTCGAGCACCTCGAACCACGACTCGCGCAACGGCCAGCCGTCCGCGGCCTCCATGTGACGGAACGGATGCAGATTGATGCGGACGGAATTGAAGCCCGCCTCCTTGAGCAGGCGAAAGTATTTTTCCTGAAACCGCGCCTGTTCCTTCGACCTCCAGATTGGGTCGTAACCAATGATGTTCACGCCGCGGCCGAGTTTTTGGTTTTGCTCGAACACACCATCAGTAGTCGGTTGAGCGTGAGCCTGCGTGAGGGTGAGCGCGAGTGTGAACACGATGGAGAGAATAGCAGCCTTCATAACCCAGATGACCCGATTAAACCGCGCGGCGTGAGAATGTCCAACCGGAAAAAGCATCTTCCCTGATCGCGGTCAATTCACCACGGCTTGCGCTCGTTCATCGCCTTGACGATGGTGCGTTTGAGCGCGAGAAAATCCACGCTGCCTTTCTCGCTGTAAATGATCTTCCCCTCGGGATTGATGAGCAATGTATAAGGAACTTCGCCCTGCCAGGCGGGATCAAATGCGTTGATCAGCGGTTCGCGGTCGGCTGAGGCAAAGAGCAGGTTGCGATTCGAGGCCTGTCGCTTCTTCAAAAACTCCAGCACGGCCTTTTCTTCGTCCGGGCGGTTGATCGAAACCGTGACCAGCTCGAAATCCCGGTGCCGATACATGCGGTTGACCGTGACGAAGTCGTCGAACTCCGCCACGCACGGCGCGCACCAAGTGGCCCAGAAATTCACCAGTCGGAACTTGCCCGAGTCGTTTTTACGCAGCGCCCGGAGCGTGTCGGCGTCGGCCTTGGCGACGGTGACCGGTTCGGCGGCGAGTTTTTCCATGTAAGCCCGCACCTGCGATTCCTTGCCCGCCCACTTGACCGAACAACCCACCACTTTGGTTTGAGCCACGGGCGGCTCTTTTCCAGCCAGCAACGCCTCCAAGGCGTCCCGCAGGTAATGCTTCTTCACGTGTTGTATCCGCTCCGAGTCATCAATCGCTCCGACATAACGCAGCTTGCGTCCGGCATCGAACACGAAGGCGTGGGGCGTGACGACCGGCCCGTAGAGGCGCGAAACCGCTTCGGCATCGCCGTCATAGAGGTAGGGAAAATTGAACGCGCGTTCCTCGGCGCGCAGTTTCATCTCGGCGAACGAATCACTCAGGTCGCTCCAGCCCAGTTCATCCAGCCGCACGGATTTCGGATCGTTCGGGCTGATGGCCACCAGCGCGACGCCTCTCGGCTTGTAATCGCTGGCAATCTGTTTGATACGCTCCTCATAATACTGGGCGGTTGGACAATGATTACAGGTGAAGAGGACGACCAGCGCTTTGGCTTCGGCGAAATCCTTAAGCGCCCAGTTACGTCCATCCACACCCGGCAGGTTGAAGTCCGGCGCGGAGGCGCCCAGCGGCAGCGTGGGAAACGTCTGAGCGGCGAGCGGAGCAACCAGGCACACCGCCGTGCCGATGGCAGCGATCGTTGAGCGATTCATACCTCCACATCCTAAGCCAGTGCGTCGTGGCTGCAAGGCCGAGTTCAGGCCGGAAGCAGTTCGAGGCGCATCTCAGTTTATTGCAGGCAGGCATTCCTGGCGGAGCGCAGGTTTCCCAACCTGCGGTATCGCCGATTTCCAGTCGGCTGGTTGTGCTAAGTAGCGCGGTCTGCGGGTTGGAAACCCGCGATCCAGCAGACTGGAAGTCTGCGCTACAGCATCGGCCCGACGACCTGCCAAAAGAAAATGAGCTGCGCCCCAGCAGTTCGGGGCTGATCGGGGCAAGCCGAAAGAAGCCGGAGGTTGATTGCGGCACATTCGCGGGCCACGGCCGCCATCCCGTGCGGGAAAGCCTGGTATGGCCGGACTGATCTTGCCGGGTCAGTGGCGCGGCGGTCAGAGGTCTCGAGCTTTGATCCAGGCCACCTCCAGTCGAAACGGCCCGTCCTGCTTGTCCGAAATCAAGAACCCAAGCGAAGCAAGTTTGTTGGCAGAGAGAGGTGGTTCGCCGGCCAGCACGCGACCGCGAAAGGTAGGAATAAAATCTTTCAGCGGCAGACGAATCTCCTGCCATCCGTCTTTGCGGGTGGTGAAAGCTTTTTGGTAGAGCGGGCCGTCAAAGTTCGCGTCCGTCCGGGCGGTGAATTTGTAGCGCCGGCCGTCACCGCGCACGCGCAGGACGAACTCGGAGGCGTCGCCCAAATCAAAGCGCATCGGCAAAGTCCGCACCGAGGCAAAACCGCCGTTGTTCTCCAGCGAGACCACACCACGAAAAACCGCCACGCCATTGGTCAGTTCAAATCGGCTGGTGGACACGCCGCCCATCACGTCGTCGTTGACAACCTGCCACGTGGCGTTGGTGGTTTGAGCAAAGTCGAACAGGACCGCTTCGCCGGGTGAATTCGTGTTCATGGTTTGAGCGCGGAGGATGAAACTCAGGCAGGAGCAGAGTGCGAGGACTGAGAGAACTCTTGTCACGTCACAGCGCTCACCGGTTGAGTTGCCAGAGGGTAAAATTCAGCGCCGCCGCGAAGCTGACCCAGGCAAGGTAGGGCATCAACAGCGCGGCTGCGACCCGATGCACTTTCCAAAAGGCGACCACTGTCCCGGCAATCGCGAGCCAGAGCAGAACGATTTCGGCGAAGGCCAGGCCGGGATTGTGCAGCCCGAAGAAGAGGGCGGACCAGGCGGCGTTGAACAGGAGTTGCAGCAGGAACAGGCCCAGCGGCACTCTTCGCGCCGCGAAGCCGCCCCGACACCACACGAGCCAGGCCGCCACGGCCATCATGGTGTAAAGCGCCGTCCAGACCGGGCCGAAAATCCAGTTCGGCGGATTCCACGCGGGCTTCCGGAGTTGCGCATACCATTCGCCGGGCATGAAGAGACTGCCGAATGCCGCCGCGCCGAAGCAGAGCAACAACCAGCCAGCCAGGCCCAACCCGCGGCGAAGCAGGGTGGGCAGAGGCGAAGCAAGAGTGGTCGCAGTCATCGGTGGAGAAGCTAGGCGAGGTTTTTAGTTTCGCAAAGCAACGATTATTGCGCTAACAATGGCGGCGGCGGACACGGTTTTTTCGCGAGGAGTTCGCCCGACTCAATGTCTGTCGTTCGGAAAATCTCGTGACAGACACGGTCCGTTTATCAACCAGCGGGGCATCTGCCTCGCACAAAGACCGGACATTCATCATGCAACTCAAGTTTGACTGGCTGATCGTTTTGGAGAATCTGCGTCGCGGCATCATGGTCACGGACGTGACGCTTGAAGGCCCGGCCGGGCCGCGCATCATTTACGTCAACCGCGCCTGGCTCAAGATGACCGGCTACGATCGTGGCGAGCTGGCCGGCAAGACGCCGCGCATCCTGCAAGGCAAGCACACGGATCGCGCCGTGGTGTCCGGCCTCAGACAGAAGTTGCTGAACCGGGAACAGTTTCACGGGCAGACCTGGAACTACCGCAAGAATGGCGAACCGTTCCTGATGAACTGGTATTGCTACGCCATCTACGGCGACCGGCCCAAACCAATCTACTACGTGGCCGAGCAGGAGGACGTGACGGAAATCGAATCCCTGCGCATGAAGCAACGGCTGATGATCAACCCCCATGACGCCGACGCGCAGGCGTTCTTCGCCGTGCTCAAGGATTGGAAACCGAGGAAACAGGTCGGGTAGCGGAGTCTCGCCATCCGCAGGTTGTCGCTTTCACTCATGGACTCCCGGGGCACTGTGTTGGTCACCGGCGCCACCGGTTACATCGGGGGCCGGCTGGTGCCGCGTCTGCTCGAAGGCGGCTACCGCGTCCGCTGCCTCGTGCGTGACCCGGCGCGCCTGCAGGGTCGGCCGTGGCTCAAACAGGTGGAGTTGCACTCGGGCGATTGTCTCCGCCCCGAGACTTTACCGCACGCGATGGCGGGAGCGGACGCCGCGTTCTATCTCGTTCACAGCATGGCCGCAGGACGGGACTTCGAGCAGCGCGACGTGCTCGCCGCACGCCATTTCGCCTCGACCGCCAAAGCCGCCGGCGTCCAGCGCATCCTTTACCTGGGCGGCCTGGGCGACCCGGAGACCGATTTGTCGGAGCATCTCCGCTCCCGCCAGCATACGGGCACGGCGTTGCGTGAATCCGGTGTGCCGGTGACGGAGTTTCGCGCGGCGGTCATCGTCGGCTCGGGCAGTCTTTCCTTCGAGATCATCCGCTACCTCACCGAGCGTCTGCCGGTGATGATTTGTCCGCGCTGGCTCTACACCCGTGCCCAGCCCATCGCCATTCGCAACGTGCTCGACTACCTCGTGACCGCGCTCGAAACGCCCGCGAGCATCGGTCGGGTCATCGAGATTGGTGGAGCGGATGTGTTGACCTACGGCGACATGTTGCGCGGCTACGCCAGGGCGCGCGGACTGAAACGCTGGCTCGTGCCGGTGCCGGTGCTCACGCCGCGACTTTCGTCGTATTGGGTCCATCTCGTGACGCCCGTGCCGGCGGTGATTGCCCAGCCGTTGATTCAGGGACTGCGCAACGACGTGGTGGTGCGTGACGATTCCGCGCGGCGATTGTTTCCCAGCATCAAGCCGATGAATTACGACACCGCGGTGCGTCTGGCACTGGCCAATCTGGAACGCGGTCACGTGGAAACCGCCTGGAGCGACGCCGTGGCCAGCAGCCAGGGCGACGTGACGCCCGTCCAACTCACGACGCAGGAGGGAATGATCCTCGAGCGTCGCCAGTGCGTGGTCGCCGCGCCGGCGGAGACCGTGTTTCGCAGCTTCAGTCAACTCGGGGGCGACACCGGGTGGCTCTATTTCGACTGGGCCTGGCAACTGCGCGGGGCGTTGGATCGGCTGCTGGGCGGGGTGGGTCTGCGCCGCGGCCGAAGGGATCCCCATGAGGTGCGCGTGGGCGACGCGGTGGATTTCTGGCGGGTGGAAGCCGTCGAACCCGGCCGCCTGTTGCGGTTGCGGGCCGAGATGAAGGTGCCGGGCCGCGCGTGGCTCGAGTTCCGCGCCGAGCCGCGCGACGCAGGTCAAACCGTGCTTTCGCAAACCGCGTTCTTCGCTTCCCGCGGCCTCGCTGGGTTTCTGTATTGGCATCTGCTGTATCCGATTCACTCCTTGATCTTCAGCGGCATGATCCGGGCACTGGCGCGCCGCGCGGAAAAACCGCCACTCGTGTGAGCCGTCAGCGGTTGAGCCGTTGCAGCCCTGCGTGAGGGAGTTCGTCCACGTTCGGATTAACCTATGCGACGATTCGGAAAGTCGTATTGGAGCACTAAGCGGACTGCGCCTACGTTTCGCCCACAGTCGCCGCACGGCCCGGCGCTCCAGAGGGAGCGAGCCGTGTGGCATGAGGACAATTAAACCAGGAACGAAGCATGATTTGGATTCTTTTTATCGGCACGCTGTTGCTGTCGCTCTGGGCGGCGGCGCGGGTGAAATCCGTTTACCACCGTTACAACCGGGGGGTCGTGATGTCCGGCCTCAGCGGCGGCGAGGCGGCCTATGAGATTCTCCGTTGCGCCGGCGTGCATGACGTGGAGATCACGCATCGCGACGGTATGTTGGGCGATCACTATGATCCGCTGCACAAGCGGCTGGTGCTGTCCACGGAGAATTTTTACGGCCGTTCGCCCGCGGCGCTGGGAGTGGCGGCGCACGAGTGCGGACACGCCATTCAGCACCAGATGGCTTACAAGCCGTTGCACTGGCGCATGGCGGCGGTGGGCATCACCACTTACGCGAACCATGTTGTCCTGTTCCTTCCCATTCTGGGATTGATCACCGGCCTCATTCACAACTGGGTCGTCATGGCCACCCTCATGGCGTCGGCCTGGGGCATCATCATGCTGTTCAACCTCGTGACGCTCCCGGTGGAGTTTGACGCCTCCCGCCGGGCGAAGTCCCTGCTGGCGGGCCTGGGCATGATCGCTCCGGGCGCAGAAGCCACCGCCGTGCGCAAGGTGCTCGATGCGGCGGCGTGGACTTACGTGGCGGCGTTCATCACCTCGCTGGTGTACATGCTGTGGCACCTGCTGCCGCTGCTCGCGGGCGGGCGCTCGCGTGATTAGCCGGACCACAAACCCAACCGAGTCTTGACCACAACAGTTGAAACTCATGCAAACAGCCATCATCAAACGCGGTGAAAACGTCCTGGTGATCCACCGGCGGCGTTTCGACAGGGACATCCGCCGTCACTTCGTCGGCACGGTGGAAGCCTACGAAGACGGCGTCATGCGCGCCTCGGGGTATGTCTTCGTGAATGACGACCTGAACAAGCATGTCTTCCTGAAGCGACCCGACCGCCGCACCAAGTTGATTCCGCTCGCGTCGGGCGATGTGATCGTGAATGTCATCCCCCATTCCGTGGACCTCGAGGAGGTGCGGTACGAACTGGCGGATCGCTCCCTGTGGATCACCGACGGCAACGGCTGGAAAATGGATGTCAAGGAATTCGGCTGGGGATGAAGCAACCTCTGAAACCTCACGACACGAAAATGAAACTGACATTGGAACACTTCGGAATTCGCTCCACGGACACGCTGGATTCGTGGGTTGAGAATCGCATCTTTTCACTGCAACCGAGTTTGCAGATTGACGAGGCGAGCGTTCGGCTCGAACACCACCGGGATGCCAGCCCCGCCTACCGGGTGCGGGCGCACCTCGTCACGCCCGGCCCAGACGTGTTTGCGGAAGGCCGTGACCACACCCTCCGGGCTGCCTTTGAAAAGATGATGGAAACGTTGCGACGCCGGATTTGCGGGCGCGCCACCAAACGCCTGCAACGCGTGCGCAGCAATCTACCCGGTCCGGGCGGCAAATCCCGCACCGGACGCAATGGCCACGCGCGCCGATGATCGGCCAGGCATCGGCGACCATGCTCGTCCTCGACGAACCATGAACCAGTTGAAGAACATCCTTGCTGGCATTGACTTCTCGGCCTGCTCGCGCAGCGCGCTCGATCAGGCGGTGCGACTGGCCAACCGGAACCAAGCCCGCCTCCATGTCCTGCACGCCATCGAATATCTGACCGTGAGCGATGCGGCCTGGGCGAGCCACATTCCGCAGGAAAAACTCGAAGCGGACGCCGTCTCCCAGGCAACGCACACCCTGCAACAATGGCTGAGAACGTCGGGTGCCGCTGACGACGCCCCGGCGCTCGTGGATACCGGATCGCCGATTGATTGCGTTTTGCGCCGGGCGCGCGAAATCAAGGCGGACCTGCTGGTGCTGGGAGTCAATGGGTCATCCATGATTCCAATGGGCGCCGGCACGCTGGCTACCCAGTGCCTCCGCAAAGCGCCTACTAAAGTGCTGCTCGTTCACGAACGACACAGTCGCCCCTTCCGGCGGATTGTAGCAGGTGTGGATTTCTCCGCGGCATCCTGCGCGGCGGTCATTCAAGCGTTGCGCGTGGCGACGCTGGATCGCTGCGAGGTGCATTTTGTTCATGTCTTCACCGGCTCATGGGGACGCTACGCGCTGGTGCCCGATGCCTGGGAAGTGGACGAAGCCACGGCCGCGCAATACCGGCAGGCGCTGGAAACACGACTGCGCGAATTCGTCGGGCCGAACGCCCCGCCGCAGGGCCGTTTTCGGGTGCTTCAGGCAACCAGCCACGGACACGGTTTGGCAGAGCACGCCCGTCAAATTCAAGCCGATCTGCTGGTGCTCGGCGCCACGGGCCGCAGTAATCTCGGCTACGTGCTGCTGGGTTCGACTGTCGAGCGGTTGCTGCGTGAGCTTCCCTGTTCCGTGCTGGTGGCGCGACCGCCCTTGGATTCAATCGGAGCAGCGTCACCCCCGGCTGGGCAACCGGCGTGAAAGGGCGACGGAATCACGGCTGCCAAGTGATTGTTTGCCCACGCACTATAATGGTCTAAAATCGTCCCGCGGGACTGGTGGAAACGGCTGGCCATTCAAGCAGACTGACCGCGACGCTGAAACACACATGACCAACGCCGCTCAATGCAGTTCGAATGTATCGGCCCCCAGCCCCGGGAGGCGACTGCTGACGCGCGCGATCTTGATGAGTTTGATTTGGCTTGGGTTCACGGGTGCGGATTGGAATTCGTGGCTGGTGGGCGGGCCGACTGTCGTGGCGGCCGCATGGATCAGTTTGCGGTTGTGGCCGGGCGCTTCCTGGCGTTGGTCGCCCCGCGGTGCGCTGGCCTTCGCCGCCTACTTCCTGCGCGAATCCTGTCGGGGCGGATGGGACGTCGCGCGGCGGGCGCTGTCGCCCGGACTAAACTTCACGCCTGGGATCATCCGCCATCCGTTGCGCTTGCCGGCCGGCCCGGCGCGCCTCTTCTTTTGCACGGTGATCAGTCTGCTGCCGGGCACCGCCGTGGTTGCCATTCAGTCCGAGAGCATTCAGGTTCACGTGCTGGATCAGGGCCCTCGCGTCCACGCGGAGTTGCGGGCGCTGGAGCGGCGCGTGGCGGCGCTCTTCGACCTGTCACTCTCGTCAGAGGAGGTGGAGCCATGAACACCCTTTACCTGGCCGCCGCCGTGGTGTTGTTGCTCACCATGGTCCTTGGGCTGGCGCGCGTCTTCTGGCAAACCTCCCGCGCGGACAGTCTGCTGGCGGCGATTCTGTTCGGCACGACCGGTGTCGCGCTGGTGCTGTTGCTGGGCGCGGGACTGGGTTTGAGCGGCGCGGTGGACATGGCGCTGGTGTTTGCATTGCTGGCGGCCGTGCTGGGCGTCGCGTTCGTGTTGCGCGGCTGGCCGGACGGCGACTCAAAGGAGAAACGCGAGCCATGACGATCCTTGACCTCATCACCGGACTGCTGCTCCTGGCGGCCCTGTTTTTCTTCGTGGCCGGCACGGTGGGCCTGCTGCGTTTCCCGGACCTTTACTCCCGGCTGCACGCCTTGACGAAGGCGGACAACGTCGGACTCGGTTTTGCCGTGCTGGCGCTGATGTTGCAGGCGCAAAGCTGGTCCGAAGTCTTCAAGCTCGGGTTGATCTGGGTCTTGGTGCTGGCGGCCAGCGCCACCGTCTGTTTCCTCATTGGCAACGAAGCGCTCCGGCGCGGGGTGAAACCATGGACCGGGAAATCGCCATGATGTCACACGTCTTCGATTGGATTCTGGTCTTGCTCGTCCTGGCGCTGGCCTGGCGCTCGTTGAACGACTGCGATCTGTTCCGCGGCGTCATCCAATTCATTGCGCTGGGCCTCCTCCTGGCGGTGGCCTGGTTGCGACTGCGCGCGCCGGACGTGGCGCTGGCTGAAGCCGCAGTTGGCTCGGGACTGACCGGAGCGCTCATTTTGTCGGCATTGGTCCGAATGCGGCAGCGGGAACGGAGGGGCGTCCCAGCATCCGCTTCATCGGACACTTCCCGAACGCTCCAAAGCGGAACGTCAAACCGCTCGCGCGTTTTGATCGGCGCGCTCTCGCTGGCGTTGCTGACGGCGTTGGGGTGGGCTGTGTTCCGGTTTTCCGCGCAATCATCCGGCCTCGCTGTTGAATCCCTGGCGAAACTTCCCGAAAGCGGCGTCACCAATCCCGTCACCGCCGTTCTGTTGAACTTTCGCGCCTACGACACCCTGCTCGAGATCGGCGTGCTGTTGCTGGCCATCGTGGGCGTGTGGGCGCTCCGACGTGGAGAACGTCCGGGCGATGATCTGCGTGAGCGGCCGCTGTTGATGTCGCTGTTGCGCCTGCTGCTGCCGGTGTTGGTGCTGGCCGCGGGTTACTTGTTGTGGATTGGTGCATCCGCTCCCGGCGGCGCGTTTCAGGGCGGCGCGCTGCTGGCGGGCGCGCTCGTGCTGGGCTTGTTGGCCGGATTGGCGGGGCGTTTTTTGCGGCGCGAACGACTTTTGCGCACCGGACTGACGCTGGGAGTGTTGGTGTTCGCGGCGGCTGGGTTGCTCGCGCTCTGGCGGACCGGCGGTCTGCTGCAATACCCGGCCGGTCAGGGTGGCGCCTGGATTCTGGTGATCGAAGCCGCCGCGTTGATTTCCATCGGCCTGACTCTGGGGTTGCTGTATCTCGGAGGAAGACCAGAGGAGGAGAAATGAAATCCGAAACCCGAAATCCGAAACCCGAAACAGATCCGAAATGTGAAGCCCGAAGCCGGCGACTCTGCCGGCGACACGGCCTGGTCCGCTTGGGAATTCGGATTTCGAACTTCCTTCGGTTTGCGGATTTCGGACTTCGGAATTGTCCACCGGACCATGCCTGACACCGACCATCGCCTCTATCTGGTCGCCGGGGCGGCGCTTTTTGCCATCGGGTTCTACTCGCTGGTGGTGCAGACGCACTTGCTGCGGCGCATCATGGCTTTGAACGTGATGGGCAGCGGGGTGTTCCTGGTATTCCTCACGCTCGCCGATCGAACCACCGGGAGCGTGGCCGATCCTGTGCCCCATGCGATGGTGTTGACCGGCATTGTGGTTGCCGTGTGCGCCACGGGACTGGCCCTGGCGCTGGCGGATCGTGTGCAGGCGGCCACGAACAAGGTGGACGTGGACGACGGCCCGGACGGGAGCCAGGACGCGACCGACGCAAAGGAGGCACGCCGCGGATGACAGCCTCGTGGTCCTTTGCCTTGCTGGTGCTTGGGCCGCTTATGGCCGCGGCGCTGGCGTTCGTGTTTCCCCGACGCGGACGCGGTGTGGCGTTGGCGGCGGCTGGGATTACGGCCGGTGCGTGGGTGGGACTGGTTCGCGAAGTCATGGCCGGCGGCGTGCAGATTCAGCGCGTGGGCGGCTGGAGCGCACCCCTGGGCATTGACCTGCGCGCGGACGGTCTGGCGGTGCTGATGTTGATGGTCACGGGCCTCATCTCCGGCGCGGTGACACTGTATTCGGGGCGATATTTCCGCGACGCGCACGACCTGGAATCCGCCCACCGCGAACGCTACTTCTGGCCGTTGTTCCTCTTCCTGTGGGCGGCGCTGAACGCGCTCTTTCTTTCCGCGGACATCTTCAACCTCTACGTCACACTTGAACTGCTCGGGTTCGCCGCCGTGGCGCTCGTGGCCCTGGCGGGCAACCGCGAGGCGCTGAAGTCCGCGATGCGCTACCTGTTCGTCAGTCTGGCGGCCTCGCTGTTCTACCTGCTCGGGGTCGCGCTCGTCTATGGCCAGTGCGCGACGGTGGACCTGACCTTGCTCGCGGCGAAGGCTCAACCCGGGCCGACGCTGTGGGTCGCGCTGGCGTTGATGACGGGCGGGTTGCTCGCCAAGGCCGCCTTGTTTCCCCTGCATTTCTGGCTGCCGCCGGCGCACGCCAACGCGCCCGCGCCCGTGAGCGCGCTGCTCTCCGCGCTGGTGGTGAAAGGCGCGTTCTACATTCTGCTGCGGCTCTGGTTCGAGGCGTTTCATTCGCTGAACACACCGGCGGTGGCTCAGGTCTTCGGCGGGTTGGGCGCGGCGGCGATTCTCTGGGGCTCGGCCAACGCGTTGTTTCAACCGCGCCTCAAGTTGCTCGTCGCTTACTCAACGGTTGCGCAACTGGGCTACCTGTTTCTTTTGTTTCCACTGGCGGCGGCGCGCGATGGCGGCTTTCTGGCCTGGAGTGGTGGACTCATCTTCCTGGCAGCGCATGCGTGCGCGAAGACGGCCATGTTTCTCACCGCCGGCAACATTCTGCACGCCGCCGGGCATGACCGCATCAAGGACCTTGGCGGCATCACGCATGTGCCGCCGATCTCCACATTTGCGTTCGGCCTCGCGGGCTTGAGCCTGATCGGACTGCCGCCCAGCAGCGGCTTCGCCGGCAAGTGGCTGCTCTTGAGCGCGAGTCTGGTTCAAGGACAGTGGTGGTGGGTGGTTGTGATGCTGGTGGGCAGCCTGCTGGCGGCCGCTTATGTGATGCGCGTGCTGACCCGGGCGTTCACCCGAGTCCCCGACGCAACCGCGCCGCACCCGATCCCGCCAGTCATGGAATGGACTGCCCTGGCGATGGCGGTCCTGGCGGTTGGGTTTGGACTTGTCGCGCGCTGGCCGGCGGAACTACTGCGGGTGGGAGTCCCCTGGCCATGAGCATCCACGCCCTCACGTTGCTTGGCATCTTGTTCAGCTCGTTTCTGACCGGGCTGGTGATCTTCTTTCTCAAGGAGGAGAGTCATCGCCTGCGTACCTGGCTCAACATGCTCGGGGCCGGGCTGAAATTGGTGCTGGTGGCGGCATTGTTGTGGGGGGTGCATGAAGGCAAGGATTACTCGTGGAGCTTTGAATTCCTGCCCGGGCTGCAGTTGGCTCTGGGGGCGGACGCCAATTCGGTTTTATTTGTCACGCTGTCCACCGTGCTCTGGTTCTGGACCACCCTCTACGCCGTGGGTTACCTGGAAGACTCGCCGCACCGCAGCCGGTTCTTCGGATTCTTCAGCCTGTGCGTCACGGCCACGACCGGCATTGCCTTGTCAGCCAATCTGATCACGTTCCTGATTTTCTACGAATTGCTGACTGTTTCCACTTACCCTTTGGTGGTGCATCGCGGCACACCCGACGCCCTGCGGGGAGGCCGGATTTATCTGACTTACACGTTGATTGGCGGCACGGTGCTGCTGCTGGCGGTGGCGTGGTTTTCCAGGCTGGCCGGCCCCGTCGCCTTCAAGGAGCGCGGGGTGATCGAGGCGCTCATGGCCACGCATCGGGGCGAACTGCAATTGCTCTTTTTCCTGTTCGTGCTCGGCATCGGGGTCAAGGCGGCCATCGTCCCGCTGCACGGCTGGCTGCCAAAGGCGATGGTCGCGCCCGCGCCGGTGAGTTCGTTGCTGCACGCCGTGGCGGTGGTGAAGGCGGGCGCGTTCGGCATCGTGCGCATCGTGTATGACCTCTATGGCGTGGAGAACGCGGCGAAGCTGGGCCTCCTCCCGCCCCTTGCCGTCGCGGCGAGCGTCACCATCATTTACGGGTCGGTGCGCGCGGTGTTCCAGGATGAACTCAAGAAACGGCTGGCCTATTCCACCGTGAGCCAGGTTTCGTACATCGTGCTGGGCACGGCGATTCTGGGACCGCTGGCCACCATCGGCGGGCTGGTTCATCTCGTTCACCAAGGCATCATGAAGATTACGCTCTTCTTCGGGGCGGGGAACTACGCCGAAACGCTCGGCATTCATCGTGTCAGCGAGATGAACGGCGTCGGCCGGCGCATGCCGCTGACGACCGCCGCCTTCACGGTCGCCGCGTTGGGCATGATCGGTGTGCCGCCGCTCGCCGGCTACGTCAGCAAGTGGTACTTGAAGAAGGGCGCGATCACCGCGGGCGACGAGTGGGTGGCGCTGGTACTCGCCGGGAGCAGTCTGCTCAATGCGGCTTACTTTCTGCCGATTCTCTACCGCGCCTGGTTCCTGGCTCCGCCCAAGACCTGGCCGCGCGAGCACCCCTTCGGCAAGTGGGAAACCCACTGGATGCTGCTGGCCGCGCCGCTGGTCACGGCAGCGCTGGTTGTCTGGGCGGGCGTGTTTGCGGAATCATCCTTCAGTCCGCTGGCCTGGGTGAAACTAATCGCCGCGCGGGAGTACGGACCATGAGCGATCTTGCGTCATTGCAGCTTCAACTGGCGGTTGGCGCCCCATTGGCGATGGCGTTGCTCCTCGCGGTGCGGGCGTGGCGACACGTTGTTTTGCGCGGCGTGCCGCTGGCGGCGGTGCCGGCGCTGCTGCTGGCACTCGCGGGACCGGTTGGCGCGAACGCCGCTCTGCCTTGGCTGGCGGAACATCCGGTGCTCGAACTCGACGCGATCGGGCGCGTGTTTCTCGGCTTCACCAGCGTTCTGTGGCTGGTGTCCGGGTGGTATGCGCGCGGCTATCTCGCGAACGATGCCCATCCCGCGCGCTTTTACCTTTTCTTCCTGTTGGCCATGACGGGAAACTTCGGCCTGGTGCTCGCGGCCGACGTGCCGACGTTCTATGCCGGCTTTGGCTTGATGGGCTTGGCCTCGGCGGGACTGGTCTTTCATCGCGGCGACGCGGAAGCCACCCGCGCCGGGCGGATCTACCTTGCGCTCGCGATGTTGGGCGAGGTTTTGATTCTCACCGGATTGGTCTTCCTGGTGGTCGCCGGCGGCACGACGCAGATTGCCGAACTGCACCATGGCGTGGTTAGCCGACCGGCGTTGCTGTTGCTGCTGGCCGGCTTCGGCATCAAGGCGGGGGGCTTGACGCTGCATTTCTGGTTGCCGCTGGCGCATCCGGCCGCGCCGGTGCCGGCCAGCGCGGTGTTGAGCGGGGCGATGATCAAGGCGGGGTTGCTGGGCTGGATTCGGTTTCTGCCGCTGGGCGAGGCGACGCTGCCGGGTTGCGGTTTCACGCTCCTCAGCGCCGGACTGGGCGCGGCGTTTCTTGGCACGCTGGTCGGCGTCGCGCAAACGAATCCAAAAACCGTGCTGGCCTATTCGAGCATCAGCCAGATGGGCATCATCATGACCGGTCTGGGCATCGGCGCGCTCCGGCCCGAGGCGTGGCCGGTGATGCAGACGGCGGTGCTGATTTACGCGACGCATCACGCGCTGGCAAAGGGCGCGCTGTTCCTCGGCGTCGGGCCGGCTCACGCGGCGCACACGCGACGGCAACGGATCCTCGCGGGCGTGGGCTTGCTGTTGCCGGCGCTGGCGCTGGCCGGAGCGCCCTTCACCAGCGGCGCGCTGGCGAAGACCGGGCTGAAGGCAAACATCGGCTTTCTGCCGGAGGGTTGGGCGATGGCTTTGGCGATTCTGCTGCCGCTGGCCGCCGCCGGCACCACGTTGAAGATGGCGAGATTTCTGTGGCTGACCTGGCCGCGGTCCGGCCAAACCACAGTGGCCACCGCGCGCGGCTTGTGGCTGCCGTGGCTGTTCCTGGTCGCCGCCACGCTCGCGGGAGTGTGGCTGCTGCCGGGCGCGCTCGAAGTGCTGCCCCAGAAACTATCGCCGGAAAAGGTGTGGGATGCGCTGTGGCCGTTGCTCTTTGGCGGCGCACTTGCTGCGTTGGGGGCGTGGCTGCGGCGCTGGTTCTCCGGAGACTTGAGCCGCTGCCTACCCGCGGGAGACATGGGCGTGCTGATTGAGCGACTGCTGGCGCGGCTGCACCTCCACCGGCCGGTCAAGGACACCGTGCATCACAACCACGGCCACGGCCTGTCGCCCGCTCACGAGGCATCTCCGTGGTCCCCGCGCCTCGAGCGCGCGGGCGAGTTCCTGACCACGCTCGAGGCGCGGCTCCGCTCCTGGCCGGTCACGGGAGCGTTGTGGCTGCTGCTCGTTGGATTGTTTCTGGTTCTGCTCGCCAGAGCGGGAAGTTGAGGCAACAGTGATGCACGCCATGCAAGACATTCTCAGCCATCACTGGCATCATCTGCCCGCCGGGGAGGTGATGCAACTCTTGGAAACCGACCCGGACAAGGGGCTGGATCATTTCGAAATCAAGCACCGCCAGCAGCGTTTCGGAATGAACGAACTCACGCCCCGCAAAGGCCGCAGCGCGTGGCAGCGCTTCCTGCTTCAGTTCCACAATCCTCTCATCTACATCCTGCTCGCGGCGACCCTTATCAAGCTGATCATGGGCGGCTTCGTGGATGCCGCGGTGATTTTCGCCGTGGTGCTGATCAATGCCTGGATCGGCTATCTCCAGGAGGCCAAAGCCGAGCGCGCCATCGAGGCGCTGGCTCAGAGCCTCGTCACCGAAACCCACGTGGTGCGCGCGGGCAGAACGCTGCGCGTGCCGTCCACGGAATTGGTGCCGGGCGACGTGGTGTTGCTCGCCTCGGGCGACAAGGTGCCGGCCGATTTGCGCCTCGTGGCCACGCGCGACCTGCAGGTGGCTGAGGCGGCGCTCACGGGCGAATCCACGGCGGTCGAGAAGACTGCGGAGACGCAGCTTTCACCCGACACGCCCCTGGCCGACCGCGTCAACATGGCTTACGCCTCCACGCTGGTGACGTACGGCCAGGGGCGCGGGGTTGTCACCGGCACCGGCGATCACACGGAGATTGGGCGCATCTCCGAAATGATCTCCGCCGCGCCCGACCTCGAAACCCCGCTGACGCGCAAGATGGCGGCGTTCAGTCACAAGCTCCTCATCGCCATTCTCGGTCTGGCGGCGGTGGTCGTCGCCCTCGGGCTGTGGCGGCGCGAGCCGTTGGACGACATTCTGTCCTCCGCCATCGCGCTGGCCGTGGGCGCCATCCCGGAAGGATTGCCCGCCGCGGTGACGGTCACCCTGGCCATTGGTGTGGCCCGCATGGCCCGGCGGCGCGCCATCATTCGCAAATTACCGGCCGTCGAAACCCTTGGCAGCACCACGGTGATTTGCTCCGACAAGACGGGCACGCTGACGCAAAACCAAATGACCGTGCGGCAGGTCGTTGTTGGCGATTCATCCGTTGAAGTGGCCGGCAATGGCTACGAGCCGCAGGGCGACCTGACGCTGGACGGAAAGCCGCTCACGCCGGGTGAAGCCCCCGGGGTGTCCGAGTGCCTGCTGGCGGGATTGCTCTGCAACGACAGCGCCCTCGTGCAGAAGGAGGGCCGGTGGGACGCGCAGGGCGATCCGACCGAAGTGGCCTTGATCGTCGCCGCGCAGAAAGCGGGCTTGGAGCATGAAGCGGCCAAAGCGCGCCTGCCGCGCGTGGACGCAATTCCCTTCGAGTCGCAACACCAATACATGGCCACGTTGCACGACGACCGGGAAGCGGGCCGCAAGCTGGTGTATCTGAAAGGCGCGGTGGAGGTGGTGCTCGAACGATGCAACAGGACCTTCAACACGCGCCGCCAACCGGAACGACTTGACCGCGAGCGAGTGCAAGCGCAGGTCGCCCGCCTGGCATCAGCCGGCTTGCGGGTGCTGGCCTTTGCGCGCGCGGAATTGCCAGCGGCGACGACGCGCATCCATGCGCGCGACCTGCCGCACGAGTTCACGTTCCTCGGGTTGCAGGGCATGATTGATCCGCCGCGTCCGGAGGCCATCGAAGCCGTGGCGGCGTGCCACCGGGCGGGCATTCAGGTGAAGATGATCACCGGCGACCACGCCGGTACAGCGGTCGCCATTGGGAGACAACTGGGGTTGGCCAGCCAAACCGAGACCCCCGATCGACCGGCGGCGCTCTCGGGCAAGGAACTGGCCGCGTTGAACGACGAGCAGTTGATCGAGGCCGCCGCGAACGTCTCGATTTTTGCCCGCGTCACGCCCGAGCAAAAACTGCGACTGGTCGAGGCGCTGCAAGAGCGGGGGCATGTGGTGGCCATGACGGGCGATGGCGTCAACGACGGTCCCGCGCTGAAACAGGCCAACATCGGCGTGGCCATGGGCATCACGGGAACGGAAGTGGCCAAGGAGGCCTCGGACATGGTGCTGACCGACGATAACTTCGCGTCCATCCGGGCCGCGGTCGAGGAAGGCCGGAACGTGTTCGACAACTTGACGAAGATCATCACCTGGGCGCTGCCCAGCAACGTGGGACAAGGGTTGGTCATCCTCGCCGCCGCGCTGCTGGGCGCCACGTTGCCCATCCTGCCCTTGCAGGTGCTGTGGATCAACATGACGACCGGAGGGTTGCTGGGCTTGTTTCTCGCCCTGGAACCGAAGGAACGGGACCTCATGCAACGCCCCCCGCGCGCGCCCGCCGCGCCCATGCTTTCCGGCCGGATGCTGGCGCAGGTGGTGCTCGTGGGCTTGCTCATTCTCATCGCCGCCTTCGGGCTGTTCCAATGGGAACTGGCGCGTGGCGCCGGCCTCGAGGCCGCGCGCACGGTGGCGCTGAACACCGTGGCCTTCATTCAAGCGCTGTATCTGATCAACTGCCGCTCGCTGCGCCATTCCATCTGGTCCATCGGCTTGTTCCGCAACGGCTGGCTGTGGCTGGGCATCGTCGGGGTGCTGCTCCTGCAAGCCGGCCTCACTTATTTGCCCCCCTTGAATGTCCTCTTCCAGACCGCTCCGATTGGTGTGGACGAGTGGCTGCGCATCCTGGGCGCCGGCCTGGCCACGTTGCTGTTGGTGGAGGCGCAAAAGTGGATCGCCGCCCGCGTCAACAGAAACAAATGAATTTGAACTCTCCTCCTCGGCAATCCATCCAACGACCATGAACACGACCGAGAAAGAATCCATCCTGACCCTCTGCCTGATGGCTGCGTTCGCCGACGGCGGCAAGAGCGAGGTCGAACGCGCCGAGTTGAAGCGCATCGGCGAGACATTTCCCGACGCGGACTTGAACCTGGCCGCGCTGTATCACCGCGTCCTGCTGCGACAGGTTTCCGTTGCGCAAGCCGCGCGGGCCTTGACCGCGCCCGAAACCCGGCAACTCGCTTACGAAATGGCCCTCTGCGTGTGCGAAGCCGACGACGTGCTGAACGAACCGGAGAAACGCTTCCTCGCCGACCTGCGGCGCGAACTGGGACTGGACGCCGCCGCCACCGTCACGATTGAAACTCAAGCCGACCAACTCGCGACCGAGCCGGTCGCCGTGCCGCCGGTCATCGCGGACCCCGCGGCCGCCACCGCCTCGGGAGCGTCCCTGGTTGCCGGGGCGGACCTGGACAAGGTGATTTTGAACTACGCCATCCTTAACGGCGCGTTGGAATTGTTACCGGACACGCTGGCCACCATGGCCATCATCCCTTTGCAGATGAAAATGGTTTATCGCCTCGGCAAGGCGCATGGTTACGAACTCGACCGCGCACACATCAAGGATTTGCTCGCCACGGCGGGCGTGGGCCTGACCTCGCAGGTCGTCGAAGGCTACGCGCGCAAACTGCTGGGCGGACTGCTCGGCAAGGTGGGCGGCGGCATGGGCCGGTCGCTGGGCCGACAAGTGGCCAGTTCCGCGATGTCCTTTGCCACGACGTGGGCGCTCGGAAAAATGGCCGTGCAATACTACGCCGGCGGCCGGAAACTTTCGGCCATTGAAATGCGCCAACTCTTCGGCTCGCTCACCAGCCAGGCGCACGGCTTGCACGGCCAGCACGTGGCAGCCATTCGCGACAAGGCCGGCTCGCTGAATCTGACGCAGCTTCTTCCGCTCCTCCGCGGGCAGCAGTCAACCCGCCTCATGCCGGGCTGATGGCGGTTTTGCGCAGTTCCTCGAGAAGGACCGCGAGCGGTTGGTCCATCTTCCGATCTGCGCGATGCCCGGCGGCGACACACAGCGGCTCGGGCGCCGCGGAAAGTCTTACCAACCGGACTCGCCTGGGCACGTGGTTGGCCGTTCGCGTGGTGACCACGGCCACCCCCAGGCCGGATTCCACCGCCGCCATGAGGCTGTCCACCCCGTCGTATTCCCCGGCGATCGTTGGCCGCAGGCGGTGCTGGCGCAG
>WYBW01000143.1 GCA_011525685.1 Verrucomicrobiia bacterium
CTGGCGTTGAGGTTGATGACCGTCAGAAAGTCCGGCTGGGCTTGAGGTTTTCCGCGCATGGATTTCAGACGCAAGTCAATGCGGCCTGTTCAAATTTGCGTGAGACTATTTCAACAACCTGCTAGTGGTGCGCGATGGTTCTTGCGACGGCGCAGGTCGCGGCACGCGGCCATCTGATTTCTGGAGGTCGTCTCCGCGCGGCTATTCGACCCGCACCCGGTAGAATCGTTGTTGATTCGTCGCGCCCGGGTCAACCAGTCGGAGAACATTTCCATCGCCCTGCACGGCTGTCAGCGCCGTCCAGTTTGTTGCCGGCAACCAATCCGTGAATTCCAACAAGTAGCGGCGACCCTCCAACGTAGGCAGGGACAACTGGAATGTGCCATCATGCTGAACAGCTTGGCTCACGTTAAGAATGTCTGGAGCGACCACTTTGATGAGTCCGCTTTCGCCCAGAAACGCCGCCCGCTCCAGGTTCACACTCGCCTTCCGTTGGGTCGGCGCGTCCGCGAACTGCACAGCTACCTCGCTTTCGGCATCACTGATCCACTCAAAGTTCACCGTAAAGAGCTTCGTCCCGTCAGCCAGCGTCCTGCTGGCTCCCTCCGCGTCGAACCAGGCAAACATCAACCTTCCGGTCGCTACCAGGCTCGTTCCCAAGCTGCCACCTTTAAGCGCCTGATCACTTGCTCCCACGTAACGTAACGCACTTGAGTTCCATTCGAGCGTGAATTGCACACTGGTGACTTCGTGGAAGTCACTGACTGTGATCGGCACAGCGATACTCTTCCTGGATTCCGTCACCAGCCTGGCGACGCGAAACCGAATCTCCCGTCCTAGCGAGGCCGCCGATATTCCATCTCGATCGCCCAGGGTCGCCGCGCCCACCGGTTCTGTCCACCCGTTGTCCACGTCTCCCAGCTTGATCGCCACAAAGTCGTCCTCGACCACATTTGCTGTCAGGTCCGCGTGCCATAGACTCGCGGGCGCAGTCCACGGATTATTGGGGTCCGAGAACGTGTAATCCGCAGGCACGAATCGCCACAAACCCAGCGGAAATTGGGGGGAGCGACCCAGGATCACTCGTTGGATCAAGAACTGATCGAGGGAGTCAATAGCTCCCGAACCGTCCACATCCGCCGCCAGTCTCTTGTAAGGCGAGTCAAGCAAGGTGCGGCCCAGAATGTGCCTCTGGATCAGGAACTGGTCGAAGGAATCAACCCCGTTCGCCGGCGCACTGTCATCCGCCTTGCTTGGCGTCACGCCGTAGTCGCCGCCGCCCGCCACACCGACCAGGACAAAGCTGCCGTCGGCGGCGGTGAGCGTGCTCAGATTGGCGTCGCCGCTCACCGTGATCGTTGTGTCCGCCACTCTCTTCGCGGAAGGTTCGCTCGGCGGATAATCCGCCGGATAATAGCGCACCACGCCGCTGATGGACTTGGGGGCAATCAGATCAAACGTGCCCGAACCCGACACCCGCTTCACCACCAACAGCCCCGTGGTGTTCGAGGAGGAAGTGAAAGTCAATGTCTCGTTGACGCCAGTGCCGGCCTGGGTGCTCGAAGCCAGTCGCACCGGTGTGCCATAGCCGGAAGGCGTGGAACTGTAGAGATACAAATCGAAGTCGCCCGTGCCCGGCACGGTGAGATTGGCCTGAAACGCCTCGCCGGCGATCAGGCTGACCTGCGTGGCCCACGCGCGGCGGTCGGTGACCCCCGGCCCAAGCGCCCGGCTGGTGACGCCCGAAAGCACCGTGCTCACCGCTTCCACCGCCGCGTCCGGATTCAACAGGCCGTAACCCTCGTAGCGGTCTTTGCCCGAAGGAAAATCATCAGGGCCGTTGGCGGTGCGCTGGAGCGAAGGGTTGTTCGCTCCGTTCTCGCGGTTGGCATTGGACTCCGTTGCCGTCGCGCACAGCACCATTTTTACGAAGCGCGAGTGTTGACTCGAATTGAAGTTCCACAACGTGCCGCTTTTCTGCATCGCGTCAATGACCAGCGCCGCGCAACCCGCCGCAAACGGACTGGCCATCGAGGTGCCCTGCAAGTTCGCGTAGTCATTGGGCTGCTGGTCGGCAAACGCCGGTCCGTCCGCGCTGTTGCTGTCCACCGCCAGGATGGAGGTGTGATAATCGGACGAACCGCCCGGGGCCATCACGTCCGGTTTGTAATCCTCCTCCTGACCCGCGACGCTGCTCGGACTCGTAAATCCCCGGCTGGTGTAACTGGTCAGTTGGTTCACGTCGTTGGCCGCGGCCACTGTCAACGCCAGCGCCGCGCGGCCCGGGTCATAAACGTCGGTGACTCCCCCGTTGTTACCGGCGGAAACCACGGCAACGATACCATTATTCACCGCGCTGTTGACTTTCTGCCGAGTGGAGGTGGAAAGGCCCGGTGCATCGCGAACTCCCAGGCTAAGATTCATGACCTTGATGTTGTTGGCCACGCGGTTGGCCACCAAGGCGTCAATGGCCGCGTCGGTATAGCTCATGAGACCGCTGCCATCATTTCGAAAAACCTTCGCGCCCGCCCAGTTGCAGTCCGGGGCCACGCCGCGAAACGTTTGAAAGCCATCCCCCACTCCAGGATAGCCGGTGATTTGGTTGGTGATGACAAAGTCAACGATTGAGTTGTTGGGCTCGCCAGTCAGCGCGGGCGAGTAGGCCAGATTGGCATTGCCCGTAAAAGTATGATTTATCGTCCGGGGCGTGGCACCAGAAGTTGAAGCGAAACTTGACCAACCGCCAGCCGTGCCTTTTGTATGGTTGACCAAGTAGAATTCAGTGCTGCCTCCACCGGTCCATCTTGCGTTCGAGATCCACGTCACCGACGACGCCGGCAATTCAATGGGCGAGGGAAAGAAACCGTTTTCTCCTGCGCCAACCAAATTCCCATCCTGAGTAAACGAGAGCGGAACCGCACCGCTGCCACCCGCCGCGCCTGAACCCAGCGCGATCCCTGCCACGTGTGACCCATGCCCACCGATGTCTCCCGCCGTGGCCTGATTGTCCGGAGTGAAGTCCTGCCAGAAAGCCTGTCTCCCGTTCAAATCCGTGTGCGTCCCATCCACACCCGTATCCACGATGGCGATCGTGATGCTCGAATCGCCGGAATAACCCGCCGCCGATCCGGCGAAGCCGGCGGCCCAGACCGGCCGCACGCGACCCGTTTGCGTGGCCTTGTCCAGATGCAACTGCGCCGCCAGTGGCGCTTTCACCAGCCTCAAACTCTCACCCATCGCCCGGGGAAGCGCCGCGATCTGGTCGCGCGCAATGCGCCCGTTCCAGCCGTACGAGACACTCCGGTAGAGATAGGTGATTTCCCCGCCCCTCGCGACGAAGGAGGCAAGTTGTTCCTCGGAAACCCGGCGATTGAAAATCAGTTCCACCTCCACCTTGTCCGCCAGTTGGCTCTCGGCTTGCATCCGGTCGCCATCAATGAAGGCCGTGGCGGCGGTCAGTTGCAGTTGCGCCACCTCGGCGGACAGCCGGTCCTCGATCCGGTCGCGGTCGGCGTCCTCCAGATACGTGTCGGCAATCAGAGGCCGCACGGTTGGCTCGGGCGGCGGCAGCGGATGCAACAGGCCGGAGAAGGGATTCGGCAGCGGCGCCGGAACGGCCTGCGCTTCCGGATCAGCCGGCTGGGCAACCAGCCAGGACAGGTGACCGAAGTTCAACAGCGCGAACAGAAGCCAGGTCGCTCGCAGGGTCGGCATCATGGTTTTGGACAGGCTCAGGCCATGCTCTGGTGACACTTTTCAAAAAGCAACACCTATTCCCCGGCGAGGTGCGATTGAGAGTGGCGGTCTGTGGGGTGGAACGGCTCGCGCCGCGAGCCGTGGCCCCGCTTAGCGCGGCGCAACCCTTCACCGCGACGTTCCGCCCGTTCCGCGCGGGCGGAGTGCTCGCTGCGCGAGCACTGCCACCACCCCAACCGACCGCCACTTTCGATCGCACCCTCCCCGACGCCACCTCGCGCTGAACGAGCTTCCACCTCCAGCCTTGGTCGCGCATTAAGCCCATGAACCGATGGCCGCTCGTAACGCCGGATTTCCAACCGGCGCCCTTGCCCCGTGGAGTAAAGCCCGGCTCAAGCGCTTCAGACTCTCGGCGAAATACTCCACGTGGCGAGCCGACTGGTGAGTTGGCGTTACCGAAAGGCGGCTCATGTAGCGCAGTTGCGGAGACGCCGGGCCGCGCACCCGAGAATCCGTTTGCTTCCGCGCCCGCGCGCGGAAATCCTTGCGCATGGCTTTCGACTCCTTCCGCCAGTTCGTCGAGGCGCTCGACCGCGCGGGCGAACTCAAACGCATCACGCAACCCGTCGCCACTGAACTCGAGATCACCGAACTCGCCGACCGCGAGATGAAATCCCCCGGCGGCGGCAAGGCCTTGCTCATCGAAAAACCCACCGTGAACGGTGTGGTCTCGCCCTTCCCCGTCGCCATCAACACGCTTGGATCGTGGAAACGCATGGCGTTGAGCATGGGTGCGCAAACTGTGGACGAAGTCGCAGCCGAATTGAGCGGGTTGATGAAACCGAAAGTTCCCGTTGGCCTCAAAGAGATGATCAGCCTCCTGGGCAAGTTCATGGAAGTCCGCCACGCCAAACCCAAAGTCGTGAAGGACGGCCCGTGCAAGGAAGTCATTCACAAGTTCGCTGCGCCCCCCTCGCGCAAAGAACCTTGGCCCACCGCGCCAAACGTAGGACAGGCGTCGCGCCTGTCTCCATCTGCTTCGGAAAATGATTTTAGAGACAGGCGCGACGCCTGTCCTACGCTGGCCAACCTCCCCATCCTCAAATGCTGGCCCCTCGATGGCGGACGCTTCATCACGTTGCCCTGCGTCGTCACCAAAGACCCCGACACCGGCGAACGCAACGTCGGCATGTATCGCATGCAGGTCTATGACGACCGGAGCACGGGGATGCACTGGCAACTCCAGAAAGTCGCTGCGCGCCACGGGCGGCGTTACTACGAAAAGGGCGAGCGCATGCCGGTGGCCGTGTTTCTCGGCGGCGACCCCATGTTCCCCTTCGCCGCCACTGCGCCGCTGCCCGATGGCTTGGATGAGTTTTTGTTGGCCGGTTACCTCCGCAAGAAATCCGTCGAACTCGTCAAATGCGAGACCAACGACCTCGAAGTCCCGGCGAATTCCGACTTCGTCATCGAAGGTTATGTTGACCCAACCGAGCCGTTGCGCGACGAAGGCCCGTTCGGCGACCACACCGGCTATTACACGCTGCCCGAGCCGTATCCGGTGTTTCACGTCACCGCCATCACGCACCGCAAGGACGCCGTCTATCCCGCCACCATCGTCGGCATCCCGCCGATGGAAGACTTCTACATCGGCGGCGCGTCCGTGAAACTCTTCCTGCCCATCTTCAAAATGAACTTCCCCGAGATTGTGGACCTCGCGCTGCCGGCGGAAGGCGTCTTCCACAACCTCGTCTTTGTGAGCATCAAGAAGACCTACCCGATGCAAGCCTACAAAATCATGCACGGCCTCTGGGGCATGGGCCAGATGATGTTTACCAAATACCTCGTGGTGGTGGACGCCGACGTGGACGTGCACAACACCAGCGAAGTGTTGTTTCGCCTGTGTGCGAACACCGACCCCCAGCGCGATTCAATTTTCACCAAAGGGCCAGCCGATGTTTTGGACCATGCGACCTCTGAAATCGCGATGGGAACAAAGCTGGGAATAGACGCCACGCGCAAGCTCGCCGGTGAAGGATTCAAAAGACCGTGGCCGCCGCTCATCAAGATGGATGAAACCGTGCGAAAGAAAATTGATGCGCTCCACAACAAATAATTTGGGGAGCACACGCGCCCTCGCGTGTCGGTTTCGACGCCCTCGTCGAAACCTTCTTCGCGCGACGGCCGATTCGGTCAGGGGGGCGCTGACCGATGCACGCGAGGCGCGTGGGCTCTCCCCCTGCGCCAACACCGACCCGCAACGCGCGTGTCCGCCGAAGCCTTCGCGAAGGCGGAACAGCCTCTTCACCAAAGGCCCGTCCGACGTGCTCGACCACGCGACGAGCGAAATCGCCAGCGGCAGCAAACTCGGCATCGACGCGACGAGGAAACTATCGGGCTTGCCCCGTGAGATAGACCCTCCGCAGGGCCAGGCAAAAATCATGATGAGATTATCCCACGGGGCGAGGTTTCAAACGCCCCTGGCCGCCACTCATCAGGATGGATGAAAGCGTGAAGGCGAGGGTGGAAACGTTCCTGGGAAATGCCGGTGACAAGTCTTGAACAACCGCTTAAACTCCGCCTGTCCGCATGAAACAACGCGCTCGAATCAAGAATGACGCCAAAGCCCAACGCTGGGTGCGGCGTTTATCGGCCCGCGTTGGCAAAGTTCTCGCCGTTCATCCGCACGCGGACCCCGACAATGTCCGGCACACTTTGATTTTATTGGAGCAACCGCCGTTGGAACGATTGCAAAGGAGCTTAACCCGTGGCCGCGCCACTGCCATTCTCGGAAAGTGAACTGCGCCTGCTGCAAGTTCTCCTGAAGCGCAAAGTCCGGTTCATGGTCGTCGGGCTTTCTGCCGCCACCCTGCAAGGTGCTCCCGTCGTCACTCAAGACGTTGACCTTTGGTTTGAAAACCTCGGCGAACCAAAAATATCCCGGGCGTTGCAGGAAGTCGGCGCGGCGTATGTGCCGCCGAGCAACTTCAATCCGCCGATGCTTGCTGGCGCGGGCGCGGAACTGTTCGACATCGTGCTGCGGATGGACGGCTTGGGCGAGTTTGCCGACGAGATCAAGAATTGCGTTGAAATTCCGTTGGGGCGGCACAAACTCAAGGTGCTTTCCCTTGAACGGATTCTTGCCAGCAAGATCGCCGCGAACCGACCCAAGGACAAGCTGACCATTCCCGTGTTGCGTGATGCTTTGGCAGCAACGCAAACCCTGAAACGACGTTCCAAGAGAAAATGACTGGCCAGCGGCAGCAAACTCGGCATTGACGCGACGAAGAAATTGCCCGGAGAAGGTTTCAAACGCCCCTGGCCGCCGCTCATCAAGATGGAGGAAGCCGTGAAGGTGAAGGTGGAGGAAGTGCTCAATCCTCGTCACGGTTCTTCGTTCCCCTGGAACTAGAGAACGATTCTACTTGAGCTGCACGACTCTCACGAATAACCATGAGACAGTTCGCAAAATGAGAATCCCAATCACTATCAGCGAACCGGTAACAATCTCGGCTGCTGCGCGAAGTCGCCTGTTGTTTCGTAAGCATGGCCAACTTAAGCAAGCTGAGATTGTTTTGGAGGACGGTTTCCTCAAGGTGGAATGCGTTGCCGGCCCTAAGCAGGCAATCACGATACTGAGCATTGCGACGAGCAAGATCACGGGATTCACCCGCACTATTACGAAGGCCGCACGACAGACTAACGACGCTTATCGGTACGCGATTGTTGGCGGAACAATTGGCCTGCTTGCGGCATTTGCTGTTCTCGCGCGTATCTGGAACACGCCTAAGTTCGATGTTGGACGAGCCGCTATCGTGTTCCTGTTAACTGCGGCCGTACCGGCGGGAATCAGCTACGTTTGTGGCTTGTTGAAGGGTGAAGGCCCTCCCGAAGAAGCAGTGGAGTTTCATCTGTCCGACGCACAGGGCGACTTCCTACAGTTCCAAGTGGGACTGCCAAACGAAGAGTCCGTCTTTCGGGACCTGAAGGCTGCGGGGTTGAGTCTTCAGCGTAAGGATCATCCAGGTGAGATGGGAATGCCGCCACCGACGCCAGAGACGGAACGTGAGATCTCCGTGCAACCGAAGCCGCCGCAAGACAGCCGCCAACCCGACTTACCACGTGCGGACGGTCGGGCAGGCACTGTTGCCAACCGAACCATCGATCCGACGGAGGAAGAGCGCCGCATTGAGGAGTTCTACACGCTGACAGGTGGCGCGGAACCGGAAGAGAAGTTCCGGACACTCAGGACTCTCTATGCCGTCGGAGCCAATTCTTCGACGGCTCAGTTTGCGGACCTGTTGTTCACCAATGTTGGCATCTTGGTCCGGCCTTTCGGGTCGTTCCCTTGTCAGGGAAAGGCAGGCGGAGCACTTGCGGGGATATTCGGTGGTTTGCAGGCGGGCGCGGTATTTGCCCTGGTCGAGTCTAGTCAAGTGAGGGCGGCGCAAAAGGACTATAACTTGAGGGCACCACACGAGCGCGATTTCACCCCAAAGCAACGATTCCTTAGTGGTGGGGCTTTTATCCCAGCGGACGAAATTGAGGCTCCGGTCTTGGCGGCCCAGGGTGTTGTTTCATTCCAGTTTCGCGGCAAGATGCACATCTTTGGATTTACGCTGCCTTTCGTCGAATTTGAGAAGTGGCTCGCTCCGGCGGCCAAGGAACGCAAGACGTTGTCGGGAGGCCCGCCGAATCCTGGCCCCCATACGCTTTTCGTGTGGGCGCAACGGCCCAAAGGTCCAATACCTGAATGGGTCAATCAGCTGGTGAATCGGCTTGCTTCTCAAGAGGATTACAGGGTCCAAACCGACACCCATTTGCTCCAGAGGTTAAGAGGGCTTGGCACGTCCTTGGCGGCGGGTTTCAGGACCTCGGCGAAGGAGGATGCCCAGTTGCTTCACAGGCTGAAGGAGCTTGGCACTGCGGAGAGCGCGAGGTTGGCGCAGCGGTTGGCATCGAAGGGACTTCGCGAAAACAAGACCCTAGTTGCAGTCGGTGGATTTCTGTTGCTCACGTGCGGCACGATTGTCGTCGAACGATTCCTGCACGGTGAACGAGCGTTAGAAAGTTCAATGTCAGTGATAGCGATTGTGTTCTCGGTAACGGGTGTCGTTTGTGGGACGGTGTTGCTCTGGATAGGAATTCCCAAGTGGGCTGCTATTTCCAAGGTCTGGAGGAACCGCTAATTAGCCGCCCTCCCACTGATCGTGGCTGACCCGTCCTCCTCAATCGCAACACGATTAGGACTATTACGACTGGCAACCCGTTGTTGCGTATGCAACAACAGGTTGTCCTGCGTCACGCGCGGCCTGCGCCGGTTTTTTCGGGCTTGAACGTGCGCAGTTGCCGGCCGGCGTCGCGCAGCACTTCCACCCGCCGCCGCCACGCCGGTTGCCCCAGATAATCCGACGGCAGAATCCGGCCCGGCAGCAGTCCCGCAAAGCGGGATTCGTCACCGCGTCCAGCCACGCCTCGCGCTCCGCCGCCGCCCAGCGCAGCAACGCCTTCGCCGTCGCGCCGTTCCGCAGCGCGCCGCCCGGTCGCTCCGCCAGCACCTTCAGATGCCGGGCATAGCGGCGGTTGATGCGCTCGAAATCCCACGCGCCCGCGACGATTTCCGCGAAGCCTCAACCCTCACCCGTCCTTCAGCCACCCTCTCCCATCCGACGGGCGAGGGAACTCGCGCATGGCCGCGCCTCCAGCAGGACGAGCGATTCCACATTCATCTTCCCGCCGCCGAGAATCTCGCGTTCCCGCACCAGCGGATCGGGCATGATCCACACGCTGTTTTGCAGGCTTGTTGCGTTGCAAACCGTGAAGTATTCCTCGGCCATGAAACGCGAAGACATCATCCGGGACATTCACGGGCTGGACGCGGAACTGGCGGCGTTGGAGGAACAGTACGGTCTGCTCTCCGCCGACTTCTACCACTGCTACCGCGCCGGGGAACTGGAGCAATCGCGCGATTTCATCCGCTGGGCGGGCTTTTACGAAGCAAAGCAAGAGCGCGAGACGCAGTATCGCCGGCTCGTATATGAGCACTTGCGGGAGTTGCGGCGGCAGTCGGGTCTCGGCGCGCTGGAACTCACCCCGGCGGGCACATGAGCGCGCCACTGGATGGCATCGAAAGTTACAGTGCGTTCGTGTATGCGCTCGCAGCGCGGCATCCGTTTGTCACCCACTCGATGCTGACCCTCGCGCCCGTTGGCGCGGCGCTCGCGAAGTTGGAAGGCCGCATCGAGTGTCAGGGCGGGATTCGTCTGGAGGTTTGGTAATTGGTTGATTTCGCGACGCACCGCATCCGGACCTACAGTTACGAAGTGTATCGCGGGGTCGAAAAAGTTTGCTGGTATGACGCTTGGGAGCATCCAGAGATTCCGGCACTGGCAGCGACGTTTCCACATCACAGGCGTCCCATAGCTTGATGGGAAAAGGGTTGGCGACTGGCTTTCGCTCTGCCACACGACAGAGATGAAAAAGAAAACAACTAAATCGCCAACCCGGTCCAAACTGACCGTCCTGCGCCAAGTCTGCAATCTCATTCCGTCGCATCTGGTCAGCCAACTGGCCCGCCAGACCGGGGCGGACCTGCTGGCGCGCACGTTCTCCAACTGGAGTCACGTCGTCGCGCGGCTCTACGCCCAACTGGTCCACGCCATCGGCCTCAACGATGTGTGCGACGGGTTGCGCCTGCACTCCGGACCGCTTTCGGCCATTCGCGGGGCCACGGCGCCCAGCAAGAACGGCCTCTCCCACACCAACAAGGAACGGCCCGCCGAGATGGCTGAACAACTCTTTTGGCAGACCCTCGAACAGCTCAAGAGCCGCTGTGCCGCCTTCGCGGGGCGGCACGGACGCCGCGTGGCCGGACGCTTCCGCCGGGCCATCCACGTGGGGGACTCGACCACGCTGCAACTGATCGCCTCCTGTATGGACTGGGCCAAACATCGCCGGCGCAAGGCCGCCGCCAAATGTCATCTGCGTCTGGACCTACAGAGCTTCCTCCCCCGCTTTGCGATCATTGATACCGCCCGCGACGCCGACGCCAAGCGCGCCCGCGAGGTCTGCGCCGGGCTGCGGGCCGGTGAAATCGTCATCTTTGACAAGGCTTACGTGGATTTTTCGCACCTGTTCGACTTGTTCCGACGCGGCATCTGGTGGGTGACCCGGGCCAAGGACAATCTACAGTATCGCGTCGGGAAGCGGCGGCTCAAGCACCCGCAAGGTAAAATCCGGCGCGACGACGAGATCGTGTTGCAGGTCCCGGCCAGCCGGGCGGAGCATCCCGCACGGCTGCGCCGGATCGTGGCGCGCGTGGAAGTCGACGGCCAGGAAGTGGAGATGGTGTTCTTGACCGACAACCTAGAGTGGGCGGCCGCCAGCGGGGTGGCGCTCTACAAGGCGCGCTGGGAGATCGAAGTGTTCTTCAAGCAAATCAAGCCGACCTTGCAGTTGACGGACTTTCTGGGCAACAGCGCCAACGCTGTGCGCTGGCAAGTGTGGCTGGCGCTGCTGTTGTATGTGCTGCTGCGCTTCCTGGCGGTGCAGAGCCAGTGGGGGCAGAGTTTTGTGCGGCTCTGGGCCGTGACGCGCGCCGCCTTGTGGTTGAAGCTGGAGTTGGTGGGGTTGTTGCGCGGCTCTGGGACAGCCGGTGGCGACTTTCGAATGCTGGGCCGGCCCGAACAGGCGTATTTGCCCGGATTCGCGTGAGGCTCTGGGACAGCCCACACGCCCGGAAAAGCTGCAACCACGGCCATGCGCTGAAAAACCTTAACCTCACTTTGACAGCGACCTCCGTAATCTCGCGGAAAAAGGGCATGGTATTGTCAATCCTCAGACTCCCGTGGGACGGCAGTGTTTCGCATCCCCAGTTTGAATCATAAATCCGCGACTTTGGGAACCTCAAAACCCACCCTCGCAAGCCGGCTCCGATCAAGCACTTACACACGCATTTTCAAAATCCAGTTGGATGCGTCTGCCCGGCGTAATCTGGTTGCGCTGCGGCCCGCCGCCGCGAATACTCGCAGCATGATCCAGTTGCCCAATCCCAGAGTCACCTTTGTCGCCGCCATCTTGCTGCTCGCGGTCCTGCCATTTTCCTTCGCTGCGGAGTTCAAGCCTGCGTCCCAAGAATTCCACCAGGAAATCGCCCGGCAGTGGCCGCTGCCTTCAGCTTCGGCCAACGGCTTCACGGTCGTGGATGTCACGCCAGACAGCACCGTGCTCGTCAGCGACGGCAAGCAGTGGCAGGCACTGCGAAATGAGCGGCTCCAAGCCGTGCCACCACCTCAAGCCAGCGGTCGCCCCGACTTGCGCCAGATTCACCGCAGAGGCGAGCAGGTCTGGTTGGCGGCGGTTTCAGGCGTGGTGCGCGTGACTGGGAACGCGCAGGCGACCCCGGAATTGGCCGATCACGATGTGCGCCAGGTGGCGACCGGACCTGGCGGCCTGGTATTGGCGGCCACCGCCCGCGGGCTTTGGCAGCGGAGCGAGGCCGGAAAGTGGGAACGAGTTCGCGTCGTGGACGAAACCGGCCGGGTGTGGGCCGGGAGCGACGTGCGCGGTGTGGCTGTGGATGCTCAGGGGAACTGGTGGGTTGCCACCCCGGCGGGAGTCGTTCGTCGCCAGGGAAATCGTTGGAACTTCTTCACGGGTCGCGAAGGTCTGCCTTACGCGGATTTCACCTGCGTGGCGGTGGCCGGGTCGGAGGTTTGGTTCGGCACCAGACGCGGCGCGGTGCGATTTGATGGTCAGCACTGGGCTTATCGCGAAGGCCCGCGCTGGTTGCCCGGCAACGA
Organism: Verrucomicrobiia bacterium; assembly: GCA_011525685.1. Taxonomy (GTDB): domain Bacteria; phylum Verrucomicrobiota; class Verrucomicrobiia; order Limisphaerales; family JADLHS01; genus WYBW01. The sequence goes on from WYBW01000143.1 coordinate 12,498, forward strand.
AGTGCGCTCAATCGCGTCAGGCGCGGATGGCCGGGTGTGGTTTGCGACCGACAAGGGTCTGGGTTGCATCGAGCGCCGCGCCATGACGCTCGCGGAGAAGGCCGCGTATTACGAAGACGAGGTGGAGCGTTACCTCAAACGCACGCCATTCGGATACATCTCGGAAGTGGGGCTGGGCGCACCGGGCGACCGCTCGAAGATTATTTATTCCGACAGCGACAACGACGGCCTATGGACGGCGATGTATGGCGCGGGCGAATGTTTCGCCTACGGCGCCACCAAAGACCCGGCGGCCAAGAAACGCGCGCAACAGGCGTTCGAGGCTTTGCGTTTCCTGCAAAAAGTCACCCAAGGCGGTCCTCACAGCCCGCCCAAGGGCTACGTCGCCCGCACCATCCGCCCGGTGGACTGGCCGGACCCCAACCTCGGACGATTGGAGTCGGACCGCCGGATGCAGGAGCGTGACCGGCTGTGGAAAGCTTACGAGCCGCGCTGGCCAAAAAGCGCCGACGGCCAGTGGTATTGGAAGAGCGACACCAGCTCCGACGAACTCGACGGGCACTACTTTTTCTATCCCGCGTACTACGATCTCGTCGCGGAAACCGAAACCGAGAAGGCTCGTGTGCGCGAAGTGGTCCGCGACCTGACGGACCATCTGATGGCGCATGATTACACATTGATGGAGCACGATGGCCGGCCCACGCGCTGGGCGGTGTTTGGCCCACGCTGGTTGAACAACGATCCCGATTGGTACGTGGAACGTGGTCTGAACTCCCTCAGCATCCTGTCCTACCTCGCCGTGGCGGAACACGTCACCGGCGATGCCAAGTATGGCCGGGCGGCGCGCGACCTCATCGAGAACCACGGCTACGGCGCCAACGTGATGAATCCCAAGCTGCAGACCGGCGTCGGCTCGGGCAACCAGTCGGACGACGAAATGGCCTTCATGTGTTTCTACAATCTCCTGCGCTACACCAGGGAAAAGACCTGGCTGGAGCGCTGGCGCTTCGCGTTCTACACCTACTGGGTGTTGGAAAAGCCGGAGATGAATCCATTCTTCAATTTCGCCTTTGCCGCGGTTGGACGCGGGCAGACGTATGCGAATCCCTTCGGGCAGATTCGGCTGGACCCGTGGGCGGGTTGGTTCGAGGATTCGATGGCCACGCTGCGAGGGTTCCCGTTGGATCGCGCAAACTGGGCGCACCACAACAGCCATCGCCTCGACTTGATTCCTCTGCGCCGGCAGCAAGTGCCCGACCTGGCCTCCGACGAGCCGGCGGGGCGCGCGTACCGGGCCAATGGCAAAGTGCTCCCCGTTGAGGAGCGTCACTTCAACCACTGGAACACCGATCCGTGGCGGCTGGATTACGGCGGCGACGGCCGGCAACTGGCCAGCGGAACGGTTTTTCTGCTGCCCTACTACATGGGTTTGTATCACGGCTTCATCGAGAAGCCGCGTTGAGCCTCGTAGGACAGCGCGTCCCGCCTGTCTCCATCTCCAAATCCGCCCTTCAGGCGATGCAGGTTTCAGTTTGAGACAGGCGTGACGCCTGTCCTACACTCTGCGGGATGAATTTCTTCGTCCAACGCAGCGAATTGCGCGACCTCTACGACAAGGTCGCCGCCGGCGAAGGCATTTC
>WYBW01000144.1 GCA_011525685.1 Verrucomicrobiia bacterium
CCACCGATGCCAACCGGCGCATTCAGGAGCTGGAGAACGAGTTGCAGCGAAGCAAGGCCGAGTTCGAGCGCGCGCAAACGGAGACGGCGCAACGCAGCGAAGAGCGCGCGCGGCTCGAGGAAGATTTGCGGAAGCAACTGGCCGCCGCAACCGCAGCCGCTCAACAGGCAGAGGCTGCGCAGCAGGAAACCCAGGCCCGTTGTGATCAACTTGGCCAGGACTTGGAAAGCCTGCGTCAGACCCACCAGGAACTGAACCTCAAGTTTTCCCAGGAGCAAAGCTCGGCCACCGGTGCCAACCGGCGCATTCAGGAGCTGGAGAAACAGTTGCAACAGAGTGCGGCGGAAGCCGAACAGGCGAGGGCCGAATTGGTTCGTGCTCAGACGGAGTTTGCAGAAACATCCGGCAAACTCAGCCAGCACGAGACCGATCTGCAAGAGAAGGTCCGGACAGCCGCGGCGGCTGCCCAGCAGGCGGAAGCCGCCCTCCAGCAGAGCCAAGCGCGATGCCACCAACTCGAGCAGGACCTGGCCGCTTTGAACGCGGCCCGTGAGGAACTCCAAGCTGAATGTGCGGGGGAGAGGCAGGCCGTCGCCGAGGCGAAGAAGCGCGTCAAGGAGCTCGAAATTGATCTCAGCCACAACCAGGCCGCACTGGAACGCGCGAAGGCAGAATTGTCCGTGCAGACGTTGGCGACCCAGGACGCCCAAACCGCGCACAAGGAGAGCCAGGAGCACAATCGTCATTTGGAGGCGGACCTCGCCGAACTGCGCCAGACGCGTGAAGAACTCAACGCCAAGTGCATTCAGGCGCAGCAAGCCGCCGCGGCAGCGGGCCGGCGAGTGGTGGACCTGGAAAACGAACTCGGCCGGATCAAGGCTGCCTTTGAAAGCGTCAAGACCGACCTTGCCAACCAAGTCTCACTCGCCGCCAGCAACGCCGCGCAGGCCGAAGCCGTTCACCAGCAGCGCCAGGAACGCGAGCGCCAGTTGGAACAAGAGTTGGCCGCGTTGCACCAAGCACACGAGGAACTCCGAGGCCAGCACGCGGAACAACAAAAGACCGCGGCCGAGTCCGCCCAGCGCGCGGAAGCATTGCAGGCCACCCTCGGCCAGGCCAACGCCGACCTGGCCGCACTCAAATCGGAACTCGCAAAACAAACCGCGGCGGCCGACACGGCCAGCGAGCAGGGCGAAACCGCCCGCCACCAATGCCAGCTCCTGGAACGGGATCTCGCCCGCTTGCGCCAGGAACACGAGGAACTCAGCGCCCAATATGCCCGCCAGCAGCAGGCTGCCGCCGATTCCGCCAGGCGCGTGACGCGATTGGAAACAGAACTGAGCGAACGTCTTTCCGAACTGGAAGGAACGAAATCCGTACTGGCGAAACAGGTCGCTCAGGTTGACACCGCGGTCCAGCAAGCGGATGCCGCGCGCCAGCAAAGCGAGCAACGTTGCAAACAAATGGAGCAGGAGCTCGCCGCCTCGCTGCGATCCCATGAGGAACTGGCTGGCAAACATGCGAAGGCGCAGCAGGCTGCGTCCGAGGCCGCGCAACGGCTGCGGGAACTGGAAGCCGCGTTGCGCCAGAGCCAATCCGGTTTGCAGCGTGTCGAGGCGGAACTTGCCAGGCAGACCGCCGCCGCCGTCAAGGCCGCCGAACAGGGGGAGGCCGCTCACAAGCAGACTCAGGAGCGCTGCGCAGAATTGGAGCGGGAGCTCGTTGCCCTGCGCCAGGCGCGCGAGGAGCTCACCAGCCATTACGCCCGGCAACAACAACTGACTTCCGAAGCCGGCAAACGCATCCAAGGATTGGAAAACGACCTCGGCCGCGCGGCCGAGGAGGTTGCCCGGGCGCAGACCCGGGTTGAAGAGCAAACCGCCGAGTGCCGACGGCTCGAATCCGAGCTGCACCAACAGAAGGAGCAGGCCAGCGCCGCCGCCCAACATGCCGAGACGGCGCAGAAGCAAATCCAGGAGCGTTGCCGCGGCCTCGAACAGGAACTGGCCCATCAGCGTCAAGCCCGCGAGGAGCTTGAAGCCAGGTGTGTCCGCGAACAAGGCCGCGTGGCCGAGGCCGACACCCGCATCACGGAGCTGGAAAAGCAACTGGCTCAGAGCGAAGCCGCCCATCGCAACGAGATTTCCAAGATCGAACAGCAGGTTCACCAAGGAGTGGAGGCGTTGGGCCGCGTGACCGCGGAACTGGAGCAGGAACGCGGCGGCCGCCAGCGCGCCGAGCTGCGTGCCAAGGCGTTGACCGAACGGCTGCAGGAACTGCATGAGGAAATGAGTCGCCACCTGGACGCCGAACGGGCCAGGGATGGCAAAATTCTCATGCTTGAGGAACAATTGCTCCAGCAGAAGGACAACCTGGCGCGGCTTGCGTCCGAACTGAAACAAGAGTCCACCGAACGTCAACTGTCGGAGGAAAGAGGCCGCGCGGCCGAGGCGCTCAACGTCGAACTGCGGCAACATCTGTCGGACTTTGACAGGGCCAGGCAGGTTTTCAAACGCACGCAGGCGGAATTGGAGTCGCGCCTCGAGAGCAGCCTGAACTCGCTGCGCGCCGCCGAAGCAAACCTCCAGCCCGAAGCCAAGGAGCGGCAACGTCTCGAGAACGCCTTGCGCGAAGCCCAAAATCTTCTGCACGAACAAGCACAAATTCGGGACCAACAGCAGTCCGAGCTGCAGGCCGCTGTCCAGGCGTTGCACGAGAGCCAGTCGCAACTGCGGCAGGAAACCGGCGAACGCCAGCGTCTGGTCACGGCGCTGGAAACCGCCGAACGCGCTTTGGGGGATCAATCCCTCCGCATCGAGAAACTGGAATCGCAGTTGCGGACGGCCTTGGAGGCGCTTGCGCAAAGCAAAGCCGCCGCGCAACAGGAAGCCGCCCAACACCGGCAACTCGTTGAGTCGTTGGATGCGGCCCAACGGCAGTTGCGCGCTCAATCAGAGCGCAGCGAGCTCGAGGTCACCCGATTGCGCTCCGAACTGCACCTGGAGGGCATCGAACGGAAACGATTGCAAACCAGCGTGGCGCAGTTGCGCCATCATGCGCTGGACGCCGGACGCGCAGCCCGCGTGTTGCGCAGCAACTTGCGCAAGCAAATTCAAAAGCCGATCGAGGATCTGAGCGCGTCCAGCCGGCGCCTGCTCCAACTTGAATTGTCGAACGAGCACAAGACACTGGCGGAAAATGTCCTTCAAGCCGCGCTACGGGTTCAGAACTGTTTGCAAGAAGCCGAAGCCCCGCCCGGCCGCAGCGCTGGTGACCATTAATGTCCCGTCCGCAAACGGTCAATGCTTGAACCGCCACGAAGTACGCCCGCCCCCCGAGCGCAGCAATGTTACCGGCGCGCCACGGCCCTGGCTCATCGCCGACGCTTTGACGTAAACTCCCCGACATCGTCAACGGCAATCACCAGTCCAGACGATGCGGGTTGTCCACTCCTTTTCCGGTTCGCGGCCTCAGCGCTCGCCAACCACCGGGCGAATGGATAGTCTTGCGGCCGGAAAACGTGACGAGATTGCTTTCCATCAACCGGTGGTCCGGGGCCGGCGTGGGGTTGTTGCTGCTGATGCTGGCCACGCTCGCCGCTTCGGCCGCCGACCCCAAGCGGGTGCTCGTCCTCAACCCGTATGGACGCGAGGTTGTGCCATTCAGCACGGGGATATCGGCCTTTCGCACCACGCTGGCGCGGGAGTTGGGCGAACCGCTGGACTTCTACGAAGTGCCCCTGGACCTGGCACGGTTGGCAGAGACGCAGGGCGAAAGTTCGTTGGTGACATTCCTGGAGGACCGGATTCAAGACAGTCCGGTGGACCTGGTCGTTCCCATCGGCGGGCCTGGCGTACAGTTTGCCGTGCGGCACCGCGAACGCCTCTTCGCCGACACGCCCGTGCTGGTGATTGGAGGCGACCCGCGCTTTGTACCACCCGCCTTTCTGGGGACGAATGCCACCCTCGTGACGCAGAAGGCCGATCTTTTGGGCATGGTCGAGGACATCCTGGAGCTGCAGCCGCAAACCACCAATATCGCGGTGGTGTTCGGCGCTTCCGCGATGGAACGTTACTGGGTCAATGAGTGTCGCCGCGAGTTCCAGGCTTTCACCAACCGGGTCGGATTCACCTGGCTCAACGACTTGCCGTTGGAGCAGATCGTGGAACGATGCGCCGCCTTGCCGCCGCGCTCGTTCATCCTGCACGGCTTGTTCGTGGTGGACGCCGACGGAGTTCCTTGCGAGAAAAATGAAGCCCTACGACGACTACGCGAGGTCGCCAATGCGCCCCTTTTCGGATACTTCGCGAGCGAGTTCGGCCAGGGGCCGATCGGCGGCCGGCTCTATCAGGATCTGGAGATTGGCACGCAGGGAGCCCGCCTCGCGATCCGCATCCTGCGCGGTGAAAGTCCGGGCGACATTCCCCCGCAGTTGCTCGAGGCCGCGACCCCGGTCTATGACTGGCGCGAGCTCCGGCGCTGGGGCATCAGTGAAACGCGGCTGTCGGCCGGCAGCGTCATTCAGTTTCGCGAACCGGACTTTTGGGAGCAGTACCGGTGGCCGATCATGGGCACGGTTTCCTTCGTCCTTCTGCAAACGGGGTTGATAGCGGGTTTGGTCATCAACCGGTCCAAACGACGGCAGGGGGAGGCGGAGGCGACGTTGATCGCTGACATCTCAACGAAGTTTGTGAATCTTCCCGCCAGTGAGATGGACCGTGAGATCGTGGATGCACAGCGCCGGATCTGCGAGTTTCTGGGTTTCGACATTTCGGCGCTGTGGCAGTGGTCCGACGAGGCCATGGGTTCCCTCACGCTCAGCCACCTCTACCGCGCCGAGGATGGTCCACCGGCTCCGGAGCGGATGGCCGCGTCTGAATACTTTCCCTGGTGTCAACAGCAACTCCTGGCGGGCCGCACCATTGCCGTTTCTTCCCTGGACGATTTGCCGGCGGAGGCCGCTCGCGACCGGGAAACCTGGCGCCATTTCGGCATCAAGACAACGTTGACCATCCCGCTCTCGGTGGGGGGCGAGCCGCCGTTCGGTACGCTGTCCTTCAATACCACGCGAGCGGAACGCGACTGGCCGGACGCGCTGGTAAAACGACTGCAACTGGTGGCGCAGATTTTTGCCAATGCGCTGGCTCGCAAGCGCGCCGACCAGGCCTTGCGCGAGGGCGAAGAGCGAATGACGCTGGCGGCGGAGGCGGCGGCCTTTGGCGTCTGGGTGTGGAACCTCGCGGACAACAAGGTTTGGGGCTCGGAACGATGGCTGCGCCTCTTCGGGTTTGCCGCCGGTGAGAACATCAGTTTGGAGACGGTCCTACAGCGCGTTCATCCGGACGACCGGGAGACCGTGGCGCGCGAGGTGCGGGGCGCCGTGGCGAACCGAAACAATTACACAGGAGAATTTCGCGTGGTATTGCCCAATGGCACCCAGCGTTGGGTCGTGTCCCAGGGCCGGTGCTACGGGAACGCGCACGGGACGCCCACCCGGATGCTGGGCGCGGCGATTGACATCACCGAGCGCAAGCGGACCGAAGATTCGCTTCGGGGCAGCGAGGCGCGCTTGGCGGCGGGAACGGAACTGGCCGGCCTCGGCTACTACGAAGTGGACCATGGCGAGCCTTCCTGTTTCACGGACGAGCGGTTTAACGAAATCTGCGGCGTTCCCGCGGGCCGGCAACCCGGTCTTCAGACCCTGGAGTTCTGGCTGGAACATCTGCATCCGGATGACCGCCCGCAGCTATTGGACGAGCGTCAGAAGTTGCACGAAGGGAAGGTCGAGCACCTCTCCATGGAGTATCGGTATCTGCATCCCACCCAGGGACAGAAATGGGTTCATCACCTGGTCCGGGTCGCGGCGCGCGATGCCGGCGGCCGCGTGGTCCGCACCTTTGGTGTGCTGCGCGACATCACCCAGGAGAAACGGGCGCAGCAAGAATCCCAGGAACTGCGCGATAATCTGGCGCATGCCGGCCGGGTCACGGTGCTCGGACAACTGGCCTCCGCGCTGGCGCACGAACTCAGCCAGCCGCTCGGAGCCATCCTGCGCAACGCCGAGGCCGCGGAAATTTTGCTGCAGGAGGCCACGCCGGATTTGGAGGAACTGCGCGCCATTGTCACGGACATCCTGAGCGATGACCAAAGGGCGGGGCAGGTGATTGATCGGCTGCGGTCCTTGCTCAAGCGGCGGAATCTGGACTTGCAGCCGATCGAGTTGCCCGGCGTGATTGCTGAAGTCCTGACCCTGGTGCGCGCTGATGCCGCCGCCCGCCAGGTGCAGCTCGCATACTCCACCGCGCCGGATCTGCCCCTGGTCCGGGGCGACCGCATTCAACTGCAACAGGTCCTGCTCAACCTGCTCGTCAATGCCATGGACGCGATGGATGGATGCGCCCCCGACCAGCGCTCCATCCAGGTCAACGCGCATCAGACGGAGCCGGCCACGGTTGAAGTCCGGGTCCACGACAACGGCCCGGGCATCCCCGGCGGATCTCCCGAACGCTTGTTTGAACCGTTTTTCACGACCAAGGCCAGGGGCTTGGGTATGGGCTTGGCGGTGTCAAAAACCCTCATCGAAGCACACCAGGGCAAAATCTGGGCGGAAAACCGGCCGGAAGGCGGCGCATGTTTTTGTTTCACGCTACCGGTGGCAAGTGGCGAGGGGCAAGTGGCAGGTGGCAAGTGAAAAAAGCGCAGCCAAATTCCACTTCGCCTCCCGACCGCACCGGGCCACCCGCCACTTGCCCCTCGCCACCAGCCACTGTTTTCGTGGTGGATGACGACGTTTCCTTTTTGCGCTCGCTTTCGCGGTTATTGCGAACCTCCGGCTTCCAAGCGGTGGTCCACAAATCAGCGGCGGAGTTTCTGGCGGAACTGCCGCCCAATGCGAACGGTTGCGTGATCACCGACCTCATGATGCCCGGCATGGACGGGATGGCCTTGCAGGAAGCCCTCCGAAAAGCGGGCAGCCCCTTGCCGATTCTTTTTCTGACCGGTCACGGTGACATTCCCACCACGGTGCAAGCCATGCGCCGCGGGGCGGATGATTTTCTCACCAAGCACGCGCCCAAGGCCGACGTGATTGCCGCCGTGAATCGCGCGCTGGCCCACGATGAAGAACAGCGGGCGGAGCGCGTCCGCCGGGAGGCGTTGCGACAGCCGTTTGCATTGCTGACAGACCGGGAACGGGAAGTCCTCCGCCACGTCGTGCAAGGCCGGCTCAACAAGCAGATCGCCGCCGACCTCGGCATCCACGAACGCACGGTAAAACTTCATCGCACCAACGTCACCACCAAGCTCCAAGTACATTCCGTGGCCGAACTGACGCGGCTGGTCGAGGAAGCAGGCATTTTCAAGTGAAGAGGGAAGGGACAGAAGGGTGAAGGGCGACGTGTGAAGTGAATTACTTCTCACTTCGTCCTGCTCACCGCTCCCTTCCGATAAACCTTCCCCAAAGGGCAGTAGCGGCCTTTGCCCGCTTTCTGGCAGTGTCACCCCATGCAGTCGCACAGCGTGGCGAACAACATCATTTACGTGGCCGTGGTGGACGATGACGACAGCGTGTGCCGGTCATTCAGCCGGTTGCTGCGCACAGCCGGATTTCAGCCGGTGACTTATGCCTCGGCCGAGTCGTTTCTCCAGGACACCAAGCGCCCGCGATTTGATTGCCTGGTGCTGGACATTCAATTGGTGGGGATGTCCGGGCTGGAGTTGAGTCAGCGGCTCGCCGCGGTCAATGACACGACGCCAGTAGTGTTTATCACGGCGCACGACGCCCCGGAAGTGCGCGCCCAGGCATTGGCCTCCGGTTGCGCCGGTTATTTTCGCAAGACCGATCCCGGCACCTTGGTGCTCGAAGCCATCATGAACGCCGTGAAGCCCGGCGACCGCCACCGCCCGCATGAGGTTGAGGACAAGGCTGGATGATTTCCCTGTTAACACCGCAAAACAAACAGATCAAACCATGAAAGTAAAACAAACCAAAACTATGACAATAAAGACCATACTGACCGCCCTCAGCCTGGGCCTGCTGCTCGTGGGCTCGGCCCACGCGAATCAAGAACTGCTCGCCCGCAGCATCAAGGAAGCCCGCGTGGAAACGGACCGAACCGCGGAACAACTCAAGGCGACGCTCAACGTCCTGAACGCGCTCACCGCCCAGAAGGAGGGTGACCTGCGCCCCACCTACAACGCCTTTTGCAAAGAGGTCGCCAACACGACCGCCGCCGCTGGCTGGACCGAGACGCGCATCCAATGGATGGCCACCGATGGCCGAAGGTATTTCCAGGACTGGCAGACCACGGTCAACAGCATCGCCAATGAGTCATTGCGCAAAAAGGCCCAAAAGCGCCTCGACGATGTCAGGAAGAGTTATGACAAAGTGGAGGCTTCCATGAAGATGGCCGGTCAGAAATTCAAGCCCTTCCTCTCCGATCTGACCGACATTGAAAAAGCGCTCGCCACGGACGTGACGGCCGGCGGCGTGAAAGCGATCAAGAGCACGGTGAAGAGTGCCAACTGGAATCATCAGTACGTGGACAAGGCCGTCCAAGCTGCCCTCAAAGAAATGGACAAGATGGCCAAGGCATTGTCCGCGGAAGCCAAGTAAGGCTTGCCTCCATCGGCATACCCCGGCGGCCGGGCCGGGTTCCCAAACAAACGGCCAACCCCGTCGGCCCGGGGATGGCCAGCCGGTGAAAACGCCGGGATCAAATTCGTGAAGTCAAGTCATGAAAACCACCATCACCCTCGGTCTCACGGTCAGCCTAATCCTCGGCGGGACGGCCGCGGTATCGTCCGACCTGCTCGAACTTAAGAATGGCAAGGTTCTTAATGGGAAGTATGTCGGCGGGACGACCGGCACCATCCGCTTTGAAACCGGCAACGGCACGCGGGTGATTGAAACCGCCCAGGCCACGGTCTTGACGTTCACCGGTGGCGCCGCCGCAACCGCCGCACCGGCATCCGCGCCGGCTCCGGCCGCCGGCGCACCCAGTGCCGTATCCGCTCCCGCCGGCACGCCGTTGCTGGTGCGATTGGTGGACCCGGTTTCGTCCCAGGACGCGCAGGGCAGACGGTTCACCACCACCCTCGAAACCGATCTCGCCGTCAACGGCGTCGTCGTGGGCCGGGCCGGCACCGCGGTCTATGGGCGCGTTCAAAGCGCTCAACAGGCCCGCCGTTATGCCGGTCAAAGCGCGCTCGATCTGTGGCTGACCGAGATTGCCACGACACTCCAAACCACATCCCTATGAAAGCACGAATCGCTCAACTTGCCACCGTCACCCTGTTGACGGCCGCGGTCAGTAACGGGTTCACCGCCGCCGCCCAATCCGCCGACCCCGGCTGGCCGCGCGTGTTCAAGAAAGGCAGCCAGCAACTCACCGTCTATCAGCCGCAGGTGGATTTCTGGCACGGCTACACCAACCTGCATTTCCGCTGCGCGATCGCCGTCAAAGGCGTGCTGAAGGAGGAGAAGTTCGGCGTGGCCGAGGTGGAGGCGCTCACGGTGACGGATCATGGGGCCAGAGTCGTCGCCATTGTTCCGCTCAAACGCGACCTGCGCTTTGCCGGTGTCGCGGAACCGGACTTGACCCGATTGCGCCAGGCGGTGGAGCAGTTGAACCCCATGGGCCAGGTGACCACGCTCGCGCTGGACCGTCTCATCGCCTATCTCGATCCGACCGCTCACCCGGTGCAGCGCACCACGGAGTTGAATCTCGATCCGCCCAAAATTTTCAGCAGCACCACGGCCGCCATCCTCGTCATCTTCATGGGCGAACCCCGGATGGTGCCGGTCGAAACGAACCGGACAGACCTCCTTTTCGCGCTGAACACAAATTGGGACGTGCTCTACGACACCGCCAGCCAGCAGTATTTTCTCCTGAACGGCGAAGGCTGGTTGAGCGCGCCGGACGTGCTGAAGGGGCCGTGGACGCCGGTTTACAAACTGCCCCCATCCTTCAGTTCGCTTCCCCTCAACGATAATTGGGCCGAAGCCCGCAAGCGGTTGCCGGGCAAACCTCCCAAGACCGCCCCGACCGTCTTCGTGACCACGGAACCCGCCGAGATGATTCTGACGGAAGGCGCGCCCAGCTACATGCCCATCCGGGGAACTGGTTTGCTCCACGTCAACAACACGGCGAGCACGCTCTTCCTCCACACGGGCGACGGCAAACTCTACTTTCTGGTTGCGGGCCGATGGTTCCGCGGCGGCAGCCTCAACGGCCCGTGGTCGGCGGCCAGCGGCGATCTCCCGGCGGATTTCGCCCGGATTCCCGACAATGATTCGATGGCCTGGGTGAAGGCCTCGGTACCCGGCACGCGCGAAGCCAAGGACGCCGTGTTGCTGGCGTCCATCCCGACCACGACCACGATCAACGTCACCAACACCGTGAATGTGAACGTGGCGTACAGTGGCGCCCCGCAGTTCGTGACGATCACGAACACCGTGGTCCAATATGCGGTCAACACGCCCAGCCAGGTGTTCCTGGTCAGCGGAGGTTATTACTGCTGCAGCCAGGGCGTGTGGTTCCGCAGTGCCAGTCCGACGGGACCGTGGACCTACTGCACCAGCGTGCCTTCGGCCATCTACACCATCCCGCCGTCGAATCCCAACTACAACGTCACCTATGTCGTGGTCCAAAGCTCGACGCCTACCACCGTCGTTTACAGCCAGACCTCCGGTTACAGCGGCGAATACGTGGCCAAGACCGGCGTGCTGATGTTCGGGGTGGGTCTGTTGGTCGGGGCGGCGATCGCCAATAACAATGACTGCGACTACTGCTATTATCCACCGCGCCCTTGTCACTACTCGTACGGCTGCGGAGCGACTTATCATTACGGCTACGGCGGTTACTATGGCGCCAGTTACAAGGCGTATGGACCGTACGGCGGCGCGGGATACTCGGCCGGCTACAATCCCTACACCGGAACCTACGCGCGTTCGGGCTACGCCTACGGACCCTACGGAAGTGCGTCGCGATCGGCGGCCTACAATCCGTACACCGGAAGCTACGCCGCGGGCGCGCAGGTCAACACGGCCTACGGTTCCGCGGGACGCTACGGTTCGTACAACGCAAGTTCCGGCACCTATTCGGCGGGGGCCTATCGGAGCACGGCCTATGGCAGTGCGAGCGCGGAACGGACCTATAATTCGCAGACCGGAGTTTCCACCGCCAACCGGCAGGCCAGCACGGCCTATGGTTCGGCCAGCCGCGGTGCCGCGTACGATGCCGACACCGGAGCGCGGGCCGCGGGCGGTTCGGTGACAACTTCACAGGGCACCGCCAGCCGCGGAGCGGCTTACAATCCTACCACCGGTGAAGGGGCGGTCGGCCGTTCAGCCTCCGGCCAATACGGCAGCGCCAGCTCGATCAAAACCACCAGCGGCGCCAGCGCCGCCGCGTGGGACACCAAGCAGGGCCAGGGCGCCGCCGCCAAATCGTCGTCGGGCGATTACTACGCCAGCAATGGCGACACGGTTTACAAGAAGGACTCGGACGGGAACTGGTCGCAGAATTCCGGCAGCGGCTGGGAAAGCACCGAGAGCCCGCAGCAAAAGGCCCAATCCCAAACCAGCACGAAGCAACAACAAGCCCAGGCACAAGCCAGCACCGCCAGCAGCACGGCGTCGAGCAAGCAGGCGCAGGCCCAATCGCAGGCGAGTACCAGACAGTCTCAAGCGCAATCCAGTACTTCGTCGGCTTCAAGCAACTGGAGTCAGCAGAAGTCCAGCCTGGAATCCCAGGCCCAAGCCCGCTCCTCGGGCAACCAGCAGGCGGCGCGCACCAGTCAGTATCAAAGCTCCGGCGGCAGCTCGTCCCGATCCAGTTCCTACAGCGGTCATTCCTCGGGAGGACGATCGGGTGGCGGTCGGCGATAAACCGGTTTTACCATGCTCCAACACTATAAACAGCCAGCACTCAACAACAGATCAACAACAAGAAACAGCCAACCCATGAAAACCTATCTCAAAGCAAGTGTTCAAATCGCCGTGCTGCTTGTCTCAAGCAGCCTCGTCCTCGCCCAACAACCCAGCCCTCAGGAACATGTGGTCGCCCTCAAGGCCTCGCTGGCCGCCAGCCAGGCCATCCTCAAGTCCTACGAGTGGGTCGAGACCACCGTCGTCAGTCTCAAGGGCGAGGAGAAATCGCGCCAGATGAACAAGTGCTACCACGGCGCCGATGGCAAGGTGCAGAAAATCCCGCTCACCTCGCCGCCGCCCGCGGAGAAGAAACGCGGCTTGCGCGGCAAGATCGCCGAGGCGAAGAAAGAGGAACTGACCGACTACATGAAGGACGCCGTTGCCCTCGTGAAGCAGTATGTCCCGCCGGAGCCGGTGCTTATCCAAAAGGCGAAAGACGCCGGCAAAGTCTCGGTCTCGCCGCAGCCCGGCCAGCGCGCAACCCTGACCTTCATGGACTACCTCAAGCCCGGCGACAGCTTCGCGCTGGTTCTGGACCTGGGGAACAATCGTCCCCTGGAAGCGAAAGTGTCCACCTACCTCGACTCGAAAGAGGATGCCGTCACGCTGGATGTGAAGTTCAGCACCCTCGACAGCAACGCCACCTACGCGTCCCGAACGACGCTGAACGCGCCCACCAAGAACCTGAGCGTCAACGTCGAGAATTCCGGCTACCGCCGCCAATAAATCTCGCTCCACTCTAAAACCTGAGATCCCCAGACCCAACATGAAGACAAGACTCCTCCCCACCTTTTCCTGTGGACTGCTGATCGCCGCCGCATTGGCGACACTGTCCCCGAGCACTTTCGCCCAAAGTGACGACGAAATCCTTGAAGCCACCCGCAGCCTTATGCGGGCCGACCGGCAGGCGGTCGTGACCGACGCCATGCAATTTACGCCGGGCGAGGCCGCAGCGTTCTGGCCGGTGTATCACCAGTATCGCGCCGAAATGGACAAGGTGGGCGACGGCATCAAGCATCTCGTACTGGAGTACGCGGGGCTTTATCCGAACGTGCCGGATGCCCGCGCCAAAACCATGCTCAAGGAATTGGCGGCCGTGGAGAAGAAGCACGCCGCCACTCGCGCGACGTATCTCAAGAAGTTTGGCAAAATCCTGCCGGCTGCCAAGACGTTGCGGTTCGCCCAGGTGGAATCCCGCCTGGACCTCGCCGCGCGTCTCGAGTTGGCCGCCAGCATCCCGCTCGTGCCGATCACCGGTGAGATTGCCGCCCGCCTCTCGACCGGGGCGGCGTTCGTGGAGGGCACGGTCGGCGGCGTGTTTGTGCAGACACTGGAAATCACTGCGAAGGTCGCCGCGATTGACATCGCCAACCGAAAGGTGACGCTCGTGAGTGATGACGGCATCAAGCAGGTCGTCAAAGTCGGACCGGAAGCCGTCAACTTCGACCAGATTCGGGTCGGGGATCAACTCAACGTCGAATTAACCGAGCAACTTGTCGTGCAGATGGGTGAGAAGGACGACGTTTCCGGCGGAGCCGCCTTGGTTGCGCTGGCCCCCAAAGGCGCCAAGCCCGGCGGCCTGGTTGCCGAAGCCGTTCAGGTCATCGGCACGGTCACCGCGATTGATGCGGCCAAGCGCACCGCCACCCTCAAGTTCGAGGACGGCACGACCAAAACTCTGCCCGTGCGGGGCGACGTGGACTTGGGCAAACGCAAGGTGGGCGACACGGTGATGTTCCGCGTCACTCAGATGATTGCTCTGAAGGTTGAAAAGCAGTGACCGTCCGAGCGAACGCGACCAATTTCCGAATCAATTAAACTGACCCAACAAGAACTCAAACCATGAAAAAGAATATTCTGCTGACTTCCTTGGCGTGCGCTCTGGCGCTGGCGACCACGGCCCGCGCCGAACAAGGTGGCAGCGCCCACTACCTGCCGGGCGCGACGGCATCCTTCATTGACGCCTTTCCCGGCAAACCCGGCGGACTCGCCGTCTTCAATTACTTCACCTATTACGACGCCAGCGCGGATGCGAACCGGCAATTGCCGCTCGGCGGGTTTCTCGCCGCCAACGTGGACGCCACGGTTTATGCCGACACGATTGCGGCCATTTACCAGACGCCTTGGGAAGTCCTGGGCGGTGGATTCGCCTTTGGCCTCGCCGTGCCCTACGTGTGGCTGGAGGTCGAAGCTCAGACCCAGCGCATCGGTCCGGGTGGTGTGCTTGATCCGGTGGTGCGCAACGTACGCGACACCGCCAACGGGCTCGGTGACCTGACGATCATTCCGTTCATGTTGGGTTGGACCAACCTTGCGCCGGACCTCAAGGTGGACGCCCGCCTCGGCATCTACGTACCCACCGGCGAGTATGAGGTTGGACAACTCGCCAACGTCGGCAAAAACTACTGGACCTTCGAGCCGGGCATCATGGCCAGTTGGTTGAGCTCCAAGATCGGCACGGAAGTCAGCCTTTACGCGGGCGTTGATTTCAACCTGGAAAATGAGGACATGGACTACACCAGCGGCACGTCGCTTCATCTCGATCTGACGATTGCGCAACACCTGCCCTTGGGCAAAGGCTTCATCGGCATTGGTGCCAACGGTTTCTATTACGAACAACTCACCGGCGACAGCGGCTCGGACGCGTTGCTCGGCGACTTCAAAGGCCGGACCTTGGGCGTCGGGCCCGTGCTCTCCTATGTGCGGCCCATCGGCAAAACCCAGCTCCTCGCCGAGCTTAAATGGCTGCCGGAACTGGACACCAAGAATCGCATGGAGGGCGATTACGTCTGGTTCAAACTGGGCTTCCTGTTCTGAAATGCCCCAAGCCCAGACACCAAACTTCCCTTGAAGACCCAAACGATTCAGGACGCCGGCCCGCAATCCCCGTCCCGAACAATTCGCACACCGGAAGCGACCGCTGCCGTAGCGCAGACTTCCAGTCTGCCGTATCACGGGTTTCCAACCCGACGAAGACCCGGCCTGTTCCGCAGGCGCACGGACGGTCGGCCGACTGGAAGTCGGCGATACAGCAGGTTGCAAACCTGCTACGACGAGACGATCCGCGGCGTTTGGACAGATTCTGGGAAATAGCACAAGCCCAAGCACACCAACCTCATGAAAACCAACAGCCTCATGCTCGCCTGCGCGTTCGCAGCCACCACTGCGCTCGCACAAAACAGCGTCGGCGTTGACGACGAAAAGACCAAGGCCGCCGCCCTGGCCAAGGCGACCTTGAACCCCGTCGCCAGCCTCATCAGCGTCCCGTTGCAAAACAACTTCGACTGGGGTGGCGGGCCAAATGACGACGGATTCCAATACAAGCTGACCGTCCAACCGGTGATCCCGATTTCACTCAACGAGAATTGGAACGTCATCTCCCGGACGATTCTGCCCTACGTTTATCAGGAAGACGTCATTGGCACGACCAGCCAGTCCGGCCTCGCGGATACCGTTCAGAGTCTGTTCTTATCGCCGGTGAAACCGACCGAGCGCGGCTGGATTTGGGGTGCTGGTCCCGTGTTGCAGATTCCGACCGCCACCGATGATCTGCTCGGCGAAGAGCAGTGGGGCGCGGGCCCGACGGCTGTTGTTTTGAAACAACAGGGACCGTGGACCTATGGGATGCTGTTTAATCACGTGTGGTCGTTTGCCGGAGAGGACAACCGCGCCGATGTAAACCGCACCTTTCTCCAGCCGTTCGCCTCCTTCACCACGAAGACCTATACCAGTTTCAGTCTGAACACGGAATCTGCCTATGACTGGGAGGGCGAGCAATGGACGGTGCCAATCAACGTGACCGTTCAGCAGTTGTTGAAAGTGGGCAAACAGCCCATCGCCCTGCAACTGGGCTACCGCTACTACGCCGAAGGCCCCGGCAACGGCCCCGATTGGGGCTTGCGGTTCCAAGTCTCATTCCTGTTTCCGAAATCCTGAAAACTCACTCGCCCGAAAACCAAACAACCTATGAAACTTACAACATTGAACTCCATGGCCCTCATGGTCGCCATAGCCGCCGTTTTGGCCGGGGCTGGATCCACTGAAGCCCAAGAAGTCACCGGCGAGCTGGGTTCGCCCCATGCCACCACGACCACGGGCGGAAAACATCTCCCGCTTCCGACCCCGAAATTCGGCGGCGTGATCAAGCAGAAAGCCTCGGATTCCACCGCCTGGTGGGCGCCGCGCGTGGTGCCGCCCAAGGGCGCGCCCAACGTGCTGCTCATCATGGTGGACGATTGCGGCTTCGGCGCGCATAGCACCTTTGGCGGCGTCATCCCGACCCCGGCCATGGATCGCGTCGCGAAGAGCGGCCTGCGTTACCCGAATTTCCACGTCACGGGAATCTGCTCGCCGACGCGGGCGGCTTTGATCACGGGCCGCAACCACCACGTGGCCGGGTTTGGCGCGGTGGGGGAAGTCACGACGGGGTTCCCGGGCTACAATTCGATCATTGAGAAAGAGAACGGCACCATTGGCACCATTCTGAAGCTGAACGGTTACGCGACCTCGTGGTTCGGCAAGAATCACAACACGCCTTCCTATCAGTCATCCGCCGCCGGGCCGTTCGACCAATGGCCGGTGGGCATGGGCTTTGAATACTTCTATGGCTTCGTCGGTGGCGACGCCAGCCAGTGGCACCCGAACCTGTATCGCAATACGACGCCCATTTATCCGTTCGAGGGCAAGCCGCCGGGCACCTGGAACCTGATCACCGAGATGGCCAATGATGCCATCCAATACATGACGGACCTCAAGGCGGTCGCGCCCGAGAAGCCGTTCCTGGTCTATTATGCCCCCGGGGCAACGCATTCTCCGCACCACCCGACCGAGGAGTGGATCAAGAAGATCAGCGCCTTGAAGCTTTTCGACGGTGGCTGGAACAAGCTGCGCGAAACCATCTTCGCCAATCAGAAGCGGCTCGGCATCATGCCGGAGAACGCGAAGCTCACCGACTGGCCGGACACCTTGCCGAAATGGGAATCGCTCGGCGAAATGGAAAAGAAACTCTTTATCCGGCAGATGGACGTCTTTGCCGCCTACCTCGCCTACACCGACCACGAGATCGGCCGCGTCATCCAGGCCGTCGAGGACCTGGGCCAGCTCGACAACACGTTGATCATCTACATCAGCGGCGACAACGGTGCGAGCGCCGAAGGCATGCTCAACGGCACGCCCAACGAGTTCACCACCTTCAACGGCGTCGCCGTGCCGGTGAAAGCCCAGATGCTCTGGTATCCGTTCTGGGGCTCGGAAAAGACTTTCCCGCACCATGCCGCGCCGTGGGCCTGGGCAATGAGCACGCCGTTCAAGTGGGTGAAGCAGGTGGCCTCGCACTTCGGCGGCACCAAGCAGGGCATGGCCATGTCGTGGCCCGGCCACATCACCGATGTGGGTGGCATCCGCCACCAGTTTCATCATGTCATTGACATCGTGCCCACGATCCTCGAAGCCGCCAGCCTCCCGCAGCCCGAGACCATCAACGGCATCAAGCA
Organism: Verrucomicrobiia bacterium; assembly: GCA_011525685.1. GTDB lineage: Bacteria > Verrucomicrobiota > Verrucomicrobiia > Limisphaerales > JADLHS01 > WYBW01. Next base: position 17,425 of record WYBW01000144.1, read on the forward strand.
GCGCCCCATGGACGGTGTGAGCATGGCCTACACCTGGGACAAAGCCGGTGCTGAAACTCCTTCCAAGCGCACGACGCAATACTTCGAGACGCTGGGTAACCGCGCCATTTATCACGAAGGCTGGGTGGCCTGCACGACCCCGGCGACCCTGCCCTGGGAAATCAGCCCAAAGCCCGCGCCGGATGTGATCACCGGATACCAATGGGAACTCTACCATGTGGCCGAGGATCCCACCCAGTCCGACGACCTCGCGGCCAAAATGCCCGACAAACTCAAGGAGCTGCAGGATCTCTTCTATGCCGAGGCGGCGAAGCACAACGTGCTGCCGCTCGACAACCGCACGCTGGCCCGGTGGAACGCGCCGAAGCCGAGCCTCGCGGGAGACCGCACGGAGTTCGTTTACACGGCACCCGCATCCGGCATTCCCGGACACGGTGCGCCGAACACCCTGAACCGGGCTTACACGATCACCGCCGAGGTCACCATTCCCAAAGGCGGCGCGGAAGGCATGATCGTCACCGAAGGCGGACGCTTCGGCGGCTACGGCCTGTTCCTGAGTCCCGCCTTCCACTGGTGGGGCAAAATGGAATTTTTCCGCAATCTTGGTTTGGGAATCCTGATCTTCGGATTGTTGCTGCTCGTCCACGGTCGGAGCCATCAATGGAAAGGCTTCAAACTCAGAATCAGCCAGCTCATCACGCTGTTTGCCGCGGTTCTGTTAGCCGCCGTCTTCCTCACCAACCACTTCCAAATCGGCCGCGGCAAGCCCGTGTTCCTCTACAACCTGCTCAACCTGAAACGCACCATCTGGTCCGGCCCGGCGCTCGGCGAGGGCAAGCACACCATCGTCTTCGACTACAAACCCGATGAACCGGGACTGGGCAAGAGCGGGAAGGGCGTGCTCTCCGTGAATGGCAAGGAAGTGGCCACGAATACCATGAAGAACGGCACCCCGATCACCTACCCGGAGGATGAAAGCTTCGATATCGGCAGCGACACCCGCACGGGCGTCGCGATGCTTCAGCATCGCTACAATGTTCCGTTCAAGTTCACCGGTGAGCTCAACAAGCTGACCTTCAAGCTCGAACCGCACGCACCGGAACCCGCGCCCAAACCGGAAATGGAGCCGATCCCGGCACCGGAACCTGATCCGATCGACACGGCGAAGCGCTAACGGCCTCCAACCATAACGAACCAGACCAAGAACGCGAACAAACCGAAAACAGACGCGATGAAAAAAGTGCTTCTGCTCGCGGCCGTCAGTGAAGCCGCGACCGGGTTGGCATTGCTGATCGTGCCGTCGCTGGTCGGGCGGCTGTTGCTGGGGCAGGAACTGGCTGGCGTCGCCATCCCGGTGGCGCGCGTGCTGGGTATCGCCCTGATCGCATTGGGAGTCGCCTGCTGGCCGGGCCGGACGGCGCTCGGCGGCATGTTGACCTACAGCCTGCTCGCCACGCTTTATCTCGCTTATGTCGGCCTCGAGGGCCAGTGGATCGGCCAGCTTTTGTGGGCAGCGGTGGCGGGTCATGCGGTGCTGACGTTGCTGCTGGGGATCGCGTGGCGCGCCGCGCGAACGGCGGGCGGATGCGCCCCCGAGGCCCGCAACGAAACCTCTCCTCATTGACCACCTTCACGGCCAACTTATCCTGTTGAATCCCAGCCGCAGTGGACTACTCTGCGACCGCTCATTCCGCAGCCTGATAGTCCCGAAATCAAAACTGAAATGAATACAACCGTGAACAAACTTTTCCCCGCCTGCCTCAGCCTCGCGCTAGGTGCGATGACAGCGCAGGCGGCCGACGGCCTTGATCGAACCGTGCTGCCCATTCAGTTCCCAAAACAACCAGCCCTCAAGGAACTTTACGCCAAGGACGTGAAGACCATTCCACCCCGGCAGGAAGTGAAAGCGCCCGCGGGCGCACCCAACGTCGTGGTCATCCTGATTGACGACCTCGGCTTCGGGGCCACGGAAACCTTTGGCGGTCCCTTGAGGACGCCCACGCTGGAGCGCCTAGCCCAAGGCGGGCTGCGTTACAACAGTTTTCACACCACGGCGCTGTGTTCGCCGACGCGGGTGGCACTCAAGTCCGGGCGCAATCATCACACCGCCAACATGGGATTCATTACCGAAATGGCCACCGGCCTGCCCGGCGCCACCGGCGAAATTCCCAATCGCGTCGCGCCCTTGGCGGAAATCCTCCGGCTCAACGGCTACAGCACCGCCGCGTTCGGCAAGTGGCATGAAACCGCCGTCTGGGAAACCAGCGTGTCCGGTCCCTTCGATCGCTGGCCAACCCGGCAGGGCTTCGACAAGTTCTACGGCTTCATTGGCGGCGAAGCCAACCAGTGGGCGCCCTACCTGCATGACGGCGTCGCGCGGGTGGAACTGCCGAACGACCCGAACTACATCCTGAACACGGACATGGCGAATCAAGCCGTCGCGTGGATCAAGTTCCAAAAGGCGATGACGCCCGACAAACCGTTGTTCATCTATTACGCGCCTGGCGCCGTCCATGCCCCGCATCACGTGCCGCAGGAATGGATCGCCAAATGGAAAGGCAAGTTCGACGGCGGCTGGGATCAACTGCGCGAGGAAACCCTCGCCCGCCAACTCAAGCTGGGCATCGTCCCGCCCGGCACCAAACTCGCGCCCAAACCGGAAGCCATCAAGGATTGGGACAAACTCTCGGCCGACGAGAAACAATTGTTTGCCCGGCAGGTGGAAGTCTTCGCCGCCTTCCTGGAACACACCGATTACGAAATCGGTCGGGTGGTCCAGGCGTTGCAAGACATTGGCCAGCTCGACAACACGCTGATCTTCTACATCGCCGGCGACAACGGCACCAGCGCCGAGGGCGGCATGGTCGGCATGTTCAACGAGATGACCTACTTCAATGGCGTAACCGAGAAGGTTGAGAATCTGCTCAAGGTCATGGACAAGTGGGGCGGACCGGAAACCTACCCGCACATGGCCGCCGGTTGGGCCGTGGCGCTGGACACCCCGTTCCAATGGACCAAGCAGGTCGCGTCGGATTTCGGCGGCACGCGCGTGGGCATGGTCGCGCATTGGCCCAAGGGCATCCGGGCGAAGGGCGAAATCCGCGCGCAATTCAGCCATGTCATTGACATCGCGCCGACCGTGCTCGAGGCGGCGGGTTTGCCGGAGCCGAAGGTTGTCAACGGCACGCCGCAGATCCCCATGGCCGGCAAGAGCCTGGTTTATACGTTCGATGACCCGAAGGCGAAGGAGCGTCACACCACGCAATACTTCGAGATCGCCGGCAACCGCGCCATCTACAAGGACGGCTGGTTTGCCCGCACCATCCACAAGGCGCCGTGGGAACGCCTTCCCCGCCGGGCCATTGACGACAATTCCGCGTGGGAGCTTTTCGACTCCCGCACCGACTTCAGCCTGAGCACCGACCTCGCGGCGCAGAATCCCGCAAAGCTCAAGGAACTGCAGGCCGCGTTCCTTGAGGAGGCGCGCCAATACAACGTGACGCCCCTGGACGACCGCGTGTTTGAGCGGGTGATCGGCTCGCAGGTGGGGCGTCCCGATCTCATGGGGGAACGCAAATCCATCACCGTCGCTGAGGGCATGGCCGGCATGATGGAGAGCACCTTCCTCGATGTGAAAAACAAGTCCAAGACCATCACCGCCGAAATCGAAGTCCCGGAAAAAGGCGCGCACGGCATCATCCTCGCGCAAGCCGGTCGCTTCGGCGGTTGGGCGCTTTATGCCAAGGACGGCGTCCCGGCCTACGACTACAACTTCCTCGGCCTGCAACGCACCACGATTGCCGGCACTCAGCCGCTCCCACCCGGCAAACACACTGTCCGTCTCGACTTCGCCTACGACGGTGGCGGCCCGGGCAAAGGCGGTGTGGGCACGCTGTTCGTGGATGACAAAAAGGTGGCCGAAGGCCGGATCGAAAACACGCAGGCCGGCATCTTCTCCGCCGACGAGACCGCCGACGTGGGCATTGATCTCGGCACCCCGGTCGTCGAGTCCATCGGCGCCGAAGCCAAGTCGCGTTTCACCGGCCGCATACCGAAGGTGACCGTGGAAGTGAAGTAACCCACCTCATCCGCCCATCTACATTCTCCCCAAGGTGCGTCCCTCAACGCCCATAGGTGTGGCAATTGCCAGCGAATCCAAGGAAGCAGTTCACAGCACTTGCAGACGTGCATGACCGTGCCATAGTCGTGCCATGAAAACGACCGTCGAACTGGACGCCTCCAACCGGATCGTGCTTTCGCGCGAACTGCGGCGGGCGGCCGGAATTCCCCGGAGACAAAGGCTCAGGGTTTCCGCAACGCCCGGGCGCATTGTCCTGGAAATGGAGGCCAACACTTCCGGACGCATCATCAAGCGTGGCAAACTCAAGGTCTGGACCGGTGCCGTGCCGGTCACGCCGATTGAAGAGGCCGTTGAACAATCACGCCATTACACCCGATGACGTTCCTGGATACCGGAATCATGGTCGGGGCGGTCTTGAAGTCGCATCCCGAACAGGAAGCCTGCCTCGCGGCGCTGGAAGATTCCTCGCATCCGTTTACAAACGCGCATGCGCTGGCGGAAACCTTTGCCACGCTCACGGGATTCTACAAGGTGCCGACAGATGCCGTCACCGAGTTGACGTTAAGTCTTCAGGATTCTGTTGTGGTGGAGGCGTTGGCACTGGCGGACTACCGGGTGGCGATTCGGGAGGCCCACAGCCGGGGAGTCATGGGCGGAGGAATATACGATTCTCTGCATGCCACCTTTGCCCGCCGTAAAAGAGCGGTTCAGATCGTAACGCGCAACCCGTCACACTTTCAGCATGTGGCGCCGGACATTGAAATTCTGACACCGTGACGCAACCAGGTTTATCCCGACCTCCTCGCCTGCGTGCAGGAGAAGGGCAAATGCAAGGTTCGCTTTGCGGTGTTGGAGACAAAGGGACTTCATCTCAAAGGCAACGATGACACCGGCTACAAGGAGCGGTTGTTTGAACTGCTCGAAAAGGTTTTCGGCGCGGGCGTGAATGTTGGGGAACTGAAACTGGACGTGAAGCAGAACGAAGTGCGCTTCGAGCTGATGCTGGAAAACAACTGGCACAACCGCATCAAGCGGGCGCTAAACTAATCTCACCCCCGGCCCTCTCCCTCGTGCGGCTTGAGGAGTGCGAGCTCGTTCTCGTCGCCCGCCACAAGACCCAATCTGCTTGATTATAAGCATCCACTTTGACCACGCTTCCGCCAATGAAAACCAAGCTCACGCACCTTTTGCTCCGTTTGCTGCTGGCCGTTCCCATCGCCACCGCCGCCGCCGCGAAGCCCAACATCGTCCACATCGTCGCCGATGACCTCGGCTGGAAGGATGTCGGCTTCAACGGGTGCATGGACATCAAGACGCCGAACCTTGACTCGCTGGCAGCGGGCGGTGCGAAGTTCACCCAATTCTACGTACAACCGATGTGTACGCCCACGCGAGCGGCGCTGATGACCGGGCGCTATCCTTTTCGCTACGGGTTGCAAACCATCGTCATCCCCGGCCCGGCGGGCTACGGCCTCGACACCAGCGAATGGCTGCTGCCGCAATGCCTCAAGGAAGCCGGCTACACCACGGCCATCATCGGCAAATGGCATCTCGGCCACGCGGACCTGAAGTATTGGCCCAGGCAACGCGGCTTCGATTACCAATACGGCGCGATGATCGGCGAACTGGATTACTACACGCACAGTGACGCGGGCGTGCTCGACTGGTTTCGCAACAACAAGCCCGTTCGCGAAAAGGGTTACACCACGCAACTCATCGGCAAGGACGCCGTGAAATTCATCAACGCCCAGAGCGCGGACAAACCGTTCTATCTCTACCTCACCTTCAATGCCCCGCACACGCCGTATCAAGCGCCCAAGGAATACGTGGACCGCTACCAGAACATCGCCGACCTGACGCGCCGCACTTACGCCGGCATGGTCACGTGCCTGGATGACGAAATCGGCAAGGTCGTCGCTGCCCTCGACAAGAAAGGGCTGCGCGACAACACGCTCATCCTGTTCCACAGCGACAACGGCGGTACGCGCAACGCCATGTTCGCCGGCCAGATGGCGGACTTGTCCAAAACCAAAATCCCATGCGACAACGGCCCGTACCGCGGCGGCAAGGGCGAGCTTTTCGAGGGTGGTTGCCGCGTCGCCGCCTGCGCCAACTGGCCCGGCGTCATCAAGCCCCAGACCGTGAACGGCATCATTCACGCCGTGGACATTTATCCCACGCTCGCCGCGCTCGCCGGTGCGTCCACTGCGAAATGCAAACCGCTCGACGGCGTGAACGTCTGGGACACCATCGCTGAAGGCAAACCCTCGCCGCGCACCGAAGTCATCTACAACGTCGAGCCGTTCCGCGGCGCCGTGCGGCAAGGCGATTGGAAACTCGTCTGGCGATCACTCATTCCCACGAGCGTGGACCTCTACAACCTCGCTGAGGACCCGTACGAACAGAACAACCTTGCCGCCGCTCATCCGGACAAGGTGGCCGCGATGCAGGAGCGCCTCAACGCCTTGGGCAAGGAATCCGCCAAGCCGCTGGCGCTGATCTATGTGACCAGCGTGGGGTTGGCGCACGGCAAGCCGCTCATGGCCTCCGAAAGCGGCAAAGGCCCGGCGCTGGTCGAGCCCGACGGACATTCGATCACTGACGAAGGCTTCGGCGAGAAGGACAAGCCCTAATCGCACATCCGAAAGCCGCCAGGGTACTTTTTGATTTTACTCGGTATTCCGTGATTCCTTGTGTCCGCTCAGGGGCACGCTCCACCACGGCGACAACTTCGACATTCTGAGGCGGTGTCCGACGCAAAAGCCGGTGACCTTGCTGGAGCGGATCATCCAAGCCGGCAGCCATCGCGGCGACGTGGTGCTCCACCCGTTCTGCGGCCGCGGCACGACGACCCGCCGTGCTCGCGCACTGTCGCGGCAGGTTGACGCCGCCGAGAAACCTGGCCGCAACTGGATCGGCATTGACGTGAAGCAACTGGCCATTTCGCTCATCAAGAACCGCCTGCAAGACACCTGCGGCGGCCACCTGAAATTTGTTTCCGGTAACAGCCGACGTGAGTCGGCTCAAACGCCTTCCCCCGCCGTTTCGGCGCCCGAACGCGAGGCGACGTCGAAGCGGGCTGAAGCCCGCGCCCCGGAAGAAGTTCACCTCGTCCGCATGATCGGCAAGCCGACCATGCCCAACGAAGCCGCCAAGCCAGAACAGTGAAACATCCGCCAGCGCCGACTTTTGGATTGAGAAATCTAAACCAACACTTTAGATAACTCACAGATGCGTCACGCCCTTCGGAAATTCCATAAACAGGCCATTCGCGCCCTGCGCGACTTTCCCGCCGTGCGGCTGACCGGCCCGCGTCGGCTGGGCCAGATCCGCCCCCTCCGCCGTTTGTTCGTCAAGGCGAGTGACTGTGCGCTTCAAGAACCTGACGCCGTGGGCCAATTGCGGGCCGTTCTTCACGGCCTTGCGGAGGCGAAGAAAACCCATTCTTCCCTGGCTGAGATTCAAAACCTTCCGGCAGCGTTTGCCCGCGTTCGCCTGCGAATTGACCACCAGCCGCAACTCCGCTCCGATGTTGAAACTGGCTGCGTTGCCACCTGGGCGACCACCGCGTGACACTAACATCGCATTTGCATCTGGGGCATCAAACAGTGCGCAGGCCAACTGTCCCTCAAGCCGTTGCCCCGGCGTGCGCACCTGGGCGTGGCGGCGGTTTTGAAACAACATTGAACCAGAGCATTGAGAGCACCGATCGAAACCCAACTGTGAAGCCGAACAAGCGAACATTGCCCATCGTGGTGCCAGCCGCCGCTGTGGTCGCCATCCTCGTCACGGGCTGCGTCGGTCCCGTGTCTCCAATCGGCGCGGACAAGGTGACCACCCGGCAGGCTTATGCGCAGGTGGAATCCAACGCGCTCCGCAGCGGCCGTCCCAGCGCCCAGACGGTTTCGATTCTGCACCGCTTCGATTTGGACGAGCTGGCCGCGCGTCAGCCGGAGGAGGCCGTGCGGCAACTGCACGCCAAGGCCCTGACCACGGGCGAACGCAGCATCCTGTTTGCGCTGGCGGAGATGAGTTACGTGGCCGCCGACCGCATCCGCCGCAGCGTGAAGCCGTGGGACTCGCGCGATGCCCGCGATTTTTATCTCGGCTCGGCGGTTTACGCCTGGCTGTTCCTGTTCGGAGAGTCCGAACAAGCGCCGCCCACCGCCTTCGATCGCCGCTTTCGCGAGGCGTGTGACTTCTACAACTACGGACTGGGCCTCGCGCTCACGGAGCGCCGGGGGACCAATGCCGCGGTTCGACTGGAGTCCGGCCGTCGCCGACTGCCCGTGGGCGAAATCGAACTGCAACTGGATCGCTCCCGTCTGGCTTCGGGTTTGGAGGAGTTCGAGCAAATCCTGCTGGCGGACCAGTTTCGCGTGCGAGGTTTGAGTGTGCGCAATCGGGAACCGGGAGTGGGCGCGCCATTGATTGGCATCAGCCCGCTGAACCCGGAGTTCAATTTCCGGCCGGCCCAACCCGTCACCGTGCTGCTACGCGGCCCGGATTCGCTGGCCAGGCTTTCGGCAACCAACCTGGCGGGGCGACTCGAGCTTTACCCCGCCTTTGACGCCGTCACGGTGACCGTGGGGAACGATGAGGTCCCTCTGGAGATTGACCTGACGGCGTATCGCGCCTACACCCTGAACCAGTCGCACATCTGGAAACTGGGCTGGGCACAATTTCTGGCCCCGGCCGAACGCATCAGCAGCCGGTTGATCCTGCACCAGCCTTACAACCCGGAACGCATTCCGGTGGTGTTCGTCCACGGTACCTTTTCGAGCCCGGTCACCTGGGCGGAGATGGCCAACACGCTGACCGCGGATCCGGTCCTGCGGCAGCGTTATCAGGTTTGGAGTTTCAATTACGGCAGCGGCAATCCCCTGCTCTATTCCTCGGCTGACTTGCGCTCGGCCCTGAGTGATGCGGTCCAGAGTCTGGACCCGCAGGGAACCAATGCGGCGCTCCGTCGGATGATGGTCATTGGCCACAGCCAGGGTGGTCTGCTCACCAAGGCCACCGCCGTGGATGTCGGGGACAACCTGTGGCGGTTGTTCAGCACCAAGCGCCTCGAGGATATGCAAATCAGCGACGCGGAGCGGAAGGAGCTTCGCCGGTTGTTGTTGTATGAGCCGCTGCCATTCGTGAGCCGGGTGGTGTTCATCGCCACCCCGCACCGGGGCAGCTATTTGTCGGGCAATCTGGCACGGCGACTGGCCCAAAGCCTCGTCCGGTTGCCCGGCAACGTGGTCGGCCGAAGCATGGGTCTGCTCCGCCTGACCAGCGGGTCGGAGGTGGGGAAATTCACGCACGGCCGGCTGCCAACCAGTCTCGACGGCATGTCCCCCAAGAATCCCGGTTTGCGAGCGGTGGCAGAGATCCCCGTCGCCCCCCGGATCAAGGCCCATTCCATCATTCCGGTTCTGGGTGACGGCGATCCCCGTGACGGAGGCCGGGATGGAGTGGTCGCTTATGACAGCGCCCATGTGGACTACGTCGAGTCGGAGTTCATCGTTCGCGGGCCGCACACTTGTCTGAATCTGCCGGCCACGATCGAGGAAGTGCGACGCATCCTGTATTTGCATCTGGAGGAGTTGACTCGGTGATTGAGGAATCCAACGTGACTGGACTGCCACTTTGAAAGCCGGAACGCTCACTTGGTTGACTTGCGGTGGGATGCTGGCCGTGCTGCTGGCCCCGGGATTGTTCGCCGCGGAACCGCCCGCGCCGGGTGAAGACCTGGATCATGCGGGCATCATTCGCTCGTGGAATCACGAAAGTCTCGCGCGCGGCGAAAGGCTCTACAACGCCGTCTGCATCACTTGTCACGGCAATCTGACCCAGGCCGGATCACTGCCGACGTCGCGTCCGTTCTGGAAGGAGCCGTTCAAGAACGGCAGTGATCCGTTGAGCATTTACCGGACGCTCAGCGAGGGACTTGGCCAGATGCCTTCCTGGACTTTTCTCACGCCTGAGCAACGCTATAACGCGGTTCATTTCATTCGCGAGACGTTCGTCAAACCGCACAATCCGGAGGCCTATTTCGAGTTGACCGAGGCATACCTCGATTCACTGCCCAAAGGGACCGGGCGTGGCGTCAAGACGGCCGAGATGATCGAGTTTGAAAAAGGCCCGAAGTATTTGCGCATGAACTTTGGCCCGGCGCTCTTTTGGACGCTGGAGGTCGCGCCGGGCAACATCGCTTACAAAGGCATCGCCGTGCGGCTCGACGACGGCCCTGGCGGAGTGTCGAAAGGGCGCGCGTGGATGCTCTATGACCACGACACGATGCGCGTGGCGGCGGCTTGGACGGGCGACAAATTCGTGGACTGGCGCGGCATCGCGTTCGACGGTTCTCACGGCACACACACGAGCATTGTAGGCGAGCGGGTGTTTGTTAACCCGGTCGGACCTGGCTGGGCTAATCCAGAGACCGGCGGTTTCGACGACCCGCGTTTTCGCGGGCGCGACAATAAGCCTTATGGCCCGTTGCCGCGCGAATGGGTGCGTTACCAAGGCGTTTATCTGCATGAGAGAAAGGTCGTGATGGCTTACCTGGTGGGCGAGGCGTCTGTGTTGGAATCGCCGGGACTCGAGCGCCACGGCGAGGCTCTCGCTTTTACGCGAACGCTCAATGTTAACAAGTCTGCGCGCGACCTTTGGTTGCGAGTCTGCGCCGAGACCACCGCGGTCGCATTGGCGCGTAGGGGCGCTGCCACTCTCGTCAACTCCAATGGTTTCGTGCTGCTGCACCTGCCGGCGGCAGCGACACCCGCAAACGTGAAGTTGTTCATTGCGAGCCCGGGTCTTGACAGCGACACGGCGACACTGACCCGCCTGGCTGAGGCATCCGCACCCCCCGCCGACTTGACCCCGCTCACGCATGGCGGGCCGCCCCGCTGGAATCCACCCATCGCCACGCGCGGCAAACTCGGAAGCGAGGACGGTCCTTTCGCCGTGGATGAACTCACGCCACCGACCGACATGGAGAATCCATGGCACACCTGGATGCGATTCGGGGGATTCGACTTTTTCAACGATGGCAAGCGCGCGGCCGTCTGCACCTGGAACGGAGACGTCTGGCTGGTCAGCGGCATTGAGGGCGATCTGGGGCAGTTGATCTGGCAGCGGATTGCGTCGGGCCTTTTTCAACCGCTCGGGCTGAAGATAGTGGACGAAACCATTTACGTGGCCTGTCGCGATCAGATTGCGCGGTTGCGGGATTTGAACGGCGATGGCGAGATTGATTTCATTGAGAACTTCAACAACGACCATCAAGTCACCGAGCATTTTCACGAGTTTGCGATGGGGTTGCAGACGGACCGCGAGAAAAACCTCTATTACGCCAAGTCCGCGCGTCATGCCCTGCCCGCCGTGGTGCCGCATCACGGCACGCTGCTCAAAGTCAGCCACGACGGCGCGCGGACGGAAATCGTGGCCCGTGGTTTTCGCGCCGCCAACGGGGTGTGCGTCAATGACGACGGAACGTTCTTTGTCACCGACCAAGAAGGTCACTGGACGCCGAAGAACCGGATCAATCTGGTCCGAGAGGGTGGCTTCTACGGCAACCTGTTCGGTTATCATGACCGCACGAGCCGCGCGGATTCGGACATGGAGCAGCCACTGGTCTGGATCACGAACGAAATGGACCGCTCGCCGGGCGAGTTGGTGCGCGTGACCAGCAGCCGCTGGGGAGCGCTCGAGGGTTCATTGCTCAACCTGTCTTACGGGACGGGCCGCATTTTTCTAGTGCCGCACGAACAAATTGGCGGACAACCGCAGGGCGGCGTCGTGGCGCTTCCCCTGCCCGATCTGCCAACAGGTGTCATGCGCGGGCGATTTCATCCCGGCAACGGTCATCTCTACGCGTGCGGCCTTTATGCCTGGGCCGGCAACCGTCATGGCGACGGCGGCATCTACCGTATCCGCCCCACAAGCAAGCCGGCCTTTCTGCCGGTGGCGTTGCACGCGCGGGTCAATGAGATCGAGATCAAGTTCACCGACCCGCTTGATCCCGCTTCTGCAGCTGATCCGCGCAATTACATGGTCAAGACTTGGGGGCTCAGACGCAGCGCGGACTATGGCTCGCCACATCTCAATGAGCGCAACCTGCCGGTCAGGTCGGTGGTGCTTGCCTCCGACCGGCAAACCGTGTTTCTCGAAATTCCGGAGTTGCACCCCACCTGGGGCATGGAAATTCAGTGCCGTTTGAGCGGGGCGAATGGTGAGAGCTTCATCCGCACCGTCCACAACACAATTCACGCACTGGGTCCAAGGCGAACCGACAGGTGAGGTTCACGGGAACGGCTCCCCCACGAACCGTTTGGCGGTAGCGCCGACTTTCCAGTCGGCTCGGACCGTGGAGTGTTCCGCCAAAAGCCCGCGGCGCTGGGCGCGGGCTTGTCACGCCACCGGGCAGCCGCGCCGGTTGGAAAACCGGCGCTACGGGCAGCCAACGGTTCACCACCTCGATGCACTTTCAAATCAGGCGGCCCGGAGGCCTGGACGAATACCACCAAAGCTGATTGGTTCGCAACGATTTGCGCTCACGCAGGCTCGTGGTGCTGGGTGCGCTTTCAGTTATGGAATAAGGTTCGTCTTTGAACCGGCGAGGCGACCTACCAGCCGCCAGAGACTGGGGCAGTGATGTCTCAATCATCCGATGCGGACGGGCAAAACACCTCTGCCACTCTCGCTCCGACACAAAGGCTGAAGGGATCGAGCCAAGGGTGTGCATCCAGACGCACAGTTGGCAGAAGTGTCAGCCGCGCTACACTGGCGCCAAACAACTGACGCCTTCCCAGCGGCGGATGGCGATAAGCAACGTGCCAACGAAAGAAATCAAACGACTCGCGCGCGGTTTGGTCGAGCAGTTGGAAACGCGCGTTCACGCCGGGCCGCCCGTTTGCGCCGCCGACGTCCAGCAAGCGCGGGACTTTCTGCAACGGAACGAGTTCTCCACCGCCAGCGACTATTTCAACCGGTTGGGCCGCATTCAGGACTGGATCGCCACCCGGCGGACCACCGTACCGCGGCAGAAGCGCAATTACGGCGGCGAGGCGGCCGGCGTCTGGATGCAGGTTCAGTCGGTTTACGATCATCTGATTCTTTCCACCTGTTACAGCGGGGAATTCCACTCCCGCCCCGGCCGGGTGAAGATTTCCCATCGCTTCAATCAAGCCGGCCGCATTGATTTCGTGGAGTTGAAGTTCCTGCGCTCGTTGCAGCCCTGCCTGAACGGCGCCCTGCGCAAGTTGATTCTGGTTCACGACTTTCAACACCATCGCAAAGACTGGTTTGAGGCGGAGGCCTACGCCTTAGGTGTGCTGCCGCGCGAACTGGTTTTCCTTTTCAGCGACATCTTCCGCTTTCCACGGGAACAAGCTCTCGCCTGGCTGATCAACATTGGACACCGGATCGCGCGCGACTTGCTGAGTGATTTGAAAAACCGGCGGGTCAACGGCCACTCCGTCACTTCCCGCGAGAATCCCCAACAACTCTGTCTGAGCGAACTGGCCAGCGATGCGGTGGCACTGCCGATTCTCGAACAAGCCGCCCGGTTGGAATCCAACGTCGAACTGGAGGGCGACGAAGGGGCGGTCGTCCGTTATGTCCGGAGGTAATATCTGTCTGTGACGCCGCCCGGGAAAAGGAGGTAAATGCACCCCATGACGTCCGCCGCACCACGACGCCCGGGCCCTCCTTGCCGCACGGCTTCACCCTCATCGAATTGCTGGTGGTCATTGCCATCATTGCGATTCTGGCCGCTTTGCTCCTGCCTGCACTCGCCAACGCGAAACGCAAGGCGCAACAAGCGGGTTGCCTCTCTACTGACGCTTGCATAATATAGTGATACCTTCTACCCTGTCGCTGTCTAAAACGATATGGGTAATCCAAAAGGTGTGAAACGAGACTTCGCCGCACTGGAACGGCGGCGGATGAAGGCGGTTAGA
>WYBW01000145.1 GCA_011525685.1 Verrucomicrobiia bacterium
ACCCGCCCCCAGCGAGGACCGCATCTTTCGTTGCGAAAACTGCGGCTACATCTATACGGACGACCGGGACGTGGACCGCTCCCGCTGCGCCCAGTGCGGCCGGCTCAACGAGCCGATTGAGTTCTGAATCTGGCCTCCCACCAGCCATCGCGTATCGAGTGGCTGAAGCGGAGCAGAAACCGCCGCTCAGTCCCACCGCCCTGTGAGCGTGAACGCCGCCCAGAAGTTGGGATTCGAGAGATCTTCCTTCGCACCTTTCCAGCGGAGCAATGACAATTGTGCCTGGCGCCACGCTTTTCCGCCCGGCTCGCCTGCTTGCCAGCGGCGCATCAACTCCGTCATCAATTGGCTGGCGGCTTCGTCGCTTACCTTCCAATGACTGGCCAGCACGGTCTCGGCGCCAGCGATGCGAAAAGCGCGGCGTAAGGACATCACGCCCTCGCCGACCTGCACCTCGCCTGTGCCATTGTCGCACGCGCTGAGGATGACCAGTTCCGTTCCCTGCAAATTCAACCGCCACGCTTCCAAGCCGGTGAGCAGACCGCCTTCGGCATCCAAGGTGGGGCGCGTCACTCCGTGCGCGCCGTTGGTTGCGGTCGGAGAGGCGGCGGGCAGAGGACTTGCCCGCCCTGCCGAAAAGCGAATTCGTAAAATGGGTCGCGCCGGCCAAGGCGATGACGCAACGGACCAGTGGGTTTTCCCCATCAAGCCTCTCACCCAGCCCGCCGACCCCCCATAAACCTCAGGTTGGCTTGCTGGATTACCAACGACTTGTGCAACGCGAGGTCGCAGAGGTTCACAGCGCGAACTTGGGTTGGGAGAATTCTCTCCCCGTCGGATGGGGAGGGAAACCGCCGGCGGCAAACTCTGCGCAAAGCCCCCCACGGCGAACCATCTCGTCCGGATGCTGGTGAAGCGAGGACTAACCCTCCCTCTCCCAGCGGGAGAGGGAGGGGTGAAGGAGAGCCGTCGTTTGCGCCCAACTGACCGCTCGATCCACAACCACCCACAGGACCTGGCCCACGGTGAAGGCGGCATTTCCACTTGCCAACCCAATCGCTGCGGACTGAAATCGCGGCATGACCTTCCAACGTTGCTCGCGATACTGCGTATGCGTCCTCCTGAAACCGGAAGCGCCGGCATCCTTGTCGGCGAAACCGCTCGGAGCACGAACAGCCTGGTCCGCGCGAATTCCCCCTCCGAGTGGCAGAGGGAGAAAGGGTGAGGGAGCTTGGTCCGCCTCACCAACCGGATCGCAGTCAGTCCCACGCGCCCACCGTTTCGATGCGCTCTCCCTCGCCTCGGCCCTCTTCCGTCCACCTTCACTCCGCTACGGCGAGACCAAGTCAGCCGCGTCGAAGACGGAGGCGAAGACGGGGCGCTGGGGCACGGAGAATCGAAGCCCAAGCCAGACCGGTTTGCCATCGCCAGTGATTGCTATGTTCGCGGCGTTGGGTTTTTCGATACTGATCAGCAGTTGGACAGCGGGTGCTGAAGAACCAAGGCCGCTTTTCGTGGAAGGCTATGCCGGTCGTGTCAGCTACGCGCCTGACGATGAACTGACCCTGCACGTCTCCAGCAGCGCTGCCACGTTCGCCGTCGAGATCGCCCGGTTGGGCGCGAAACGCGAAATGGTCTGGTCCTCGCCATCGGTCGAAGGACGAGAGCATCCCGTGCCCGAAAACGCCTCGTCGCACGGTTGTCGCTGGCCGGCGGCGGTGACGATGAAAATCCCTGAAACCTGGCGCAGCGGCTATTACCACGTGACTTTGCGGGCGCGCGATGGGGGAGGGAAATACGTCCAGCGCAACTCCCGCACGGCGGAGGGAAGCTGTTATTTCGTGCTGCGCCCCGCCGTTCCGGGCCGGGACACCAAAATTCTGCTGCAACTGGCGACGCACACTTACAACGCCTACAACAACTGGGGCGGCTTCAGCCTTTACGCCTTTCACGGTCGCGGTGGCAACCAGGGGCATCGCGTTTCCTACCAGCGACCGCCCGCCAGCCAGTTTGGCAACTGGGAACAGCCGTTCGTCGAATGGGCCGAGCGCAACGGCATCGTGCTCGACTTCGCCGCCAATGGGGATTTGGAATTTCATCCGGAGATGCTGAAAGCCTATCGCCTCGTGCTCAGCGTCGGGCATGATGAGTATTGGTCCACGCCGATGCGCGATCACCTGGAGAAGTTCATCGCCGAGGGCGGCAACGTGGCGTTCTTCACGGGCAACACCTGTTGCTGGCAGGTACGCAGCGAAGACAACGGTCAGGCGCTCGTCTGTTGGAAACAGAATTATTTCTGGGATCCCGTTTACGGCGCGCGGGAGAGCTACGCCACCTTGTCCACGCTGTGGAGTCATCACCTCGTCAAGCGGCCCGAGAACCAACTCACGGGCGTTGGTTTTTTGTGGGGCGGTTATCACAAGAGCCACGGGCAACTCATGGACGGCAGCGGCGCGTACACGGTGCATCGGCCCGAGCACTGGCTGTTCGCGGGCACCGGGCTGAAGCGCGGCGATGAGTTTGGCGGCAAGGACACCGTTGTCGGTTACGAATGTGATGGATGCGAACTGGAATGGCGCGACGGTCTGCCTTATCCGACGCATCGCGACGGCACGCCCAAGACTTTCGAGGTCCTCGCCACCGCGCCAGCGCAATGGCATCCGGATGATTGTCAGTGGTACGAGCAGTGGGAGAACGGTCGCAAGGGCAACGCGGTGCTGGGTGTTTACACGCGCGGCGGAATCGTATTCACCTGCGGCAGCACCGACTGGGCGCACGGCCTGCGCGGCGGCGATCCCATCGTGGAGCGAATCACGCGCAATGTGATTGAGCGACTGGTGAAGTGAGTCACCAGAAACTTGAAATGCGAATCGTAGGACATCCTACATTAGGACAGGCGTCGCGCCTGTCTCAAACTTCAATCTTCCGCTTGAGCGGCATTCGGCCGCGTTCACTTCTCCCGCACCTATCTGGTTGGATTGTGAAGAGATGGAGACAGGCGCGACGCCTATCCTACGAAATAACCGCTCGCGGTCTGTCGTGCCCAGCGGCAAATACTCCACTGAAGGGAGAGGGTGCAGATGCTTGCAGAGTCAAACCCTCTGCGTCCATTGCGAGAACCTTCGCGTCCTCTGCGTTAAAGCAGGCGTTTGCAGTTTTGGCGCTGGCGATCCTGAACGCACCGGCGCAACCAGCCGCACCCTCCACGTTGCTCCGTGATTTCGATCGGGACGGTGCTGAGGAGCGAATTGTCAGCAACCCCTCAGGCACCGAAGTTCAACGCCGGAATCGTCAGACCGATTCGTGGGAGAAGGCGGACTGGACTATCCCCGAAGGTGTCATGCTCGTTGATCGCGAAGGCCGCGACGCCGGACTGCGTTTCGTGGACCTGAACGGCGATGGTTTTGATGACATCCTGTTCTCCAATGCCGAACACTACGCCATCCATCTTTGGAACAAGGACGTTCAACCGCATCTCGGCTGGACGCGGGGCTGGTCGCAGTTCGTCAAGGAAGGCAAACGCACCGGTGCGAAAGGCGAACCGCCATCCGTCGTCGGTGCCGAAGTGCGGATTGAGGGCGGCGAATTGGTCATCACGCGGCTCGCCGTCGGCGCGCTGCCGGCTTCGGTGGAGCGCATCTCAGCAAAGCAACTGATCGCCTTTGACATGCCGCCGCCGCAGTCGCCCGAGGAAGCACTGGCCAGTTTTCAACTGCGACCCGGCTTCCGCATTGAACTGGTCGCCGCCGAGCCGTTGGTGGTTGACCCGGTTTATCTTGATTGGGGTTCGGATGGGCGGCTCTGGGTTGTCGAGATACGCGATTATCCGCTGGGCATGGACGGCAAGGGAAAGCCGGGTGGCGTGGTGAAGGTGCTGGAAGATACCGACGGCGATGGCCGCTACGACAAGGCCACGCCGTTTCTTGAAGACGTGCCGTTTCCCACGAGCATGATGCCGTGGCGCAAAGGCGTGCTCGTGGCCGCCGCGCCCGATTTGTTTTACGCCGAAGACACCGATGGCGATGGTCGCGCGGACGTGCGCAAGGTGTTGTTCACCGGATTCAATCCCGGCAACCAGCAGCATCGCGTCAACGGATTCGAGTGGGGACTCGATGGTTGGATTTATGCCGCCAACGGCGACAGCGGAGGCAAAGTGAAGTCGCTCGCAACCGGCAAGGTGATTTCCATCAGTGGCCGCGACGTGCGATTCCGACCGGACACGGGCGAGATCGAAACGGTGTCCGCGCAGACGCAATATGGCCGGCGGCGCGATGACTGGGGCAACTGGTTCGGCAACAACAATCCCACCTGGCTCTGGCACGTGACGTTGCCCGAGCATTACCTCCGACGCAACCCTCGGCTCGCGGTGAAAAGCGTCCTGCGCGTGCTGGCCAATTACGATGACTCGACCCGCGTGTTTCCGGCCAGTGCGCCGATGGTGCGACCGAATCAGCCGTGGTCGTTGAACCACGTCACCAGCGCGTGCAGCGCATGTCCGTATCGCGATGAACTCTTCGGGCCGGAATTCGCGAGGAGCGTTTTTATCAGCGAACCGGTTCACAACGCGATCCACCGTGAAGTGCTGGTCCGGGATGGCGCTGGTTTCAAAAGCCATCGCGCGCCGGGCGAAGAGCAAAGCGAATTTCTCGCGAGCACGGACAACTGGTTTCGCCCGGTCACGCTCAGGACCGGACCGGACGGCGCGCTTTACATCGCCGACATGTATCGCTTCGTGCTCGAACATCCCGAATGGATTTCGCCCGAGATGCAGGCGCGGCTTGACCTGCGCGCCGGCGAAGACAAGGGACGCATTTATCGCGTCGTGCCAGAAGGCAAGCCGCACCGGCCAATTCCGCATCTCGCCAGGCTGAGTTCACTCGAACTCGTCGCGGCCATGAACAACCCGAACGGCTGGCAACGGGACACCGCCCAACGGCTCCTGTTCGAGCGCGCGGATATATCTGTGAGCGAGGCATTGAGGAATCTGTTGACCATCACTCGCGTGCCACAGGTCCGGCTCCAAGCACTGGCTACACTGGGGATGCTTGACTCACTCACGCCCGAAACGCTGATCGCGGTGCTGGCGGACCCGCATTACGCCGTGCGTTGCGAGGCACTGCGGCAAAGCGAATCAATGGCCGGCCGGAGCGACACCGTTTTCCGCGCTGTTGCGGCGCTGGCGTCGGAAGGCGACGCGGCGGTGCGTTTGCAGGCGGCGTTCTCGCTGGGGGCCTGGCCGCCGGAAAAAAGTGAACCTGTGCTCCGCGAATTGGCTTCACGTGATGACGCGGATGAGCTGCTGCGCATCGCCGTCATGTCATCGCTGCGACCGGAAAGCGCGCTGTTCGGTCAACTGAACCAGAAGACGCCGATTCCCAAACCAGCCGCGACGGTTTCAGTGACACCGTCGTCCGCGGACCGTGCGGAGGTGATTGCCGGCTTCGCGGGCGTGGACAGGTTGACGGGCGATCCGGCGCGCGGGCGGCAGCGTTTTCAAGAACAATGCGCCACCTGCCATCGCTTCGGCGGCGAGGGTCACGAGGTTGGCCCGGACCTGGGAATGGTTGCGACCAAACCGGTGGACTGGTTGCTGACGGCCATCCTCGATCCCAATCAGGCCGTTGAAGCCCGTTATCGCGCGTGGACGGTCACACTCAAGTCCGCCGAGGAATTGTCCGGGCTGATCTCCGCCGAAACGGCGAACAACATCGTCATTCGGATGGCCGGCGGCGTGGACCACGCGGTCTTGCGCAGCGACATCGCCGCGATGGAGCAGTCGAAGCTTTCGCTGATGCCGGCGGGGTTTGAATCGGCGTTGAAGCCGCAGGACATGGCGGATCTGCTGAGTTGGTTGCGACCTGCCGGAAACGGACCAAGGTGATTCGCGTAGGACAGGCGTTGCGCCTCTATCCATCTCCAAAGGTTCCTCCGCCGGCGATGGTCAAGCTTGCGCAATTTGGCACGCTTGCGAGGCCATTCGCTTAAAATAGAGACAGGCGCGACGCCTGTCCTACGCCGTGGGCGCTACCTTACGCACACTCATGCGGGCTGTGGGGATACGGACTCCAGGGCGTTTGGTTCAGGGCGACCATGTTTTCTTCGCGCAGGAAGATTGAACCCTGGTTCGCGGCCATTTCCTTCAGCTTCGCGATGGCCGGTTCGTCCAGCGGCTTGAAGGCTTTGGCGGCTTCGATGGTGCGGTCCAGCAAATCGAGGAACGACGGCGGGATGCCGGTGACGACGCCCGGTTGCGACAGCGCGAAGCGCATGGCCAGTTCGATGTCCGCCAGCTCTTCCACCGAGCGATACCACCATTGGCGGGTGCGCTGAGTGCCGGCGGGCCAGGTGCCCCACGAAAGCGGCTTGATGGCGAGCACCGCCGCGCCCTGTTCCTGCGCCAGCGCCAGCACGTCCTTGCCGAAATCCCGCGTGTAGTATTCCACGAAGTTGATGGGGAACATCACCGTGTCGAACTTGAAGCCTTTCATCGCTTCGAGCGCGCCCTTGGTCGTGTGCGCGGAAAAGCCGATCCACTTCAACTTGCCCTCCTTCTTGGCTTCAAGGATCGCTTCCATCGCGCCGCCCGGGCCGAGCGCTTCCTTGACTTCGGCGGGTTTGACGAGGTGATGCAACTGGTAGAGGTCGAAGTAATCCGTCTTGAGCAGCTTCAATGAATTCTCCAACTCCTGCCGCGCGCCTTCCTTGTCGCGCTTTTTGGTTTTGCACGAGAGAAAATACTGGCTGCGGTCCAGGCCCTGAAGCCCGATGCCCATTTTGGTTTCGCACTGACCGTTGCCGTAGGCGGGCGCGACGTCGAAGTAATTGACGCCGCGTTTGAAAGCGTCGTGGATGGCGGCCGTGCCTTTCTCCTGGTCGTAATGAGTGAGCGCGAGGCCGGGAAAGCCGACGACCGAGAGCTTTTGTCCGGTCCGACCCAGAACACGCCGCGGCAGGCCGGCAACTTTTTCCAACGGTTGATCCGCGGCCAGGAGGCTGGGCGCGCTGAGGGCGGCGGCACCGGCGGCGCCCACGGTCTTGAGGAAGGTTCTTCGTTTCATAGGCTGAGAGGAGTTGCGGTTTCGTCCACGCGCACTTTCTCACAAGACAGGACCTCCTTGCAACATTTCTCGAACGTGCATTCGAGAGTGCCACCGAGGGCGAAGCCGCCGCAGACGAGCGACCCGGCCCGGGAGCACGCTTCCCGGGCGACCGGCCGGCCATCGGTCAGTTCTTTTGCAACCGCACACTACCGCCGCTGGTATGCGCGGTGATGAGCGGGCCGCCGCCGTTGATCTTGCCCCGAAGTTCGTTCTTCTTTTGCTCGCCTTGAATCACCGAAACCACGGGGAAGTCGGTGGAGACATGACCGGCACTCGTGCGGGCGTCCACGTCCACGGCCACTTCCTTGCCCAGCGCGATGGTCACGCTGCCGCCCGAAGTCTTGAACAAACAATCGCCGGCCGGCTGGCCGCTCAGGCTGGCCGTGATGCCTCCGCCAGAGGTGCGGGCCTCGAGAGTCCCCTGACTGTCGGCCACTTCGATGCCGCCGCCGGAGGTCTTCAAAACGGACTTGCCAATCACCCTTCGCGCCCGGATGGGACCGCCGGCGGTTTGTGCCGTCAGGTCGCCTTCGATGTCGCTCAAAGTCAGGCCGCCGCCGGAGGTCTTGACATCCACGCGCCCTTTCGCCGTGGCGACCGTGATGCTCCCACCGCTGGTGTGAGCCGCCAGTTCACCTTCGATCTTGCCCAGGCTAAGGCTCCCGCCCGAGGTGTGCGCCTCCACCTTCCCGGCCAAATCGTTCACGCTGATGTTGCCGCCCGCGGTCTTGAGGTCCAAGTCAAACCGGCGCGGCACCAGGGCCTACGCATTAAAAGCCGAGGAGGGATTGGAGGTAGGCATGGTCCCAACTGGCGTTGAGTTGTTTGCCTTTGATCCCAGTCTGACAGCGGGTGTCACGGCGGAGTTGGTTGAGAACCAGCCG
>WYBW01000146.1 GCA_011525685.1 Verrucomicrobiia bacterium
GATCCACAGAATCCCTTCGAGCACCACGCGATGGGGTTTTGGGGGGCGACCACGGCGTTTGCCTTTACGCGGCATTTTGGTCTTGGGCAGGAGAGGTTCGATCTTTTTCCGCTGGGCGTCGGTGAGCAATGGCTTGCGCATGACCATTGTCTGGCAGTACGGCCAAGGTGGTACAAGCCCAAAGTGTTATTATTCAGCATCTTGTGGAACTGGATTTAGAAACCGCTTCTATAACAATGGTCACGCACTCGTTATCGGAAGCCTGGTCGAGGTCGATGATTATGGCGATTCACCTGGTTTCAAGTGTTACGAGGATTTTGTTGACATTGTGGACGACTTTGAGGCCTTCATTCGGTTCAAGCCATCACCCATAGACAGCATCGCTGTCAGTTTGGCTAAGATCACTTGGGGATGGAGCGCGCGAGCGGATGAGATCAATGATGCATGGGGTCTCACGCGTTCAAATGTCAGTGGCCCGGTTTTCATCGAGTTCTTAGACGGACACGAATTCCCGTTTTGGCTGGAAGCGTACGATCCATGAAAGCGATTGCGAAGGAATGCACTGCTTGTGGAATGATGGTCAGCATTTGTGCGGCTATGCTTCTGCCATCTCGAGCCCTCTCACAGGTAGACAACCGTGAGGAGGAGATTCGCAAAAGCTCGGAGGCCCTGCAAAAGTTGGTTACATGGGCGCTTCCGACGAATGGTTTCAAGATGGGAATACTCGCAGAAGTGGTGAAAGAAGGGGTATCCCATCCGGGGGAAGCACCCGTTGATAATTCAGTAGCGTTTGTAGGTTGGCGAATCAATACCGCGCTCATTGGCCTCTCGACAAACACATTGTTGGTTGCCCTCCCCCCGCGCGAATCCTTGGCCGATCTGAGGCTTTTTGACCCGAAGGGCAAACCTGTGGCGATGACGGCCACCGGCAAACGGATGAGACGTCCGGCTTCTATGGAAGGCAAAAGCCCATTCCATCAAGGGTTTCGCCGCGTCCCTGTTGATTCGGAATTCCCTCGCTTGCCTGGGGCTTGCTCCTATCGGCTGCTCGACCTGTTCAAAGTTGCAGCGCCGGGTGATTATACTGTTCTGATCAAACTCCGTGCCGCGGCGGTGGTAAGCAATGAGTGGGTGATTTCAGAATTCGAAGTGCCTGCTTTCAAACTGCCAATCAATCAGAGGTGAAACTTTTGTTTGACGACGGTAAGTGTCGAAAATGTGTCGCTCCTTGCAATTGACAGAAAAAGCAGGACGGGAGTAAAACGCCGTCATGCCATCCCGGCGCCATCTACCACGTCTTGAACCGGGGCGATCGGCGGGAGGCCATTTTTCTGGGTGACGAGGATCGTGAGCGTTTTTCACCTACGCCGGCCAAGGCGCGTGCCTCCGCGCTTCGTTGGACGGCACGCGTGGCGCAGGCGGGTTGCTGATGCTCGACCGGGTGGCCACGCCCTATTCCGGTGACGCGGCCGTCACCGTCTCACAATTGAGTCAGGCAATCACGCCCGGTTCGAGTACGGCAGCGTCCAAGGCTTGCGATATTTCACACCCACCAGCTTGTCGGCGTCGCGGTCGCCGACAATCCTCTCGTTCACGGCGTCCCAGGCGATTTTCCGGCCGCTACGGAAGGCGATGTTGCCCAGGTGCGCCACGGTGGAAACGTGATGGGCGAGTTCGAGATTGAGCACGGGTGGTTTCCGTGACTTCACGCAGTCAAGGAAGTTTCGGACGTGGGCGGGGCGCGGATCGCCGCTGCTCTGGTGTTTCTCGGGGTCGAGATTGGCTTTCCGCTTTTCGATGATGAGTTCCCAGCCGGCGTCGTTGAGGAGGATCGTGCCTTCGGTGCCGCTCCAGGAGACGCCCCAGGACCGTCCGTTGAGGCCGGTGCCCATGCCGCTCTTGTGTTCCCAGACCAGCAGGTAATCGGGGAATTCGTAGAGCGCGATCTGGGAGTCCGGCGTATCGCGCATGTCGTTCTGCACGTAAGTCCCGCCGCTCGAACACACCGTCTTCGGCGGCCGGGGGTCCATGCCCATGAGCATCATGTTGATCAGATGCACGCCCCAATCGGTCATCAGCCCGCCGGCGTAATCCCAGAACCACCGGAAGTTGTAGTGAAAGCGATTCGGGTTGAACGGACGCTTCGGCGCCGGGCCGAGCCAGAGGTCGTAATCCACTCCCGCCGGCGGGTCGCCGTCGGGCGGGCGGCCGATTTCCGGTTGCCAATCGAGCCAGGCCCAGCCGCGGACCATGCTCACTTTGCCCAACTTGCCGGACTTCACGAACTCGGCGGCTTCGATGATGTGCTGGCAGCTTTTCCACTGTGAACCCATCTGGACCACGCGGTTGTGCTTTTGCGCCGCGGTCAGCATGGCGCGACCCTCATCAATCGTCGTCGCCAGCGGTTTTTCCACATAGACATCCTTGCCCGCCTGGCAGGCCATCACCGTTGGCAGGGCGTGCCAATGGTCGGGCGTGGCCACGATGACCACGTCCACGTCCTTGCGATCGAGCACGCGCCGGAAATCCTTTACCGTGTCGGGCGCTTTGCGTTCGCGCCGGGTGCAGGCTTTCACGCCGCTGGCCAGGTGGGCGTCATCCACGTCACAGATAACGGCACACTCCACCTCCGGAAAGCCGAAGAAACAGTCCAAGTCGCCGCAACCCATGCCGCCCGCGCCGATCAGGCCGACGCGAATCTTGTCGTTTGCCCCGACGCTGGCCGCCCGCACCGGACGCGGAATAAACGTCGCGCCGAGGGCTGGGGTCAGGCTCAAGGCCAGCGCGGACTTGCCGAGAAAGGCGCGCCGGGAGATCGGTTTTGGTGCAGGATGCTTTGTATCATTCATGGCAGCTTGATTAACGCAGGGAAACTGGCCGGGCGACAAGCCAATTCCCTCTCGGAGGCGGGTGACTGAGGTTTCGCCGGTTCGAGGTCCACAAAATGTTCGACCCATGAGCATGAGCCGCTAAACTGCGTGGCGTGGACGCCGACGAAAAAGAGATCTATTACTTTTTGAAATCCTGGACGCACGAGTTCATGTCCGCCCGGGAAATCTGTCGGCGTGCCGGCGGCAAACGGCGTTCCCGGACCGAGCCTGATTGGGCGAAGCCAGCCTTGCTGCGAATGGTGGAACGGGGGATTTTGGAAACCGACGCGGCCGGTCACTACCGGCTCAAACCGCCGGCCCGAGGCCGCGAGAAGCACAAACGGCGCTGGGCCTCGCCACAAATCGCCCAGATCCTCAAGAGCAGTGGTCGTAATTTCGACGACGCCATCATCATCTCGGACCAGGATTTGGATGAGTATTACGATGGGTTGTAACGGTGAGGGTTGACGAGTTCGGAGACGTGGCTGGACGAGGCGCACAAGTCCGGCGCGGAGGACTCGAAACGGAAGCAGGTTTGCACCCTTCCCCCGTTCGGAGTCTGTCGGACTTTCAACGTGTGTGCTCGAATTACACTCCAACCGTCCGCTCTCGGCTGTGTTCTTCGTCCAAATCACGCAGTTGCTCGATGATGGCGACAAGTTTGCGGCCGGTGGGCGTGAGGCGGTAATCCACGCGCGGGACTTTGCCGGGCGTTTCCTCGCGCGCGATCAAGGCGTAGTCGAGCAGCTTCCGCAGGCGTTCGTTGAGCACCTTGGTTGAGATGCCGGGGATGAACCGCTCCAGTTGGCCGGGCCGCGTGACGCCGCGTCCGATGGCCGCGAGCACCCCGGCGGACCACTTGCAGCCCACGACATCTTCCAGGCGGCGATAGGCGTTGCGTTCAGGCAGCGAGAGGGCTTTGGCCTTGAGGCCGGGTTTGGTCTTGGTCGTCATGCGTCCAGACTAGCCCGTTGGCGCGCGGAAATCAGCCGGGAACAAAACGGTGCCCCCTCACCGAAATGTGCCCGCTTTCGCGACGCGGGAAGTGTGATGAAATGTGGGTTCGCGACGCAGGGCCAATGGGCTGTGCGCCGGACAAAACCAAAACTGAAACCGAACAACACAAGCATCATCATGAAAACCAAAGCTGTCTTCTATCACGCCGGCTGTCCCGTGTGCGTGGCCGCCGAACAGAACGTCGCCGCCGCGCTCGACCCCGCGCGTTTCGACGTGGAACATGTCCACCTCGGCCAGAACAAGGCCCGGGTGGCCGAGGCGGAAAAGGCCGGGGTAAAGTCCGTTCCCGCCCTCGTTTTGGGCGGTCAGGCTTATCACATCAACTTCGGCGCTGGTATTGAGGCGCTGCGTTGAGCGGCGCATCATGTCCCCGCCTCGCGAGCAACGCACTCGCGGCCCGGGCCCTCAACCGCTGCGCGGAATGAGATGAACGGCGGGCGCTTTGATGAGTGCGTTGACGGTGACGCCGGGGCGCAGGTCCAGCTCTTCGCAGGCCGGGCGCGTGATGAAGGCGAACAGCGGGAAACCGGCATCCAGTTCCACGCACAGCAAGGGGCTGCCCGGACGCACGGACACCACGCGGGCAGGCAGCGCATTGCGCACGCTGCTGACGGCGCCGCCGTCACGCTGCAAGATGACCTCGTCACCGCGAATGCTGACCAGCACCTCGCCCACCGTGCCGGGCGACGCCAGCGCGGTGAGCCGGGCCGTGCCCACTTCCACCGTCGCCAAGCCATCGCGCACGCTGACAACGCGCCCGGGCTGCAATGTCTCCACGCCCAAAAACCGCGCCACTTCAGGCGCGGCGGGACGGCCATAGACTTCGGCTTTCTCGCCCTGCTGCACGACGCGTCCGTCGAGCAACACCGTGACGCGGTCCGAGAGGAAATACGCTTCGGCCAGGTCGTGCGTGATGAGCAGCACGGTGAGTTGCCGCTCGCGCTGCAACTCGCGCAGCAACCACCACAGTTCGCGGCGCAGACTTTCGTTGAGCGCGGTGAACGGTTCGTCCAGCAGCACGAGCCGCGGCTGGCTCGCCAGCGCCCGGACCAGGCCCACGCGCTGGCGTTCGCCGCCGGAAAGCGTGGCCGGACGCCGGTCCAGCAACGCGCCGATGCCGGTTGCCGCGACGAGCTTGTCCACGAGCGGTTGAAACTCCGCCGCCGGCACGCCGCGCGCCCGCGCGCTGTAAGTCAGGTTATCGCGCACGGTCAGATGCGGAAACAAACCGAGCTGCTGCGGCAAGTAACCAAGGCCGCGCCGCTCGATGGGCACGCGCTTCAGGTCCGCGCCCGCGAGCCGGATGCGCCCGCTTTCGGACGGCAACACGCCGAGCACGGCGTTGAGCAGAGTGGACTTGCCCGAGCCGGACGGTCCGAGCACGGCATGACATTCGCCCCGCCCCACCGCGAGGTTCACATCGCGCAGCCGGAAATTCCCGGCGGCCACGGTGAGGGATTCGATCTCAAGCATGGACGGCCTTTCCCAACAGCCGCCGCGTCGCGTAAAGCGCCGCGAGGCCGATGCTCACCAGCACCAGAATCAACGCCACCGTGCCCTCGATGTCCGCGCTGGCCAGCCGCAGAAAGATCGCCACCGGCAGCGTCTCCGTCCGCATCGCCATCGTGCCCGCCACCATGATCGTCGCGCCGAACTCGCCCAGCGCCTTGGCCCACGCGAGAATGAACGCCGCGATCAACCCTCGCCGCGCCAGCGGCAACGTGACGGTGAAAAACGCGTGCCGCGGCGTCGCCCCCAGCGTGCGCGCGACCGTCTCCAACTCGGCAGGCACTTCATCGAACGACGTCTTCAACAGCCGCACCGCCACGCCGAGCACCGTGACGAACTGCGCCAGCACGATGCCGGCGAAGCTGAACACAAACCGCAGCACATTGTCTTGAATCCATTCGCCGAGCGGGTTGTTGAAGAAGATCAGCAGCATCGCGCCCAGCGCCGCCGGCGAGACGATGATGGGAAACTCCAGCACCGTGTCCACCAGTTCGCGTCCGCGAAACCGGTAGCGCGACAGCGCATAAGCCGCCGGCACGGCCAGCAGCAGCGCGAGCGTCGCCGCCAGTGTTGCTGCCACCAGTGACAACCGCACCGCGAACAGCGTGCGTTCCGACTGCACCGCCGCCCGCACCGCCGCGCCGTCGAGAAACCACGCCAGCGACAGGATCAACCCGCCGTAAAGCAGCAGCACCGCCAACGCGGCGGCAATGGTGGAGCGGCGCAGGGTCATGGGCGAGTCAGCCCTTTCGTGGGATACGAATGTTCGCCTTCGTTCCTTGAACCCGAATCTCGTCCTTTGTCCACGAAAGTTGAATTGTTTCCGGCCAAGCGTCCTCGTGCTTGGCCATCTCGGTAAGTGGCGGTCGAATGTAGCGTTCCAGAAAGACCGCCATCGTCTTGCCAGCCTTGGAATCCATGTGCGTCCACGCAGCCGCGCCAACGTAATGTTTTCCACCGTTCGCTACGAACGCTGCAATGAGTTCATCGAGACGCGGTGACGGGGTTGGATCAAGAACGATGAGCACGGGCGTCAGTCCGGCAGCGCGTGCTTCGCGCGGAAAAGAAAGCTCCTCACCAAAGCGTCCTTGGCCGCTTGCGGCAATGGTCACACGCAATTTGAATTCGTAAGCGAGTTGGCTCTCGCCGTCATAGCAGTCAATCTGGCGGCCTTCGCCGGTCGGTTCGCCGCGTTCGTTCAGGCGTTTGACGGGCGAGTTCTTTGAGCCGACGGCTTCGCCGCCGAGACAACTTGCCAACACCGGCTCGAACAAATAGCCCGTCTCCTGCGCCGCGCGATTGTCCACGTCGAAAATCCATTTGCGCCAGACCAGCCACGACGCCAGCAGGCCATCATCCACACCTCCGAACTCCAGCAGACTGCGCGGGCCAATCTGGTTCATCGTCGGTTTCGGCTGACCGGAGAGAATGCGCTGATACTTCACCCGCCGTTTATGAAGCGTAGCGAGGTTCTCAAAGTAGAGCCGGAAGTCAGGCTCATGTGCGACACAGGCAGCAAGGCTTTCCACCAGTTCGGCGGCAGCAGGACAGCCAGCTTGCGGCGTCTGAAACCACGCCAGCGGCAGCCGGTAATAGTCGTTGCTCTGCGGCGGAGACGAAAGCGAAGGCAGTTTCGAGATTCTGGCGGCAAGTCCAAGGTCGCGGCAACACTGCGACAGCAGACAGAACAACTCGTTCTCGGAAAGCGTCACGCGGTCGTCGCCGTTGCCAAGGATGCGTGCGGCACTGAACGACTTTTTGATTTCGGCAGGTATCGGCATGGTCATTTCCTCGCCTGCTCCAACAACACCAGTTGTTCGTCCTTCTCGCTGACCAGTTCATTCAACAAGGATTCGGTCTGCGCCAGCGCCGGACTCATCCCTTCGGAGCGCGTCAGACAAAAGCGCAACGACGGATGACCGTTACTGCTGTATCGCACGTCGAAACCATACTCGCCCGCAATGCGTTCGCCGATGAAGCGCGCGAGCATCGGCGGAATGGCATTGCCGATCTGCTTGATGCGGCTGGCCGCGCTGCCTGCGAACTCGAACGAATCGGGGAATGTCTGCAACCGCGCACATTCGCGCAGCGTGAGCAGCCGGTCTTCTGTCGGATGCACAAACTCCCGCGTGGCCGCGCTGGTGATGGTCAGGCTTGGCTCGTCAGCGAACAACCGCTTCAAACCGGACGGCGCACCGCCGCGTTTCTCGACCGGCGTTCCGTCCATCACACGGCGAAACGCGCGGCGACGAAACGACTCGTGCTGCAAGTGCGCTGGCAAATCCTTCATCGTCTGGCCGGGCTGCAATCCGCGCACTCGCTCAAGCTGAATTTCCGACAGCGCCACCGCATAGTGGTCGGTCACAGTTTTGGCGTCGCCACGCAGGTAGGCTTGCAGTTCGTTTCGCGGCGGCTCGCGAAACGCCAGCGGTTCGCCTGTTTCCGTTGCCGCAGGCGGCAGGTCGCCCACGGCGGTCGCGAAGGTGACTTCTCCCTTGCGAAAGATGCTGCCCGAAAAGCGCGTCACCGGTTCGGGGAATGAAAAGTCGTGTCCGAGCCTGTTCCCGACAATTAGCACGCGCTTGCGCCGCTGTGGAATGCCGTGGCCCTGCGCGTATACCTTCTCCACGTTCAGCGAGTAACCCGCCTCCAAAAAAGCCGCCACCGTGTCGC
This sequence comes from Verrucomicrobiia bacterium, assembly GCA_011525685.1. Classification (GTDB taxonomy): domain Bacteria; phylum Verrucomicrobiota; class Verrucomicrobiia; order Limisphaerales; family JADLHS01; genus WYBW01. Next base: position 8,070 of record WYBW01000146.1, read on the forward strand.
GAACGTGCAAACCGCCGCCGCTGGTCAGCAGTCCCTCGACGTTTTCCATCACGAACCACTTCGGGCGGATGCCTTCGAGCAGCCGGACGTAATGACACAACAGCGAATTGCGCGGGTCATCGCCCGCCTTCACTCCCGCGCTGCTGAAACCCTGGCACGGCGGGCCGCCCAGCAGCATGTCGAGTTCGCCGGGATTCAGCCCGAGGCGCTGGAGCACGGCTTCGGCGGTGAGTTGCCGGATGTCCGCCGCCTCGCATGGAGTCCCGGGGAAATTGCGGCGATAGGACTCCACCGCGTCCGCGTCAAGGTCGGTGGCAAACCGAACGTCGTAGCCCGCCTGCCCGAAACCGAGGGAACACCCGCCCGCACCGGCAAACAGGCTGATGGCCGTCGGCCTGAATGACACAGCGGAAGCGTCTTGGTCCAGTTGGTCAATCACGACGACAGTTGTTTTACCCAATGCACTTCGTCCCGGTGAATTTTGATGCAGAACGACGCGTCGTGCCCCCTAAGCTGTTTTTGGAATTGTTCCGCAGTCATGGCGAGATGATGCCTGACTCAAGACGTTGCGTAAAGCTCGCCAGCGTGCTGGCTTCACTTCTTGATCCATTCCTTCGGCACTGCGTATTCGCCGCCGACGGGTTTCGTTTCGCCGATCCATTTCGCGGCGTCTTCGGCGGTGGCGAAGTAGTGATGGCGGGCATAGATGGCGCGGCCTTCCGGGCCGGTTAGGAAATCAATGAACCGTTGCGCTGCGGCGCGGTCTTTCGTGAACTTCGAGATGGCCACGGGAATGTAGCCGATGCGCGGGATTTGTTCCTTGGCCAGCGGCACGGTTTCGATGCGCGCGGCGTCCCAATGCTCGAACACGCTCCAGCCGATCACGGCGTCGGCCATCTTGAGCGAAATGGCGGTGGCGGTTTTCTCGCAGCTCTCGGTGTAGTTGACGAGGTTGCGCCGGAACGCCGCCTTTTCCTCCGGCGTGAATTCCTTCTCGATGATCTCGACGGCGTAAGCGCCCACGCAGACGCCCTCGGGGTTGGCGATGGCGACTTTCAGGCCGGGCTTGGTGAGGTCGCGCAGCGCGCGGATTTTGTGGGGGTTGCCCTTCTGCACATTGATGGCGGAGACGAGATAGACGATGACTTTCTCGGTGTCGGGGAGCACGTCGCCGTCGCGCTTGGCTTTCTCCATGTAATCGGACGAGCCGGGGAAATAGATGTCGCCCTGCTTGGCCAGTTTCATCTGCGAGAGGACGTAGCCCGAGCCGCCGAAGACCAGCTCGACTTTCACGCCGGTCTTTTGCTCGTAGAGCTTGGCGGCTTCCTCGGTGGGCGGTTTGGAGGCCGCGCCGGCGAAGACGAGGAGTTTTTCCGCCGCTGAGACGGAAGTCGCGGCGAGCACCGCTATGGCGAGCAGCAGCGCGGGCAGGAGGCTGGGGTAATGACGGGAGCTAACAAGTCTGGGCTGAGAAGATGCAGTTCGTTTGGGGAGCGCAAGCGTCCCGCGTGCGGCCGTCGGCGTCGCGCCGTCGGCTTCGTAGAGCCGTGTTTTCAAGACGGATTGAGGATTGACAAATGGAGGGACAAAGTTTGCGGCGCGATGCCGCAAACCACACGCCAGAGGCGTGTGCTCCCCAGTTTTGACTGCATCGTTTTGACTGAGTTTATTCATGTTCGTGTTCAAAAGGTGATTTCCATTGAGAGATAGCCGTAGGCGGTGTCGCCCCGGTAGGTGGCGTTGGGCGCGTTCTTGATGAACTCGCCGGCGAACAGATACGCGCCGCCGGCTTCGAGGCGCACGTTGCCCGGCAGCACGTCCCAGCGCACGCGCGCTTCCAGTTGATGGCCGATGAGCGAGCCGGAGTTGCCGGTCGCGTCGCGCGTCCCGCTGGTCGTCCACGCGTCGGTGTCCGAGGCGAGCCAATACGGACGGTAAGTCGTCATGAGTTCGAGCGGCTTCGCCGGTTTGGCCACGAGCCGCAGACCCGGCGACTGGATGTTGGCCCGGGCGAACGCGCCGTAAATGCCCGTCGGCCCGTGCTCGAACCGGCGCGCGCCAAAGAGCGTGTCGAAGCGGTTGCTGTCGCCGTCGGTGGGATCGTCGTCGCCGCTGGCGTAGTCGTAGAGCACCGCGACGCGCGGCGACCAGGCGGCGTCGAATGTGTAACCGGCCTCGGCGTGGCCGAACCACGCGAAGTGATCGAGGTCGCGGGTGTCGGCTGCGGCGGTGCTGCCCCGTTGCGTGCCGAACTGCGCGACGCCCTCGAAGTCGAAATCCCATTTGCCTTTTTCCGGCTTGCGCGAGAACCGCAGGCCGGGCGTATAAAGCTGGCGGTTGCGCGTGGGCAAATCTGCCGAGTCATCCTCGTGCAGCCCGAACACATAGACCTCGCCCGTCGCGCCCCAGAACAGCTTGGGCCATTGCGCGTGCAGCCCCCAGAACTGGAGGTCGAAGCTCTCCTCGTCGAACTCGATGTCGTTGTCGAGCAGCGAGGGGACGTCAGAGGGCAGTCGCGTCACTGGCAGCACATAGAAGGCGCGCACAGTGGGTCCGTCCTTGAGCTGCCATTGATAATGCGGACCAGTGAACGCGTTGATCGTGTTGCGAAAGTCGTTTCGGGCCACGAGTCGGCGGCTGCCAATGTCCATGGTCTGCCGACCCAGACGAAGTTCGCTGCGACTGTCATTCGCAAACGGGCCGTCAAACCGCACCGCCGCGTAACCCTGAAGCAACTCCACGGCGTTGACCATCGTGGTGTCAATCGGACTGCCCGAGTCCGCCAGTTCCTGCCGTGAATCAATCATCTCTCCCACGACGCTGAACTGCTTCGTTTTCGCCTCCAGCCGCAGCGTGGTGCGGAAGGCGAGCATCTGGTCGCCGCCCGAGCGGCCCACGCGGAACTGGCCGTCGAGCGTTTCGTAGCGGGTGCGCTGCGTGCCGCTGATGTCGAGCCACTCTGGCAGGTTGGCGGCCTTGGAAAACTGCCAGGGTTCCGTGTGGTTTGAGTCGGCCGCAGGGACACTGATTGAAGTCAGTCCAGCCAAGAGCAGGAGGACGCAGTTCAGCAGTCCGCAGCGTGCGGTTGGAATACTCATGCGCGAAAAGCGTTACTCGTTGAGCAAGGGTTGGAGTTGGGTAAAACGCCGTGCCGCCGTTGATGCGCCCGGCTGCGCAACCGCCGGAAGAATAAATGGTCGCGCAAATCGCGTTTCGGAAAAACGGCAAAACCGAGGTCCGAGATGTGGCATGCGGCTGATAGTATGCGACAACTGAGTACCCCGGTTCAACACCGCAGCTTGCACCGCCGGCAAGCCGGAGCGGCCAGCGGTCGGTGGTGCCGGTGGTGGGACTCGAACCCACACGACTTTTTACGGTCCCAGGATTTTAAGTCCTGTGCGTCTGCCATTTCGCCACACCGGCAAACCTGCGAACCACGGGGGCATCCGGCTACTCCGGCTCGGGGAGCGACGCGGCGGCCAGTGGTTTGGCCTTGGCGGCCTGGAGCGCAATTTCCTGGACGTCCGCGGCGGGCAGGACGATGAGCACACTGGACTTGCCCCGCATGTAACGGCTCACGCCCAGACCGATCAGTTTGCCGTCCAAGGTGAACGTCGGACAGCCGAGCTGGGCACTGGTGGCGCGGACGAAGATGCGCGGTTTCTCCGTGATGCTCGTGACCTGGCCGCGGGTGACGGCGGGAACGCGATTGAGGATTTCCTCGGTCCGGCTCAACGTGACCACTTCATCGCTGAGTTTGACCTTGCCGTTGTCGGTCAGGTCCAGGCCCTTGAACTTCACCTCCTGCGCCTCCTTGCTGTCGGCTTTGACGCGAAAGAACGCCAGATCGAGGTCGGAATCTTTCATGACCTGTTCCGCCGGGATTTCCGTGCCGTCTTGAAGGACGACCTTGATCTCCTTGAGGGTGGCGCTCACGTCGAATCGCACCGGCCCCTTGGCCGTGTTGTACTCGCGACCTTCCATCTCGCGCGAGGGGTCCACCTGGCTCATGGCGGTGACGAGCAGGCCCGAGGAATCAATGATCGTGGCGAGCGTTTCGATCTTGCGCTCGCGGTCGGGAATGTTCATGGGGCCATCCGAACTGCCGGCCGCGGTCATGCTGATCTTCATGACGGCGGTGAGCCACACGACAGAGTCGCCTTTGTCGGCGAGGAGTTTGCGCGCGGCCACCTGGGAAGCTTCCTCGGTCTGCGCCGATGCGAAGTTCACCGCCAGCAGAGCGGCCATGGCCACGGAGAGGACTGGGAGTCTGGTTTTCATGGGCAGGGGTTGGGAGGGATCACCATTTTGGTTCGAGTTCGAAGTATTCGGTGTAAATGCCGCGCTTGACAAAGAAAACGACCCGGCGCGGTTTTTGTTCCGCGAGAGCTTTCATCGTTTGTTTGAGTTGCGCGATGCTCCTGACCGGCTTGCCGTCAATGGCCAGGAGGATGTCACCGCCCGCGACGCCGGCCAGCGCGGCCCAGCCGGCGGATTGCACGGTGGCAATCCGGACGCCGTCCTCGGGGGATTTCAGCCTGGCGCTCACGGCTTCGTTCAGGGAAAGCTCACGGGCGGTGAACTCAAACCGTTCGTCCTTGTAGGTTTCGAGATCGCTGTTGGGTTTGGGCTGCGTGCCCAGTTTGGCGGTGAGCTTGAGCGGCTGGCCGGCGCGCAAGCCTTCGAGTTCAACCTCCGCCCCCACCTTGTAATCGCGGATCATGTTGGCGAAAAGCTCCTGGTCCGCGGGTGTGCTGGCGGCGATCACCTGGCCATCGAGTTTGAACAACAGGTCGCCGGTCTGCAGCCCGGCCTGTTGCGCCGGCGAGTCTGGAAAGACCTGGGTAACGCGCACCCCGCGCCGGCCTTCGAGCGCCAGGGCGGTGGCCAGTTCGCGAGTGAGCACCTGGGATTGGAGACCGAGCCACGCTTTGGCGGGGCGGGCGGGTTTGGACTCGTCCGGCTCCGGACCGATCTTTACGACGGTGGCCAGTTCCTCGCCGGTTCGCGCGAACGTGACCAGGACGGGTTTGGGCTCGGTGAGATCCTTCGTAAACTCGGCGGTGAATTGGATGAGCCGTTGGACATTCTCCACGGGGCGATCTCCGAAGCGCAGAATGATGTCCCCGTTGCGCAGTTCGGGTTTGGATTCGGCGGAGGGTCCGCCGGTGCGCACGGTATCCACCCAGGCGCCGGCCTTGGATTCACGGTCGTTTTCCAGGGCCGACACGCGCGTGAAATCCCGCACGGTCAGTCCCCAGTTGAGCAATTCGGTCTCCTTGGCCAGGCTCGGTTCGCGGTCCGCCGTGGTTACGTTCCAAGTCATCGGTTGGCCGGCGCGCAGTCCCGTGAGCGTCAGCCGCGATCCAACCGGCTTGGAGAGCACCAGCCGATTGAAGACGGGCAGGTCTTCATCGGCCCGGGCGTCGGGAACTCTTTCTCCGTTGATGGCGATGATGAGATCGCCGGATTGAATCCCGGCAGCGCGGGCCGGACTCTCGGGCAGGACGGAGGCGACCATGACGCCGCGGGCGTCGGGGGCGGATTTCAGAAGGATTTGCGGTTCGACGCCAATCCAACTGCGGGCCACGCGGCCGGTTTCGATCAATTCCTGCGCGACCGCTTTGGCGAGGTTGGAGGGGATGGCGCCGCCCAAACTGCCGATGCCGACTTCATTGATGCCGATGATTTCGCCTTTGCGATTGACCAGCGGCCCGCCGCTGTTGCCGCCGTAAATGACCGCGTCATGACCGATCCAACGCACGAGTTCGCCGACGTTCTCGCCCTCCAGCCGCAGACCTCCGACACCGCGGGGGGTGATCATGGCCGTGTTGGCCACGATGCCCTTGGTGACGGATTGGGACAGGCCGGCGGGGCTGCCCATCGCCAGCACCAAATCGCCCACCTGAACCTCGTCCGAATCGCCAAACCGGGCCACGGGCAGTTTCGCGTCAGGGTTGCGCCGGCTCGAAAGGTCGAGCTTGATCACGGCAATGTCGCTGAGGGCATCCGTGCCAACGAGCACCGCGTCCACTTCTTCGCGATTGGCCAGGCGACAGACGAGGCGGGTGGCGCGTCCGGCGACATGATGGTTGGTGATGATGTAACCGTCCTCGGTGATGATGGCACCGCTGCCGCTGGAGCGGCGCTTTTGCATCCGGCCGTCGCTGCCTTGCTCATAAACGACGTGAATCCGCACCAAGGCCGGATAGACCGCCTCCACCGCCCGCTGAATCTCCCGTTGAACCGGGTCATCCTTCTTGCGGGCGGAGGAAGGCTTGCTGCTTCCGTCCGGCCGTTGGGATGAACCGGACTGACAGCCAGTGCCCAACAGACCCGAGATGACCAGCACGGCGGCCAGACGAAAAAAGGTGGAGTTGATTTTCATGCAAACGCAGTGCGGCCGTTGGCGCGGCGTGCGCGCATCATCATGTCATTCCATTGGAACATGGGCAGCAGCTTCGGCTGTGAGGCCCGTTGGCGCAACCAAAAATCGAAAGAATGCCCGAAAGCGGGCACATCCAAGATTTTTGCGAGTCCGCCCGTTTGCCGGAAGCGCGGCTTCTCCGCCGCCTGGCACGAAAAGGCGATTGCTGGACAACACGCCGGTGGCGGAACGCACTGAGCGTGTCAAATCAACGCCTCACGGAGCTGGCGGATGCTGGCGGTGCCGGTGGTGCCCAGTTGATGCACCACAATCGAGGCGGCGGCGTTGGCCAGTTCGAGGGCTTCGCGCAGGTCCGCGCCCGCCGCCAGCGCCGCCGCGAGATTTGCCGTGACAGCATCGCCGGCGCCCACCACGTCAATCGGTCCGCGCACGGGCAGCGCCGGAACATGTTCAGCCCGGCCGGACGGCGAGGCGCCAAGCATGCCACGGTCGGCGGCCGTGACGAACACCGCCCGTCGGTTACGGTGGGCGAGTTCCCGGGCCAGCGCCTTGATTTCGTCAATAGTCAGGGTCGTTGCGCTGCCCGACAGCGCGGAGAGTTCCGCGGCGTTCATCTTGAAGATCACCGGTGGGAAATCGCGCAGACTGCGGCGGCTGTCGGCCAGGACCGGGAGTTCCGGCCGGTTGACGGCCAGCGCCTTCACGGTGTCCAACAATCGCCGCGTCACCACTCCGGTTTCGGGAACGTCCACTTGATCCATCAGCACCACGGCGTCGGCGGTCGCGGAGAGGCTCACGAGGTTGTTGATCAGTTGGGCCTCGAGCAACGCCGGGGTAGGCGTCCAGTTTTTCGAGTCCAGACGGTTGAGTTCCTGAGGTGGTGTGCCGGGAGACATCACCAGGGGTTTGCAGTAAGTGAACGTGCGGCGATCGGCGGTTTGAATGAATCCATCAAGTTTCACACCCGGCCCGGCCTCGAGCGCCCGCCGCAGTTCGAAGCCTTCACCGTCGAAGCCGCAAAAGCCAACTGGAAGAATCTCGCCGATGCCGAGCGCGACCAGGTTGTTGAGAATCGTGCCGGCGGCGCCCGGTTGGGCGCGAACATTGACGACATTATGCACGGGCAACCCGGTCTCGATGGAGGTTTCCTGCCGGGCGGGGTCAATTTCGAGATAGCGATCGAGGCAGAAGTCTCCGGCCACGACCAGACGCAACGAGGTGTAGCGGGAGGTGATGGCCTCGAACCGGGACGGACTCATGCGCTGAGGCGATGCAGCAGGTTGTGGAGAAAGGCCACGTTGTCGCACTGCGCGTAATGCATCGTCCCGCCCATGCGCGAGAAACTTTTGCAGAAGCGCAGGTAGTAGGCGGGATTGTCCTTGGGCGGTTCGCCCTTGGTCCAGTCCCAGTTGCCGCCGTCCTGAAGGTCCACGACATAAATGGTGTGACCGGAAACCGTCTTCCCGCCCGCCTGCAACCGCAGGTTGTTCACACAACTAAGACTCTTCTCGAAGACCTGCGGCGCCATGATCGCCGAACCGACCGACAACACCACGCCGCCGTCCAGCTTGTCAATGGCACTGCCGATCAAACGGAAATCAATGTCCGCCGCCCGGCCGATCACCGCCCCGCGGAACATGGGGTGATTGGCGATGATGTCATAGCCGATGCCCGGATGCACCGTGAGGGGCACGTGGTTGCGGAAGGCATGGGCGAGAATCGAGGATTCCTTCCAGGGATGCTTCACGTCGTGGCGGCCGCTGCGCAGGTTGTGCGCCACCATCGCGCGCAACAACTCGGCGCGCGCCGGGGTCGAAGGATGCGCCGGCTCGGTCTTCAACAGATTCGTGAGCCAGTCGGTTGTTGGCAGCGTAACGCCGTTTTCCTCGATGAAACGCCCCAGGCTGCGACCGTAGCCAAAGCCCTCCAGCGCCCCGGCCATGAGCGCGAGGTGGATGTTGCGCCCGGTTTCGTCCCAGGTGCCGAACGTGCCGGTGGCAACGTTCTTTCGGACGCTTTCCTCGGTGCGTCCCAAGAAAGACAACTCCCAGTCGTGGATGGTGCCCGCGCCGTTGGTGGCCAGGTGCGTGACCCAATCGCGGTCAATGAGCCTGTTCACGATCTTGAGCGCGCCGTTTTTGATCAGGTGCGCGCCGTACATGAGGATGACCTCGGCTTTGCGTTCGCGGGCGGCCTTGACTCTGCCCACGCAATCATCTATCAGCGCCGAGGCTTCGGTGGAGCAGGGCGGCGGCGGTTGGTCCGGATCCACGAGCAACTTCTCGATGGGGCTGAGGCTTTCGCGCGTGGCGAGCGGATAAACTTTGATCCGTTTCAGATTCAAGGGTGCGGGGAATCTTCTCATAGGCCCAGAATGCAGTCCAACAACGCCTCGGCATCGCGAAAGTCCGGGATGGCCACGTCCGCGCCCACGCCCAACAGACGCTGGCGCTTCCATTCGTCGTAGCGGCCCGAGCCGTTGTTCGCCTCGTCGCTGGCCACGGCCACCGCCAATCCGCCAACTTGCTTGGTATTCTCGATCTCCACGTAGCCGTCGCCAAACGACAACAACTGTTCGCCCGGAATCCGGTTCTCGCGGAGAATGCGTTCGATGACGATCTTCTTGGAGAACTGTTTGTAATTGTCCTGCGCGCCGTAAATGTGCTGTTGGAAATAGCGCGTCACGTCGAGCAACTCCGCCTCCTGCTTGACGAAGATTTCATCCGTGCCACTGGCGAGATACATGGGCAAGCCACGCGCCTGCAGCAGTTCCAGCAAAGGCCGCGCGCCATGCACCAGCAGACCGTCCGGTTTGATCGTGCCGCGGCGCAGGCCGTCCGTGCGATGCCGGATGCGTTCGTCAAGACGGCGCAAGTATTCGTGTTTGTATTCCAGCGGCTCGCGCGGTGTGCCGCCGCGTTCGCGAATGCGCTCGGCCAGTTGAATCATCTGATAGATCGTCTGCTTGCCGTTCAGGCGCATGATGTCGTCGAAGGCCAGTTGCCGGCGCGCCGCCTCGCTCTCGCCGGGCAGTGGCGGGAGCAGTTCGGCGAACAACGGCACCATCACCTCCGGCCAGCCCTGACGGATGAGAGAGAGCGTGCCGTCGAAATCGAACAGCACGTGGCTGATCTGCGGGCGCGGCTTGAAGGCCGGGCTGAACTCGACCAAACCGGAAAAGGCGGCAGTTGAAAACATTTGCTGGCGAGTAAAGTCGCTTTGGCTTAAAAGGTCAACCATGCGACTGCATCCACATCCTCAACCCGGCCAGAATCGGCGAACCTTTTTGAAAACGGCTGGCGCGGTGACCGCGGGTCTGGCGCTCGCTCCAGGGGTCCTGGCGCAAAGTGACTCAGCTTCGGCAAAAAAGAAGATCAAACTCGGTCTCGATAACTTCGCCGTGCGCGCCATGAACTGGAAGGCGGGTGCGCTGCTGGATTACGCGGCCTCGCTCAAACTGGATACACTCTTCATCACGGATCTCGATGCCTTCGAGAGCCATGAGCCGGCACACCTGCGCGAGCTTAAGGCCAAGGCGGACGATCTGAACGTTCAGTTTCTCCTGGGCACGTGGAGCATTTGTCCGACCTCGAAGAGCTTCCGGAACAAGTGGGGTACGGCCGAGGAGCACCTGGCATTGGGCATCCGCATGGCCAAGGCGTTGGGATCGCCCGCCATCCGTGTGGTGCTCGGCGCGGGCGAGGACCGGCGCACGGAGGGCGGCATCGAGGCCCGCATCGCCGACACCGTAAAGGTGTGCAAGGCGTGCCGCAATCAGGCCATGGATGCGGGGGTGAAGATCGCCGTGGAGAATCACGCTGGCGACATGCAGGCGTGGGAACTGGTGACGCTCATCGAGGCGGCGGGTAAGGATTACGTCGGCGCGAACATGGATTCCGGCAACGCCTGCTGGACCATGGAAGACCCGCTGGAGAACCTGTTGACGCTCGCACCCTACGTGCTCACGACGAGCCTGCGCGATTCGATGGTCTGGGAATCCGAGAACGGCGCGAAGGTGCAATGGACGGCGATGGGCGAAGGCTGCGTGGACGTGAAAACTTACTTCGAGAAGTTCGCCGAACTCTGCCCGAACGTCGCGGTGAACATCGAGACCATCTCGGGCTTCGCGCGTGAACTCCCTTATCTGAAACCGGAATTCTGGAACGTCTGGCCCAAGGCGAAAGCCAGCAGCTTCGCGAAATTCGTCGCCCTGGCGAAGCGCGGGAAGGCCATCCCACCGCATCGTTCCGCCAATCCACAGGAGGAGCAGGAGTATCAAAAGGGCGAAATCGAGCGGAGCATCAAGTATTGCAAGGAAGTGTTGGGGCTGGGTTTGAAGTAGGAAAATGCGTCTGGGCAGGGTCAGCCTTCTGTTCGTTGTCGTCCTGCTCGTTCTCGGTGGCATCACGTGGCTGATAGCCCAATGGCCCAGCCGCCAGACTTTGACGCTGCCCGATGGCTCGCAAGTCACGTTGCTCAAGGTCACACAGGGTACGAATCACGTGTGCCGCTATGGCAATCGCTGGCAGGATTGGCTTCACCCGGTCCTGCCGCGGAAGCTGCGAACCAAATTTCCACGGCGGGAGATGACGTTCACCAGCGGCCTGGGTGAGACGACCGTGGTCTGGCTGCGGCACGACGGCGCGACAGCGCCGAGCTGGTCTTCCGCGTTTTTCCTGGCGGCGGCTGATGAGAACGGATTGGAGTCGGCTTTGCTTCAAAGCGCGAACGTGACGCGGACGTTGACCGCACGGCCCGCGCTCGTCGGCCCCGGGCAGGGGCCCGTGCAGTGGACTGGCGGTTCGGCACAGATCAGCGGCTGGGAACTGAAATCATTTCCTCGCCGTGCCGGCCGGTTCGCGCTTTGTGTTTACCAGCGAGGCGCCGCCGGCGATGTGGTGCGGCTCGGTGAATTCCACGTTCGCGCGCCATGTGCCGCCAGTCTTCCCTCCCGGACGGCTGACGCGTTCCCGGTGACGAGGCAGACCAATGGACTGGAAATCTCGCTGACGAAACTCGAGACCGGGTTGACGGGCAAGGAAACCGGACACGGCCCGGCGGGCGAAGGCGCGAAATCATTTTCCCGAGCGACGTTCATCATACGAGAGAACAACGTGCCGACAGACAAATGGAGTCTGTGCGGGATCAGAGCGAGCAATGCCGCGGGTGAAACGCGCGCGGCCGGATCGTACGGGTCGCGTTGGGAGCGGGGTGAGCACCAGGTGGATTTCGAGGGCGCGTTGTGGCTGGAGGAGGCGGCTTGGAAACTGGAGGCGGAATTTGCGCGCACGGGAGGTTTTCCTGCCGACGAGTTATGGCCGGTCGGGGGAGTGAGTGTTCCCAAGTCCGGCGAACTGCTGGAGGCGCGAGTCCTGACGAATCTCCATCACACGGAACTGGAGTTTCTGGGGGTGAGCGGGCCAGAGGCGAAGCTGCCGGAGGACTACGCCGGCATCCGCCCCCACGCCAACCTCCACGTCCGCACGCCGCATCCGATGGACGGACTGCGCCTGGTGTTGGTCGAGGTGCGGGATGATCAGGGCCGCAAGCTGGCCTTGAGAGGTTCGACGAGTCGATCCAGCATGGGTGGCCGCGGCAATACACCCAAGGAAATGCTGCACGGTTTTGCCATCGAAATTCCCGAGGACACCAGGTCGCTCGACCTCACGTTCGCAGCGACCCGCGTGCGGAGCGTCGAGTTTCTGGCGAGGCCTGTGATGTTCGAGGCAAAGCCCGAAACCAGGAATCCACAAAACCGCTGATCTGCGCTGATCTTCGGCAATTCAAAACTGCGCTGATGGCTTTTCTACATGCGCGGTATGCCCCCGTCAGCGGTGGAGTGTGCTGGTAGAAATGCGCCAGCGATTTCGCAACTCCAGCCTCGGCGGTTACACGTCACAGATTTGCACGCCCTGCCGGAGCGAAGCGAGTTTGTCGTCGCGCTTGGGGATGAACTCCTGCGCCACGAAGCCTTTGAACCCGCTGTGGACGATCTCCTCCATGATGCGCGGGTAATTGAGTTCCTGCGTCCCATCAATTTCATTTCGACCCGGCACGCCGCCGGTGTGGTAGTGGGCGAAGTATTGATGGTTGGCCTTGATGGTGGCGCAAATGTCGCCCTCCATGATCTGCATGTGGTAGATGTCGTAAAGCAGCTTCACACGCTCCGACCCGACGCGCTTGCACAACTCCACACCCCACTTGGAGTAGTCACACTGGTAATCTTTGTGGTTCACCTTGCTGTTGAGCAGTTCCATGATGACGGTGACCTTGTGTCGTTCGGCAATGGGTGCGATGCGCTTCAAGCCAATCGCGCAGTTTTCCAGACCCTGTTCATCGCTCATGCCGCGGCGATTGCCGGAGAAGCAAATCACGGTCGGCGCGCCAAAGTCGGCGGCGGCGGGCAGGGTTCGCTCCATGAACTCGACGATCTTATCATGGTTCTCGAGGCGGTTGAGGCCGTTCTCGATGCCGCCCGGCACACCGGAAACCACGGCGCACGTCAGGCCGTGTTTTTTGAGCGTGGGAAAGTCATTCACGCCCAGCAATTCGACCGACTGGAGGCCCATGGCTTTGGCGGCCTGGCAGAATTCGTCGAGCGGGATGCTGCCGTAGCACCATTTGCAGACGGAGTGGTTGATGCGGCCCTTGAGCTTCACGCCGCCCGCCGTTTCAGCGGCGGACAGACGATGCGACAGGCTGGAGGCGGCGGCCAGGACGGCGGCACCGCCGGTGAGGGTTTGGAGGGCGGAACGACGTGAAAGTTTTGTTTTCATGGCTGGCTTTTACCATGAATGGACGCGGCAGGGCACGGATTTTTTCAATTGAGCAGGGGCGCAAGCTTCCGGCTTGCGATGGTAACACCGAGCCTCGGGTCTGGTGAAGTTCGCTTTCAACTGCAACCTGCAAGGTTGCGGCCACAGACGCAAGCCGGAGGCGTGCGCCACTCACTAGGCCAGCGCCAGCGCACCGGTGCTGTCGCCGAATTTCTCCACGGGCGTGCCCATTTGGTCGAGCATCGAAACATAGAGGTTGCAGAGCGGCGTGCCTTTTGGACTGGCGATGTGGCGGCCGGTTTGAATTTTGCCACCGCCGCGGCCGGCGAGGATGATCGGCAGGTTGGCGGGGTCGTGACGGTTGCCGTCGGACATGCTGGAGCCGAACAGCACCATGCTGTTGTCCAGCAACGTGCGTTCGCCTTCCCTGATCGCGGCCAGCTTGTCCATGAGGTAGGCGAGTTGCTCGTTGTGCCACCGGTTGATCTTCGTGTAAGGCTCGTATTTCTCCGCCTTGTCCTGGTGATGGCTGTGCTCGTGGTGACCGCCACTGGTGCCAGGGATCAATTTGCCGAAATTTTTGCCGGAAACGTCGTTCGCGAACATGAAGCTGCTGATTCGGGTGCTGTCGGTCCAGAACGCCAGCACAATCAAATCGAGCATGAGCCGGACATGCTCCTGGTGATCGCCCGGTTCGCCTTTGGGCGCGGCGATGTCTTCGTCGGGTTGCGATTCCGGTTTCCAGGCGCGCGGATCGGGCTTGGAGAAAAACTCCAGCCGCTGCTCCACGTCGCGGACGGAGTCGAGATACTCGTCCAGTTTATACTGGTCGTCACGGCCGAGGCGGTTGCGCAGTTTGTTGGCGTCGTTGAGCACCAGGTCGAGCAACGCTTTGCGGTCCTCCTTCTTCCGCTGGTCGGCGGCGGAAATGCGGTCGGCCTTCATCACGCTGAAGAGCCGTTCGTAGGCGAGACGCGGATTGATTTCCTTGGCGAGCGGCATGCTCGGCGAGCGCCACGAGATGTAGCAGCCATAAAGCCGCGTGTAACCGACGTTGGTGTCAATGCCCGAGATCACCGGATCAATGCCGAGTTCGAGCGAGGGCAGGGGAGTGAGATGGCCGATTTGCTGTGCGCAAAGCTGGTCAATGGAAAGACCGCCCACGCTGATGTCCTTGCCCGCGGTTTTGCGCACGGGCAGGCCGGTGAGGAAATTCGCCGTCTTCGCGTAATGGCCGTCGCCCTGATGGCTGTGCTTTTTGTCGAGGCCGGAGAAGACCAGGATGTGGTCACGATGTTTCGCGAGCGGCTCCAAGGCAAAGGGCAACTCAAAGCCGGGTCCGTCCTGCTTGGGAAACCAGTTCTTCTCCCACACGCCATTCGGGAAATAAATGCAGGCCATGCGGACGGGCGCTTGCACGCTGGACGCGGCCTTGGTCGAGGCGAGCGCGTCCGGCGCGGCGACCGAGGCCACCTTGCCCATCGCATCGAGCAACGGCAGGCCGAGCATTGCGCCGGCGCCTTTGAGGAAGGAACGGCGCGGCATGCGCCAGTTGCGTTCCAAGATGACGGGAGCTTTTTCGATGGGCTTCATGGGGTGTGGCGTTGGGTGTTTCAACTCTCCGGCTGGTCATGCTTGGGATAAAAACGGTGGCGGAACGGATAACTCATCGCGATGGTCTCGATGAGTACGTTCGCGCGCCATTCGTTGTTCGCCAAGGCTGACATGGCTTCATCAATAACGCAGTTGTCGAACTTGTTCAACTCCCGACCGAAGGCAAAGCCCGTCATTTTTCGGGTCAGATGGCGCATGATTTTCTCCTTGCGGGCCATGAGCACCTGCTTCAATCCGTCCGGGCCTTCGTAAACTTCGCCTGTGGGCAACGTGCCTTTCGCTTCAACCGGTTCACCGTGCAGTTCCTCACGCCAGCGGCCCAGCGAGTCGAAATTCTCCAAACCAAAACCGAGCGGGTCTATTCTGTCATGACAGGCGGCGCACTCGGCTTTGACGCGATGCAGTTCAAGTTGTTTGCGCAGGGAAAGTCCGCCGGGCTGTTCGGCGGCTTTTTCGTCCAGCGCGGGAACATCCGGCGGCGGCGGTGGGATTTTATCGCCCAGCAAGGATTCGAGCAGCCAGCGACCGCGCAACACGGGACTGGTGCGGACCGGATACGATGTGAGCGCGTGAACGCCCGCCATGCCGATCAACCCGCCGCGCCGGGCGTCCGCGAGTTGCACGTACTGCAACTCCTCACCCTTCACACCCGCCAGTCCGTAAAGCTCAGCGAGCCGCGCGTTGGCAAAAGTGTACTTGCTGTCAATCAATTCCAGCAACGACCGGTCCTCTCGAACCAGATGATTGAAGAACGCGGCGACCTCGCCCTTCATCGCGCGGGACAACGCGGCGTCGAATTCGGGAAATTTCGTCGGGTCGGGTTTCACTTCGCCGCCGAGTTGGTCGAGGTTGAGCCATTGGAGCGCGAAACGTTCACCGAGCGCGGCGGCTTTGGGGTCTTTCAACATGCGCCGAATCTGGGCGCGATAGAGGTTCGTATCAGATAGGCTTCCCTGCTCCGCGAGCGCGAGCAGCTCCTCGTCGGGCATTGAGGACCAGAGAAAATAGGACAGCTTGCTGGCGAGCGGAACCGCGGCGAGTGGTTGAATCCCCTGCGTGGCCGGCTCGGGTTCGGCCAGGAACAGGAAGTGTGGCGAAATCAGCGCGCCTTGAATCGCCAGTCGAACGGAGGCGGCAAAACTGTCGCCGCGCTCGTGGCCGCGCGCGAACAACTTCATCAACTCGTCCACTTCCCCGTTGGTCACGGGACGGCGCCACGCGCGGCGGGCGAATGCTGAAATCACTTCACGTGCCGCCGGCTCGGCTTTGCCAAACCAGCCAGGCTGGCGGAACAGAAGTCGTTCGCGGGCGGCGCGGAGTTCGCGACTCTGATCACGCGGGCGATCCGGCAAAACCGTGTGCGCGACCTGCTCCGCGGCGGCCAGATATTTTTCGATGTGAATCGAGGAAGTGAACAGCGTATCGCCGGTGGTGTCGAAGCCTTCGCCGCCGCCGCCGTCGGCGGGCAGGAGCGATTCGAGTTTGAAATCGTGCGTGACGCCGAACAGGTCGCGGATGGTGTTGATGTATTCGGCGCGGTTGAGGCGGCGGCTCATCACGTGACCGCGGTAGTAGCTGGTGGTGCGGTCGGAGGAGATTTGATTGCAGTCGGGTTGCTCGACCTTGGGCAGTTTGCGGAGGAAGCCGACCATTTTCTCGAACTGGCCGTAGTTGAGTTCGCCTGATTTCTTGGGCGGCATCTCGTAAGCCTGCACCCGCTGCAACACCGTCTGCCAGAGCTCGGGTTCCGCCTTGATGTCGTCGAACGACTTGAACCGTTCGAGATTGAGGTCGCCCTTGAGGCTGTCGGCATCGTGACAATCGTAACACTTCCGTTCCATCAGGGGTCGGATTTCCTTGAGGTAATCCTGCGCCAGATCAGCGCGAGTGACCGTGGAGTTGGCCAGCAACGTGGCGAAAATCGCCACGGGCAGACGGAGGGCCGATTTGGTGCTCAGGGTCACAGGACAGACTTATGGCTCAGATTCCCGGGAATGTCCACTTCCAGAATCGGTTGATCCATCGCGGAGGGCAGGGCGGTAACTCAACGCAGAGGACGCGGAATGTGGCGTGGAGGCTCGCCGAGAACAATTTGCGTTGCGCCCTCGGCGAAGAAGTTTGCGGCTTCTGCGTCAAGGTTGGTGCGGCGGGATGTTTGTGGTCAGGCCGCCGACACATCCGCTCGCCGAGGTCTCAACCTTTCAACTTCGCGTAACGGTCGGCGACGAAATCCCAGTTCACCACGTTCCACCACGCGGTGATGTAGTCGGCGCGCCGGTTCTGATACTTGAGATAGTAGGCGTGTTCCCAGACATCAACGCCGAGCAGCGGCTGCGCGCCCTGGGTGATGGGATTGTCCTGATTGGGCGTGGCTTGAATCGCGAGCTTGCCCTGTTGGACGACCAGCCAGGCCCAGCCACTGCCGAACTGGCCGAGGCCAGCCTTGGCAAACGCCTCTTTGAAAGCAGCGAAGCTTCCAAAGCTGGATGCAATTGCCTTGGCGAGTTCGCCCTTGGGTTCGCCGCCGCCATCTTTCTTCATCATTTGCCAGAACAGGGCGTGGTTGTAGTGACCGCCTCCATTGTTCCGGACGGCCGTGCGGATTTTTTCGGGGACGGAATTCAGTTCCTTGACCAAGTCTTCGATGGACTTCCGGGAGAGGTCGGGAAATTCGGCGACGGCCTTGACCAGATTATCCACGTAAGCCTTGTGATGGCGGCCGTGGTGGATTTCCATCGTCTGTGCGTCAATGTGCGGTTCGAGTGCGTCGGAGGCGTAGGGCAGGGGAGGTAAAGCAAAACCTGGCATCCAGGAATTGCCACCTGATGTAACTTGGCCTTGCGCGAAAATGTCAGGAGCAGTTGCGGCAGCCACGGCTACGAGCGCCGTGGTCTTAACGGCTTGGCGTCGGGTCATCATAATTGTTTGTCGGTTTGCGGATTTCGGTTGACGGAATGTAGCTTCGACGGGCGGACGGGCGCAACTGTTCAACGAAAGCTATCCGCCGGTGGGGCGCATCTCATTTTCTTGCAGGGGGCGCCGAGGCGATGCCGTAGCGCGGACTTCCAGTCTGCCGGGTCGCGGATTTCCAATCCGCAAACGTGGCGAATTCCTGGCCTGCCACGCCGTGCCTGGGCCAGCCGACTGGAAGCCGGCGATACCGCAGGTTGGGAAACCTGCGCTACGCTAGGAATGCCTGCCTGCAATAAATTGAGATGCGCCCCCGCCGGTGGCCGCCCGCGTGGCGGATCCGGCCTGTTGCGCGGTGCAGGGGCTAAGTTTCATCTGGATAGACTGCCTTGGCCTGTTCACATTTGGCCCACGCATTTTCACTCGTGATAAACCAATGTTCCTTGCGACCCGTAGCTCGTCGGTGACGACAATCCGATGATTTCCAAGCCTTCAACGCAATTACGATCTGGCCTGGCTGCTGACGCGAATAGCGCGAGCTTCGCCTACGCAAGGCGAGAGGGGTCTTTGCGGCGTCAAATGACATTCCCGCCGGTGAAAGTTTGCGCCTGGGCGATGGTAATGTTCTGTGCGGATGCAAGGATCTCGGCAGGCGCGGGCGGTTCCCCCATCGAGGAGTTGCCGCTGCCGCCGTTGCGTATCGCCGGAGTGGCCGCGCAAGCGCACACGCAGGGATTGGAACTGGTCGGCGAGGACTTCTTTGTGACCGCGCGGTGGGATGACGTTCAACCGCGGCGGGCTCTGTTGTTGCGCACGCGGCCGGGCGCAGCCGGTTGGTCTGTGTGGGACCTCACGTCGCAGGCTTCACGAGCATTGGAGGCAGCCGACAAACTGGACCATCCGGGGGGGATGCAATTTGACGGCGAAAGATTGTGGATTCCAGTGGCCGAGAGCCGGCGCGGAGGACGCACCGTCATCATGGCGATCGCACCGGCGGCATTGAACCCCGGCCAACCGGTGAAACCGGAGGTCGAGTTCATCGTGGAGGATCATATCGGTGCGCTGGCGGTGTCGCCCACGCGCGACGAGCTTTGGGGCGCCAGTTGGGACACGGAGGACGTTTACATCTGGAAGAGGAATGGTGAGCTGCGACGCAAACTGAGCTCGAGGGAATTGCAGACCTTCGGCCTGGGTTTCTCCTCGGGCCACCCAGGACGCTCCGGTCTGACAGTGCAGGATTGGAAGATCCGCGATGACCGGCTCCATGCGTGCGGCCTGTTCAAGCCAGCTTCCGGTGCGGCGGCCGCACCACGCACCCGACTTCTGACCATTGACCGGTTTTGGGAGGCGGCTGCGTCTGTTCACTCAGTGATGCTGTCTTTGCACGACGGCGTTGAACTGGGCCGGGAAGGCATGGCCGTCAGCGATGAATTCATTTACTTCGTGCCGGAGGATCTCGGGCCAGAAAACCGGTTGCTGCGGACGCGATGGAAGGATTTGCCGTTGCCCGAAAGGAGCAAAGGCCAAACCGATTGACGGCCTCACAATAAAGCGCGCTTGGCGTGAGCAATCCTCGGTTCAACTGCCGGGAGTTGCGGTTGCCACCGGCAAGGCCTGGAAGGCCCGCGCCTGCCGGCCGCATCCGGAATGTCAAACCCCGTGCCGGTCATTCCACAGGTTCAGATTGTGAATTCCCTCAAACCCACTTGCGGAAATTGGGACTTGTGTGACCTTCAGGCCACATGCCAACGTCCAAGAAACCATTCAGCACCACTATGAGAGCGAAATTGTATCTTCCTTTGGCGGTTGCGGCCGCCTGCGTCCTGTCAGCGTGGACCGCCTCCGGCGCGGCGTTTATCAAGTTCGACGGTGTGGACGGTGAGGCCACGGATGCCGGTCATCGAGGTTGGAGCGACCTTGAGTCCGTGGACATGGGCGTTTCCAAGGAAATTGACCCGGCCACCGGGGAGCCGACCGGCAAGGTGAAAGTGGACAGGTTCTGCTTCACCAAGCGGATTGACAAATCCTCGCCGCTGCTCATGGGCGCCGCGGTGGACGCGGAAAAGATTTTTCCGACCGTGACCATCGAGTTCACGCGCGAACCCGGCCCGGACGGCGGCGGTTGCAAACTGTATCTCAAGTACGAGTTGCAGAATGTGGTTGTGACCAGTCACAAGACCAACGTGGATCGAAACAACCCGCCGGGCACCGAGGAGATCTGCCTTTCCTTCGGTACGTTGACCGTCACCTACATTCCTTGTAACCCCGACGGTACTTCCGGAGATCCAGTGACCACCACTTACACCCGGAACTGAACCTCCTTCCTCCGGATGAATTACAACTCATACCGCCTTGGATGGCTCGCCGGCGCCTTGCTCGCCGCCGCTGTACCCATGACGGCTCCGGCGCCGATCTTCATGAAGTACGAGGACATCAAGGGCGAGTCGCTGGACGCGGCGCACAGAGGGTGGATTGATGTCGAGTCGTTCTCGTTTTCGCTCGAGCGGGCCGGAGCTGCCGGGTCGAGACATTTACCGCTGGTGATTCGCAAGCCCGTTGACAAGGCTTCGCCCAAACTGCTCGAGGCGGCCACTCGAAACCGCGTGCTGGCCCGCATGGAAATGGAATTCATCCGCCCGGCCTCCGGCGGATTGCGCTTCTATCATTACGTGCTGGATTCGATCAGGATTTTGGACTTTCGGCAGGGAATCGCCGCCGGTGGCGCGGTCGCGGTGGATAACCTGTCGCTCGACTTCCAGGGATTCGGCTGGACGTACGTGGAATTCGACCACAACGAGCTTCCGGCTCTCGATCATATTCTGGTCTGGAACGTGGCGCGGGGTAAAGCCAGCGTCTCCAGCGAACTGGCGGGCCGGTTGAAAGTGCGACGCTTTCGCCAGACCTCGAGCGGCGATTTTGAACTCGAATGGCTTGGCGACGCCGGCAAACGCTACGCCATCCGGCAGGCCGACCAGGTGGATGGTCCTTATCTGCCGTGGTTGCATGTGCAACCAGAGGCCAACGGATTGCAGACCGTGAAAGTGCCGTCGGATCAGTCGCGTCGTTTTTTCCAAGTTGTCCAAGAGGAGAGCGGTCCGGCCAACTGAGAGCTCGAGGCTGAATTCTGCGTCTCAGATGTTCTCGAACAGTTCTGAGGTTCGAGGCGAGACATGTTTTCCGGTTGAGATTATTCATGGCCGCCATGGCTTGGCCGCCACGAAATCGGATACACCTCCGGCTATTCCCAAGCGCTGCGACGCTGCAACCCATCCGTCCGGCTCGCAGTCGGTCTATTTTGGCTGATGCACCTCGCCATAGACGCGAACCAATCCCTTTTCCAACGCCTCCCAATCGGCGGCGGTGGTTTCCCAACCGCTGCTGAAGCGCAACACCTGGGTCACTTGTCCGGGCTTATAGCCCATCGCGCTCAAAACGTGCGAGGGTTCCTCCTTGCCGGTGGTGCAGGCCGAGCCGGTGCTGACGGCGAAACCGGCCTTGTCGAGGCGTGTGACCCAGCGTTGCTGGCCGCCTTCGGGCATGAGGGCGGAAGTGGTGTTCCATAAACGCGGTACGCTCGCGCCGACGACGGTCGAGCCGGGCACTTGACGCAGGAGCAGTTTCTCGAACTTCTCCTTCCACTCGGCGCGATGTTGATGGTCGCCATTGGCAAGTTGCTTCTCGCGCGCTTCCAGCGCGGCGAGCATGGCTACGATGATGGGCACGTTCTCGGTTCCGGCGCGCTGACCTTTCTCCTGTTTGCCGCCAAAAAGCAGCGAATTGACCTTGCTTCGATGCGGCACTTTCAGGAAGCCCACGCCTCGTGGACCGCCGAATTTGTGGGCCGCGCCGCTCAGGTAGTCGCAATCCCCGAGTCCTTTGGCGGGCAGTTTGCCGAGCCACTGGACGGCGTCGCTGAAAAACGGGACTTCGTAGGTCTGGCAGATGGCGTGGAGTTCGCGCCAGGGCTGGATGACTCCGGTTTCATTGTTGGCGGCCATCACCGCCACGAGGCCGGGACGCGTGTCGGCCATTTCGTGGGCGAACCATTCCATGTCCACGACGCCATCGTGCGTGACGGGGATGAATTTCAGCCGCCTGCCGAAATAATGCTTCGCCGAGTCATGCACGCAGGGATGCTCGATGGCGCTGATCCAGACCTCGCTCCGCGCCTCCAGCGCTTGGGCGAAGTGGTGCATGAGCATGTTGTTGGCCTCGGTGGCGCCGCTGGTCCAAATAATGTCGAGCGGATGGCAGCCCAGGGAGTGTGCCAGCTTTTCGCGCGCCTCGGTCATGGCTCTGTTCGCAGCGAGACCGAACGCGTGCGGGCTGGAGGGATTGCCGTGGATTTTCTCCGTGGCTTCCAACCAGGCTTCTCGAGCCTCGCGCATCACCGGCGCGGTGGCGTTGTAATCAAAATAAAGCATCGGCGGGGGAGGATAGGAAACGGGGCGGGGGAGAAAAGAGGAAAAGGGAATCCGGCTGAAAGCGAGCGGGCGGGATGGTGAGTGGACGGCGAAGTCCGAGGGCCGAAGGCGAGCTGGCCACCGGGAGCTTGGAGTTCGATCACTCAAGCTTTGGCCAGGAACACTCTTTGCCGCGGACTTTCAGACTTGGTTTCGAGGTGTGCCGTGACGGAGACGACTCAGGATCTTCTTGTGGGCGCTGGTGAACGCCAGTCGGTGAAGTTGGTTGATGGCGAGCCAGCGACCGGGGCATTTGCTCCGCGGCTTTGCGATTTCAGCGCGGCAGGCATCGAGGGTGATGCGGTAGCGGGTGATGGAGTGTTTGATGGTGCAGAACGGTTTGGCAGACGTGACGCGGAAGTCGGATGCCAAACGGCGCGCATCAGTCCTTTGGATGCCGTTATCACGCTGGTGACCGGTGGCGCGCACGGAGTTACACGGCCGGCCACCTTTCGCTTCGATTTCGCAGTTCGGAAATTCCCAAAGGTGCGCGTTGACCACGCCAGCAGGGCGCTGGCGGACCAGGAATTTGCCGCCGCGCTCGACCACGAAGGCGATGAAACGGCGGGCCGTGGCGGCCTTGCGTTTAGCGAGTTTGGGGATTTCGTCTTGTTGGTTCTTTTTTCGCGCGAGGCAGAATTGTTGGATTGGACAGGCGGCACAGTTCGGGGAGCGAGGCGTGCATACGAGAGCGCCCAGTTCCATGAGGGACTGATTGAGATGGGAGCAGTTGTGATCGGCCTCGGCTCTCTTCCACTTAGTGATTCTCGAACTAATGGCAGCGGGGTGCGTGATGCGTGATGCGTGAAGGACGAGGGCCTCCGCAAGTTGCCAGAGCGTGGTGTTGGTTGGCTTCTTGCGCGGATCGGTCCTGATGCCAAGAAGGCGGGTCAACACGCGGATGACGTTGCCATCGAGAATCGGACTTGGGTGGTTGAAGGCAATGCTGGCGATCGCGCCAGCCGTATAGCGACCGATGCCAGGCAGGGCGAGGATGTCGTCAAGGTTCTCCGGAAACTTGCCATCATGCCGGGCGACGATTTGCCGGGCGGCGTTGTGGAGATTGCGAACGCGGGTGTAATAGCCCAAACCCGCCCAAAGCTTGTGCAACTTGGCGGGTCTGGCTTTCGCGACCGATTCGATTGTCGGCAACGCCCGCATCCAGCGTTCCCAGTAGGGGATGACGGTTTTCACCTGGGTCTGCTGGAGCATGATCTCGGAAACCCAGATGGCATAAGGGTCCCGGGTGTGCCGCCAAGGAAGGTCGCGGGCATTGGTGGCAAACCACGAGAGCAGCGCAGGCACGAGTGTGCGAGCGGTTGGCGGCTTGTTGCTTGTCGTGCTGGCGGGCATCAACCGGTTCATGATTTCGAGGGCTGCTTCCAAGGGAAGGAAAAAAGTTTTGTGTTCTTTGTGCGACTTTGCAGCTATTAAGGCCCGGCGCGTGAAACCGTTGACCAGTTACAGCTGCAAACTGACCGATGAACAAGCCGGGGCTTTAAGATCGTGCCTGGAAGCGCGGCATTTCGTTTTTCGGGATGTGCCTTATGCCCGGTTCGCTGGCGAGAAGGAAAAGACCAACGTGGTTTTCTATGAGAGTGGCAAACTGGTCGTGCAGGGGAAGGGCACACAGGAGTTCGTCGAGTTCGTGTTGGAACCGGAAGTGTTGAAGCAGGCGCGGTTGGGTTACGAGGCGGTGTTGAATCCGGATTTGCTGCTGCCGCGCATTGGCGTGGACGAAAGTGGCAAGGGCGATTTCTTCGGTCCACTGTGCGTCGCGGGTGTTTATGTGAACGAGGCGGTGATCAATGCCTGGAAGGATGCGGGCGTTCGCGACTCCAAGCATATCTCGAGCGACAAGAAGATTTCCGATCTCGCGGAGTTGATTCGCGCGACGCCCGGTTGTGTAACCACGGTTGTGCCCATCGGCAACGAGGCCTACAATCGGTTGCAGGCGAAAATGGGCTCAGTGAACGCCGTGTTGGCGTGGGGACATGCGCGCGTCATTGAGAACCTGCTCGGCCAGAAGCATCGAATGAATCCGCCGCCCGTGCGGGCGATCAGCGATCAGTTTGCGGCAAACAAGAGCCTGGTGGAGAAGGCGCTGATGTCGCTGGGCCGGGCGTTGGAGTTGTTGCAGCGGCATAAGGCGGAGGATGACCTGGCAGTGGCGGCGGCTTCAATTCTGGCCCGGAATGAGTTTGTCCGGCGGTTGGCTGAATTGGGCAAGGCGTATCAAATGGAGTTTCCCAAGGGTGCTGGTTCGCGGGTGGACACGGTGGCGAAGGAGTTCGTAGCCAAGTTCGGTGCGGATTCCCTTGGGAAAGTGGCCAAACTTCACTTCCGGAATGCTCCGCGGGCTCAGGGTTTGGCAGAACCACCTCGACGGGAATGGTCCCCAATGGGCGTGCGTTCGTACGGGGGTAAAAAAAGTCAAAATCCCGGTTGACACCTCCGGCGGCATTTCCTATTTTCTCCGCCGTCTTAGAGTCGTAAAACAGACAAGAGCGCACCGATCCCTCAGGCTTTTCCGAACGGAGATGACGAGGGGTGGTGGTTTCTTGTCGTTTCGCGCATCAGGATGAAGCGAATGTGTGGACCGCGCCCATGTAGCTCAGTTGGTAGAGCACATCCTTGGTAAGGATGAGGTCATCAGTTCAATCCTGATCATGGGCTCCAGACAATTTGTGTGACGTAAACCCAGCAACGCTAACGACAACAACGCAACGCAGGAGAGCAAAATGGCAAAAGAGCAATTTCAACGAACCAAGCCGCACGTCAATGTCGGTACGATTGGCCACATTGACCACGGCAAGTCCACCTTGACCGCCGCGATCGTGGAGGTGCAGGCCAAGAAAGGGTTGGCAACGCCGATCTCCTACGCCGACATCACCAAGGGCGGCACGGTGCGTGACGAAACCAAGACTGTCACCATTGCCGTGTCCCACGTTGAGTATCAGAGCGACAAGCGTCACTACGCCCACGTGGACTGTCCCGGCCATGCCGATTACGTTAAGAACATGATCACGGGCGCGGCACAGATGGACGGTGCAATTCTCGTGGTGGACGCCTCCGAGGGGCCCATGCCTCAGACCCGCGAGCACATCCTGCTTGCCCGACAGGTGGGCGTGCCGGCCATCGTTGTCTATCTCAACAAGGTTGACCTCGTGGACGACAAGGAACTGCTTGATCTCGTCGAGATGGAAGTGCGCGACCTGTTGAGCAAGTATCAGTTTCCCGGAGACAAGACTCCGATCGTTCGCGGCAGCGCGAAGAAGGCCCTGGCGCACGACCCGGAGGGATCGCAGTCCATCCAGGAACTGCTCAACGCGGTGGATGATTTCATCCCGCTGCCGACCCGTGAGGTGGACAAGCCGTTCCTGATGTGCATCGAGGATGTTTTCAACATCGAAGGTCGCGGCACCGTGGTGACGGGTCGCGTGGAGCGCGGCCTGCTCAAGCGCATGGATGACGTGGAGATTGTCGGTTTGAAGGACACCCGCAAGACGGTGGCCACCGACATCGAGATGTTCCGCAAGCTGCTGGATTCCGCCACCGCCGGTGACAACGTCGGCGTCCTGTTGCGCGGCACGAAGAAGGATGAAGTCGAGCGCGGCATGGTGTTGGCCAAGCCGGGGTCCATCACCCCTCACACCAAGTTCAAAGCCGAGGTTTATGTCCTGTCGAAGGACGAAGGAGGCCGGCACACGCCGTTCTTCACCAATTATCGCCCGCAGTTTTATTTCCGCACCAGCGACGTGACGGGCACCGTGAGTCTGCCCGAGGGCGTTGAAATGGTGATGCCGGGCGACAACGTCTCGGTGGAAATCTCCCTGATCGCTCCGGTCGCCATGGAAAAGGGTCAACGCTTTGCGATTCGCGAAGGCGGCCGGACCATTGGCGCGGGCCGTATCAGCGAAATTGTGGCTTAGGCCAAGAGGGCTTTTTGGAGCGGGGGCATGGAGTGGGCTCCCGCGCCCTCGTCGTGGACAGCGCGGCGAAGCACTCGACGGTGAGTAGGGCGTTAGCTCAATTGGTAGAGTAGCGGTCTCCAAAACCGTTGGTTGGGGGTTCGAGTCCCTCACGCCCTGCCAACCCAGCCGGAGAGGTGGCAGAGTGGTCTATTGCGGCGGTCTTGAAAACCGCTTTCCGCGCGAGCGGAACGGGGGTTCGAATCCCTCCCTCTCCGCCAGAATGACATTGTGAACGATCTGACAAAAATCTTGATCTGGGTGGTGGTCGTGGGAGCGGTCTTCGCCTTCTTATGGTGGCGCGGACACCTCAAGCGACTGGCGACCTATGTGGCCCAAACCCGGGAAGAACTGAAAAAGTGCACCTGGCCGACCTGGGACGAACTCAAGGGTTCGACGGTAATCGTGATGATTTCCATCGTCATCCTTGGCATCTTTACGGTCATCGTGGACCAGATTTTTTTCCAGATCTTCTTCAAAATCCTGTAGCCAACATGCGCAGCCAGTGGTTTGTCATTCATACGCTCTCCGGCCAGGAACAAAAGGTCAAGGAGAGCATCGAGAAGCGCATCAAGACCGAGGAGATGGGCGATTACATCCATGAGGTCCTGGTGCCGATGGAGAAGGTCGTGGAAGTGCGCAACCAGAAGAAGACGGTTTCGACCCGGAAGCTCCATCCCGGTTACGTGTACATCAACATGGTGCTGCTGGATGAGAACAACCGGGTGATTCCCAAGCCGTTCTATTTCATCAAGGAAACGCAGGGTGCGATCGGCTTTGTCGGCGGCGAGCATCCGCACACCGCGACCGAGGAGGAAATGGAAGTCATCAAGGCCCAGGTTTCCGCCTCGGAGGAGACGGAGCGGCCCAAGGTGAGCTTTGGTGTCGGTGAAACCGTGAAGATCAACAACGGGCCGTTCCTCAATTTCAGCGGCATCATCGAGGAGGTGGACCCCGATCGCGGCAAGTTGAAGGTGACGGTCAACATTTTCGGCCGGAACACGCCTGTCGAGCTGGAATACTGGCAGGTGGAAAAGGGCTGATGGGTTCTTGGTCTCGCTCTGAATCGTAATCTTGATCGAAGATGCGAAGCGGAGATGGAGATCAAGAGAACGATTACGATTAAGAGCGAATTTTCCTTATGGCAAAAAAAGTCACAGGCATCATCAAGTTGCAGATCCCTGCCGGGCAGGCCAATCCCGCCCCGCCGGTCGGCCCCGCGTTGGGTCAGCATGGCGTGAACATCATGGGCTTCTGCAAGGAGTTTAACGCCGCCACCAAGAACGACGCGGGACTGGTGATTCCCGTGGTCATCACGGTTTACCAGGACAAATCCTTCACCTTCATCACCAAGTCGCCGCCGGCGTCCGTGCTGTTGAAAAAAGCCGCCGGAATCACAGCCGGTTCGGCCACCCCCAACAAGGACAAGGTGGGCAAGGTCACCCGCAAGCAGGTGATGGACATCGTGAAGATGAAACAAAAGGATCTGAATGCGACCTCCGAGGAGGCGGCCTTTCGTGTGGTCGCCGGCACGGCCCGCAGCATGGGCATCGAGGTCGCTGACTGAACCCCAATTCACTGCGGGAGATTCGCGTTTGAAGCGACTCGCATGAACCGCACAAAAACAAATGCCAAGCAAACGATACAGAAAAGCGCTGGAACAGGTTGACGGTACAAAGGCCTATCCTTTGAAGTCCGCCATCGAAGTGCTGACCAAATTCCCGAAAGCCAAGTTCAACGAAACCGTTGATCTGGCCTTCCGGCTCGGTGTGGACCCGAAGCAATCCGACCAGATGGTACGCGGCACTGTGCCGTTGCCGCACGGCAGCGGCAAGACGGTTCGCGTATTGGTCTTCGCCAAGAGTGGCGCGGCGGCCGATGCCGCCCGGGCGGCGGGCGCGGAATTCGTCGGTTTTGAAGACATGATTGCGAAATGCCAGGCTGGCTGGGCTGATTTCGACGTGGCGGTGGCCACGCCAGAGGCCATGGCTGAGGTCCGCAAGCTGGGCAAGGTGCTTGGCCCTCGCGGTCTGATGCCCAACCCGAAAACTGGAACAGTCACCGACGACACGGCGAGGGCGGTAAAGGAAGTCAAAGCCGGCCGGGTCGAGTACAAGGTGGACAAAGGCGGCAACATCCATGTGGCAGTGGGCAAGGTTTCCTTCACCACCGCACAGATCGAGGAGAACGCCCGTGCGGTCATCGAGGCCGTCGCCAAGGCCAAACCGCACAGTGTCAAGGGCACTTACCTGCGGAGTTGCACGATTTCAGCAACCATGAGTCCGCCCGTGCGCGTGGACTTGAAGGAATTCTCCGCCCACTGATTGCGGCAACCTGCCCCTAACCCATATCCATTCGAGCAAACCATGCGCGCTGAAAAAAAGATTTTAACCCAGGAATACCTGGCCCGGTTGAACGCCTCGCCGTTCTTCATTGTCGTAAATTACCAGGGATTGAAAGTTGGCCACCTGACCGAGTTGCGCAAACGGCTGCAAAAGGCCGGCGCGGAGGTTCACGTGGTCAAGAACTCCATCTTCCGCATCGCCGCGAAAGAAGCGGGTGTCGGCGATATGAACGGGACATTGGCCGGACAACTGGCGGTGGTCACCGGGCAGAAGGACATTTCCGTTGCCGCCAAGGTCGTCAAGACCTTTGGCGCCGAGTTTGACAAGCTGAAGATCCAATTTGGTTACCTGAACAACCAGCGCCTGCAACAGGCGGAAATCCTGACCCTGGCCGATCTGCCAGGTTTGGAGGTGTTGCGCAGCAAGTTTCTCGGGGTGCTCAACGCGCCGGCCACCAAGCTGGTGGTCCTGCTCAATACCCCGGCCACGCAACTGGCCCGCGTTTTGCAGGCGCGCGTGGACAAGGGCGACTGACAGATTTCCGGCCTGCCGTCCGTGGGCCGGGAGCAGAGACAACAACAACGTAAATCGTCGGTGAGCGGGCCGCGCACTGAAATCATCCGTGGCCGCGGATGACGACGAGACGAACAGAAAGGCAAGAGAGTAGTGTTATGGCAGATGTTACGAACCTGGTGGAAGAATTGAGCAAGTTGACGGTTCTGGAAACCGCCGACCTGGTGAAAAAACTCGAAGAGAAGTGGGGTGTTACCGCCGCCGCGCCTGTTGCGGTGGCAGCGCCTGGTGCTGCCGCGGGCGGTGCTGCGGCCGCTCCCGCCGCCGAGGCCAAGACGGCCTTCGACGTCATTCTCGCCTCCGTTCCGGCGGACAAAAAGATTGCCGTGATCAAGGCGGTGCGGGAGGTCAAGGCTGGCCTGGGTTTGGCCGAGGCCAAGGCCCTGGTGGAGGGGGCGCCCAAGCCCGTGTTGGAGGGCGCACCCAAGGCCGACGCCGACGCCGCCAAGAAGAAGCTCGAAGACGCGGGCGGCAAGGTCGAGATCAAGTAACCGGCGAATCTCGGGGGCGGTGCCTGGATGGGCGCCGCCCCGCTTCGCTGCGAGCTGCAACTGAATTTTAGATAAAAATTAGACAGACAGCGGAACTGCGGGAAAAACCCGGAGTTCAAGGGTTGGCAAGTTCACTGTGGCCCACAGGGTTCTTGCCTCGTGTCGTTTGATACAACCAAGCGGTCCGGTCCCGGGACCGGCCACCCAGAAAAGGTCACCATGCCATCGCGAGCCACTGAAAGAATCAACTTCGGTAAAATCAAAGAGATCATTGCGCCGCCCAATTTGATCGAATTGCAGACCCACTCGTATCACGAGTTTCTGCAGGCTTCCGTTCCCCAGTCGAAGCGCAAGAACCTGGGATTGCAGGCCGTCTTCACCGAGGTGTTTCCCATCGAAAGCTATGACGGGAAGTGCGTGCTCGATTTCCACTCCTACGAAATTGGCGAGCCCAAGGTGGACTGGCTCGAGTGTTTGCGTGAGAGCCTGACCTATGGCGCGCCGCTGTATGTGACCTTCTTGCTCAAGGACGAAAAGGGGACCAAGGAGGAAAAGGTGTTCATGGGCGAACTGCCCCTGATGACACCACAGGGCACGTTTGTCATCAATGGGGCCGAGCGCGTCATCGTCAGCCAGCTTCATCGCTCGCCGGGCATCGCGTTCGAGGCCACGCAGCATCCCAATGGCAAAATGCTGCACTCCTTCCGCATCATCCCTGATCGCGGTTCATGGTATGAAGCGCAGTTCGACACGAACGATCTGCTCTACGTCTATCTGGACCGCAAGAAGCGTCGCCGGAAGTTTTTGACCACCACCTTTTTCCGGGCGTTGAGTTACCTGGACAGTGACTCCAAGGAAACCAAGAGCAAAGACAAGGATGCCGACAAGACCCGCGGCACGGACGAGGAAATCCTGCGGCTCTTTTATGACATCGAAGAGTTGACGGTCAAGGAAGCCGAGAAACTGGACGATCTGCCCAACAAGGTTCTCATTCATGACGCCGTGGACCAGGAAAAGGGTCTGGTGGTGGCGCGCGCTTTCGAGCCGTTGTCCAAGGCGGTCGTGAAACAGATTGCCGAATTGGGAGTGACCAAAATCAAGGTCGTGGACACCACCTCGGACGAAGGGATCATCATCAAGTGCATGAAGAAGGATCCCGCCAAGAACGAGGAAGAGGCCCTCAAGGATATCTACCGCCGGCTTCGTCCCGGCGACCCGCCCACGGCGGCCAATTCCAAGGCTCTCATCAAGCGGCTGTTCTTCGATCCCAAGCGCTATGACCTGGGCCGCGTGGGCCGCTACAAGATCAACCAAAAGCTCGGACTCAAGGACAAGCAGGAGTCGCGTATTCTGACGAAGGAAGACTTGGTGGAAGCCACCAAATACCTGCTGCGCTTGAAGCGGGGCGAGGGATCGCTGGACGATATTGACCACCTGGGCAGCCGCCGCGTGCGCACGGTCGGCGAACTGCTCGCCAACCAGTGCCGTGTCGGCCTCGCGCGCACCGAGCGCCTCGTCAAGGAGCGCATGACCCTGTTTGATCAGGGCGTGGAGGCCATGACGCCCCAGAAGCTGATCAATCCCAAGGCACTCTCGGCGGTCATCCGCGATTTCTTTGGCCGCTCGCAGCTCAGTCAGTTCATGGACCAGATCAATCCGCTGGCGGAGTTGACCCACAAGCGCCGGCTCTCGGCCCTCGGGCCGGGCGGTCTTTCCCGCGATCGGGCGGGTTTCGAGGTGCGCGACGTGCATCCTTCGCACTACGGCCGCATCTGCCCCGTGGAAACGCCGGAAGGGCCGAACATCGGCCTCATCGCTTCGCTGGCGACGTTTGCCCGGATCAACGATTTCGGGTTTCTGGAAACTCCTTACCGCAAGGTCGAGAACGGTCGCGTCACCAACCACATTGACTACCTCACCGCCGACCGCGAGGAACAGTACGTCATCGCCCAGGCCAATTCGGCGATTGACGACAAGGGCCACTTCACCACGGACCGTGTGGTCTGCCGTGCCCGCGGCGATTTCATTGATGTCGAGCCTGCCCGGGTGGACTACATGGATGTGTCGCCCAAGCAACTGGTCTCGGTCGCCGCGTCGCTCATTCCATTCTTGGAGCACGACGATGCGAACCGGGCCTTGATGGGTTCCAACATGCAACGCCAGGCGGTGCCGTTGTTGGTCACGGAATCGCCGCTCGTGGCCACCGGTCTCGAAGAGCGTGTCGCCCGTGACTCGCGGGCCGTGGTGGTGGCCGAGGAAGCCGGCAAGGTGGCTTCCGTCAACGGCAACCAGATCATCATCACCGATGATGGCAAGTTGCCCGAATCGAAGAAGAAGATTCGCCACGATCCCTCCAAGGGCGTCTGGGTTTACGAAATCCGGAAGTTCATGCGCTCGAATGCCGCCACGTGCATCAACCAAAAAATCCTGGTGCACAAGGGCGACCACGTGAAAAAGGGCCAGGTTATTGCCGACGGCCCCTGCACTCACGACGGGGAACTGGCCCTGGGCCGCAACGTGCTCTGCGCTTTCATGCCTTGGAATGGTTACAATTTCGAGGACGCGATTCTCATCAGCGAACGCATCGTGAAGGATGATGTCTTTACCTCAATCCACATTGACGAGTTCGAGGTCAGTGCCCGTGACACCAAGCTCGGCCCGGAGGAAATCACGCGCGACATCCCGAACCTCGGCGATGAAGCCCTGAAGAATCTCGGCCCTGACGGGGTCATCCGTGTCGGCGCGGAAGTCAAGCCGGCCGATATTCTCGTGGGTAAGATCACTCCCAAGAGCGAGACTGAACTGGCTCCCGAGGAGCGCCTGCTCCGCGCCATCTTCGGTGAGAAGGCCGCGGACGTGAAGGACACTTCGCTCAAGGTGCCCTCGGGCACCTACGGCATCGTGATGGATGTGAAGGTCTCGTCCAAGAAGGACAGCGACCGCAGCAAGCCCTCGATGGCCGAGGAGAAGCGCCAGCTCAAGGTGATCGAAGAGGATCACCGGAAGAAGACGGACGAACTGCGCGACCAGTTGACGGAAGCGTTGAGCAACATTCTGCTCGGCGAGAAAATTCCCCTCGACGTGGTCAACAGCGAGACCGGCGAGATCATCATCCCGGCCAACCGCAAGATCACCAAGACGCTCCTGCGCAAACTGGCCGAGGTGTACGATCGCATCGAGATTGATCCTTCGCCCATTCGCAACAAAATCAATGAAATCATCGGCAGCTTTAAGAAAAAGTTCGATGACCTCCAGATGCAGTATGACGAGGAAATGGAGCGCGCCGAGTCCGGTGAGGGCGTGGACAGCGGTGTCATCAAATCGGTCAAGGTCTATATCGCCTCGAAGCGCAAGCTCTCGGTCGGTGACAAGATGGCCGGCCGCCACGGCAACAAGGGTGTCGTCGCAAAGATCGTTCCCGAGGAGGACATGCCCTTCCTGGCGGACGGCACGGCGGTGGACATCGTGTTGAACCCGCTGGGTGTGCCATCGCGCATGAACGTGGGTCAGGTGCTCGAGACGCACCTGGGCTGGGCTGCCAAGATTCTCGGCCTCAAGTTCGCCACGCCGGTCTTCGATGGCATCAAGGAGAAGCAGGTTCGCAAGTATCTCGAGGAAGCCGGCGCAAAGCAGAGGGAGGCCGGAGACGTTGCCCTTGTGGGCGAGAATGGCAAGACGACGCTGTACGACGGCCGCACCGGCGAGCCATTCGACCAGGAAGTCGTGGTGGGCCACATCTACATGATGAAGCTCGGCCACCTGGTCGCGGACAAGATCCACGCCCGCGCCGTCGGTCCGTACTCGCTCGTCACCCAGCAACCGCTGGGCGGCAAGGCGCAGTACGGCGGCCAGCGCTTCGGCGAAATGGAGGTGTGGGCCATGGAAGCATACGGCGCGGCTTACACCTTGCAGGAACTGCTCACGGTGAAGTCCGACGACGTGCAGGGACGCACGCGGATTTACGAAAGCATCGTCAAGGGCGACAACAGCCTGGAGGCTGGGATTCCGGAATCCTTCAACGTGCTGGTCAAGGAAATGCAGTCCCTTGGCCTCGACGTGAAGGTCGGCTACACCAATCCGATTGATCAACCCGCTGAACCCGCGGCCGCCTTGGCGGCGGTGACGGCGGCCTCGTGAGAAGTACTTGAACGATTTGCTGAACCCCAAACTCCTATGATCAGCACCAAAGAAAGCGCCCGGGAATTGCTCGGCCTCGACAAGGTCAACCAGGTGGATTACGTCGCGATCACGGTCGCGTCGCCCGATGCCATCCGCTCCTGGTCCAAAGGCGAGGTCAAGAACCCAGAGACCATCAACTACCGCACCTTCAAGCCCGAGAAGGGCGGCTTGTTCTGCGAACGTATTTTCGGTCCGGTCAAGGACTGGGAATGTTCCTGCGGCAAGTACAAACGCATCAAGCACCGCGGCGTGGTTTGCGACCGTTGCGGCGTCGAGGTGACCCTGGCGCGCGTGCGTCGCGAGCGCATGGGGCACATCGAACTGGCCGTGCCCGTCTGCCACATCTGGTTTTTCAAGTGCATGCCCAGCCGCATCGGTCTGGTGCTGGACATGACCGCGCGCAACCTCGAGCGGGTGATCTATTACGAGGATTACATGGTGATTGACCCCGGCAACACACCGCTGAAGCAGAACCAGTTGCTCAGCGAGCACGAATGCCGTGAAGCCCGCGAAACCTACGGCGCGGATGCCTTCGTCGCGAAGATGGGCGCCGAAGCCGTGCGGGAAGCCCTGGCCAAGGTGGATTTGGCCAAATCCGCCGACCAGTTGCAGGAGGCCATGACCGAAACCAAGAGCAAGCAGATCCGCAAGAAACTGGCCAAGCGGATCAAGTTGCTCCAGGGCCTCATGTCCTCGAAGAGCCGGCCCGAGTGGATGATCCTCACGGTGCTGCCGGTGATTCCGCCTGACCTGCGCCCGCTCGTTCCGTTGGAAGGGGGGCGCTTTGCCACTTCCGACCTGAACGATCTGTATCGGCGCGTCATCAACCGGAACAACCGGTTGAAGAACCTGCTCTCGCTTAAGACGCCGGAGGTCATCATCCGAAACGAGAAACGCATGTTGCAGGAAGCCGTGGACGCCTTGTTCGACAATGGACGTCATGGCCGGGCCGTCACCGGCGCCGGCAATCGCGCTCTGAAGTCGCTTTCCGACATGCTCAAGGGCAAGTCCGGCCGCTTCCGTCAGAACCTTCTCGGCAAGCGCGTGGATTATTCCGGGCGTTCGGTCATCGTCATCGGGCCGGAGCTCCGGCTGCATCAATGCGGTTTGCCCAAAAAGATGGCCCTGGTCCTGTTCGAGCCTTTCATCATCCGCCGGCTGAAGGAACTGGGCTATGTTCACACGGTTCGCTCGGCCAAAAAGATGATCGAGCGCCAGACCACCGAGGTCTGGGACATTCTGGAAGAAGTCACCAAAGGTCACCCTGTGCTGCTGAACCGCGCTCCGACGCTGCACCGGCTGTCGGTGCAGGCGTTCGAGCCGCAGTTGATCGAGGGCGAGGCAATCCGGATTCATCCACTGGTTTGCACCGCCTACAACGCGGATTTCGACGGCGATCAGATGGCTGTCCACGTGCCGCTTTCGGTTGAGGCGCAGATGGAGGCGCGCTTGCTCATGATGGCGCCCAACAACATTTTCAGCCCGTCGTCCGGCAAGCCCATCATCACTCCCACCCAGGACATCACCTTGGGCTGTTATTACCTCACGGCCGAGCCGCGCACTCCAGCGCCGGCCGATCCGCGTCAACTCAAGCTGTTTGAGTCGAAGACCGAGGTGATCTTCGCCTATGACGACGGTGCGGTGAAGACCCACGACCGCATCCGCCTCGCCAACCCGGACTATGGCCGGAAAACCGAGTTCGGCGACGCGAACAAGAAGGTGATCGAAACCACCGTCGGGCGCGTACTTTTCAGCGAAATCTGGCCGGACGAACTCGGGTTTTACAACAAGTCCGCTGGCAAGTCCCAGTTGGGCGATCTCATCTGGCGCTGTTACAAGGTCTGCGGCCACGAGAAGACCGTGGCCATGCTCGACAAGCTCAAGGAACTGGGCTTCCGCGAGGCCACCAAATCCGGGTGCTCCATCGGGATTGATGACATGATCATTCCCAAGGAAAAGAACGAGCAGATTGACAACGCGCTTCGGCAAATCAAGGAAGTCGAGAAGCAACACCGCAAGGGCATCATCACTTCCGGCGAGCGTTACAACAAGATCGTGGACATCTGGACGCACGCGACCGACCAGATCGCCAACGTCATGTTCGAAACCCTCAAGCACAACCAGAGCAAGCGGGAATTCAACCCGGTCTATCTCATGGTGGATTCCGGCGCGCGGGGCAACAAGCAGCAGGTGCGGCAGTTGGCCGGCCTGCGCGGCCTCATGGCCAAGCCTTCGGGCGACATCATTGAAAAGCCCATTCTGGCAAACTTCCGGGAAGGCCTGACCGTGTTGGAATACTTCATCTCCACGCACGGCGCCCGCAAAGGACTGGCGGACACGGCGCTCAAGACCGCGGACTCGGGCTACATGACCCGCAAACTGGTGGACGTGGCCCAGGATGTCATCATCCGCGAAGAGGATTGCGGCACCACCAACGGTATCTGGGTGCAGGCCGTTTACGAAGGCGAGGACGAGGTGGTCAAACTCGCCGATCGCATCAACGGCCGCTTCTCCTGTGACGACATCGTCAATCCCTCGAACCCGAAGGAAATGCTGGTGCGGGCCAATGCGGAAATTGACGAAGTGACCGCCAGGGCCATTGACGTGGCCGGGGTCGAGAAGGTGAAGATCCGATCGGTGCTCACCTGCGAGAGCAAGCACGGTGTCTGCAAGGCTTGTTACGGCCGGAACCTGGCCACGGGTGCGAAGGTCAAACTCGGGGAAGCCGTTGGCATCATCGCCGCCCAGTCCATCGGCGAACCCGGCACGCAGCTCACCATGCGCACGTTCCACATCGGCGGTGTTGCGGCCGGCACCTTCAAACAACCCATCATCAAGGCCAAGTACGACGGCATCGTGAAGTACAATGACTTGCGCGTCGTCACGCTGGAGGATGGCAACAGCATTGTGCTCAACAAGAACGGTTCAATCTCCATCTTGGGCGAGGATGGTCGCGAGTTGGAAACTCACAACATCGTGATTGGCGCGGTGATCTCGATCCCGCCGGACGGCAAGATCAAGAGAGGCGAGACGCTGGCCCAATGGGATCCTCACAACGTCCCAATTCTTTCGGAGAAGGCCGGTCGTGTGAAGTTCCACGACATTATCGAGGGCGTGACCATGAAGCAGGAGGTGGATGAAACCACCGGCCAGGAGGCCATGGTGGTCATTGAGCACAAGGAAGACCTCCACCCACAGATCATCGTCACCGACGCGGAAGGGGAAGCAGTCGCCAACTACCCAATTCCGTCGGATGCGCACATCGTGGTCAATGAAGGTGACAAGATCGTCGCCGGCACTTTGATGGCCAAGACGCCGCGCAAACAGGCCAAGACCAAGGACATCACCGGCGGTCTGCCACGGGTGGCGGAATTGTTCGAGGCACGCCGGCCCAAGGACGCCGCCGAGATCTCCAAAATTGATGGCATCGTGGATTTCGGCACCAGCGTTCGCGGCAAACGCTGCATTGTCATCAAGGACCCGCAAACCGGTGTGGAGGAAGAGCATCTTATCGCCATCGGCAAACACGTCATCGTCTTCAAAGGGGACTACGTGAAGAAGGGGCAGCAGTTGACCGAAGGCCCGATTGATCCGCATGAAATCCTCGACATTTGCGGTCCGCAGGAGTTGCAGGAGCATCTGGTCAATGAAGTGCAGGAGGTCTATCGCCTCCAGGGTGTCACGATCAATGACAAACACATTGAAATCATCGTCCGCCAGATGTTGCGCAAGGTCCGCATCACCGAACCTGGCGATACGACGTTCCTGTGGGGCGAGCAGATTGACAAACTTGAATTCGAGGCCGAGAACGAGCGCGTGGAGAAGATGGGCGGCAAGCCCGCCGAGGCGCAGCCGGTGCTCTTGGGCATCACCAAGGCCTCTTTGGAGACCGAAAGCTTCCTCAGTGCGGCCAGCTTTCAGGACACCACGCGGGTCTTGACGGAGGCTGCGACTCGTTCGCGTGTGGATTCGCTTCGCGGTTTCAAGGAGAATGTCATCATGGGCCACATCATTCCGGCCGGCAGCGGCTTCGACCAGCACCGCAAGGTGCGCCTCAAGCCGCTGGTGGAAATCGAGGAGGAAGAGCCCGCGCCGGAAGAGCCTGCCGCCTTGGAGGAAAATCCTCTGGCGATCTGAGCCGCCCAAATATGGTTGCAACCTGATGAGCCTGTGATAACCTGCGCGCTCCGTTTGCCTGAAGCGTGAGTCGCCGGAGCGCCGGGATTGATTTAAGAAGAAAATGCCGACAATCAACCAACTGGTCCGCAAGGGCCGCAAGAAGATCATATACAAGTCCAAGTCCCCCGCCTTGGAGCGGTCGCCCTTCCGCCGGGGCGTGTGCATCCAGGTGATGACCCGCACACCCAAGAAGCCGAATTCCGCCATGCGCAAGGTGGCCAAGGTGCGCTTGACCAACGGCTACGAGGTCATTGCTTACATCCCCGACGAAGGCCACAACCTGCAGGAGCACTCCATCGTTCT
This sequence comes from Verrucomicrobiia bacterium, assembly GCA_011525685.1. Classification (GTDB taxonomy): domain Bacteria; phylum Verrucomicrobiota; class Verrucomicrobiia; order Limisphaerales; family JADLHS01; genus WYBW01. Next base: position 46,262 of record WYBW01000146.1, read on the forward strand.
CGTCCGCGGCGGCCGGGTGAAGGACCTGCCCGGCGTGCGCTATCACATCGTGCGCGGTACTTTGGATGCTGCCGGCGTCGAAAAGCGCCGCGTCAGCCGATCCAAATACGGCGTGAAACGGCCCAAAGCCGGGGCCAAGCCGGCGGCGGCTGCCTGAGTGTCAGACGGAACGCAAAGCTACGATTCAACCTGATCAACCTTTCAACGATTCATGTCTCGCAGACGACAAGCCAGCAGACGACCCGTGGTTCGGGACGCAAAGTATCAGAATACCCTCGTGTCCCGCTTGGTGAACACAGTCATGGTGTGCGGCAAGAAAAGCACCGCCCAAAGGATTGTTTACGGTGCCTTCGACCGGATTTCCGAAAAGAATCCGGCCAGCAATCCGGTGGAAATCCTTCAACGGGCCGTGGACAACGCCAAGCCGCGCATCGAAACCAAGGCCCGCCGGGTGGGCGGCGCCACTTACCAGGTGCCACTGGAAGTGCCTTCCGACCGTCAGGCGTCACTGGCCTTGCGGTGGATCGTCAGTTTTGCGGATGCCCGAAAAGGCATCCCCATGAAAGAAGCGCTGGCCGCCGAAATCATGGAAGCGTATCAGGGACAGGGCAACGCGATTCGCAAGCGCGACGAGGTGCATAAAATGGCCCAGGCCAACAAGGCCTTTGCGCACTTCCGCTGGTAGCCCGGTCCATCAATCCCGCCCCGCTGGCTGAACCTGGCTTCGGGGCGTTTTCATTCCCTGTAATCAACCATTTCAGATGCAAGCAGTCGCAGACAAAGAAAAAGCGAAGCCGGTGAACTCGCCCAACCGGCCGTACCCGATGGAGCGCACGCGCAACATCGGCATCGCCGCTCATATTGACGCGGGCAAAACCACCACCACCGAGCGCATCCTGTTTTATACGGGCCTCATCCACAAGATGGGCGACGTGGACGATGGCAACACCGTCACCGACTGGATGGAGCAGGAGCGGGAACGGGGCATCACCATCACCTCCGCCGCGACCACCTGTTATTGGACGCAAAAGGAGGACGGGACTTACAAGGCGTTCAAAAACATCCCGCACCGGGTCAACATCATTGACACGCCGGGGCATGTGGATTTTACGGCGGAAGTCGAACGCTCCATGCGCGTGCTTGATGGCGCCGTGGCCGTCTTTTGTGGCGTGGCGGGCGTGCAACCCCAATCGGAAACCGTCTGGCGGCAGGCCACCAAATATCGTGTCCCGCGCATCGCGTTCGTGAACAAGATGGACCGCACGGGAGCGAACTTCGAGAACGCGCTAAACGACATGCGCAAGAAACTGGGCGCCTACGCCTATCCCATCTTTCTGCCCATCGGCA
>WYBW01000147.1 GCA_011525685.1 Verrucomicrobiia bacterium
GAGCAGCAGCGGGGTGTCGCGATCAATGGGAACGAAGCGCGTGGCCATGGGTTTCAGACGCGCACGCCGCACGACTGTTCAATCCGCCCGCAAAAAATCGCGTTTCCTAAGTCCGACAGGCTGCTAGGAAACCAAGGCAACGGACTCCTGATGACTGGAAACATCAACGGCGCCACCAACTGGATTGGTCGGAATGTGCTTTCCGCGAATTTCGGCAATGGCCTAGCCGTGGATGCGACAGGATACATTCTTTATTTTGGGCCAGCTTTCGTTGGTACCGATGTAAGCGCCACTAGAAATTTAGGCAACCACGCCAACGGTGTATTCATCGCACCTGCGGGCACGTTCTCGGTGCAGGGCGCTGGCGGAGACTCGGATCCCCCTCCTCAGCTCGTGGCGAGGAACCAAGGTCGCACCATCATCGCCTACAACCGTGCGAATGGCGCGGCGTTCACCACGTCCTCGAACACTCGTTGGGGCATGGTCGGCTGCTCTTTCTTCGAGAATGCACTGCTCCCGATTGACCTCGGGAACAATGGCGTTTCCCTGAACGATCCCTGCGACTTGGATACTGGACCAAACAACTTCCAGAACTTCCCAATCCTGTCCTCGGCGATCTCCAGCGGCGACGCAATCACGCTTGCCGGGTCGCTGGATAGTCTCACACATTCAAGGTTCTTGTTGGAGTTCTTCGCCAACGCCCAGTGTGATCCATCTGGTTACGGAGAAGGGCAGTACTATCTTGGCTTCACGTACGTCACGAACGGAGCAAGTTGCACCACGACCTTTGAAGTCACATTCCCGGTCAGCGTGCCCGAGGGATACTTCGTGACCGCAAAGGCCGCCAAGATTGACACCGACGGCTATGGCCAGACCTCCGAGTTTTCGCCATGCATGCCCGTCAATCTAGCCTCACCATTCATCTCGAGCATCAACCCGAATCCGGTCCCGGCACGCAATGGCCGACAGTGGATCGAGGTGCGTGGTCAGGGTTTCTTTGCCCGTTCTCGAGTGATTCTCCGTACAGGAAGCGAGACGTACGTAATTCCCTTTGAACGGACAGACTTTGTCTCTTCCACCCAACTTCGGGTATTCGTGAATGTCACGGAGGAGCCAGCACTTTGGACGGCAGAAGTGCGAAACCCGGATGGCGCGCTTTCAGGACGGGCGTCATTCCATGTTGTTTCCACGGCGCTGACCGCTGTGACGAGCGTGACCATTGCCGGTCCAGCCACGTTATTCGCGAACGGCCGTCAGGATTACGGCGCGCAAGCCACACTGGCAGATGGCACAACGCTGGATGTGAGCGAGACGGCACTTTGGTCGCTTGCTTCCTCTGCCCCTGCCGGAGTAGGACTGGCAGGCAACGAGCTATCCTCGGGCGATCTGAGCGCCGAAAGCGTCATCCAATTGCAGGCGGCATACTCGCATGCGGGCGGGGGCAAGGTATCGGGACCTTTCAGCGTGACTCTGCGGCCCCGCGCGCGAGTGGATTTCACGGGCCGTGCCACGCCGCTTGGACTGCCACTGGTCGCTTGGCGACTGGAGCTTGATGCAATCGTCTATGGAGCCGACCCCGCTGAGTTTGCTTTCGCCTGGGACTTGGACAACGACGGCGCTTTCGACGACGCGACTGGCCAGACGGTAAACCTGAACTTGTCGGTTACAGCGGGCACACACAAGGTGCGGCTGCGAGCTACGCGGGCCAATAATCCGCCCCACGTGGTGGAGCGCGGCGTGGTGTTTGACCGAGCCGGACCGGTGAACGAGCCGCGGGTCGTGCCTGCCCCAGATGCAGGGATTGGTTCTTTCTTGAATTCCAGCGGGCAGCCGTTCGCGTTCGACAGTACAGCGAAGAAGGCGAATGGATTCGTTCTCGTGACGCACGGGCTGAGGTCAAGCGCGGATGCGGCTTGGGTCAGGCCCTTGGCTCAACAAATCGAGACCCGTCTGTCAGGACGGATGCCGTATGTGGCCGCTCTGGACTGGCGTGAGTGGGCTGATCCGGTGCAAGTTGTTCCCGGGTATCCGTCGAATTACGGGCAGAGCAGGTGGAGAGACTTGATAATTCTAGGCTACTTCACCTTTGCTGAATTCGCCGGACGCACAGGCGCCGATTTCGTGGTTGACACTCTTTCGGTTCGACCGCATGCAAACAGGCAAGGAACATATTTGGCAGCATGGTTTCAGCAGCAGATTAAGCTGGGAAATATCAATCCCGGCGAACCGATTCACTTGATCGGCCACAGTGCGGGAGGATTTGTGATGGGCACGTGCGCCCGTCTGCTTAAGGACGCTGGCGTTAACGTACGTCAAGTCACGACGCTGGACACGCCAGTTCCACTTCGTCTTTTTCACGACAATTATCCCAATCCGGGACGAATTGATCGTTACTACGCTAGTTTGGGTTTTATCGATCTGTTCGGTGTTAACAGGATCGAACAGTCCCCATATTATTATAGGCGGCATCCTCCGGGGTTTGGTTTTCTTGTGCAACTGTACCCGGTTGCGGCCCATGAATACTTCCCTCACTGGTATCTGGACACCGTCACTTTCGATTCGGTGGCGGATGGTTTTTATTACTCGCCGCTATTGGCTCCGCCGTCGGGGAATCCTTTTCCGAGTGCCTCACCCAGCCTAGTTCAAGCGCAAGGTGGCGACGAGACGATCACAGAGCAGCACATTGGAGGGTTTGAGTTCTTTGGCGCCGCAGTCGGATCGAACGGCGTATACACGATCATGGAGGAATCTAACGCTGGCTTGTTCAGGCAGGTTGAGTTGCCCATTGGTGTGAAGCAACTTCAGTTTCGCTACCGCTTCACCTCAGCTGGCGACGGCGATTTTCTGGGCGTTTATTTGGGAACGAACGAAGTGCTGTATCTCGGTCCTGATCTTGGAATAACGCGCGAGAGCTTCGTGGATGCCGATGCATTGCTTGCGCACCACGCGGGCGAAACGAATCAACTGGTGTTCAAACTCGTAAGCCGCGGTCAGACCAACGCCGTGCTGGTGCTGGACCAGATTCGACTTACAGTCAGCGACAACCCGGACCTTGACGGATTAACGACCGATGAAGAATTGGCTCTGGGCACCGATCCGCTCCGCGCCGATACGGACCGAGACGGCTTAACGGACGGACAAGAAGTCAATGTTCACCGCACCAATCCGTTGCTGGCGGACACAGATGGCGACGGGTTGCCGGATGGCATCGAGGTGCGCGGCGGGCTGAATCCCCTTGATCCACTTTCAGCCCTGCGCGTGTCATCCATCAGCTTGTCCGGCGCGGATGCGGTGGTGTTGTCCTGGAATGGCCAAACGAACCGGACATACCGCGTCCATCGGGCGGAGGACGTCACGCGGCGGGATTATGTCACGCTGACTAACGGCCTGCCCGCTGTGCAACCGTTGACTCGGTTCATTGATACGCGCGGCACAAACGCTGCGGCGTACTATTGGATCGAGATGGAGTAGAAAGTCTTCGACTTACGAGGTTCTGAGAATCGAGGTAAGCATCTCTGTACTTTGTGGTCGCGCGATCTGCGGTTATCGGGGTGCTGGCAGTTCTCGGCGGTGCGATTGAGGGTGTTGGTATTGCCATCCCGCTTTACTTGCTCGGAATCGTGGTTTCCGCCCAAGGCCAGCTTCTCAAAGCGAGCTTGGATGTCGCTGTTCACATCTCACCGTTCCTCCATACTGCTGAGAAAGCCAAGGTGATATCGCTCGATTGAGCCTTGGTTGTTGGTTGAGAGTTGAAGGCTGAGTTGCAAGTCCCGGCACAGCGTTGTTCCAGGTGCAAGCGCAAAGCGCATGTCATTTCGCGGGTTAAAACCACCCACTTTTCGCGGGTTCAAAACCACCCACCCCTGAGACGTTGGTTTCATAACATTTTGCTCTCTCCGATCAAGCGTTTTCGCTTCGAGGCAGGCCAGCAAC
>WYBW01000148.1 GCA_011525685.1 Verrucomicrobiia bacterium
AAGTCTCGGCAACGGTCTCCCTCTCCCAGCGGGAGAGGGAAAAAGGGTGAGGGAGAGTCTTCGCATCCATCGGGGCGGGCTGAAATGAGTCCCTACGCCCCGGATTTTCCACGCGCTCTCCCTCACCTCGCCCCTCTCCCGCTGGGAGAGGGAGAACCGCTGTCCGCTCCGCGTTGCTCCTTGCTTTGGTTTCATTCCACCGAAAACAGCGAAGAACCCATCTGAGTTTCTTGCAGATGTATCGGTCATCCGGAGGGGCGGCTGGCAAGCCGCCGCTCCAACGTGCAGCGCGTCCACGCGGACTTGTGCGGGCAGACCAGGTCGCATGCAAGGGAGACGCGCTTCCGGTGGGAGCATCAGGCCAGAACCAGGGCGCGCTCGGTTGAGTTCAACAGTCGCCATTGGCCGGCGCCGAGGTCGCCAAGTTGGAACTTTCCAACCCTGACGCGAATCAATCTCAAGGTCGGATGGCCAATGGCTGCGGTCATGCGGCGCACCTGGCGATTCTTGCCTTCCAGCAATTCCAAGCCGATCCAGCGCGTGGGCACCGTCTTGCGGAAACGAATCGGCGGAACACGGGGTGGGAGGCACGGGCGCGCCGTTCCGCGCCCGCCGCCGGGTGCAGGCATTTCCGCGGACGACGCGCGCTGAGTGACGTTCCCACCTTCCACCTCCGGTTGCGGGTCAAGCAGCCACGCGCGACAGGGTAGGGTCCTGCGGCCTTGAATGGTTACGCCGCGGGAAAGTCTGGCCAGCGCTTCCGGCGTGGGAATGTGTTCGACTTGCGCCCAGTACTCCCGCTCGTGCGCGTGGCGCGGATGCAGCAACCGCTCGTTCAACTCCGGTTCGTCGCTCAGGAGCAACAACCCTTCTGAGTCCGCATCCAACCGGCCAATGGGATAAACCCTTTTCGGAAAACCATGTTCCGCCAGCGTGAGATGCGGCGAGCCATCGTCCGTGAATTGCGAGAGCACGCCGTAGGGTTTGTGGAAGGCAATGAGCACCGCTATGGCTGTGCCTCGACGCGGAAGTAGCGGAACAAGCCGCCGCCGGTGGGCAGTGTCGCGCTGGTGGTGTTGCCATCGGCACGAATCCAATCTGTGGCCGGACTCCAGTTCAGCAGATCCTCGCTGCCCAGCAGGCGGTAACCGTGGCCGGGCGCCGAAGGCCACTCCAGTTTGAGCGTCGCCGTGCCCTGTAGAGCGGGTTTCAGTTCAAGCACCGACAGGTTATTGGTGGGACTGGTGCCGGCGATGAATTCCGCATAATCGCTCAAGCCATCGCCGTCCGTGTCCACCAGCCCGCTGTAATTCGTGGCCACGCCACCGAGGTTTTCCGCCTCCCAACCGTCAGGAATGCCGTTCGTGTTCACATCGGTAAACGTGTAATGGCCGGTAAACGTCACGGTGCCGCCGGGCGGCAGATTGGCGGTCTGCGGTGAGGGCGTGTTGTAATGGGCCACGTCGCCGAAAGTGATGGTGTATTGGCCGGGCCCGGCGTTGCTCAGAACGGTCCAGCGACCCTGACCGGACCTGCCGCTGGGACCGCTCAAAGCGAACAACGCCTGCCAGAGGTTGTTGGTGACCTGGATCGTGGCGGGCACGATGGAATCCACCGTGATGGACGCGTCGTCCACCAGCCAGCCGAGGCGCGGGGCGGATTCAAAGGACAGCAGCACGTAATGCCACACGATGTAAACCACGTTGCCCAGGTAGGGCGACAGATCGAGTTCGACCTGCTCCCAACCAAACGTGGCGTCGTCCGCAAACGCAGTCAGCGGCACGGGCGCGGTGAGGACGTTGGTGATGATTTCCAGTTGGCCGCCTTCGAGCAGATCGAACTCGGACTGGGCCATGAAATCGTAATTGTGCCAGAAACGGAGCGTGGCGCGGTTGCCGCCGGTGAGCAGGATGCCGGGGCTGATGAGGTAACACTCGGCAAAGCTCGCCGGCCCGCCGCCGAGATTGCTGCCCCAGCACTGGGTGGGCGAATGCGCCGTCTCGCCACTGCCGGGCACACCGCGCCGCCATTCGGTGTCCGAAACCTCTCCGACGAATGTGGACCACTCCACGCTGGGAGTTTCCATGTCGTCCGCCCACGGCGGCACACGGGGTTGCAGCGTGGTGAAGGTGTAGAGCTGGCCGTTGTTGTCGTCCACCGTCGTGTTGCCGGCGCGGTCGCGGCTGGCCACCCGCAGGTAATAGGCGGTGTTGGGCCGCAGGCCGGTAAGAAACAGCTCATGATAGGTGCCCAGCGACGGATCATAAGCGGTGAAGTTGATCGGGAAATTATCCGGTGACTCGCTGTATTGCACCAGTGCGTCCGCGTCCTCCGAGGTTTCCCAGCGCACGATGGCCTCGAGATAACCAGGCTCGATGGACACCCCGCTGATGGCGGGCGCGTTGGTTTCGATGAAAGCCGTGGCGAAGAGCGTCCGGCCAGCCGACACGTCGAAATAACTCGCTTCCACGTACTCGTCCGCCTGCACCAGCAACGTGCCCGGCAGACCGCTGTTGGTGGCCGTGAAGATGACGCTGCCGCGGAACAAACCGCGCCGGACAGTCTCAAACAAGGCCACCTGGGTCGTCTGGTGTGGACTGGTAAATTCGACGTTCACCTGGCCCTGGCCTTGGAGGTCCGCATCCTCGACTTCGATGATCGCCCGACCGGGCACCGAATAAACATCGCTGTCCAGCGTGAGCGAACTGCGCCCCGGTTGCGGAGCAAGGAAGTCCAGAATGTTTTGCAGCAACCCGGCCCGGTTGTTTCCCACGCCGCTGCCCAGCGGGACCGCATCAAGCGGGAACGACAAATAAACGACCCGGCCCGGCAGGTCCACGCCGGTCTTGGGCGAACGCACGCCGACGATCGAGCCATCCGCCAGCAGTACTGGCGAGGCATTGGCGGTTGGCGTGATCCAATCCGATGGGTCGGTTATGCCGAAAAACTCCAGAAGTTGCAGCAACTCGGCATAGGGCGAGTAATCCAAGGCTGTCGCCATCCCGGCGCCCACGGGGTCGCCCGGCCAGCCGGTGATGTTATCCACCGGTTGATCCTCCGTGTAGGACTGCACCTGCAAGATGCCGGTGTTGAAACTGGCGAGGCCGGCCTCGCTGAATCGCGTGACGGCTTCCATCGAGGCGATCAAAAGCGAACCGCCGTTCGTCACGTAACCGGCCATCTTCTGGGCGAGCGAGACGGTTGGCGCGGAGAGTTCGTCCATGCGCCAGATGACGCAACGGTGCGACTGCAACTGCGCCAGACTTGGCTCGGCGCCGGTCCGCGCGTCAAAGATATTGTAGGTCAGTCCCAAGGCGTTGAAAGCATCGGTGTAACCCGAAAGCGGCGGCGCCGACACAAGCCCCCCGCTGTCAGTGTAGGAATTAATCAGCAGGACGGCCGGCGGTTGCGTGTTGGTGACGGTGAAGTACAAACCGCCGTTGTCGTTGGTCGCGCGGTTGCCGGCTTCATCCTCGGCCACGGGCATGAAGCGGATGACCGCGCCCACCGGAAAGTCCAGCAGGGCGAATATGTGGCTGGTGTCGAACGAGGCATTGGTCAGAGCGCGGTTCAAAATGTTCGTGCCGAAAAACACAAACGCCTTGGTGTCCTCGTCCGTATCCCAAGTGACCACCGGTTGGCCGAACGAATTGGTCGCGGTGACGTTGCTGATCACGGGCGGCAGCAAATCCGCCAGCGCGCTGAAGACCCGATTGCCTGGCGGGGCCGCGTCCGCATACACGGCCTCGATGAGATTGCCATGAGCAATCTGGAGCTGGCCGTCCGGCACGGCCGGCCCCGTCGCGGTCGCCACGGCGCCGGTAAACAAACCGGTGACGCCGTGGGCCAGCAGCGCGACGCTTTCGCCCGCCGGCTCCGCGCCGCTGCGCAACAACAGGTTCGCAGTCGGCTGGCCGGCGAGATCGTAATCCACCAACACGAGGCGAATTACATCGGGCGCCCGGTAGGCTGTCCGGTTGAACGTCACAATCCCCACGCCGGGCGTGCCAAAAGATCCGGAAACCACGAGCGCAAAGTCCTGGTCCGTTGCGGGTGTGTCCCGCCGCGCATCGGCCACGACGCGGGTGCCGCGCACGCGGACGATGTATTCGCCGGGCACGGGAGCAAACAGATGCACGGCTTCGACGTTGTTGATTGTGTCCGAGCCTGCCGCGTCGGGGATGGATTCACCGAAGTCGAAGCGATTGCCGAGATACCGGCGTCCATCGGGCGCGAGAACTTCCAGGTCAAGATCATTGACCAGCGCAACCACGGCGGCCGGATTGCCGGGCACGTCCGTGTAAGTGAGTGTCACCTTGAGCGGCTCCTCCGGACTGCCGATCAGGATGCGCTTCTCGAACACCGCTCCGTTGGTCAGCAACGCCGTTTGGTCCAGGAAATCAAAATCCCGCTCCGACGCGATCAGCGTTGGCAGGTCCAAACGACCCCAGCCTTCGTCATTGTTCGGGACGGGATCGGTTTCCACGAAATCGTCCATGTCAGTGGCGGAATTGATGAGCGCGGCCTTGACCAGGGCGGGCGAAGGTGTGGCGCCACCATGGTGCGTGCGATAAAACTGAACGAAGACCGCCGCCGCACCGGACACATGCGGTCCCGACTGGCTCGTGCCCCCCTGGTAAAGATAATCCTGGGAGATGGGCCACCAGGCATAGTCGTCATTCGCGTAGATCGAACGCAGCGAGGCGATCCAACTGCCGGGCGCGACGAGGTCCGGCTTGATGCGGCCGTCCTCACACGGGCCGCGGCTGGAAAAATCCGCCATCGTCTCGGGGCCGCCGTCGAAGATGGTGAATTCCTCAATCGGCAGGTTGCGGCGGTCGCTGTTGGCGGCGCCGGTGGCGATGACATTTTTTGCGACCGCCGGAGTGCCGATCGTCCGCGGTGATGGGCCGGCGTTGCCCGCCGAAAATTCCAAAATGTACGGCTGGTCACCCAGAGCCAGCAGGTCGGCATCCCGCACCAGCGCGTCGAACTCCATGGCCGTGAGGTCGTAGCGACCCTGGTTGTCATCGCCCCAACTGTTGGACCCGATTTCGGCCCCGGCCCGCCGGGCGTCGCGCGTGAGGGTCTCGAAGCTCGGCGGCGGAGCGTAATTGCCCGCGGCATCGAAGATTCGCTGCCCAATCAATTGTGCCCCGGGCGCCACGCCCAAGCCGTAGAGGAATCCATTTTCATCCGTCTGGCCGACGGCGCCGTTGCCGGCAATGATCCCGGCCACGTGCGTGCCGTGGCTGTGTTCATCCGCGGCGTCCTCCAGTTGACCGGGCAGGCCGTAATGGAACAAGGCCCGCACCCGGCCGGCGATGTCCGGGTGCATGAAGTTCGTGATGCCGCTGTCCAGCCCGCTGTCCGCCACCGCCACCGTGACGCCCGCGCCGGTGTAACCGAGCGATTGCACGAGCGTTTGTCCGGGCGGGCCGGCGCCGGCGACGATGCGCGAGGAAACCTCGTCAAACAACTTCATATCCGGCGCGGGTTCGATCCAGAGCACCGCGTCGGAAGCGGCCAGCGCGCCGAGCCTGGCCACCTCGAGCTGGCCGCGGAGCACTCCTCCAAATTGATGACCACTCTCCTGCTGGAGCGAGAGGAGCGTTTGCTTGACCTGTTGCGTCTCCGACTCCGTGGCGGCTGAAGAAAGCCACACGGCCACGGGTCTGGAGGCCTGCGAGCTGTCCAAATTGCCGGGCCAAAGTTTGCGGTGGAGCTTGTGCTCGACGCGATAGTCTCCCACCCAGCGCACGAACTCGAGCTGACGGAGTTGAGCCGGCTGGGTGCCGGTGAACCGGGCCACGAACGCATCGTCCGGCACGTAATGCAACAACTCGACGCCCAACGCTCGCAACTGCTCGCGCCAGGCGGGTTGAGCGGTACCCGTGAATTGAATCAGGAACAGTCCCGACTCCGGTTGATCACCAACGGCCGCCATGGCGCGGACATCGCCCGCGTTGTGAGGCGGCGGAATGATGAGTTCGTTGCGCAGGCGGATGGGTTTGTTTTCACTCGCGCCCGCCACGGCGGCGCTCAACAGACAAAGCAGGAGGAAACTGCTGACACGATGCGAGAAGAGCCAGGACTTCACTGACGCACCGTAACCGAATTGGCGACTGAAAACAAGTGCGGCCAGAAGTTCAAGTGCCGCGAGCGAGTTTGAAGCGGCCGAGCAGTCAACGGTCAAGTTGTCTCGATTGTGGGCAGCGTCAGTTCCGGTAATCTCGGAGGTCTGGCGTGACAATTCACATCGAGCTGGGTTGGATTGTGGCCGGTGATCAACGCGCTGGAATCAATCACAGCGAGTGATCCGGTTGTTGTTGGCTCTTGCGGACGGGCTTTCCCGTCTTGGAGAGAACGACATCGCAGAACGCGGGGCGGAACGCATTGGCCGGTTGCACCACCACCCGGCGGATACCGTGGCGGTCCACCGGTCCAAAGTTGCGGCTGTCCAGGCTCGCGAGGCGGTTGTCGCCCAGCACGAAGTAATGTTGATCGTCCAGGTTCCAGACGATCGGGCGCTCGTCGGCCGTGTCGGACTTGAACGTGTAGGTATGCCGGGCGAGATAAGGCTCGGACAATCTCTGCCCGTTGACATACACGTGGCCGAGAGAAAGCGTAATGGACTCCCCTGGCAGGCCGATGATGCGCTTGATCATGCGTTCGCCCTGTCCGTCGGCCAGAATCACCACGTCCCCGCGTTTGAGGCCGAGCTCCGGCGACCTGGTTTGAACCACGTCGCTGTGCCGGAAGGTGGGATACATGCTCTGACCCTCGACCACCGCGTAAAATCCGGTGCTGCCGCGAATGAACTCGCAGACCACCATCACCAGAATCAGGAGCAGGATGACGCGTCGGCCGCTGAAATTGTTGATCGGTTGCATCGCTGGCGGTTGAACTTCACCTCGTCTCCCGGGATTACGAAGCAACTGGAAGGCCATCGGCAACTGCGACAGTGGGTGCAGGGCGGTTGTGGTCGCCAAACGTGCCAGTGCCGACACTTTGCATCACCCTTTGGCCGCTTGCCTGCCGTGTCGAGGCTTGGTGTCTCCGCCCATTTTTTGGGCAGCGTGGGTGGTTCTAAACAGTGGAGGCTGAATCTGCCCCCGAGGGGGTGGTGGCCAAAACGCGCGGCAAAGTCCGTGGAAGCCGCAGCCTGCCAAGGCGTGCGCGCCGGTCGTGGCGGTCTAGTTCTTGGGGCGCGTGGATCGTTCCTGAAGCCAGGCAACGTCGGGGTTCTCCGGGGAGGAAAACTGGTCGTTCACGAAGCCAGTGCGCACAATGGGTGGAGTGGTGCGGCCATCCCGCCAGCGACGAATCTCGGAGTGCCCGTCGGCAAAGGAAAATCCACCGGCGTAATGGTGGTAGTATCCCGGCAGATCAAAGAAGCCGTACTGGGAGGTTTGGTTGGGCCAGCCTTGCATGCGCGTCGCGAAATTTCCCATGTCAATGCTGTCCTCGCGCATGTCCAGGAAGACAAACACCTTGGCCGGGCCGGGATCGTGAAGTTCGTTCTGCTTCATGTAAATTTTGTAATCGCTGAAGATCGGTCCCCACCCGCCGTCGGTGCCCGCCCAACCGCCCAGGTACACGTTCATGGAAATGCTGCGGACACGCGGTTTGAACTCGCCGTTGACCATGAGACCCGAACGGTCCGCCGGGCATTTCCAGATGCTCAGGTTCCTGCCGCAGTACGGCCACATGGGACTTTGCTTGATGGTCAGGTCCGGATTCCAGTTCGTCGGTTTGCCCGGATCAAAGTCCAGCGTGCCGGTGACCCAGGCGCCGCTGAAGGTCTCGGGCAGCCAGGGCAGTTCGCTGGCGTAAAGTAACTTGTCCTGGTGGTCGTCTGAATACATCCGCCAGGCGAGGCTCAATTGCCGGTGATTGTTCAGGCAATTGATGCCGTGCGTTTTGTTCCGGGCGTTGGTCAGCGCCGGCAACAACATCGCCGCCAGTATGGCAATGATGGCGATGACCACCAGCAACTCGATGAGCGTGAACCCGGCCGCCGCCTGGCGTGAGGCGCGGGCGTTTGACCAGCGAATGTGTCGGACATGGCACATGGTGATTCTCGCGGGACTATAGTCTCGCCGGGCTGCTTTTCAAAGTGAATGAATCGTTCGGTCGCCCCGGCTCGTAGCGCCGCAGGATTTCGTTCGGCCGAATCTGTCCCGAAGTGGTGTGCATTGATCTTCCTCCAAGTCAGTGGCCAGATACGCCCATCGCCTCGGCCAGGGCTTTGAGCATGAGTCGGCCGGTCATCGGCTGCACCCAGCAATAATCGTCCGCGTAGCCGTCGCGCCAGCATGGGTCGGTGGGAATGTAACCAGGTGCGCCGTCCCCAAACCCGGCGACCATTACGAAGGAGTCGGGCCGAAGCCGCTGCGCCGCGAGTTGATAGCCGACAAAACTCTCCGCCGGGAGTATCGCGAACAACGCCTGGCCGCCGTTGAAATCCAGGCACGGGACATCAATCGGCTGCCCTCGATCCACGCGTTGACGCCAACTCAAACCGAGCGCGGCGGAGATGCGTTTCCACCGTGTGGCGTTGGTGTTCGCCAGCGTGGCCTGCATGGCTTCAACGGTGAATTCGCCGGTGTCCCGCACAGGCAGGTTCAATCTGGCGACGCGGAAATCCACACCGCGCAGCGGCTCGCGTTTCGTGGCCTGCCACGCGGAGATCATGCCTCGATACAAACGGTCCGCCAGCGCCGCGCGGTTCGTGGGTGAACCGTTGTTGTACTTGCCGGCGGTGACGTCGCCGGCGCAGCCAGTGAAATAAATCTGGAACACTTTTGGGTCGTCCCGTTGGCGCTGCGCACGGGCCATGCCGGGAAAATCCGCCGAGACTCCGCCCCGGCCATAGTAACTCATGGGATGCACCGCGTAGGAACTCCAAGCCACCAGTGCTTGGTCGCCATCCCAGAGGCTGAGGGTCTTGAGCCAGGGATCAATCTCACCCTCGGGCGCGCCATAAATGTTCCCGCTGCTGCTGCCGCGTTCCCAAGTGATCCTGCCATCGGGCCGCACCACGCGGCGATTCGAGGCAACCTGCTCGACCTTTGCCTGACCGGCGCCAAGGTGCGTCACCCGGCGCGCCGACCCGAGTGACGCCTTCAAGGCCGCGGCGGTTCGCTGCACGGCTTGCTCATGGAAGCCTGGATCGCAGTTCCAACCTTGGAGGCCATGCGCGTCCAACAATCGTTGAGCGGTTAGATCGCAAATCGGCGCGTCGTGTTGATGGACGGTGGAGAGCATCACGTGTTCGGCCTTCGTACCGGCGGCTTGCGCGAGGACTTCACGCCAGCGGTCGTAGGAATCGTTGTTGGCCTGGCACCAATCCAACGACACAACCACGATCGGCCCACTCGTGCCCAGCAGCACGAATCCCTTGGCGAAAAGTGGATCAACGATTTCCTTCGCGTCGGCCACACCGCCGCCCATGCAGGCGTGACCGACCGGGATCGTGATGTCGGTCTCGAACGTTGCCACCCAAAACCCGCCTTCGTCCGACAAGGCGACCGAAACAGCCAGCAGCATCGCCAGACCCGGCCAAGGCGATCGCGATTTGAGAATTCTTTTGAATGGCCAGGCAGCGATCATGGTCTGAGTCATTTCCGGTGATGCGCGCGTCATCACACCCGAATCGGTTGCGCCTGTCAAATCGCGGAAATCAGCTTCGGAATGCAGGCGCAGTTTGAACGCAGGGTTGCGTGAGTTGTCCATCTCAACGTGAACGAACCGCAGCAAACTGACCCGGCCCGTTCCGATGGCGGTCTGGCGTCGCTGAAGAGCGGCGACGCTGAACGCGGACTGCGGCATTGATCGCCGTTCGGCGACCAACGGCAGCTCAAGGCGGAGGGGCGCTTGGCTTTGACACGATTTAAACTATGAAACGATACTTTTCTCAAGCTCATGGAAAATTGACAGTTGTGCTGGGACTGCTGGCCGTGGCCGGCTGGCTGACGGCCGGCGTCGTGGCCAAGGACCCGGCCACACCGCCCAAGGTGACGGTCTCAGACAAACCGATCAATCGAGACGCGCGCGTGAGTCTGAGCTTCGCGCCCGTCTTCAAAGAGGTCGCGCCCAGCGTGGTGAACATCTACTCGACGCGAACCGTTCGCGTGCCGCGGTTTTGGAGCCCGTTTTCAGACGACCCGTTTCTGCGCCGGTTTTTCGGCGGGGATGATCCCCGCGGCACGCAGCCGCAAACGCGCCAGCAGCAAGGGCTCGGTTCGGGCGTCATCATCAGCGAGGACGGTTACATTCTGACCAACAATCACGTGATTGACGGGGCCGACAAGGACGGCGTGAGGGTGGCCCTGTCCGGAGACAAAACTGAATACATCGCCAAGATCGTCGGCACGGACCCGCAGACCGATGTGGCGGTCCTCAAGATCGAGGCAAAGAATCTCAAACCCATCACGCTGGGAGACAGCGACCAGCTTGAGGTGGGCGACGTGGTGCTGGCAGTGGGCAATCCATTCGGCGTCGGCCAGAGCGTGAGCATGGGCATCATCAGCGCGCTGGGTCGCGGCTTCGGCATTCTCGGCCGGCAGGGCTACGAGGATTTCATCCAGACCGACGCGCCGATCAATCCCGGCAATTCCGGCGGTGCGCTGGTGGACGTGGAAGGCCGCCTGGTCGGCATCAGCCAGTCCATCGTGAGCGGTGGCAGCGGGGCCAACGCCGGCGTCGGTTTCGCCATTCCCATCAACCTGGCCCGCTCCATCATGGAGCGCCTGGTGACCGATGGGAAAGTGACCCGCGGTTACCTGGGCGTGAACATTCAGCCGGTCACACCTGATCTGGCGAAAGCGTTCGATCTGCCGGATGAGAACGGGGCGCTGGTTGGCGGTGTGCAACCCGGCACACCTGCGGCCCGGGCTGGTCTGCGGGCTGGCGACGTGATCGTCGAGTTGAATGGCCGGAAGGTGACCGACTCGCGCCACTTCCGCCTGATGGTGGCCCAGACGCCGCCCGGCACAAAGGTGACCCTGAAGCTGCTGCGCGACGGCAAGGAGCGCTCGCTCACCGCCACCTTGGGAACGTTGCCCGCCGAACTGGGCGGCGCGGGCGAAAGCGATGCGCCTGTCACCGAGCAATCCAAATCCGACGCCCTGGACGGAGTCGAAGTCGCCGATCTGGACTCGCGCAGCCGGCGGCAGAACGACATTCCCGCGGACGTCCAAGGCGCGCTGATCACGCGCGTCGAACCAAGCTCGCCGGCTGCCGCGGCGGGGCTGAAGCCGGGCGATGTGATCCTCGAGATCGAAAGGAAGCCGGTCGCCAACGCGGACGAGGCCGTGGAATTGAGCGAGAAGGTCAAAGGTGACCGCGTGCTGCTGCGCGTATGGAGTCGGGGTGACGGCCAAGCCGGAACGCAATACGTCGTCGTGGACAAGAGCAAGACGAAATAGTCCGCAAGTCATTCTCGCGGTTGATTCACTTCAAGCGCCGGAGCGGTCCGGCGCTTTTTTTCATGCTCCGCCCCGCGCCGGGCGGAAAATTTACTGGCGGAACCGGCGCGCTGTGGACTATGATGCCGCCATCACCCGAGAGTGATCAACGTGTAACAGCGATGAGTTTCAGCCCAATCCAGCGATTTGAGGTTCTGGCCGTGAGCGGCTTGCTCCTGGCTCTTTCCGCCACCGCCTTTGCGGGCGCCGGGACACTGGACTCCAAGTCGGCGGTGGATTTCAGCCGCGACATCCGCCCGATTCTTGCG
The DNA here is from genome assembly GCA_011525685.1 of Verrucomicrobiia bacterium. Lineage (GTDB taxonomy): Bacteria > Verrucomicrobiota > Verrucomicrobiia > Limisphaerales > JADLHS01 > WYBW01. The sequence goes on from WYBW01000148.1 coordinate 11,741, forward strand.
GACAACTGTTACGCCTGCCACGGGCCGGACGCGCAGGAGCGCAAAGCCGGGCTGCGGCTGGACGTGCGGGAAGGGGCACTCGCGGACTTGGGCGGTTACCATGCCATCGTGCCGGGCAATCCGGCGAAGAGCGAAGTGATCGCGCGCATCACGACCGAGGACGCGGACGACCTGATGCCGCCGCCCAAGACCGGCAAGCAACTCACCACGGCGCAGGTTGATCTGCTCAAGCGATGGATTGCCGAGGGCGCGGAATGGCAGCCGCACTGGTCGTTCATCAAACCGGAGCGCCCACCGCTGCCCGAGGTCAAAGCCAGCCGCTGGCCGCGCAATCCTATTGATCACTTCATCCTGGCCCGCCTCGAGCGCGAAAAACTTCAGCCTTCACCCGAAGCGGACAAGCCCACTCTCATCCGCCGCGTCACGTTCGATCTCACCGGTCTTCCGCCCACGCCCGAGGAAGTGGACGCCTTCGTGGCCGATCAACGGCCCGACGCTTACGAGCGCGTGGTGGACCGGCTGCTGCAATCGCCGCGCTTTGGCGAACATGAAGCCCGATACTGGCTGGACGCGGTCCGCTACGGCGACACTCACGGCCTGCATCTGGACAACGAGCGTTCCCTCTGGCCGTATCGCGACTGGGTCGTGTCCGCCTTCAATCGCAATTTGCCCTTCGATCAATTCACCATCGAGCAGATCGCCGGTGATCTGCTCCCCGAGCCGACGCGCGAGCAGAAGGTTGCTTCCGGTTACAATCGCTGCAACGTCAGCACCAGCGAGGGCGGCGCCATTGATGACGAGTTCTATGTCCGGTACGCCGTGGACCGCACCGAAACCACCTCCGTCGTCTGGATGGGTCTGACGGTCGGTTGCGCGGTTTGCCACGATCACAAGTATGATCCGATCTCGCAGAAGGAGTTTTACGAACTGTATGCCTTCTTCAACAACTTCAATGAAAAGGCGATGGACGGAAATGCGTTGTTGCCGCCACCGATGATGAAATTGCCCACGCCCGAACAGGCCGAGAAGCTCGCCGAACTGGACGCGCAAATCGCAGCGAGCGAAAAACAACTGCGCGAAGAGGCCGCCAAAATCGAGTACTCCGAACCAGATCGCGAGATCAAACCTCCGCTGGAGTCGCCGGTGGATTTTGTCTGGGCGGACGACGAATTTCCGGCGGGCGCGGAAGTCAAGAGCGACGGGCATCCGCTGCGCGTGGTGGAGGGCGAGAAGGCTTTCAGCGGCTCGCGGTCCTTGATGCGGACCGACAAGGGGCTGGCGCAGGATTTTTTCACCAAGGCCTCGCAACCGCTGCTGGTCGGCAAGGGCGACAAGCTGTTCGCCTACGTTTACCTCGACCCGGCCGATCCACCCAAAGCCATCATGCTTCAGTATCACACCGGCGAATGGCGGCATCGCGCCAACTGGGGTGACGAAGACGTGATTCCCTTTGGCGAAAAAGGCACCTCGCAGAAACTGCTGTTGGGCGCTTTGCCGGCCTTGGGAGAATGGGTGCGGCTGGAGGTCAGCGCCGAGAAGCTGAACCTCAAACCCGGAACCAAAATTGACGGCCTGGCCTTCACCCAATACGGCGGGACGGTGTATTGGGACAAGGCGGGCATCGTGACCAAGACCGAGCAGGAGGATTTCTCCGGCGTGTCGCAAATCGCCTGGGAACAACAGCAGAAAGCCCGGGAAAAACGAGACCTGCCGAAAAACGTCGAGGACGCGCTCAAGGCCGCGACGGACAAGCGCACCGACGAGCAGAAGCGCGTCTTGCGCGAACATTACCTTGCGCACGTTTATGCGCCCGCCCGCGCAACCTTCGAGCCGCTGATCAAGCAGATCGACACCGCGAAGAAGGAGCGGGACGATTTGGATAAATCCATCCCCGCAACCATGATCTCCGAGGAGATGACAAAACCGAGGGGCTCGTTCGTTCTCAAGCGCGGCGAGTACGACAAACGCGACGAACCCGTGCAACCCGGCGTTCCCGCCGTGCTGCCGCCGTTGCGCGCCAACGGCACCACCAACCGCCTCGACTTCGCCCGCTGGCTGGTCAGCCCCGAGCATCCGCTGACTTCCCGCGTCATTGTGAACCGCTTTTGGCAGCAGTTCTTCGGCACGGGTCTGGTAAAAACTTCCGGCGACTTCGGCGCCCAGGGCGAATCGCCGTCCCACCCCGGGTTGTTGGACTGGCTGGCCACGGAATTCATCGGCAGCGGTTGGGACGTCAAGCAACTGCTGCGGCTCATGGTCACGTCCGCCACTTACCGGCAGGACTCCGCCCTGACGGAACATCTGCTGACGATGGATCCGGAAAACCGCCTGCTGGCGCGCGGCCCGCGTTTCCGGCTCGATGCCGAGACGATTCGCGACAACGCCCTGGCGGTGAGCGGCCTGTTGGTGGAGAAGATGGGTGGGCGCGGCGTGCGTCCCTATCAGCCACCCGGCATCTGGGAGGCGGTGGGCTATACCACCAGCAACACGGCAAAGTTCGAGCAGGATCACGGCGAGGCGCTCTATCGCCGCAGCCTCTATATTTTCTGGAAGCGCACCGCGCCACCGCCGTACCTGACGACGTTCGACGCACCGTCCCGGGAAAAGTTTTGCGTCCGGCGTGAGCGCGCCAACACGCCGCTGCAGGCGCTGGTCACCATGAACGATCCCGCGTTCGTGGAAGCGGCGCGCCATCTCAGTGCGCGGATGATCGAGCATCACGACAACCCGGAAGCGCGGCTGGATTTTGGCTTCCGGCTCGTCACCGCCCGTCCACCTTCCTCCGGGGAGCGGTCAGTACTCCAGACCGCCCTGCAAAAGTATCTGGCCACCTACCGCGCGAACGCCGAGGCCGCGAAGAAATTGATCGCCGTGGGCGACTCGCCCGTGAACGAGAAACTGGATTCGGTGGAACTGGCCGCCTACACCATGGTCGCCAACCTGTTGCTGAACCTGGATGAAACGCTTAACAAGAACTGAGCACTGAATCCTGCCCCATGATCAACCCTGTTCAAGAACGCCTCCAGCACGTCAGCCGCCGTCACTTCTTCAAATCCACCGGCCTGGCGGTGGGCCGGATCGCCCTGGGCACGCTGATGTTTCCCGAACTGCTCCGCGCGGCTGGCGGCTCGAAAGCCGCCAATCATCCCCATCCGGCTTTGCCCGGCCTGCCGCACTTTGCGCCCCGGGCCAAGAGGCTGATCTACCTGTTCATGAACGGCGGCCCCTCGCAGATGGACCTGCTGGATTACAAACCCGGCCTGGAGAAAATCTACGACACCGATCTGCCCGACTCCATTCGCATGGGCCAGCGGCTCACCACCATGACCAGCGGCCAGTCCCGCTTCCCCATTTGCCCGTCAAAATACGAATTCAAACAGCACGGCGAGTCCGGCATCTGGTTCAGCGAACTGCTCCCTCACACCGCGAAGATTGCGGACGACCTCGCGGTCATCAAATCGGTTCATACCGAGGCCATCAATCACGACCCCGCGGTCACCTACATCCAGACCGGAAGTCAGATTCCCGGCAAGCCCAGTCTCGGCTCGTGGCTCTCCTACGGCTTGGGCAGCGAGTGCGATAATCTGCCGGCGTTCGTGGTGATGACACCGCGTTGGTCGGCCAAGCGGGACGCGCAGGCGTTGTATCAACGGCTGTGGGAGGCGGGCTTCCTGCCCACCAAACACGCCGGCGTGGCGTTGCGCGCGCAGGGCGATCCCGTGCTTTATCTCAACGACCCTCCGGGCGTGGACAAGGAAACCCGCCGCGACATGCTCGACGCGCTGGCCAAACTCAACGCCGCCTCCTACCAGAAATATCGTGATCCGGAGATCAACACGCGCATCGCCCAATACGAGATGGCCTTCCGGATGCAATCCTCGGTGCCGGAATTGACGGACATTTCCGATGAATCGAAGGCCACCCTCGATCTCTATGGACCGGAGGTGACCTCGCCCGGCACGTTCGCGCACAGCGCCTTGATGGCTCGCCGGCTGGCCGAGCGTGGAGTGCGCTGCATCGAGATTTTCCATCGCGAGTGGGATCATCACGGCGACCTCACGCGCGACCTGCCGCTGCAATGCCGCGACGTGGACCACGCCTGCTACGGGCTGATCACGGACTTGAAGAACCGCGGCATGTTGGATGAAACGCTGGTGGTGTGGGGTGGCGAGTTCGGCCGCACCGTCTATTGCCAGGGCGCGCTCTCGAAGGACAACTATGGCCGCGACCACCACCCGCGCTGCTTCACCATGTGGATGGCCGGCGCGGGCGTCAAAGGCGGCACGGTCCATGGCGAGACGGACGATTTCAGCTACAACATTGTCAAAGACCCCGTGCATATCCGCGACATCAACGCCACCATCCTGCATTGCATGGGCATTGATCACACGCGGCTGACCTACAAGTTCCAGGGCCTCGACCAGCGACTGACGGGCGTGGAGGAGGCGCATCCCGTGAAGGCCATCCTGGCCTAGCCAAATAGCTTGAGCTGTTGGTTGCCCTCCGTGCAGCCCGCCATGCCGACGCCAACCGCATACGAAATCTCCACCGATCCCGGCCGGCTCGACCTGGATTTGGTCCATGAATTCCTCCGCTCCACGTATTGGGCCAGAAACATCCCGCGCGAAGTGGTGGAGAAGTCCATTCAACATTCACTCTGCTTCGGCGCATATTGCGAGGGCCGGCAGGTTGGTTTTGGCCGGGTCATCACCGATCGCGCCACGTTCGCTTACATTGCGGATGTTTTCGTTGTTCCCGAGCATCGCCGGCGCGGCGTCTCCAAACTGATCCTGCGCGCGATGCTGGATCACCCGGACCTGCAAGGACTGAGGCGCATCCTGTTGGCCACGCAGGACGCGCACGGCCTTTACGAGCGGTTCGGGTTTGTGCCACTGGAACACGCGGAGCACTACCTGACCATTCACCGGCCCAGCCCCTACGCCGCATCACCCTGACGCTGCGGGAGCGCGACACCGAAAGCACTCATGTCCGAACACAAGGCCGCCATCCACTGGCAACGTAACGGCCCGGATTTCCTGAAAGGCCGGTACTCGCGCGAACACACCTGGACCTTCGACGGTGGCCTGACCGTGCCGGCTTCGCCGTCGCCCTCCGTCGTGCCCGCGCCGTGGTCCAATCCGGCGCACGTGGACCCGGAGGAGGCGTTTGTGGCTGCGGTCGCCAGTTGTCACATGCTGACGTTTCTCCACCTCGCCAGCCGCCGCGGGATGCAAGTGGACAGTTACCACGACTCGGCCGAGGGGGTGTTGACGAAGAACGAGCAGGGCGTGCCCTGGGTGAGTGCCGTAACGCTCCATCCGCAGATAGTCTTCAGCGGCGACCGGCAGCCCTCGCCCGCGGAGGTCGAGGAGCTCCACCATCGGGCCCATCAACAGTGCTTTATCGCCAACTCGATCAAGACGCAGGTCACGGTACGATCCGGATCGTGAAGTCCGGAGAACTGATCGCGGTGCTCGATCATTACTCCAGCATCAGATCAAAGCGGTGCCTGCAACTTGAACAGCCAGGGTTACGGTTTGGGCGACGCCAGTTCCAATCCACGAGCCGCGGCGAGTTGGATGTGTTTCGGCTGGGTACTGCTTGCGAGCAGTCTGTAAAGCGTCTGCGCTTCCGCTCGCTTGCCGGCTTCCAGCAATCGTTCGGCGCAGGTTAGAATGGCATCAGCCACTTTCGGACGAATCGCTTCCGGTGTCCTGGGTTGGAATTCCCGCAGTGCCTTCGCGGCATTGGTGGTGGCAATGGCGCCCAAAGCCGCCGCCGCGGCGCCGGCCACTCCGGCATCGTCATGCTTGAGCAACGCGGTCAAGGCATGAACGCTGTCGGCGTCGCGTCGCGCGCCCAGCGAATTGATCACGCCGATTTTCTGCAAGTCCTCGACCTTTGGCACACTGTCGCGCAGGACCTTGGTCGCTTGAGCACCGGGGATGGCTTCGAGGGCATTTCGTGCCGCCGTGGCAAACTCGGGAGCGGTGAGCTGCGCCGCCAGCGCCGGCACACAGACTTCTGAGCCGATCATCGCGAGCTTGGAACATGCGTATTCGCGGGCGACCGCTGAACCGCCGTGCTTGAGTGCCGTCACCAGCCGCTGTTCCAGTTCCCGCTGGGCGGCCTTGTCGTCGAGCGACGCCATCACGGCCTCGTCAATCGGCATGAGCGCGCCGCGGCTCGAGCCTTGGTCGTAGGTTCTCAACGCCTCGAACGCGGCGTCCAGTGCGGCGGCGTCCGGTTTGGTTGGAGTGGGGTTGGATTGCGACATGGGTGTCTCCTGGTCAGGGCGCGAGTTTCAAAGTCGTCGCGTTGAAGAACTCGATGCACTGCGCCACTTTGGGCAGCGATTCATACCAGTCGTAGGAGTATTCCAGACCGATCATGGTGGGTTTGATCCCGAGATGGTGCAGTTCGCGGAAGAATTCCTCGGACTTCCCCACGCCCGTGCCCCATGGCACGTCGTGGCCGTCGCCGCCCGTGGCATGCAGGTCGTGCATTTGCAGCGTGAGCAGGCGATCCTTCAGAGTGCGAATGGCCTGGATCGGTTCTATGCCCGAGCGCATCCAGTAGCCGAGATCGCCGCACGCGCCAATGCGTTTGCTGCGACCCTGGCACGCCTGAAGGACCTTGTCGGGATGCCAGTAATCCGGCGATCCCTTCTGGTCGTGATTGTGCAGGGAAACGTTGATGCCGTATTCGTTGCAGAGCCGGTCAATCAATGGCAACGCTTCGAGCTTGGGTTCGGACATAAACGTCTCGATGCCCATCTTGCGGCCAAACTCAAAAATCTTCCGTGCGCCGGCTTCGTCATTCGGGATGTCCTGGATGTAAAAGGTCAATAATCGCACGCCGTCGCTTTCGAGTTTGAGGCGGATTTGCCGCAACTCTTCATCGCTGAGTTGGGGATCAAAGTTTTTGGGAATGTCCTGGCTGACCCTCTGAAAACTCAGGCCGCCGATATAGGGCAGGCCCAGTTGTGCGGTTTTCTCGATCGTCTCGAAGAACGTGAACTTGTGGAACGTGTAAGCCTCGATGCCAAGTCTCCAGCCGAGTTTTTCCTGAGCGCGAACGGCGGGGGTAAGCTTCGCGCTGGGTGTAGTGGGCGCTGGGAGATCGCCAAGCGCGAATTGCGCCGCGCCCAGATAGAACTGCAACATTCTGGCATCCCAGAACACGTGCGGATTGTGGGCAATCGTCGAGTAGAACACACGGCCTTGACCGTAGCTTCTCACCCAGGCCAATGCGTAATCGTTGTCGGCGCGGATCACATCGCCGCGCGGTTGACCGGCTTTCATGTCGGTCTTTGCGGTATCAATGCTCAACAGGACCCGCACGCGCTGCCGCGAGTATGGCTCGCCGAATCGGAAGAATTCATCGCGATAATCGAAATCCTGCCCGCCGAAGACGCGATTCAAAGGATGCTCGCGGTCATCCAGCTTGATCCAGACATGTTCATCGCTTTCTTTGTGCGCCGCACCGCGCGCGCCGATCATCAAGCCGAACTCCGGCCAGTCCTCGATGGCGCCGGGCCAGCGCGTGAAGGCCACCGACGTTCCATGCACGCCCATCAACCCACCGCCGCCGGTGATGAACTCCAGCAGGTTCTGCCGCAGATCGGCGTTGGTGAAACAATTGCCCACCGTGTTGTTGAAGAACACGGCGTCGAATTGCTTGAGTGAGTGGCGCAGAAAAACGGCGGGATCGTTGCTGACGACAGTCTCGAACGCGCCGGTTTTCTTGCCCATGAGCGTGAACGCTTCATTCGCGTGCGCGATGGAAGGATGTCCGCCGTAGCCGACGTTGAGGGTGAAGATCAGGAGCCGCCGAGGCTTGAGCGGTTGGACGATGGCTTTGGCCGGAACCGCCTGCTCGATTTTGGCGCGCTCATCGGCGTTCTTGACGAAGGATTCGGCGCCGATGGCTGGCGGAACTGATAACAAAATTGTCGCCAGTAGAATTTGGTTCTTCATCGTTACTTGTGTGTTGCGTTCACCCTCCCCCTGACCCTCTCCCTGAGGGAGAAGGAACGCGTTCGTACGGTCTGACCTGCCCGAATGTCTCCCGTGCCACCGCCGACTTACGCCCACTCCAAAACCGGTGGATGATTCTCCCTCTCCCAGCGGGAGAGGGCCGGGGTGAGAGAGAACACTTGGCCGTGACAATGCGGTGGGATTCCGGGGAGCGCACACCTCCGGCGTGTGCTTTGCGGCGTCGCGCCGCAATGCACGTCCCACATTCTCGATGTACCAACCGGGTTGCACAAAATGGTGTGAAGAAGCCGTCAGCGCGACGCTGACGGCAGCACTCGGGACGCGTGCGCTCCCCATTTTCGCTGCATGAATCCGGCTTAATCACTGGCAAGAGCATATCCAAAAGGATTCGCACCATCCTCACATCCGCCACGGCGAGCGCATCGCACGCGAGCGGAGACGGTTGGCCGCCTCGCAGTTGGTGAATTCTTCCTTTAGCGGATCCCAATTCAACGACCGCCCAGTCCAGCAAGCGATGTTGGCCAAGTGGCCCAGGCTGGCTCCGCGATGGCCGATCTCCTCATCCGCACTCGGCGATTTGCGCGTGCGAATACATTCGAGCCAGTTGGCGTGATGATTGTTCGCGCCGATGTTCACCTCGCGCGTGCGTTTGAGTTCCATTTCCTCGAAGAGCGATTCCGGCTCGCCCTCGATCTGTCCGCCGGTGGAGAGCGTGGTGACCCAGCCGCGTTCGCCAACGAACACGCCGCCAAAGTTGCCGGCAATCCGCGCCGTCGCCGGCAAAGCCCGATAAAGGTCCTTGATCTGTCCCCAGTGATCCACGAGATGCAGCAGCGTGCCGTTCGCGTAGCGGCATGTCAGCGTCGGAAACTGGCCGCTGCCGGGATGAATGATCTCGACCGGCCCGCTGTTCTCATAACCGAGCGCCCATTGAATCACATCCGCCGAGTGCGACAGAAACCAGGTGGAGGACGTGACGCCGAACGCATCGGCAAACGCCCACGGCACGACTCCCGGAGTCGGATTGGTATGATAGAGATGATTGTAAGGCCGCCACGGCGCCGGACCGACCCACAGATCCCAGTCCAATCCTTCGGGGACAGGTTCCGCAGGCAGAGCAAAATCCATGGGCGGATAGCTCTTCCCGCAGCGATCCGGGCTGACCACGCTGGCGAACGGCGCGAAGCGTCCGCCGGCAATGTTCCCGTGGATGTTGTGGTAGAGCGTGAACACGGACTTCACCTTGCCGAGCCGGCCATCGCGGATGAACCGGCATACGCGGCGAATGTCGGGAATGGAGCGATACTGCGTGCCGGTCTGAAACACGCGCCCGTAACGGCGCACCGTTTCCACCAGTTTCCGGCCCTCTTGAATCGTCATGGAGACCGGCTTCTCGCAATAAATGTCTTTGCCAGCCTTGGCGGCGTCAATGGATTGGAGCGCGTGCCAGTGATCCGGCGTGACGATGACCACGGCGTCAATGTCCGCCCGCGCGAGCAACTCGCCGTAATCGTTGTAGGCCGCGCAACCCTTGTAGCTTCCGCCCGGTTCGTTGGCCGCGTAAGTGGCGTCCGCGACTTCACGCCCCTGCTCGCGGCGGACTTTGTCCACGTCACACACCGCCACAAGCTGCGTGTCGGAGCGATGCGCGATCACCCGCAGATGCCCGCTGCCCATCAGCCCTTTGCCTATCAAACCGACGGTGATGCGTTCGCTGGGGGGAGTGGTGCCGTTCGCGCCTCGGGCCGAAGCGGGAATGATCGCTGGCAGGGCCAGGACGCTGGCCGCGGCCAGACCGTGCTGGAGGAATTTGCGGCGATTCATGCCGTTCGAAGCCGGAGCGGACTTGCCGCGCCCAAGATGCCGGGGTGTTGTCTTCATGCGAGCCAACTTTCGTGGCAAGGCATACGGGGTTTGCGCGCAAGGGTCAAGGAGTGCTTGCAAGCAAATGGGCTCATGGGCGCATCTCAGTTTATTTCAGGTTGGGATTCCTGGCGCAGCGCAGGTTTCCCAACCTGCGGTATCGCCGACTTCCAGTCGGCTGGCCCAGGCGCGGCGTGGCAGGCCAGGCGTTCGCCGCGTTTGCGGGTTGGAAATCCGCGACCCGGCAGACTGGAAGTCTGCGCTACAGCATCGGCCCGACGCCCCCTGCAAGAAAGTGAGATGCGCCCTGGGCTCACCTCGCTGTTGCAACCGGGTCTGCTTGCGCTTGGCTGCGGGGCCGGGCTGGGCGCCGGAGGGGCGGCTGGCAAGCCGCCTCTCCGCCGGACCGTCGGACTTGCCAAAAAGCGAGATGGGTCTGAAGGAAGTCGGATTTCGGATTGCCTGCCACAGGCGATCGTGAGAGGATTTTGACGGTTGGGAAAATTGGGCAAGACGGAAAAACCACGACCAGAGACTTGGGTTATGAAAATGGGCATCACTCGCCGCAGTTTCGTTCGCACGAACCTCACCCTCGCGCTGGCGGCTGGCGCGTTTCCTTCGATCATTCCGGCCACGGCACTGGGCCGTCAAGGCGGCGTCGCCGCCAACAGCCGCATCGGCGTGGGCTGCATCGGTGTCGGGCCACAGGGCCGGGGCGTGATGAATGGATTTCTGTCGCAGTCCAGCGCTCAAGTCGTGGCGGTATGCGACGTGAAGCGGGACCAATTGGAGCTGGCGCGGAATCAGGTGAACCAGCGTTACCAAAACGCCGACTGCGCCACGCATGGTGACTTCCGCGAGTTGCTGGCCCGCAAGGATATTGACGCCGTCTTGATCGCCACCCCGGATCATTGGCACGTGTATGTCGCGGTCGCCGCCGCGGCGGCGGGCAAGGACATGTATCTCGAAAAGCCCATGGGCCTCTCGCTCGCGGAAGATCAGATTCTGCGCCAGGCGATCCAACAGCACAAACGGGTTTTCCAATTCGGCACGCAACAGCGGTCGAGCCGCGAGTTTCAACGCGCTTGTGAACTGGTCCGCACCGGTCGCATAGGCCCGCTCAAACAGATCAACGTCTGGTGCGCCGCGAGCCATCCGGGCGGTTCCACGACACCCGCGCCCGTGCCGGACACCCTCAACTACGACTTCTGGCTGGGACCGGCGCGGTTCACGCCCTACACCGCGGACAAGTGCCTCGCGGAGGGCAAGACCTGGTGGTTCAACACGGATTACGCCCTGGGCTTTATCGCCGGCTGGGGCGTGCATCCGCTCGACATCGCGCTGTGGGGCCACCCGGCGATGATGAACGGGCCGATGGCGGTTGAGGGCAAGGCGATCATTCCGACGGAAGGCGCTTGCAATACCTCAGTCGCCTGGAAGGTGAACTTCACCTTTGCGGACGGTGTGCGAATGGATTTTCGCGGCACGCGAAACGGCTACGATCAGGTCAATGAGATGAACGACCTGAGTCCGTTTGAAGCCCGATACGGAAAGCTCGCCGATCACGGCACGGCCTTTGAAGGCACGGACGGCTGGATTCTGGTGAATCGTGGGCTGCTGCGAACGCACCCGGAAAACCTGGTGGAGGTGTCCACTTCCGCGGATCAGCAACTGCGCCGCAGCGCGAATCACGTTGGCAACTTCCTGGACTGCGTCCGCAGTCGCGAGGCAACCGTCTGCCCCATCGAAGACGCGGTTCAAGCGGACCTCCTGTGCCAGTTGAGCGACATCGCCAGCCGGCTGGAACGCAAGCTCAGGTTCGATCCCAAGCAGGAGAAGTTCCTGAAAGACGACGAGGCGAACCGGAAACTCGCGCTTCGTCCGCCGAGGTCACCCTGGAGTTTGGGTTGAAGAACCCGGCCCGTCCGGTCGCGGAAGTGTTTGCTTGCAAATCCCGCGGTGACGAACACCGTGGACGCGCAATCCGGTCGCGGCCATCAGCGTCCGCCGCGCACCGCACTCAGACGATCGGCCAACAACCCAGGCAATGAGCGAATCCGTCTCTCCGGCGCCGCGGCGCATCGGTTACTACCGATGGCACATCTGCGCCCTGCTCTTTTTTGCCGCGACCATCAACTACATTGACCGGCAGGTCATCGGCATTCTCAAGCCGACGCTCACACAGGAGTTCGGGTGGACGGACGAGCGCATTTATTCCTCGATCGTCTTCAGCTTTCAACTGGCGTACGCGATTGGATTCATGTTGGCGGGACGGGTCATGGACACGATCGGAGTGCGGCGCGGCTTTGCCCTCGCGGTCGTTCTTTGGAGCATTGCGGCCATGGCGCACGGCGCCGCGGGACTGTTCCCCACTCTCCATCTGCCAGTGCTCAACCTGGACGCGAAGAGCGGCTTCGCTTTGGTGACGCTGACCGGGGCGGCGGCGGGTTTCGCCCTCGCCCGCTTTGCCCTGGGCATTGGCGAGTCCGGGAATTTTCCGGCCTCCATCAAGACCGTGGCCGAATGGTTTCCCAAGAAGGAACGCGCCCTGGCCACGGGCATCTTCAATTCCGGCACCAACGTGGGCGCGCTGCTGACGCCTTTGGTCGTGCCGTGGATTCTGGGTCACTGGGGCTGGCAGTGGGCGTTCATTTCCACGGGCTTGATCGGTTTCCTGTGGGTGGCCTGGTGGCTGGCGGTTTATCGGCTGCCCGAGCGCCATCCGCGCTTGTCCGCCGCGGAACTGGCGCATATCCGCAGCGATCCGCCGGATCCGGAGGCGCACATCCCGTGGCGACGGCTGCTGCCCTTTCGCCAGACGTGGGCTTTCGCTCTGGGTAAATTCATGACCGACCCGATCTGGTGGCTTTACCTGTTCTGGGTACCGGACTTTTTGAACAAGACCCACGGAGTCAAAGTCACCGTCCTCGAGATGGGGCCGCCGTTGGTGACGATCTACCTGGTGGCCGATGTCGGGAGCATCGGCGGCGGGTGGCTTTCGTCACACTGGATCAAGCGCGGCTGGTCGCACAATCGCGCCCGTAAGACGGCCATGCTGATTTGCGCGCTGGCCGTGGTGCCGATTGTCATCGCGGCGGTCGTGCCCAGTCTGGTGCTCGCCGTGGCGTTGATCAGCCTGGCAGCGGCGGCGCATCAAGGCTGGTCGGCCAACCTGTTCACGCTCACGTCGGACATGTTCCCGCGCAAAGCTGTTGGCTCGGTGGTGGGCATCGGCGGCATGGCGGGTGCCGTCGGAGGGATGTTCATTGCGATGCTGGTGGGCGCGGTCCTCCAAGCCACACAGAGCTACGTGCCGATCTTTATCATCGCGGGTTGCGCGTATCTCGTGGCGTTGCTGGTGATTCACCTGCTGTCGCCGCGCCTGGAAGCCGCGGACATCTCGGGTTGAGTGGCACAGTGTTTCTCGACCAGCCCGAACCGGTGTCACGATCGCGCTGGATTTCGGGCTGCTTTCCATGAACCCCCTCACCCTGAGACCTGCCGCACGGACGTCGGAAGGAATCGAGCGCTTGCCGGCTGTGTCGCTCACTCCGCTGAAGTGGACCGGAGCAACGGAAAAGTTTCCAAGCCTCTCGTCGGTTCAAAAGCCATGTGAAGCCCCTGTCTTCCGATAAGTGAAAACCATCGCTGCCGGCTGCGTTGGCGCGGTCACGAGCAAGCCCGGCTCCATCAACTCGCGACCCGCGAACTCCCGCGTCACGTCCGCTCTGTCGAGATCGGTCACCACGTAACGCCCTTGGGAATCCAGCGCGCGAAGCTTGAGGCGGGCAGACTCGTAGAAGCTGCTCGCGCGGCGAAAGGCCTGGACGACACCCTGGCCGGTTTCCGGACGGTCAAACTGCCACGCGATCCAGGCGTCGTTGGCCGTCGTGTAGGAAGTTAGCGGGTAGAAGTCGCCGAAATAGTTCGGCGCGACTTCATCCTTCCATTGAGCGAGCAGCCGGCGCGCCTCGTCGAAAGGCAGGTCCGCGCGCCGCATGTCGAAGCAGGCATTGAAACTCGCACACATCTGGCTGCGGAAACTGTAGGCGTCCATCGCGCTCGTGCCCGTGCCAAAGAACGGCATCCAGAACGCCAGGCCGTACGTGTGGCACTGTTGACCGACGGGTTCCATGATGTAATCGCTGCGAAGCAAGGGCACCGAGCGGCGCAGTGTTTCGAGATCGTTGCGATGACCGCCGCTGGCGCAGGTGTCAATGAGCAGGTTCGGGAAAGGTTGGAGCAAGGCGTCCCAGAAGGCGAGGTAGCCAGTAACGTAATGATTCTCCGTGATGCCCTCGCGATCTGGTGTGTCGGCGCCGCGCCAGTAGCCGAGCGGGTCAATGTTGTAATCCTGCCGATACAAGTCTATGCCCTGCTCGCGAATCGACTTGCTGATGTGTTCCACCAGCCAGTTGCGCGCCTCCGGATGGCCCAGGTTTAAGAGTTTTTGCTGGCCATCCTTGCCCAGCAACCAAGCGGGATTGTTCGTGTAAAGAAACGTGCCGGGCGTCACCCGCTCCGGTTCAAACCAGACAATTGTCTTCACACCCTTGGCGCGTGAATGATCGCTGATGGCCCGCAGGCCGCGCGGAAAACGACCCGTGTCCACTTCCCAGGTGCCGGTGCGCGGCCAACCACCGCCGTAATGCCAATACCAGCCGGCGTCCATCCACCAGTAATCCAGCGGCAGCTTTTCTTCGAGATAGCGGTCCACAAAATACATCTGGCTCGCTTCGTCGGCCTGAATCATTTCCCCGAACTGATGCGAGCTGCACGCGGCCATCATCGGGCCGGGCAATTTGCCCCCTGGCTTCGGGATGTTGTGCGCGAGCATCCAGCGTCGCCAGAGGTTCTGCGCCCGAATCCAATCACCGCGCCAGAACTGCAGCACGATCAAAGGTGTGCGGACTTCTTCACCGGGCTTGAGCCGAAAGCGAGTGTTCTCCTGCCCGGCGATCATGCGGAGTCCGCGGTCCTTGTCGCGGACGAACTCGGCGAACCATTGTCCCGGCCAGCCAATCACAGCGATCACTCCTTCATCCGCCTGTTGCTCGAGATTGAAATAGGGAAAGACGTGTCCAAGCGGTCGGCCCGCCGGCGGCGCGAAACGAAGTTTATCGCCAGGCTTAAGCGTGGTAGCGAGCGGCTCAAAGTCATCCGCGCGCACGAACGTGCCCTTGTGGTGATGCAATAGGAACTCGCGGCCGCCGCCACGGCTCAGGGTCGTATCGAGCGCCAAGAGATCAGAGAGAATCAGCGTGTCCTGCGCGCTCGTGTTCTTGAAGTAAAGTGTCCACTCCACCGTCGGGAAGTCCTCGTACTCGACAGCAACACAGCGCACTTGCAGGCCGGTTTGTGAATCAGTCCAGATGTGACTGCGCTCGGTTCGCTGCTCGTCGAGCTTGCGCGAACTGCGCTGCTGCTTCCAATTCTTCAGCAGTTCGGCGGAGGCTTTGCCATCGTAGCGGAATGAGAATGGCAGCTCGGTCGAATAAGCTTCCCGCTCGCCATCGCGCAAGGGCAAATCGGCGAGCCAAAGCTCGCGCCCATCCTGCAGCGTGACTTTTGCTTCAGCCCAATTCGATTGGTCACAAGCGATCCCGTCCGGGGTTTCATCAATTTGCAGCGTAAACTCAGTCGCGTCGCCGAGGTCCACGCTCACAAGCTTACCCTCCATGCCTTCGCGCATGACGCCCGAGCGGAATTTCTCCTTGCCTCCCACGCTAACGGAAAAGTCCACGCTGCCACGGCCGCCACTGGTTTGTTCGTTGCTGTCCACGCCGACCATGGCGCTAAAACTTGCACCCGGTCCCGGCAAACGAACGATGATCTTGCTGAACGCGTGGCAGTAAAGGCCACGGGTATATTCCTTATCCACGATGCGCATGGGCCTTCCGGCGCGCGTGTTCTTCTCCACGGGGTCGTGATTGGCCAGGACGACCAAGCCGGGCGCTGCGAGCGGCTGCAGTTGTTGACCATCAAACTTGGCCGCCGCCCACTGGCGCGCCTCGGCCAGTTCTTCCGGCATCACCGAGACGGCTGACGTCGAATGAAGTGCCACCGCCCACAACCCGATGACCAAAGCCGCAAACCCGTTCTTCATGATCAGCCCTTTTCCAAGACTTCCGCCCCTGCTGCCGCCTGCTCAGACCGATGTGTCATTACACCTTGAACTGCGGAATCTTCAGCAACTCGCCGTCCTTGAGCGCCGATTGATGGGCCACAATGCCGGACACCGTCATGTTCAACGCCATCGCAATATCCACGAGCGGCTGGCGGTCCTGAAGAATGGCCGTGACGAATTCATTCATGAGATGGCCGTGTGATCCACCGTGCCCGCCGGCCGAGACGCCCGGCGGCAGAGGAGGACGTTTGAGGTTCACCTTCGGTTGTTCCAATCCCCTGAAGGCGTTGAAGTACACCGAGCCTTTCTCGCCCCGGATGCGTCCCATCTCGCCCTCGTTGGTGGGCGTGTCCCAACTCACGCCCATGCGCGCCATGCCGCCCTCACTTGTGCGGAACAGGGCGATCTCCGTGCCGAACGGATTCTTGTATGGATTGTTGGGCGGCTGCAGATGAGGGATGCGGCTCGGGATGCCCATGCAGGAAACCTCGGTGAAGCTGCCGCCCGTCACCCCCACGTAATAGGCGTTCGAGTGCGTGGGATACCACTGCGGCGGCAGACCGACACGCCAGCCTTTGTAGGAATCAATCGGCTGCTCCATGTAATGAAAATACTCACCCTCGGCATAAACGATCCGGCCAAGCTGGCCGGCGTGGAAAAGCTGCCGCATGGCGTGCAGGTCCTCGTGAAAGCAGGACGTCTCGAACATCATGAACTTGAGCCCACTCTTCCTCACGGCTTGGAACAACTGGTCCGCTTCCTCCAGCGAACCGAACACCGCCGGGACGGCTGTCCCCACGTGTTTGCCGTGCTTAAGAACCTCGATGCAATGCCTGGCGTGATTGGGCGCATCCGTCGCCACGAAGACCGCCTCGATCTTGTCGTCCTTCACCAACTCTTCGAGCGAAGGATAGGTCTTCTCGCAGCGAACCGCTTTCGCCAGTCCCGCGCAGCGCTCGGGAATCAAATCGCTCACCGCGACCACCTCCACGTTGGGATGATTCTGAAAACCGAACACCGCGCCGAACTTGCAGACGCCGTAGCCGACGATGCCCACGCGCAGCTTGCGGTCAGAAAACGGTTTCCAGCCCTCATGGGCCTCCGCAATGGTGGGTGCCGTTTCAAATCCGGCAATGGGCTTTTCCCCCGCCTGACCTTCCGCAAACGTTCTTCGAGGGATGCCAAGTGCGGCGGCGCCCACCCCGAGCGACTGGAGAAATGAGCGACGGTTGACTGTACGTGGACCGGCCACCCGATTCTTTCTTGGCTTGCCCGACCGGGATGAGGTTTTGGACTGCTTCATGAGAATGGAGTGTAAATCGCAACCCGTCCGCGTAAAGCCGGGAAAAACTGCTTGCCAGCCACGGATGGCCCGCTATCTTCTGCGCCCTTGAATTTGAGACAGGAATTTTATGGCAAGAATCTGTGAATTAACCGGCCGAGCTCCGCGCAAAGGCAGCATCATCTGGCGCAGCGGCAAACCCAAGAAGCAGGGCGGCATTGGCACGCACATTACCGCCATCACCAAGCGGCGCTTTCTGCCCAACCTCCAGCGCGTCAAGGCCGTCATCAACGGCGAAGTACGCTACGTGCGCGTGTCCACCCGGGCACTCAAAAAGGGCCTCGTGACCAAGGCGCCGAAGCGAAACTGGAAACCGGCGGAAGCTGGCAAGGCTTGATTGGCCACTCACCCATCCCACGCGGAGCCCGACCGGCTTCGCGTTTTTTGTTTCCCGCAATCACTCCTTTTTGCGCGGCGGCGGCACATGAGTGGCCCAAGTCAGGCCCGACTCCGGTCGGTACTGCGCCGTCTTGCCGGGCACGTGCGGGATGTTGATCAGATGATTGCAGCCGGGACACTTGATTTGCCGGCCGGCGAACTGCTCATCGCAGGCCATGCGTTGCTGGCAATGCGGACATTCGAATTTGAATTCGCTCATGGGTTTGCCCGTTTATACGCCTTCCCCATTTCATTGCAAGCCGGCGAAAGGATTTTGCCAAATCTCCTCGATGACCGAACGATGAATCGGCGACCTGAACAGGAGAACCTCCCTCAACAAACCGACTTTGGCCTACTGCGCCGCCTCACGGGCCGGTTTTCAAGGCCGCCGGGTCAATCACGCGTGTCCAGCGTTCCTGTTCGGAGATGGGAATAAGCCCGCGCTGGACCTTGTGCCACGCCATCTCGCGGAGTGAACGCCAGCCCAGCTTGCGCGCGGCCTCGCGCAGTTCACCCGTTTTCACACCGGGCTGGATCAAATCCGCAATGGCTTCGTTGAGCAGGAACATCTCGTAGATGGCCACGCGACCGCGATGTCCCCGCTGGTTGCATTCCACACAACCGCGGCCGCGAAAGGCCTGGACCTGCTCCGGCGGAATACCGAGGGTCGCGGCGATTTCCTCCCGGGTGCCTGGCGAAATGTTGGGATCCGGCTCTTCGCAATGCCGACAGATGCGGCGGGCCAGGCGTTGCGACATGCTGCACACGAGCGAGGAGGACACCAGGTAGGGTTCGATCTTCATCTCCAGCAACCGGGTCACGGCGCCAATGCTGTCGTTGGTGTGCAGCGTGGACAACACGAGATGACCGGTCTGCGCCGCGCGCACGGCGATTTCGGCGGTCTCGAAATCCCGAATCTCGCCCACGAGCACGACATCGGGGTCGTGGCGCAGCACGGAGCGGAGTCCGGCGGCGAAGGTCAATCCAATCTGCTCGCGGACCTGGATTTGCACCACGCCTTCGAGCTGGTATTCGATGGGGTCCTCGAAGGTGATGATTTTTCTGCCCTCGTCGTTCGCATGGGCGAGCGCGGCATACAAGGTGGTCGTCTTGCCGCTACCGGTGGGCCCGGTCAACAGCACCATGCCTTGCGGCAGTTTGGTCAACTGCGCAAAGACGGCCTCCTGATTCGGCTCCATGCCGAGCTGCCCCAGGTCCAGAAACAGACTGTGCCGGCCGAGGATGCGAAGCACGACGGCCTCGCCATGTTTCGTGGGCACCACCGAGACCCGCAGGTCGTATTCCTCGTCACCGGTTTTCATCGCGATGCGACCGTCGTGGGGCAACCGTTTTTCGGCGATGTTGAGGCCGGCCATGATCTTGAGCCGGGAGATCACGGCGGCGTGCAAATGCCGCATGTCCGAGGGCAAGGGCACGGTTTCGAGAATGCCATCCACCCGGTAGCGGAGTCGGATGGAATTGGCGTACGGTTCGAGGTGAATGTCCGTGGCCTTGAGCCGCAGGGCTTCCTGGAGAATCTGATCCACGAAGGCGGAAATGGTGGTCTCGATGGCGGAGTCGGCTTCCTTGCCCTGCACGTCAAAGACGATTTCCCGGTCGAGGTCCGCACCGCCGCGCTCCTCGCGCAATTTTTGAATGGTCTCGGCGCCCAGTCCGAAGTTCTTCTTGATGACGGCATGGACAGCGCTGGGAGTGGCCAGAACGATCTTGAACTTCTGGTTCAGGAGCAGCCGGAGGTTGCCCTCCTCCATCGGGCGCGGCGGTTCGCTGAACGCCAGCACCAGTTCATCACCCTCCCGGCCGATGGGCAGCAGGTGGTAATGAAAGACGAACTTGATGGGCACCAACTCGAGCGTCTCGCGTTTGAGTTCGAGCGCGCCGGGGTCCACAAATTCGAGATTATGAGCCTGAGCCAGGGCGCGCCACGTGTCTTCTTCCGAGGCGAAATTCAGGTCCACGACGGCCCGATGCTGAGGCAGGTTGAGGCGGCGCTGGCGGCGGCGGACCTGTTCCAGTTGGGCGGCGGTCAGCTTGCCCTGGTCGAGCAGCAGCTTGCCGACCTCAAGAGTGGTGTCGCCAGGGTTCATGCTCAACGGATGGGGACTTCGATGATCTTCTTCTCGTTCAACTTGACCACGTTGGTCTGCGCCGCCGCGTTCGTCAACGTCAAGCTCATGACCGCCGCCTCGGCCACGAACAATTCGGTGGCGATCTGGCCTCCGAGCGGACTGACGCGCAGGGCATCGTCCACTTGCACGAACACCTGGCGCGGATCTTCGCCCGTTTGATAAAACCCGAGATAAGTGACCGCCACCTTGCGGGTCGTGGGGGGCGGCGGTTTGGGCGGAACAAAGTGAGTCGTGGAGAAGGCACTGGGGCCGGCCGCCGCCGCGTCCAACCCGGCGGTGGGTCGGATTTCAAACAGGTTTTCGAGCCGGGCGACCGGCACAATGTTTTTGGGGGCAGCCGTGTGCGTCAGGGTTTCGACATAGGGCAGCGACCCGCCGCCCAGCCGGAGCAGTGTCAGCGCCAGCAGAATCCAAAGGCCGACGTGAACGGTGGTGGCGAACCAGCGGCTTTTGAGGGTGGAGCCAATCATGGATGGAGTTTGGCAGGCGGGCGGCCTATTCGCGCAAGACAAAACCCACGACGCGCAGTGAGGCCTGGACTTCATCCAGTTTATCGGGGGATTGCTTGCGCAGGGTCAACCGGTCCAGAAACAGCGCCGGCTTTTCAGGGAGGGCTTCGGGCAGTCCCGCCGCCGGCATCTCGGCGGCGCGCAACGGCAGACTTTGCAGCAGGCTGGCAATGGCCGGCGCCGAAGCCGTCACCTCGATCCGCACCGGTATTTCCGCCAACGCCCGCGCCCCGGCTGGCGGGGGCGCGTTGGTGAAGGCGGTGTGCGGGTGCAGCGAATCAATGGAGGTCACCTTGCACCGGATCGCCGTCGTCAGCAAATGCTCGATCATGGCCAGCTCTGCCCAGAGCAAATCCGGCTGCCGGAGGTCGGCTGTATGCACGGGAAAGCCGTCAAAGACCGCCGGAGCAATGGCAACCTTGCTTTGTTTGGCCAGTTTGCGGAAGGCGTCCTGCTGGCTGCCGCGTGCGCTTTCATAGTCCACCAATTGAAAGGGCGCATTGAGATGCTCACGCAGGGTGTTGCCGAAGTCAGCGCGGGCGAGCGCCTGTTGCCGGACTTTGGCCAGCGCCGCAAACGCCTGCCGGGTGGCTTCGAGCTGGTTCGTGATGCCCACGAAATCAATCGAAAGGTCATTCGTCTGGTTTAGCGCGGTCGCCAGTTTGCGCCAGGTTTGGTCCAGCGGCGTGCTCAGTTTGTCCGCGCGCCGGCTCACGGGCAGAAGCACGAACAAATACCCCGCCAGCAACACCAGCGCGGCCACGAGGATGAGGCTGCGCCGGCGACGCTCATGAAGGAGAAGCGACGTCATATCAGGGCGGCGATTCAGAGTCCTCCGCAGGCGGGCGTCTCGGCGGGCGGACAACGCCTCCACCGTCGGCGGACCGTCCACGCCGGGCGGTCGCGGGAGGTTGGAATTCGGTCGCGGCAAAATCCAGCGCCAAGGCAAAATGCCGCTCGGGCAGAATGACTTTCGGATCGGCCAGACTGCGGCGCAGGTCATCGGACAGCAGGTCCACCCGGCTGAAAAGGGGCCGCTCTTTGAGGTCGTTGACGATCTGGCTCAACAGGCGGCGCGAGCTTTCGGCATCCTCAGGCACACAGAGTTCGGCAATCAATCCCGGTTTGGCCGGCGAAAAGTCGGCGGCGGCGGCCAGGAAGGAATCGAGGTCGCCGAAGGGGAATCTCGGTGTCGGGCCCGCGGGGAGGTTTGTCCGCCCCAGGCGATTGGTCCCGGCGGCGCTGAAGTAGCTTTGTTGGTCGGCCATCAACACGTACCAAAACGTGCGATTGCTGCGGGACTGCTGGAGCAGGGAGAGGGTTTCAAGGGTGTCGGCGGTATTTTGCTGGCGCTCCAGCAGAGGCCGGAGGCGTTCATATTCAGTCTGCAAATCACCGGTAAGCACCTGATTGGCTTGCAGCGATTCGAGCGCCGCCTGGGCCTTGGTGAGAAGCATTTCGTTGCGGTCGAGGACCGAGAGCTTGTGCCAGACGCCGAAGGCCAGCGCGAAAAAGCAAAGCAGCAGCAGGGTGACACTGGCCAGTTCCAGGTTCTGGGTGGTCAAGCGACGATGCCACGCCTGCCGCCGGGCGGGTGGCAGCAGAGAAACCGGCCGTCCGACCAACCCCAGCGCCTGCAACGCCGTGCCGTGCGCGATCTCAAAGCCTGGCGGCGGCAGACCGGCCCCTGTGGGCCAGGGACGAAAGGCCAGACCAGTCTGCACGTCGAGGAAGTTGAGCAGCCCCGGCTGGCTGAACGCGGTCCCACTGGCAACCATCGTGAACGCGCGCAGGTCCTCCCTGCCCTGTCGAGGGGTGAAGTAGTCGTTGATTTGTCGCCGGAGTTCCCCTGCCCAACCGTTGACCAATTCAATCAGCGCCGGCTCCGCGTCCTCACCGGAAAGCAAATCGGCCCGGCGACGAAGCGTTTCCGCCTCTTCGAGCGAACACCGGCGGGCTTTGGCGATGGCCCGCGTGAATGAATCGCCGCCGACCGGAAAGCTCGTGGCAAAGACCGCCTGCGCGCCTGAGAGCACCACCACCACGGTGCTTTGGGCGCCAAGATGCACCAACACCGCCCGCGAAACTTCCGGTGCCGCGGCCCGATAGGCCAGGGCCAGCGCATTGGCGGTGGTGGTCACCTCGCACACGTCGTCCTGTTCCAGGCCGAGTTGGCGAACGCGCTCCTCGATATCCTCCTCCTTGCACAGGGTCACCCAGTATTGCCGCCTGCCCGGCGTGGGGGAATCCACGGCCACAAAATCATGGACGATGGCGGTATCACTCACGCCGCCGAGCTTCACGGTTTCGTCCTCGATGAGTTTGCGGATTTCGCTCTCGGGCGCCTGCGGCAGTTCGAGGGTTTGGGACAGGGAGAGGTGCTGGGCCAGGGCCAACGCCACGGGCGGCTGGCCGCAGTCGTCCCGGACGGCCTGCAACGGACTGCGCAATTCCTCCGTCGCCACCAAACCCTCCTCGTGAAGATCAAAGACCTCCGTGCGCAGGATGTCCACCCGGCCAAAACTGCTTCTCACCAGCGCAAGCCGCAGCCGGCTGCTGCCGGCATCCACCGCCAGCACCCGCCGGACGGGAGGTTGCCATCGCTCGGTTCTCGACTTGGAAGAAGCCCCCATCGCGCTACTTCTTGTCGGCGGGCCCGTTATCGTAAACCAGGAATTCGCCGGAGTCGGTGACGATGGTGGCGGTCACAAACACCAGTAAATAGCGGGGACGGTCCACTTCGGTTCGCCGCCGGAAGAACATCCCCAAGACTGGCAGGTTGCCCAAGACGGGCACCGCCTCGACCAGTGTGGAGCGCTCCCGTTCGAGCACGCCGCCCATGACAACCGTTTCACCGGATTTGATGACCACCCGCGTGGCCAGTTCCTGAGTGCGATATTGGGGCAGACTGATGTCGAAAGTGCTTTGCTGCCCAGTCGGCTGACTTTCAGTGAGTGTGGCAAACTTGACGAGCTGCACGTCAGTGTTCACACGCGGGTTCAACGCCAGGATGATGTGTTGGCCATCACCGCTGATGCTGGCCATCACGTTCAACTCCGACCCGGCGGTGATCTTGGTCGGTCTGCCGGAGGGGACCAATGAGGACGAAGTGTAGTACTGCTGGACGGTCTGCTTGACCTGATATTCCTCGTAGTAATACTGGACCTTGCCGTCCTGGATGGAAGCGGGGCGATTGTTGAGCACGGTCAACCGCGGCGCGCTGAGGGTCTGGCTTTCCCCGCTTTGTTCGAGCGCGGTAATGGTGGCCGCAAGCGTGTCGGCACCGAACACGTTGGTAAACACCTCCGAAATACCCACCCCCATCCTGGGGATGCTCGTGCTCGGAACCAGGCCCGTGTAATCCACCGGCGTGCGCGGACCTGTCGAGATACGTCCCGTTTCCCAGAGCACGCCCAGTTGCAGGAAGGCGGGCTTGGAGAGCGTGACGAATCGCGCTTCGATCAGCACCTGTTGGATGGGCCGGTCGAATTCCTTGATGATCTCCTCCAGAACCTCCAACTGCTCCGGCGTGCCGCGGCCGACGACGAGATTGCGCTCATAGTCAATGTAGGCCTTGGACCCGGTGAACAGGTTGGTGATGGCCCGTTCGAGAGCGGGCAGCGCGGGAGCCTCGTCATTGACGAACTTCTTGAACTTTTGCGTCTCGCTTTCCGTGCGGACATTGTTGGCCACCGTGACCGTGCGGATCGCCTCTTCCGCACCCAACTGCGCAGGCAGCAGGAATCCCTTTCGCAACCGGTAGAATCGGGTTTCCTCCATCAGCCGCTTGGGGTCCTTGGCATCCACCACCCACACGAGTTCCGGCCCCACCTGGAACTGCAACTCGTAGTTTCGCCCAATGTACTTGAGCAACTCGCCCAATTTCACGTTGTCGAGATTGACACTGAGTTGCTGTTTGAGGGCGGGCAGCGATTTGTCCGCCACGATGTTCACGCCGGCGGACTGGCTCAGGTTCAAGATGATGGCCTCCAACGCCACGTTGTCGAGGTGGATGGAAACCTGTTTTTCCAGCACCTTCGCCATCGGGCCTTTGGCACTGTCCAGATCGAACAGCGGCCCCTTTTCACGAATGACCTTGCCGTAGCTGTCCGGAATGTAAGGCGTGCTTTCAATGCGGTCCAACGTGTCGCGGACGTCCTTGCTGGCAGGCAGACCGCGGTCCTTTTCCTCGGTCATCAGGCTGGGAATCGTGGGATTGAAAACCGAGCGCTTGGCCTCGACTTCGCGGATCTTGTCCTCCAACGCCTGCTCTCGCCGCTTTGTCGCCTGCTGTTCCACCCAGCTATGAAGGCGAACGAGCATGGCGTTGGTGGGCGCGCGCGTCAGCACGGCCGCCGACTGGGTCAACGCCTCCTCCCAGCGGCCATCATCGGCCAAGGCCATCACTTGTTTGATTTCATCGTCGAACATCTCATTGTAGTTGACCTTGGGCGGTGGCGAGGCCGGAGCGCCCGGCAGGGATTCCTTGTAACGCGGTTGCTGGCAACCCACGAACAACACCAGCCCCAAACCCGTGATGAACAAAAGCAGTCTCGACATAACATTTCCTCCGCCGGAGGATGGTCCTGATCCGATCAGAGATGGACGCCCGAATTCGCGAACTGATTCAAGCACGCCGTCTATTAAGCCGTAAAGACCGTGCGCCGTCCAGTCCGCAACTGAGTTTTTCCTCCGCCCCGTCTTCGGACACCGCAACCGCTCACCGTCCGCGAAACCGGTGCATGGTCGCGCGCTTCAACTCGCGGTCGGTTTCCCGGCGCTTGAGGTCCTCGCGCTTGTCGAACTGCGCCTTCCCCTTGCCCACGGCGAGCGCCACTTTCACCCGGCCGTTCTTCCAATAGAACGAGAGCGGCACCAGCGCGTTGCCCTTGACCGCCGCCAGGCCGAACAACTTGCGGATTTCGGATTTGTGCAGAAGCAACTTGCGCGGCGCCTTGGGTTGATGGTTTTGCAGGTTGCCATGGGCGTATTCGTCAATGTGCGCCTGGTGGAGGAACACCTCGCCATTCTCGACCCGCGCAAACGCGTCGGCGATCTGTCCCTTGCCGGCGCGCAACGCCTTGACCTCCGTGCCGCGCAGCACAATGCCCGCCTCGAAAGTTTCGAGGATGTGGTAATCGCGCCGGGCTTTCGAGTTGGTGACGATGTCGGGCATAAACGGCAACAGCCAGACCCCGGTTCCGCGGGCCTGGCTGTGTCAGCAAATCCCTCCGGGCCGCGCCGGGCTAGTGCTTCTTGCGCTTTTTGGCGGTGGGACGCACCAATTCCACCGGCTCGGGCAGTTCCCAACCGATCTTCTCCTCGATGATCTCGCGCAGGGCAATGTCCGCCGCGCCCAGATGTCCGGGGTCGGAAATCAAGGGCCGACTCAGGCCACCGCCACCGGAATTGAGCTGGCGCACCCGCCGTGAGACCAAATTGATCAGGATATTGGGGTTGCCAACCTTCTCCAGAGCCTTTTTGCAGAGTTCAGCGTTCACAAGTGTTTTCGATCCAAATCGAGCGCGCTAAGTTAGCGATTACCGGACTGTAGGCAATAGCAAAAATCGAATCAACTTGCGCCTCGCGCGGCCTTCTCCTAAAAAGTCGCCGCATGTTGGTGAAGTCACCCAATCCCCTTTCACGCCGCGCCAGCGCCTTTGATTTGCCCGGCTTCCTGGAATCCCGCACGGCCGCGGTCAATGCCGCTCTCGACCGGTTTCTGCCCGCCGCCCATACCCGGCCCGCCACCATTCACAAGGCCATGCGCTATTCGCTCTTTGCCGGCGGCAAACGCTTGCGCCCCGCGTTGTGCCTTGCCGCCGCCGCCGCGTGTGGCGGAAGGGAAGCCGACGCCCTTCCATTGGCCTGTGCCGTGGAGTGTGTCCACACCTACTCGCTGGTTCACGACGACCTGCCGGCCATGGACAACGACGATTATCGCCGGGGCAAACTCACGAGCCACAAGGTTTTTGGCGAAGGCATCGCCATCCTCGCCGGGGACGCGCTGCTGACCCAGGCCTTTGAAATCGCCGCACAATGCCGGGGCTGGCCGCGCTATCCGCATCGTCGGATCGTCCAGGAACTCGCGCACGCCGCCGGCTCGCTCCAACTCGTCGCCGGCCAGGTCGCCGATCTCGAAGGCGAAGGGAAAAGGATCTCCCGCGCGCAATTGCGATACATCCACGAGCGGAAAACCTCCGCCCTGCTCTGCTGCTCCGTGCGCCTCGGAGGCATGAGCGCCAACTGCACCCCCTCCCAGCTCGCGGCCTTGACTGATTTCGGCTACCATGTCGGCCTGGCTTTCCAAGTCATTGACGACATCCTCGACGTGACCCAGACCAGCGAGCAACTCGGCAAGACCGCGGGCAAAGACCACCGCGCGCAGAAAGCCACGTATCCCGCCATCGTCGGCCTGGAGAAATCACGGAAGATCGCAAGGCAACTGACCGACCAGGCCTTTGCGGCACTTGAATTGTTCAAAGGCCGTGCCGTCGCCCTTGAAGCCCTCGCGAAATTTCTCCTCCAGCGGGACCGTTGAGGCGCTCAACATCGTGATGGCGACGGTTTGGGACGGCGGATTTCCCACCGCCACACTCTTCCATCCTCCGGATCCATCACCTCGCCCACGTTGGTCATTCCGACTTTCTGCAACACGCGGCCCGAGACGTTGCATTCCGGAAGTGTGTGAGCGACCATCCGCGGGACCTCCGGTGACTTGAAGGCAATTGCCACCAGCGCCGCGGCCATCCCGGCAGCGTGGCCGCGGCCTTCAAATCCCGGCACCGTTCCGTACGCAATCTCCACCTCTCCCATCGCACCGGGTTTTCCCTTGAATCCACAAACCCCCACCAGCCGCTTCGCATCCGATTTCACGCCAAGATAACCGCGCCAAGGCGGCGGACTCGCCACGCGCCGATGAAAATCCAGGGACTGCCGCATTACCGGCAAAAGGAAATCTTGGACCTCGCGCCCGTTGGAACACAACCCGCGGAGGCCGCCCTCCAAATCGCGCAACAATTCTTCCAGCTTCGCTTCATCAAGTGGCAACAGGTGGATCGGCTTGAACTTCGGCGCCGGCATGGGTCGTCGTTTACACAATCGCCAGGGCGGTTGTCAGCAATCTTTGTGCGTACTGTCACAGCGCACGGCGCACACCCGATCCATTGACTATGACCGGCCTTGCTCTAGCATTGATCAGTCACGTTTACGATGACCGTTTCACTTCAGTCGTGGGTTAACGGGCATTGCTGGTTGCCGCTACTCTTTGCGCTGCGCCTGGCCGCACCAACTGCCAACGCTGCGGCGGCGACCGATGTCACGGGACGGTTTTATGACCCCGGGGTCGTCCAGAATGTTCATCTGGAAATCAAGCAGGAGGACCTTGATCGGATGCATCGGGCGCTGCCTCAACGGATCTACGTGCCGGGTAACTTTCGCTGGAACGACCAAGTGCTCACGAATGTCGGGGTCCGCTTCAAGGGCGGTAGTTCCTCGATGCCGGATTCGCCGTTCAAGCGCGGCTACCTGATTGATTTCTCCGAATTCCAGAAGGGCCAGCGGTTGCCCGGGCTGCGGCAGGTCGCCCTGGACAACGGCATCCAGTTCGGGAGTCTGTTTAGCGAACGCCTGATCACCGATGTGCTCCACGGTGTCGGGGTCAAGGCCTCGCGCTGCAATTATGCGCGGCTTTATCTCAATGAGAAGTTCCTCGGCGTCTATGTAAACGTTGAGCGGATCAACAAGGATTTTCTCCAGCGGCATTTCGGGAACGACCAGGGCGCGCTGTTCAAGGTGGACGAGTCCGGCCCGGGCGCCGGTCTGGAATATCTCGGGGATAATTCGGTGTTATACCGCAAGACTTTTGAATTGGAAGGCGGTCCTGAGCGCAGGGCCTACGCGGAGTTGGTCGAAATCATCCGCGCCCTCAACCAGCCTGCCGTTGGTGAGGAATGGTTGCGCCAGCAACTGGATGTCGAAGCGTTCATCAAGACGACGGCGGTCATGCTGTTCGCCGGCGCGTTCGACCAATACACGGGCTGGCAACCGCACAACTATTACCTCTACCGCAACCCCGCCGATCAGCGGTGGACTTATATTCCGTGGGACCTCGACGTGGGGTTTGCCGACCGCGCGTTTGGCCGTGTCCCGGTGTTGGAAGGCTGGCACGCCGCGTGGCCCGTCCCGGCACCGGGCCGGCCACTGATGGAGCACCTGGTCGCGAATGCTGAATTGCTCCGCGCCTACCGGGAACAAGCGAACCAGATTCTGGAGACGTGGTTCAAGCCGGAGATTCTGATTCCCAAACTGCGCGCCCTGCATGAGCAGATTCGTGCTGATCTCGCCGAGGACCCCTTTCCACCCCGCCGCGCAACTGTACCCTCCGATTCAGGATACGAAGACATCCTGGCTTCCATGGAAGATTTCATTCGAAAGCGCCACCGTTCGGCGCGAAGCCAGTTGGATGCGCCGGGAAACCGTCCCCGCCCCGAGCCCATGCAGCCCATGCCAGATCAAGCCGGCCCTCAGCCCGGTCCCCCATCGGAAGATGCACCGACCGACTTGCACGCCGTCAAGGTGACGGCGTCGAGTGTGGAATTGCGCTGGACCAATCACGACCGCGGCGCCGTGGCCTATGTGGTCCAAAGATGCGCCGGAATGGACGCGGAGAATTTCGTAAACGCGATCGGCCAAAGTGGACCCGACATTACGACGGCAGTTGATCGCGACGTCCAGCCAGCGAAAACCTATCGCTACCGCGTGTATGCAGTCGTGCCGACGCTCAAGGGACCGCGACGAACTGGCGTCTCGAATGTCATCACCGTACAGATTCCCGAGAAGTAGCCTCTGCCGGTTGGATTCATCCTCAATGCAAGGGGCTTGCTTGTGAGACAGTTCGGGGCGCGCTTCGAGTTTCAGCATTCTGCGCCAATTCGTGCGTCCACTTACGACAGAGCCAAAGCGGGATGAACCCGAAGACGCCGAACGAACCATCAATCAACCGCCACCAGATCGGAATACCGCGAACTGCGCCGAAGATCAGGGCATAAGGAACCACCAGCACGCACGCGATCATGCCAAAGGTGAACAGCCAGACGTTTCGCACCGGATCGCGAAGCGCGCCCACGAACGCGATGGCGATGACGAAATGGCCGAATGCGAGCCAGTCGGTGCCGTAGAACAGCAGCGGATGCTGCGCGTTCACTTCCTGCAACGCCTCGCGCACCGCAAGCAGCCAACGGCCGAGTTCGCCAGTGGCAGTCGCGCTGGTTTTTCCTTCCAAGCCAAACCAGCTCGTCAACAGGCCAACTTCCCAGTTGAGTGGAATGGCGGTTGCGCCGCTCAGAACGAGGCCGATGATGAACAGCCAGGTGAACCATTTGATCCGCCGCCGAAGTTGCTTCTCACGGTTCAAAGTGGAGTCTCCTTGCCAAGAGAAACGCCTGACTTCACCTGCGGCAGATGTGTCAGGGCATAAAGCATCACGTAGGCGACGAACAGGAACGTGGCAAACAGCACCGGAAACGCAAACGCCGTGGAGTGCGCGAACGGGTCGGACACCCACGAGTGGATGCCGTCAAACAGTTTGCCCGGGCGTGTCACCACATCCCAACTGTTCACACGGACGAAGCGACCCAGGTAAACGCCGAAACTGCTCAAGCCAGCGATGACCGCAACGAAGACCCAACTGGCCACACGCCCAAACATTCGTGCCACGACGGTTTGCATCAGATAGAGGGAAAGGAAGCCCAGCACCAACCCCGTCAGCGCGCAAATCAGGATCAGCGTCAGGTCCACCCAAAAATGGGGATGAAACCGCGTCGTCAGGTGGATGAGGTCCGTGAAGATGTAAGGGGCATTGGGAAAGAACAGCAGCCAGACGGCGCACAGGCCGGCAAAAGTCCCGTTGCGCGTGCGGTCTTTTCGGTGGAGTTCGCAAACCAGCAGCGCGAACAGGAGCGGCAGCCACGCGAGAAACAAATTCCAGACCAGAAAGGCGTAACGCAGGTGCTCCGTCCAGACCATCCGCGCAAACACCAGCGCGACGCTGACCGCCGAAGCGAACAGCAGCGCCAGCGCCGGCGCGAGCGTCCCAGTATCCACGAGCAGATTGCGGAGGTTTGCCAAATTAAACCTTATCATGCCAACCCGACTTTGTTTTGCCGGCAGGGATCCATGTTTGCGGGCGGCTCTTACCATGACCAGGATCATTGCCCCAAAACATGCACCCCAGATCAAGCTGTTCACCCCGAGCAAGAGATTTGAGGCCGCAGCACTTTCCCAAACCGGCGCCGGCGCAAGCGAACGCACCGGATTGGTGAGAACGTCCAGGACACGCGCAAGCCGGCGTTCAACGGAAAAGTGAAGTGGCATGAATCCGCCGAAGCCGATCACGGCTTCCAAGGCGGATCGGCAAAAGGCCGCCAGACTGGACAAGCCGAGCAACGCTTGTAGCAACAACCGATGGGCGAATGTCGCCAGAACGATGACGCAGATTGTTCTCATGTATGGTATCAGGAAAACATCAACCTCCGCACGGCCTCAAATACGGTCTCGTAAAAACTTGCCCGGAAATATTCATGCCCGATGAAGCGCGTGGGGCCGGCGGGATCCCAGATGAAGGGCCGCAGCACCCAGCAAATCTGGCTGCCGAGAAACAGATTGCCCGCCAGCCACGCAACGAGAACCTTCCGCGCGTCCGCGGCCCTCTTCGTCCACTGCGACACCAGCGGCAGGACATGGACGTGCCCGGCAGTGCCGGCACAAGCACTCAATCCCGCGATTTGTCATTCGGAGATTTGAGCGCATCGCCCCAGTGCGTGACGAAGAACTTTTTCTCCGTTGGGAAAAACGTATCCGCCGTGCCCACGATGGGCCGCAGCGCCGTGCTCATTTGCAAGACGACCAACACAAAGATGACCACCCAGGTGTTGAGCCCGGCGCTGGACCGGGCCTTCGAGTGCGAAAAGCCCGTTTCCAGGAAGCGCAGGCCGAACACCGTCGCAATGCCCCAGAACACCAGATGCAGTGTGCCCATCCACGCCAGCGAGTTGGTGGATTGCGAAAACAACCACGCCACGGGCGCAAAGCCGATGAGCAGAATCGTTGTCAGCAGCAGAAGCCCCGTCACCAAGCCGAAGACTTCCACCAGCCGCGCCTGCGAACCGCTCAGACAGGTGAAAATGTAGAGGCTCGGCAGGCAGATCAGTGCCGACACCAGGAGGCCGCCGGCAATCTTGACCGGCGCGGCCCACAGTTGTGTACCGTAGGAAAACGTCCCCACCACAACCCCGTAAATCGCGGCGCACAGCACGACCAGTAACAGCATCGCGGCAATCAGCCGGCCCGAACCGGGTTGTTGAAGCTGGTACATGACCCGGCGCGGTTGACGCAACATGGCCTCCGCGGCGGCCAGCACATTGGGGATGGGTTGGCGTTCCTCGGGGTTCTCGCCCAGCGGCAGACGCGCGGGGCGAGTTGGAATCTGCGGCGGAATCAGCGGTCCGGTGGGGTTCGTTTCGTTCATGGGAGCATGGCGTTGAGGTTCAATCAGGCTGAAGGAAGTGCTGCAACGTCTGGAAAATGTTCTCGTAAAAATTGCCCTGGAAAGCCGTGTCGCGCAGAAACACCACCGGCAATTGCGGTGAACCGATGAACGGACGCGCAATCCAGGTGAGTTGACTGCCAAGAAACAGATTTCCCGCCAGCCAGGCAAATACCACCCGGCGCGCAACGGCCTGGCTGCCGCCCAGTTGGGTGAGGAGTTGAAACAATCTCACCGTGCCCGCGATGCCGGCAAACGCGATTACGGCGACGTGCAGCAGTTTGATGACGCCGTACGTCAGCGTGGATTTCACATCCGGCGTCATCGCCGGCGCGTTCCACACCACGAACGCCGCGAGCGGACTGAACGCGCCGAGAATCGCCGCCGCAATCGCGAAGCTCATCAGGATGGCGAGCAGTGACTGGCGAAAGTTGATGTTCAACCCCAGCAACGGCGCGAGCATGGCGTTGAGCAACGCGTTGCCGAGCGTGGTCAGCAGAATGACCAGTGGAAATTTGATGGCGACGTAGAACCCCTGCAACGGTTCGCGCCACCAACCCATCGCCGCGCCGTAGAGGCCCGCGCCCAGGAAAATCACGGCCACATTCATGGCCGTCGCGCGCAAGTGGCCGGGTTGCGTCCATGGCCGCAGCGCGTCGGCCCGCCCTTGCAGGAGGGTGCGAAAGTCCGGCCGACCCACGCTGGCACTTGAAGCATTCATCCGATGCGCTCATTCGACACCTGCCAAGGTGGGCCGTTCAATCACCTGGCGGCAGAGTTGAACCACCGGTGCGGCCATGAGCACCAGCGCGATGCAGAACAGCGGCCAGTTGAATCGGGCGGGTAACACGTTGCGAATGACCTCAACGCCTTGATCGGCGACACGGATCGCGTCAGCCATGAAGACATAAAGCGCGAGCAAAATGCCGATGAAGCCCAAGCTCCAGGTCCTCAACTCGGAAAGGATGGGCGCAGGCACTGACTCGAACTGGGTGGCGAGCGTGCCCCAGGCAATCATCAGCAACGCAATCAACACCGGGGAAAGCACCGGTCCCCACCACGGCAAAGGCAGGAGAAACAAGATGTCCCAATCCAGCAGCGAGTACGGCCAGCCGCACATCACTTTCAGGAAGACGTAATAGAAAACGTCCCAGACGCCGAACGAGACGGCCATGTAGCCAAACCGCGCCCGCCAAGTCCGGCCCGCCAGCACGCCGACCGTGAAGTGCATGACCAGCGTGGCCAGTTCGCGCGCCAGCTCCACTGGGCCGAGCGTGCCGATGAGCGGCAGCGGTTCAGGTTGGTGTGGTTCGATGCGATCCACCATCGTGCGAATGTAGAAGACGGCGGCGGATTCGACCCACGCCATGGCCATGGCGAAAAGCGAAACCACGATCCATCGATCCCGGTTCAGGCAG
The DNA here is from genome assembly GCA_011525685.1 of Verrucomicrobiia bacterium. Taxonomy (GTDB): domain Bacteria; phylum Verrucomicrobiota; class Verrucomicrobiia; order Limisphaerales; family JADLHS01; genus WYBW01. The sequence continues at coordinate 45,073 of WYBW01000148.1, forward strand.
CGGAAGGTGATCTTCATTTCACAGCACCCAACCGGAAAGGTTCGACGAAGTGCAAAACCGGCGCGAGCACCCCAGCCGGCAGATCCAGCGGGGCAAGCCAATCCGGCTCGGCGCGGAGCTTCTGATTGCGCGTGAAGTGACTGATCTGTTTGGCGACATTCATATTGCTCCTTGAGGTTGAGGTTGCATGGTCGAGTGTGCCTCCAGGACGGTTTCCCGGATTCTCGATATTTCGCCTAGACGGCTTTCCACCTCATCAATCAGGTTGTCCGGCGTTGAAGTTCCAGCGGTGATCCCCACAGTCCGCGCCTCCGCGAGCCAATCAGGCTGCACGTCGGCAGCCGTTTGCACGTGATGAACCCGCTCGCAATATCGGCTGCAGGTCCTGACCAGTTCATGCGTGTTGTTGCTCTGCGCACCGCCGATCACAATGACCACGTCAGATTGTTGGGCCAGTTCGATGGCGGCGTTTTGTCGCTGCTTGGTGGGCTGGCAGACGGTGTCCACGAAGCGCACTTCGGAGTTTGGGAAGCGGTGCCGGATCAGCCCCACCAATTGACGCACGCGCTCGATGGGTTGCGTGGTCTGGGCGGCAACGCCAAAGCGCGGACGCTCCTTGATCCGAAGCACGTCCGCCTCGCTCAACACCACGTCGAACTCGCCCAGGTCTTCAGTGAGGCCGCGCACTTCCACGTGATCGCGCCTGCCGATGATGACGGGATGAAAACCCTCGAGCACGAGCTTCGCCACTGCCTGGTGAGCCAAATGCACGAGCGGACAAGTCGCTTCGATCACATTCAGCCCGCGTTCGCGCACGGCGTTCCGCCGCCGCTCCGAAGCACCGTGTGCGGTAATCATCACGGTTTGAGTCGCCACCTCCCTGGCGTCGCTTTGAATCCGGATGCCGCGGGCGCGAAGTTCGCCCAGGACAGTTTCGTTGTGAACCAAGTCGCCGAGAATGGTCAGTGGCTCATGCTGCGCGGTTTGGCGGGCCAAGGTGATGGCGTCCCGCACGCCGAAGCACATGCCCAGATGTTCTGCACGGATGATTCTCATAGGATTCGTGGGTTGGCGCAGGTTTCCCCATCTGCCGTATCGCCGATCTCCCAATCGGCTCGGCGTGCAACGGCCAAGGACTCGCCAGTATCGAAACCCGGGCTACAACCAATTTGATAGTCCGCGCCAAGGGGTGCTCGCGATGGCACAATCACTTTGCAATACAAAGCTAAAGACCGTGTTCGTTTCATTGTGTTCAATCGTTTGGTGACTTTCTACCTAGGTTTGTTCTGCTGGACAATTTGCTCCAGCAGATTGACGTAGCTCGCGAAAGCCTTTTTCCCGGCGGGTGTCAGCGAACAGGTCGTGAGCGGACGATTGTTCTGGTAGGACTTGGCAACCGAGACATACCCGGCCTCTTGCAAGGTCCGGATATGCGTGGTGAGATTGCCGTCCGTCATTTCGAGCGCGTCGCGCAGCTCGGTGAACGACAACTCCGGCGAGGCGGCCAGCATGGACATGATGGCCAGCCGCCCTTTCTCGTGAATCACGCGATCGAGCTGGAGGAAAGGTTCCGGATTCACGCCACATTCTTTCCTTTCTCGGTCAGATACAGATACGCGCCGTAGGCCAAATGCAGCACGCCGAAGAACAATCCCATGAGCAGATGGCTGATCCACCAGGCCAAATCGCCGGAGTCTTTGCACGCGAACCAAAAAAGAACAACGCAACCTGCAAGCGCTTGAGCCCAGCCAAAAAGCCTCAGGCCTCGCGGTGCAAAAAATCCGGCCGAGTGCATGGCACAGCCTTGGAGAATCGCCCAAACCGCCGGCAGCCAATAAAGCCCTTCAATCTCTAGACTACCCGTGGGAGAATCCGAGACGCTGGGTTTGGCATAAACGACAAAAACGCAAACCCCGATGACGAAGCCAACGGCCAATGGCAAGAACATCGCCTGAGCAATACGTCGAGTCGGAGGCGACCAGAAAGGCTCGCGATCTTTCAACGCCTGCCGTCGTACCAGCAGAAGTGACCCGATTAAAGCCGCCACCGCGGCGAAGCTCCAGAAGCGAACAAATCCAATGGCCGAAGTTATTTGGAACTGCCACGCCGCTAGGCTCCAAGCAATGCCGATCACACCACTGAAAAGCATGATCGGCGCAAGGGCGCGGCGATAAACCGCCGACCGTTCCATCAGAGTGCGGATAACCTGCAGGTGCTCCGTGGCCCAATTTGATTCCATGCCATTCACTTTGCAATACAAAGTGTGAATTGGCAAGAGGAAAGTGGAGAGGGCTTTCAATCAGGCCGGTCAAAAAGTCGAATCGAGGCGATGGAAAACGGCACGAGTCAGTTGACGAGAGTGCGCTGCCACGCTTACGGGAGCATGCAAGGCGAAATGAGCACTTTGCCCAGGACTTGTCGCGAGCGGAGTCTGGCGAAGGCGACGGGCGTCCGGTCAAGCGGGAAGATGGAATCAATGACGGGCCTAAGTTTCCCGGCCGCGGCCCAATCGAGCGTTGTCTGAAGATCGGCGCGGTCGCGTCCGTAACTGCCAACAAGCCGTTGCTGCTTCACGAAAAACGGCCAGAGGTTGAGAGTAACGTCGCGTCCAGCCGTCGCGCCGCAGGTGACAATCGTGCCTCCCCGCGCCAGGCACTCGAAACACTTCAACAACACCTCTCCACCGACGTGCTCGACGACCAGGTCAACTCCGCGTTTGTTCGTGATCTTCCGGACCTGCGCCGGCCAATCGGGCTGTGCCGGGTCCAGCACGGATTCCGCGCCCAGCCTCTGCGTCAGTTTGCGCTTGGCCTCCGTCGAACCGGTGCTGATGACCCGCGCGCCGAGGTTTCTGGCAATTTGAATTGCCGCCGAGCCAACGCCGCTGGCGCCGCCAATGACGAGTACCCAGTCGCCCTGGCGGACCTGCGCGCGATTGGTGAGCATGTGCATGGCGGTGCTGCCGGCCAGGGTCAACGCGGCGGAAGTCTGAAAATCAACGCCGCTGGGCAGCCTGGCCAAAGCCCGGACGGGAACCACCACCTTTTCCGCAAAACCGCCATCGCGGGTCACGCCGAGCATTTCCGCGCGAAGGCAGAAGGATTGCTCATCGCGCCGGCAATACTCGCACTCGCCACAAAAAATGTTCGATTGCACGGCGACGGCATCGCCGTTCCGCCAATCGTTCACGCCGCGCCCAACATCACAAATGACGCCGGCGATTTCGCAGCCGGGCGTCCGCGGCAACGAAACCGGCATGGGGAGACCCGCTTCCTCCAACCACAGGTCAAGGTGGTTCAAGCCGCACGCGCGGACCTCGACCACAACTTCACCCTCACCGGGCTGCGGGTCGGACAGTTCGCGATGTTCGAACCGGCCCGGCATACCATGAGCCACAAGTTGAATGACTTTCACCGTGGCAAGATTAAGAACAAACCCGGGCAACCGGGAGAAAAAAAGCCCCGCACCGAGTCGCGGGGCGGAAGAATGAACCCCGGCATCAACTGCGCGCCGCGGGTTTGCCTTTGGCCTTGTCCAGAATCTCCGCCGAAATGGACGCGGGTACCTGCTCGAAGCAGAGCGGCTCCATGGAGTAGGCGGCGCGGCCCTTGGAGAGCGAACGAATGGCGGTGGCATAACCGAACATCTCGGCCAACGGCACTTCGGCGCTGAGAATCGTCGAACTGTCCTTGGTTTCGATGGCCACGATTTTGCCGCGGCGACGGTTCAGGTCGCCGAGCAAGTCGCCCTGGTATTCATCGGGCGTGGTGACTTCCACCTTCATGATCGGCTCAAGCAGGATGGCGTTGGCCTTCTTGGCCGCGTCTTTGAGCGCAAAAATTCCGGCCATCTTGAAGGCCAGTTCACTGGAGTCCACCTCATGGAACGTGCCATCCACGATTTGAATCTTGATGTCCACGACCGGATACCCGGCGAGCACGCCGCCCTTGACGGCTTCTTCCAAGCCATCAATCACCGGAGCGATGTATTCTTTTGGAATCGCGCCACCCACGATTTTGTTCTCGATCTCGACACCCTTGCCGCGTTCGTTCGGTTGCACCTGAATGATGGCGTGGCCGTATTGACCGCGACCACCGGACTGGCGGATGAACTTGCCCTCGCCGTCGGCGGCCTTGGTCAGCGTTTCACGATAGGCGATCTGCGGCGCGCCGGCGGAGGCCTCGACCTTGAACTCCCGGAACAGCCGGTCGCGGATGATCTCCAGGTGAAGCTCACCCATGCCGGCGATGATAAGCTGGCCGGTTTCCTCGTTGGTGAAACAACGGAACGTGGGATCCTCCTCGGCCAGACGCTGCAGGCCCTCGGACATCTTCTCCCGGTCGCCCTTGGATTTGGCTTCGACAGCCATGGAAATGACCGGTTCGGGAAACGTCGGCGGTTCGAGCAACACCTCGAAATCCTCGTCGCACAAGGTGTCGCCGGTGGTGATGTTTTTGAGTCCAACGAGCGCGGCAATGTCGCCCGCATAGACCGCGTCCACGTCCATGCGCTTGTCGGCCTGGATCATCATTACGCGACTGACGCGCTCGCGCTTCCGGGTGCGCGGGTTGTAGATGGTGTCGCCCTTTTTGAGCATGCCGCTATAAACCCGGAAGAAGACGAGCTTGCCCACGTACGGATCCGTCCACAATTTGAAGGCCAGCGAGCAAAACTTGCCGTTGTCGTCAGAAGGAATCTCAACCTTCTTCTCGGAATCGCCCGGCTCCTCCCCGGTGGCGGCCGGAACATCCAATGGTGAAGGCAGGTAATCAATGACGGCGTCCACCAGTGGCTGCACGCCGCGTTTCTTGAACGCGGAACCGCACAGCACGGGCACCAGTTCGATCTTGCAGGTGAGGCGTCGGATCGCCGCCTTGAGAATCTCGGGCGTGACGGGTTTGTCCTCGATGACCAGTTCGGCGATGGTGTCATCCTTGTTGGACACCGCGTCAATCAATTCGGCCAGCGCGGCCTTGGCGCTGTCCCGCAACTCGGCGGGGATCTCGGTGACCTCGTATTTCAAGCCCACCTCGTCGTTCAAGTCGTAGGTGATGGCCTTCTGGTTGACGACGTCAATCACGCCGCGGAAGTGATCCTCCTTGCCGATGGGCAGAAAGATGGGATAGGCGTAGGCGCCCAGTTTCTTGCGCATGTCGTTTAGCGCGTTCTCGAAGTTCGCTCCCGTGCGGTCCATCTTGTTCACGAACGCGATGCGCGGGACACGATA
>WYBW01000015.1 GCA_011525685.1 Verrucomicrobiia bacterium
GGAGCGCCTTGCCCCCTCCGGGGTTCGGCTGCGCTCGGCTCGCTACGCTCGCCTTCGCTCCGCCTCACCCCGGAGGGGGCAAGGCGCAGGGAAGGAAGACAATTTACAGAAAGACTTTTACACCGACTACTTTTGGCGCACGGCGCATATCTGCATCCATTCCGATTTGTAATGGGTGCGATGAGCAAAGCAATCAAATGATTGAGGCCAACGCGTGTTCCCGAATACTCCGAAGACCTCCAAGACTGGTTCCCGCTTCCGGGCACGCCGCAAATCCTGCCGGATGGTTCCCGCGAATGGACCGATCCCGATCCGCCGACGGGAGCGCGGTTTTATCGTTTCTCATCGCCATAGGATTGAAACTCAGTGCCGCGACCAGGAGCGGCGGAATCTGTCACACCAGATCCCGCGGCACGAGCCGTTGATGCCTCCGGCCGAGGCGGCTTCGGGGTGCTGGAGCGGCGCGGCGAGAACTGGCTATTCAAAGAATCGGCCTGGCGTTCGCAGCAGATAACGGGCGCATCTCATTTTCTTGCAGGGGGCGCCGAGGCGGTGCCGTAGCGCGGACTTCCAGTCTGCCGGATCGCGGATTTCCAATCCGCAAACGCGGCGAATTCCTGGCCTGCCACGCCGTGGCTGGGCCCGCCGACTGGAAGTCAGCGATACCGCAGGTTGGGAAACCTGCGCTACGCCAGGAATGCCTGCCTGCAATAAACTGAGATGCGCCCGCAGATAGCCGTTGCGTGTGCGCAGCCTTGACTCCCCGGTTACCGCATGCCCAAGCTGACGGCATGACCCTGTTCCCTCAATGTTCCTGGCCGCCCTACCGGCAAGCTGCCTCGCTGTTGCTCGTTTCAATGCTCCTGTGGTCTCCCGCCTTCCATTCTCTCCACGCCGGTGAACTGCGCATCGAGCGCATGTTTGGACCGGAAATCAAGACCGGCCCGTACAAGCATCCTGCCCGCATCGAGGCGCTCGCCAATGGCGATCTCTACGCGGTCTATTACGGCGGCCAGGGTGAGTATGCCGTGGACACCGGCGTGTTCGGCTCGCGCTTGAAGCAGGGCAGCCGCAAGTGGACCACGCCGACCCGCATCGCCGGCGATCCCTTCCGTTCGCTGGGCAACGCCGTGGTCTGGCAGTCACCCGACGGCTGGGTGTGGCTTTTCTACGTCGTGCGTTACGGCGACACCTGGTCCACCTCGCGCGTGCAGGCCAAGGTTTCGCGTGACAATGCCCGGACTTGGTCGGACGCTTTTCCACTTGTGAACGACGAAGGCATGATGGTTTGCAACCGGCCCATTGTCCTGAGCAACGGCGATTACCTCCTGCCGCTCTACTATGAAACCGGCCATGACACCGAGTCGGTTGGCCCGGAAAGCAGCGGCCTGTTCCTTCGTTATGACGTGAAGAAAAAGGAATGGAAGCAGACCGGCCGCATCCGCTCGGCCACGGGCAACATCCAGCCGGCGGTCGTGGAACTGCGCGAAAATCTGCTGGTGGCCTACTGCCGGCGTGGCGGCAATTACGAACCCACCACCAACGGCTGGATCATCCGCGCCGAATCGCATGACGGCGGCTCGACCTGGAGTGACGGCGTCAATTCGCCATTCCCGAATCCCAACGCCTCCGTGGACTTCATCCGGCTGCGCAGCGGCAACCTGCTGCTCGTGTTCAACGACAGCATGAACGATCGCACCCCATTGACCGTCGCGCTCTCCGCCGACAACGACCGGAACTGGCCCTGGAAACGAAACATCGCCGAAGGCCCGTACGACTACGCCTACCCCCTGGCCGTGCAGACGGCGGACGGCAAAATCCATCTCATCTTCACCTCGCACGAGCGCACCGTGGTCAACCGCGCCGTGTTCGACGAGGACTGGATCAAGCAAGGCGGTCCGGTGAAAAGCTGGCTGCCGAAGTGAGAGAATTCAGTTCGCGGCATTCGTTCCGCGACGCTGACGGGCAGCGGCGCGTACGACGGCGACCGACCGAGTTGGCAAAGTGCGCATCTCAGTTTATTGCGGCCTGGCATCCCTGGCGTAGCGCAGGTTTCCCAACCTGCGGCATCGCCGACTTCCAGTCGGCTGGCCCAGACACGGCGTGGCAGGCCAGGATTTCGCGGCGTTTGCGGATTGGAAATCCGCGATCCGGCAGACTGGAAGTCTGCGCTACGACATCGCCCCGGCGACCTCCTAAAAGAAAATGAGATGCACCCGTCGGCAAAAACCGCCAACAAACACTCTTGTTTTTCCTCTCCGGCAGCGCATCATCATTGCGCAGTCATTGCACCGCATGCTCCACACCAAGACAGCCCAACTGAACCCGGTTGCAGGTCGGAGGCTGGGCCGTCCGACTTCGCGCGGGTTCGGCGTCCGAATTGACTCGCGGTTCGCTCCCAAGCTGGCTGCCTTGGTGCGGTTTGATTCGGCCGAACGAGGTTAGCTCATTTTGCGCTCATGAAAATGTCCATCTGGCGCCGGTTGAACACCACTCAGGCGGTCTTGATTGGCCTGCTGCTGCTGGCGGGCGCTCTGGCCATGTGGATCGAGCGCGGGTTGTCCGATGCCGGGCGCAAACGCGATGTGATGGAGGCGGCCAATTACCGCATCCTGTACAACTTCACCCGGATGCACGACGCCTTGTCGCGAATCACGGCGAGTTCCGCCGTCCAGTCGCGCGGGGAGTCCTTGACCAACGTGTTGCGCGAGGCGGAGAAGGACCTGCTCTATACCCTTGAAAATGTCGAAACCCAGTTCCGCAGGGAGGGCGGATTGATCAGCACGTTGCAGAACCTGGAGGACTTCACCACCCGCACCTTGATTCCGCTCCACACCCGCGTGCTGGAACTGGTGAGCACCGATCCCGGTTCAGCGGCCACTTATTATCGTGACGCGGGAGGGCCGATGCTGGAGCGGCGCGAGCAATTGCTGGCGGACCTCAAGCGCCAGTTCCGCGCCCTCACGGAGCGCGACGCCAATCAGGCTCAAACCACCGCGGTCATCGGCCTGGTGTGCCTGGTCGTGGTCTTCATCGGCGCGTTGCTCACGGCGCGCGTCCAGTCCACGGCGGTCACCGTGCCGCTCAACCAGTTGGTGGCGGCTTTGGAGCGGATGCGCGGCGGCGATTTCACACAGCGATTGCGGATGAACCGGAAGGATGAATTCGGCATTGTGGGTGACGGACTGGACCGGTTGGCCGACGAGTTGTCGGTGCTGGTGGGCCGCGTCCAGCGCTCGGGGATTCAAGTAAACATGACCGCCACGGAAATCGCCGCCACCGCCCGCCAGCAGCAATCCACCACCAACCAGATTGCGGCCACGACGGCGGAAATCGGCGCGACCTCCAAGGAAATCTCCGCGACCTCGAAGGAACTGGACAAGACCATGCACGAGGTCAATCAAGTGGCCGAGGACACGGCCCAACTGGCCAACAGCGGTCAGACCGCCATCGCGCGCATGGAATCCACCATGCGGCAGATCATGGATGCCTCCGGCTCGATCACCGCCAAACTGGCCGTGTTGAACGAGAAGACCGCCAACATCAATTCCGTGGTCACCACCATCACGAAGGTGGCCGACCAGACAAATCTGCTCTCGCTCAACGCCGCGATCGAGGCCGAGAAGGCGGGGGAATACGGCCTGGGCTTTGCCGTGGTGGCGATGGAAATCCGCCGCCTGGCCGACCAGACCGCGGTGGCCACCTACGACATCGAGAAGATGGTGAAGGAAATGCAGACCGCCGTGGCTGCGGGAGTCATGGGCATGGACAAGTTTTCCGAGGAAGTGCGCCGCGGGGTGGATGAAATCCGCCAGGTGAGCGCGCAACTGGCACAGATCATCCACCAGGTGCAGACGCTTTCGCCTCGTTTCCACACGGTCAGCGAGGGCATGCATGCCCAGGCCACGGGCGCCCAGCAGATCAGCGAAACGTTGACCCAGTTGAGCGATGCGGCGCACCAGACCGCCGAGTCGCTGCGCGAATCCAATGTGGCCATCGAGCAATTGAACGAAGCCGCGCGGGGACTCCAAACCAGCGTGGCCCGGTTCAAACTGGAGAGCAAATGAGGCCATGCTGTTCGTGTTGTTCCAACTGGGCAACGACCGTTATGCGCTGGAAGCCCGCCGCATTGTGGAGGTGGTGCCGCTGCTGGCGCTGAAGCAGTTTCCGCAATCGCCCAAGGGCGTGGCCGGCCTGTTCATTTTTCGCGGCCAGCCCGTACCCGCCGTGGATCTGTGCGAATTGTTGTTCGGACGCCCGGCCCAGGCGCGTTTGAGCACGCGCATCATTGTGATAGACTACGATGTGGAGGGAGGTCGCCCGCGGCTGCTGGGATTGATTGCCGAGCGCGCCACCGCCATGATGAAACGCGACGCCAAGGAGTTCAAAGACCTGGGAGTGAACCTGACTTCGGCATCCTGCCTGGGTCCGGTCCTGATGGATGAAAGGGGGGTGGTTCAACTGCTGCACCCCCAGAAACTCCTGGGCGAGAGCGTACGCCAGTTGTTGTTTGCCTCTGCGGATCAACCCAGGTTTGCAGCCGCTGACACCAGACCCTTGGCAGACGGTGGCGTCGAAGCGGGCCGTTGACCCGCACCGCCATGGTCCCGACAAATCGCGGTGAGTGCCGCCCATTGTGACATGACGCGAATCGAAAGCCTGCTCCGGAAGGCCATCGGCTTGGACGCCGCCTCCATTGGCTCGTCCATGATCCAGCGGACGGTCCGGCTGCGCATGAAGCAACTGGGTTTGAGCAAGACCGAGGACTATGAACGCCTGCTCCAGAGTTCCTCGACCGCGCTGGCGGATTTGATCGAAGCCGTGGTTGTCACGGAGACGTGGTTCTTTCGGGACCGCGAGCCTTTCACGGTGTTTGCGCAGATGGCGACGCAATGGCTGGCGCAGCATTCCGCCGGCACCCTCCGCGCCTTGAGCATCCCCTGCTCCTCCGGTGAGGAACCGTACTCGCTGGCCATGGCATTGCTGGATGTCCCGCTGCTGCCCCATCGCTTTCTTATAGACGGAGTGGACATTTCCCAGCGCGCTTTGGAGCGCGCCCGGCACGCGGTCTATGGTCGGAATTCGTTTCGCGGCAAGGATCTCAGTTTTCGGGAAAGGCATTTTCGTCACACGCGGGGGGGATACGTCTTGAATCCGATCGTCCGGCAGTGCGTGCATTTTCATCAGGAGAATCTGTTGGACGAAGGCTTTCTCGCGAACAGCCCGCCGTACGACTTCATTTTTTGCCGCAACCTGCTGATCTATTTCGACCGCGCGACGCAAGTTCGCGCCCTCGAGAAGCTGCACCACCTGCTGTCGGACGACGGAGTGTTGTTTGTCGGTCCGGCCGAGTTGCCGCTGGTCACCGGTCACGGTTTCGTCAGCGCCCAACTGCCGATGTCATTTGCCTGTCGCAAAATGACGACGCCCGCCGTGACCTCGTCTCCGCCTCGGTCCTCGTCGCGCTCGTCGGTCCGGTCCAAGTCCGATACGGCACAACGCGCAGCGTCGCCGCAGGCCGATGCGCCGGCCGCGGGACTGCCGGCCCGGGCCTCCACCGGAGTGCATCGCACGCCCGCGCCACCGAACGAACTGGAGGCGGCCCGCCAGTTGGCTGATGCGGGACGGCATGAGGACGCGGTCGCGCTCTGCGAGGCGCATCTGCGCCGCTCCGGCCCGAGCGCCCAAGCCTATTACCTGCTGGGGTTGTTGAGCGACGCGCGCGGCGACGCAAATGCCAGTGACTACTATCGCAAAGCCCTTTATCTTGAACCGAACCACTACGAAACCCTGCTGCACATGACGCTGCTCCTGGAAAAGAACGGGGATTCAGCCGGCGCTTCGACGCTGCGACAGCGGCTCAAACGGGCGACGAAACAACAGGAACGGACGGTGGACCAGGCGACCAGAGTTGCGGGAGGCAAACCGGCATGAGCGAGGTGGTCAAGGTGGACGCGGGCGCGACAAGCCCGATTTACGATTGTTGGAACACGATCGGCGTGAATGGGAATGGGAGCTGCCGGGAACTCGCCCGGGTGACGCATTGCCGGAACTGCGGAGTATATGCGGCAGCCGCGGCGCAATTGCTGGATCGGCCGCTGTCTGCCGAGGAGCGGCGCGCCTGGACGGCCCATTACGCGGCAGAAGCGCGAACGCGCAGCGCGGCACGGACCTCGGTGGTGATCTTCCGGCTGGGGGAAGAATGGCTGGCGCTGCCGACGGGAGTGTTTCAAGAAGTGGCTGAAGTGCGTGTAGGATCGCGGCTGCACCGCTTGCCGCACCGTGGCCGCGGGCTGGTGTTGGGTTTGGTGAATCTGCGGGGTGAATTGTTGGTGTGCGCCTCGCTGGGTCGGCTGCTCGGAATCGAGAACGCGGAAACGAATCCTGAGTCCAAAGTCCTCAGTCGGCAACCCGCTGATTACCTCCGGGGTGCCGGTCTCGGGACGCTCGAGTGTCGAGTCGAAAGTTTTGATTCAGGACTGGGGTTGGGATCCGCCCGCCGTGGCTTGAGTGCCGGCGGCCGGTTACTCGTTACGCGATGGGAAGGACAAAGGCTGGTGTTCCCGGTCGCGGAAGTGGCAGGCATGGAACGGGTGCCGCAGGATGAATTGCGCGAGCCGCCGGCCACGGTGACGGGCGTTGCCCGAGCTTACACCGAACGAGTTTTCCTTTGGCGGGAACAAACGGTGGGTTTGCTCTCCCCTGCTCTGTTGTTTGCCGCCCTCAGCGAAAGGCTGGGCGAATGAGCCGGGAGAGGCCAGAGATTTGCCTCGCGCGGAAACCATGCCTGCGACACAGGAAGACGACCTGGCATGGCCGGTCGCACTCCGATCGCCGCGGCGAGGACTGGGAATGATGGTTCGACCGATGAATGATGATTTGAGCCAACTGAGTTTGCTGGAGCTGTATCGGATCGAGACGGAGAATCAAACGGCGATCCTGACGCGCGAGCTGTTGGCACTGGAGCGGCAGGAAAACGGTCAGCCGGCGACGGACGAATCCACAGCCCACGCCGCCGCCCCGGGAGAGTCGCCGTTGGAACGATTGATGAGGGCCGCGCACTCGCTGAAGGGAGCTGCGCGGATTGTGAATGTGGAGATGGCGGTGCGGGTTGCCCACGCGCTGGAGGATTGTTTTGTGGCCGCCAAAAGGAAGATCGAGGGACGGCAAAAGGCAGAAAACGCCGGAAATGAGCAAGCGTTGGCAAAGGACCCGCCCGGTGACACACCTTCCGAGGGATCGGACGTGTCTCGCACGCGCACCGAATCCCGGAAGGCAGGGCCTGTTCTCCCCTACGATCTACTGCTGCGAGGAGTGGATTTGTTGACGAGCATTGCGCAGAAGCCCGACGCAGGGGATGCAACGCACGAAGCCGAGGTGCAAACGATTTTGAGTGAGCTTGCCAAGCACGCCGAGCATGTGCTTCCGGAGAGTGGCAACAAGGCAACAATGCCGCTGCCGGCTTCCGAAGCGGGCGCGCCAGTGGCAGTCGGGCGGGGACTGCAAGCAACCACCCAATCGCAAGTGGAAGCCCCGCCGACAGCGGGGACCGTCACTGCGGCTGGCGGCAGGGGCGGAGAGGGAGATCGCGTGTTGCGGTTGGCGGCGGAGAATCTCAACCGGCTGCTGGGTCTGGCGGGTGAGTCCTTGGTGGAGTCGCGCTGGTTGCGGCCCTTCGGCGAGGCGATGCAGCGGCTCAAACGGATGCAGGATGAAATGGAACGCACGCTGGAGTCCCTGCGTCCAGTGCTGGCGCGAGCGGATACGGCATTGACGGCGCAGGCTGGAGGGCATGGAGAGGCGGCAGATTCTTCCCGGTTCGAGAACGCGGTCTCGTTGAGTGAAACCAGAGTCGGGCGGCTGCAGGAGTTGATCCGGCAAGTCACCGAGGCACGCCTGTTTCTGGCGGAGCGCATCGAGGAGCTTGATTTATACGAGCGCCGTTCCGCGCACCTGACGAACCGTCTATATCTGGAAGTGCTGCGGGCCCGGATGCGCCCTTTTGGCGACGGGGTGAAGGGTTTTCCGCGTCTGGTGCGCGATCTGGCGCGGCAGCTTGGCAAACAAGTGCGGCTGGAAATCGTGGGCGAACACACTCCGGTGGACCGCGACATTCTGGAGCGCCTGGAGGCGCCCTTGAACCACCTGCTGCGCAACGCGGTGGATCATGGCTGCGAACTCCCGGCCGAACGCGAGCGCGCCGGCAAAGCCCCCGAGGCCACCATCCGTCTCGAAGCCCGCCATAGTGCCGGCATGTTGCTGGTGGCGGTTTCCGACGACGGTGCGGGCGTGGACCCCGGCCGGGTTCGGCAGCTCATTACCGACCGCAAGCTCACGACGCCTTCCGTTGCCGAGAAATTGCAGGACTCTGAACTGCTGCAATTCCTGTTTCTGCCCGGCTTTTCCTTGCGGGAAACCGTGACCGAGATTTCCGGCCGCGGCGTGGGGCTGGACGTCGTGCAAAGCATGGTCAAGGGCGTGCGTGGTCATCTGCGCGTCAGCTCGCAGCCGGGCCGCGGCACCCGGTTTCAACTGCACCTGCCCCTGACCCTTTCGGTGCTGCGCACGCTGTTGGTCGAGGTGGGCGGCGAGCCTTATGCCATTCCCCTGACGCAAATAGTCCGCACGCTCCAGCTCCCGCGCGACCGGCTGCAAACGCTGGAAGGCCGCCCTCATTTTCAACTCGGTGACGAATCCATCGGCCTGCTGGCCGCGGCGCAGGTATTGGAATGTCCGGCCCGGCCGCCATCCGGACCGGAACTGCCGATTGTGGTGTTAGGCGACACCCACGGCACGGGCCGTTACGGCCTGCTGGTGGACCGGTTTTTGGGAGAGCGCGAGCTCGTCGTGCAGCCGTTGGACCCCAGACTGGGCAAGGTGCAGGACATCAGTGCCGCCGCGCTGATGGAGGACGGATCCCCTGTGCTGATCGTGGACGTGGATGACCTGATGCGCTCGGTCGAAAGATTCATCGCCGCTGGCAACCCGGCGGGCATCGGATCCACCGCGGGCGAAACCAGCGCCCGTCCGCCCAAGCGCATTCTGGCTGTGGACGATTCCTTAACGGTCCGCGAACTCGAACGCAAACTTCTGGTGAACCGCGGCTATCAAGTGGACGTGGCCGTTGACGGCATGGAGGCCTGGAACACCGTTCGCGCCACGCATTATGATTTGGTGTTGACCGACGTGGACATGCCGCGGATGGATGGCATCGAACTCGCCGCGTTGATCAAGCGCGACCCGCGCCTGAAATCCCTGCCCGTGATGATCGTGTCCTACAAAGACCGGGAAACCGACCGGTTGCGCGGTTTGGAAGCCGGCGCGGACTATTACCTGACGAAAGGCAGCTTTCACGACGAGACGCTGCTCCAGGCGGTTTTGGACTTGATTGGCGAACCGGAAGCGTGAAGATACAACCAAACCCCAACCCATGAATCTTCATCTGGAGAATCGGTGCCTGAAAAGTGTAGCGGCCGCTCGCCACGCTCAAGCGGGGAATGTTCGTCACACGCCGGGCTTCAAGGACTAGGGTCATGCGCATTGGAATCGTCAACGACATGTTCATGGCCGTGGAGGCCATGCGCCGCGTCCTGACCGGCGCGGGCGGACATCAAATTGCGTGGATCGCCCGCGACGGCCTCGAGGCGGTCGAACGTTGCGCCGGCGATCGCCCGGATCTGATTCTCATGGACTTGATCATGCCGCGCATGGACGGGGTGGAGGCCACCCGCCGGATCATGGCTGAGACGCCCTGCGCCATCGTGGTGGTTACTGCCAGCGTGAACGACAACGCGGCGCAAGTCTTCGAGGCGATGGGTGCGGGAGCGTTGGACGCGGTGAACACTCCGGTGCTCGGAGACCCCGGCAATTTGGAGGGCGCTCAGGCACTCCTTAAGAAGATTGAAACGATCCGCAAACTGATTGCCCCGGCGGGCGCCGTGGGCGGGGACTCAGGCCGCAGCGCAGGACTGCCGCCTCGCCCAGCGCGACAGGACCGACTGGTGGCGATTGGCGCGTCGGCGGGCGGGCCGAGCGCCCTCGTCAAACTGCTCGCCGGTTTGCCGGCTGAGTTTCCCGCGGCCATCGTGGTGGTGCAACACGTGGACGAGCACTTTGCCGCGAGCCTGGCTGATTGGTTGCGCGAACACACCCCCATGCGGGTGCGCCTGGCGGAAGAAGGCGATCAACTCACGTCCGGCACGGTGTACCTGGCCGCAAGGGAAAACCATCTGGTGCTGGTCGGCCCGACGCATCTGGGTTACACGCGCCTGCCCATCGAAAGCTCCTATCGCCCTTCGGTGGACGTATTCTTCGGCAGCGTGCTCGACCACTGGCGGGGGCAGGTCGTCGGGGTGTTACTGACGGGAATGGGCCGCGACGGAGCGGAAGGGCTGAAAGCCCTTCGCGAGCATGGTCACCACACGATCGCCCAGGACCGCGCCACAAGCGCGGTCTATGGGATGCCGAAGGCGGCGGCCGAACTCGACGCGGCCACGGAGATTTTAGCACTGGACAAGATCGCTCCGCATCTCCTAAGACTTCTCAGTCTGAGTCGCAGAGTCTGACCCGGCCCTCTTGGTCTGCGGCGTTGATACGCACGAAGTTCCGGAGGCAGAGCCGTCAGCCAGTTGGTGGTCGGAGTTGCCGATTGGAAAACGGACCTGGCGGCAGGCTTTGGCGCTCAGACGGTTGACCGCTGGCCTATGCCACAATCTCACAGCAACCCGACCTTGAACGTGGAGGCGGCCCGTCCGCAACCGCCGCCGGAATACCACGTCATGGTATTGTTGGTGGATGACCAGGCCATGGTGTGCGAGGCGGTGCGTCGCGCCTTGGCCACGGAGCCGGACGTGGATTTTCACTATTGTTCGGACGCGCGGGAGGCGCTTTCCCTGGCCACGCAACTGCGGCCCACGGTGATCCTCCAGGACCTGGTCATGCCGGGGGTGGACGGTTTGACGCTGGTGGGGCAGTTTCGGGCCAATCCCGTCACCAAGGACATTCCCATCATTGTTCTTTCCACGAACGAAAATCCACAAGTGAAGGGGCAGGCGTTCGCGATCGGGGCGAATGATTACCTGGTCAAACTGCCCGACCGGATCGAGTTGATCGCGCGCATCCGGTATCACTCGCGGGCGTATTTGAACCAGTTGCAGCGCGACGCGGCGTATCGGGCCTTGCGGGAAAGCCAGCAGCAGTTGATTGACAACAACGCGCAGTTGCTGGCTTTGAACCAGAAGCTGGAGGAGGCCACCGCGGCGAAGTCGGCATTCCTGGCGAACATGAGTCATGAAATCCGGACGCCGATGAACGGGGTCATCGG
Source organism: Verrucomicrobiia bacterium (assembly GCA_011525685.1). Classification (GTDB taxonomy): domain Bacteria; phylum Verrucomicrobiota; class Verrucomicrobiia; order Limisphaerales; family JADLHS01; genus WYBW01. Next base: position 11,324 of record WYBW01000015.1, read on the forward strand.
CATGATCTCGCTGTTGTTGGACACGGAATTGACGAACGAACAGCGCGAATACGTGGAGGGGACGCGAAGCAGCGCCGAGGCGTTGCTGACCATCATCAATGACATCCTGGATTTCTCGAAGATCGAAGCGGGGAAGCTGGAGTTGGAGCATCATCCATTCGAGTTGCACGGGTGCGTGGAAGAAGCGTTGGAACTGCTGGCGGGCAAGGCCGCGGAGAAGGGTTTGGATCTGGGCTACGTGGTGGATGAGGGGTTGCCGCGGGTGGTCGTGAGCGATGTGACGCGGTTGCGGCAGGTGCTCGTGAACCTGGTGGGCAACGCGGTGAAGTTTACGGCGACGGGCGAAGTGGTGGTGGAGGTGACGCCGGCGGCGCATGGATTGCGGGAGTTGGAGTCGGGGCATGAGGGGACACGGGAGGTGGTGCATCCGGAGCAGTGGTTGTTGCATTTTTGTGTGCGAGATACCGGGGTCGGGATTCCGTTGGAAAAGCAGCACCGGTTGTTCAAAAGTTTTCAGCAGGTGGATGCCTCGACCACGCGCCACTACGGGGGAACAGGTCTGGGTTTGGCGATCTGCAAGCGGTTGGTGGAATTGCTGGGCGGGCGGATATGGGTGGAGAGTGACGCGGGCCAGGGCGCGGCGTTTCATTTCACCGTCTTGGCCCAAGGCTCGGGCGGCAGTGCGCCTTGCAGTTGGCAGGGGCGGCAGGCGGGGTTGGCCGGGCGACGGTTGCTGGTGGTGGAGGATAACGCGACGCTGCGGGGCTTGCTCCGTCGTCGCGCCGAGAGCTGGGGAATGGTGGTGGTGGAGGCGTCAACTCGGGAAGAGGCGCTGACGCGCCTGGGGGTAAGGCAGGCGGCTTTTGCGGAGTCAGAGGAGATGGCTGCGCTCGGTGCTGGTGGCGGCGATCCCTCCGCTGGCCCGGCGCCACCCGTCGCAGCGAAATCACACTTGGAATCGGAAACAAGCGCCGGGTTCGATGCGGTGCTGGTGGATTGGGAACTGCCGGGCGGCGGTGGCGTGAGGTTGGTGGAGGAGTTGCGGCGGTGGGGATCGGGGCGATGGGTGCCGGTGGTGGCGATGTCGTCGGCGCGGCTGCGCGGGGAAGAAGGAAGGGCGGCGGGTTTGGGAGTGTCGGTCGTCGTGCATAAGCCGGTGCGGCCTGCGGTGTTGTTGGAGGGGTTGTGCCGAGCCTTGGGGGTGCAGGTGGTGCGGGAGCGGCGGGGTGGATCGAGCGGAGCCCCGGGCTTGGACGCGGGGTTCGCGACGCGGTTGCCCTTGAGGATTTTGTTGGCGGATGACAATCCCATCAATCAGAAGGTGGGGTTGAGCGCGTTGGGACGGTTGGGGTATCGCGCGGAGGTGGCGCGGGATGGAGCGGAAGTGTTGCGGGTGCTGGAACGCCAGCCGGTGGATGTGTTGTTCCTGGACGTGCAAATGCCGGTGATGGATGGGTTGGAGTGTGCGCGGGTGATTTGTGAGCGCTGGACGCGGGACAAACGGCCGGTGGTGGTGGCAATGACGGGGAACGCGTTGTTGGGGGATCGGGAGCGGTGTCTGGCGGCAGGCATGGATGATTATATTTCCAAACCGGTGCAGTTTGCGGAACTGCAGGCGGTGCTGGAACGGTGGGGACCGACAAAATCGCGGAAATTCGATACAAATTATTTTTTGCGGCATCCGCAGTCGTTGTCAGCCGGCTTGGTGGACGAGGGAGTGTTGGCTGAATTGCGCGCGATGCCCGGGTCGGGAGGCGCGGGCATGGTGGGCGAGTTGATTGATCTCTTCCTGGAGTGCGGGCCGGAGCGCATCCGCCAATTGGGAGAATTTGTCGGGGACGGACCGAAGCTGGCATTTCATGCGCACGCGCTCAAGAGCATGAGCCTGAACCTGGGTTGCTCGGGGATCATCCGGGTGGCGCAACGGCTGGAGGATCTGGGTCAGGGTGGAGACCTGGCGGCGGCCCCCGAGTTGATCCGGGAGTTGGAGGGGGTGTTCCGGCAGACGAAGGCGCAGTTGCTGTTGATTCGGTCGCAGGAAGAATTAAAGTCGGAGCGCGAGGGACAGGAGCAGGGTTCGGGCTTGCGCGTGTCGCCCGGGGAAAGCATCTAGGCCGATGCGGATTCGTGCCAGACGGCTGGAGCGGGATGGCGTGATCGGCGTGGTGGCGCCAGCGAGCGCACCGCCGTCGCCCCTTAATGTGGATCGGGCGGTCGCCGCGCTGGAAGCCTTGGGGTTCAAGGTCCGGCTGGGGCGACATGTCCGACGCCGGCTGGGATTCCTGGCTGGAACGGATCGCGAGCGGGCCGCGGACCTCATGGCGATGTTCGCGGATCGCCGGGTGGACGCCATCGTTTGTGTGCGGGGAGGATACGGAACGGGGCGATTGCTGCCGTTGCTGGACTACCGCACCATCCGCGCGCACCCAAAGATTCTCGTGGGCTACAGTGATGTGACGGCCCTGCACTGCGCGCTGTGGCGGGAGGCGGGGTTGGTTTCATTTCACGGGCCGATGTTGAACCCGGATTTCGCCCACGCGAACATGCCCGCGTTCACACTCGAAAGCTTCCTTCGTGTGCTTACCCAACCCACCGCCGCCGGCAGCATTACCAATGGCTACCGGGCACGAACGACGGAAGTCCTCCGCGCGGGAGCAGCCCGCGGACAGTTGATGGGCGGTAATCTATCGCTGCTCTGTTCCATGGTCGGCACGCGCTGGCAGCCGCCTTTTCGCGGACGGATTCTTTTTTTCGAGGATGTGGGAGAGCCACCCTATCGTTTCGACCGGATGTTGACTCACTTGCTCAACGCCGGGCTGCTTCAACAGGTTGCGGGCATCGCCATCGGGATCAACCGCGGCTGTGCCGACCCACAGGCGGCTCGCGGCAGGGAGTATCGCCAGACACTCCAGGACGTGTTGCAGGATCGCTTGTTGCCCTTGAAGGTTCCGGTGGTCATGGGGCTGCCCTTCGGGCACGTCGCGCATAACGCCACGCTGCCCTTGGGAGTGCGCGCGCGGCTGGATGGTCAGGCGGGCGACTTGGTTCTCGAAGAGGCCGCCGTGAGCTGACGACTCCACGTCCTCGAGTCTGATTCAGCGAGAAGGCAGCGGCCAGAGTTGAACCTCAGGAAGAAACCAGCCCGAGGCGATCTTTCATCTCAAGATTCGGCTGGAAAATTCCTGTGAACGCGCTTAATTGCTGGGCAGGTAATTTGCTTTGGCTTGGGACATGAAAATCACGGAAATACTGCTGGCCGAACACGCCGTCTTCCACAACCTGTTCGACCACATTGAGAAGACCTCGCCGCGGCTGCGCACCCTGGCGGAACTGCGGGCGCTGGCCGCGACGTTGGAGACGTTGTTGCGGGCGCACTCGGTGACCGAGGACGAACTCTTCATCGCGCCCCTGGAGCATTGTCTGGAGCAGATCGGCCAGCGTGAAACGTTTCATGAGGAGCACGATGAGATTGACCGCAGTCTGTTGGATGCCCAGAAAACACGCCAAGTCAGGTCGGCGCGCCAGCATTTGTCTCAGGCCGTGACCGCCTGCCGGAAGCACTTCGACAAGGAGGAACGAATTGTGTTTCCGCTCGCCGAACGCACGCTCAAGGCGGATACGCTCAAGGCGCTGGGCAACGCCTGGATGAAGCGCCGCGAAGCCGCGTTGAAATAGCGCAGGGCCAGCCGCTGGCGCCGGCTCAGTGCGTCAAGGTTCGCAGTGCGGCCTGCACGCCCCGCACCAGCGCGTCCACCCGCGTGTGCAGGGGGAAATCAGAGGGTGACTCCAGCGTGTAGGACATTCGCGTCTTGTGGGTGATCAGCCAGAACGCTTCGGGCCACTCGGGCCGGTTTTGCGGATCCAAATTGGGCCGGATGATTCCGTCCTTCGCCTCGCGACCTTCGATGACTTCTGAGGGATCAATTGGGCAGACGCGGGCGACCTCCTCGATCATGCGCTCGGCGAGCGAAGGGCGATTGTCCGGATTCAATTCATAAACATAAAACCCGTGCGCCTCCCAGTCCTCGTGCAGGCAGAAGCAATAGTCAAAGTCTGGCTGCCGCTCCAGCCAGCCGGTGTGCGCGCGGATTTCGGCCGATTGCAAGTGACGGTAATCCCGGTTCAGGTCCATGCCCTTGTCGTTCTCGCGGCGGTTCAGGATGAAGCCGGCTGGATTCAGACAAGGGCAGAACCAGTAATCGCATCCTGTTGGCCACTGGTTCTCGCGCAGCAATCGAAGCGCGGCCAATGGCCCGGCGGGTTCATCGCCATGAATGCCGGTGGAAAGATAGACCCGCGGCCCGCGCGGCTGCCCGCGTGCGTCGCCAATCCGATTCAGGGCGAACAGGCGCAGCGAGCCAAAGTGGAGAAAATCCTCGGACTGCCAGCCGTGGGCCGAAGCCGTGACTTCAATCTCGCGCAAGACCTCGACGAGGTTGATGGTCTCGCCGAAGTAACCGCCCTTGTTTCTGCCGAGCCGTCGCATGATTGGTATTGCTGGGGCACTCACCGAGCAGAAGCGGCGTCGCGGTCCGGCTCGCTCTATGCGCGACAAGGCACGCTCAAGCCAGGGCCGCTTCGGTCTCCACCTGATCATCCCCGCAACCGCATCCGCCAGTCTCTTGATCGGTGAATCCGTGGCTGTCCCAACTCGGATCCAAGCCGAGATCTTTGAGCATATGCAGGTCCTTCTCCACCGGTTGATTCAAGGTGGTGAGGTAATTGCCCACCATCAGCGCGCTGGCGCCGGCCATGAAAATCATGCTCTGCGCCTCGCGCAGATTCACCGTCCGGCCACCCGCGATCATGATTTCCTGTCGCGGCAGGATGAATCGGAAACAGGCGATGGTCTTGAGAATCTCCAGCACGGGCAGCGGCGGATTGTGCTCGAAGGGAGTTCCTTTGATGGGATTGAGAATGTTGATGGGCACAACGTTTGCGCCGATTTCCTTGAGGGAAAATGCCAGGTCGCAACGGTCTTCACGCGTTTCGCCCATGCCAATGATGCCCCCGGAACAGATTTTGATCCCGGCCTGCTTCAAGTAGCCGATGGTTTCGAGGCGGTCGTCGTAAGTGTGCGTGGTGCAGGTCTTGGGGAAGAAACGCCGCGAACTTTCCAGGTTGTGTCCGTAGCATTCGACGCCGGCTTCCTTCAAACGATCGGCCACGCGCTGGCTCTTGATGATGCCCAGGGAAACATCCGGCCGGGTCTTGCCACTGGCTTTCAACTCGCGCACGCGCGCGCAAACCTCGTCCAGCATCGGCCCTTCGTTCAATCCCTTCCACGCGGCGACCAGGCCCACCGCCGTCACCCCATTGCGCCGCGCCTCGTCGGCCGCCTCCTGCACCGGTTCGGGATCCACAAAGCCGTACTTCGGCGAACCCGTCTGGTAGAACGACGACTGGGCGCAGAAGCTGCAATTCTCCGAGCACGCTCCGGCCTTGGCATTAACGATGGAGCAAAGGTGAATCTTGTTGCCCTTGAAATGTTCGCGGATGCGGTTGGCCCAGGCCAGCAAGTCATGGATGTCGGCGGAACTTTCCAAATCAAACAACCAGAGCGCCTCTTCGCGCGAGATGTCCCCTCCCCGAAGAACCCGCCGGCCCAGTTCCGCCATCCGGGTGGAGTTCATCACGTCAATTGATGTGTCGGTCATGGTTGACATGGTAGCGGAGGCGGACTGGCGCGCAAGCCAACTTCGTTCGGGAAGCCGCGCATCCTGAAAGTTCCCCGACTGCTGGCGGGTCTCGCGCTGCGAGAACTCCGCCGACGCGGTGGCGGGCGGAACGAACCGGCGGACAAGTTGGACGGGTATGGCGGCTGCCCGGATGGACTTGGCATGGGTCTCCGCCGCGCGAACACCACCACCATCCAGTCCATCAAACTTCCTTTCCGGACTGCGGGCTGTGATAGCGCCGGTCCGTCACCATGGGAAGCACAATGTCGTGCAGTTGCTCCTCGAACTTGAGCACGAGTTGGACTCCGGAAATCCGGTTCGTGACGCAGAAATCAATGGCCTTGGTGGAACTGAGAAAATCCATGGCCGCCATCGGCTGCGGCGTCCAACTGCCCACGTCCTTCAAATAGAGGCCCGTTTCCTTCTCCTGAAGCAGTATCCTCATGGCGGTCGGATTGACTCTGGCAACTTCTGCTGGCATCTGACGAATAAAGCACACGCGCCCTCGCGCGATTGTTTGTTGGCTGATCTTGGAAGCGAGCCTAACCACGGCACGGGAAAAAGCAATCAGAATCTTGGTTGCAAGCCGGTCGCAAGGAGCATCCTCCCCTGCCCTGTTGACAGGCCAACTTCAGCCCACAAATTCCAAGGCCGGCAACCGCGGTATCAAACCACATTGGTGTGCCTGCGCAAGAAAGCGGCGGATGGATTCACGCCCGCGTTCACCGTAGTCCAGCGTCCAGTGGTTGACATACATGCCCACGAACCGATCCGCCAGGTCGCGCCCCATGTCCCGCGCGTATTGCAGTGCGTGTTGAACCGCCTCCGCACGATGGTCGAGGCTGAACTGGATGCTGGCCGTCAGAATGTCCGAAACCTCCCGACGCGTTTCCGGTTCGATGCGCTTGTGAATCACGTTTCCACCCAGCGGCAGCGGAAGACCGTCATTTCCCCTGCCCCACCAGACTCCCAGGTCTTCACACACCTCCAACCCCTCGTTGTGATAGGTCAACTGCCCCTCGTGAATGATCAAACCCACCTCTGCCGCGCCAGAACGAACCGCTTGAAAAATCTGGTCGAACGGGACAACCACGAGGTTGAGTTCGCTGGCTGGTTTGCCCAGCCACAATTGCAGCGCCAGAAAAGCGCTGGTCATGGTGCCCGGCACGGCGATTTTTCTCGGCGAGACTTCGTCACGACTCAGCCTCTGCCTGGCCACGAGCATCGGCCCGTAACCATCGCCCATGCTGGCGCCGCTGGGCAGCAGCGCGTATTGGTCGCACACGTGGGCGTAGGCGTGGATGCTGATGGCCGAAATGTCCAATTCGCCTCGCGCGGCGCGCTCGTTCAACGTCTGAATGTCTTGGAGAATGTGCTCGAACTGGAAACCGGGCGTCGGAATCAATCCCTTGGCCAACCCGTAGAACATGAAGGCATCGTCCGGGTCCGGCGAGTGTCCCAACGTGAAAGTGCGCGTCTGCATCCGCACAGTTTCCAACGCGGGCAAAGGCTGTCGAACAAAAAGCGCGTCCCGCCTATTTCAGCGACTGCGTCTTATCGCTGAACCGGGTGTAGAGCAACGCCGCCTCGGTGCGGCTGTGGACTTTGAGCTTGGAGAAAACGCGGTCCAGGTAATTGCGGGCGGTCTTGGTGGTGAGATTCAACGCCGCCGCCACTTCTTTGTCGGTTTTCCCCTGGGCCACCTCGGCCAGCACCCGCCGCTCGCGAGCCGCCAATGTATCCAGTGGATTCACCTCGCCGCTGCCTCGCAACTTGTCCGTGGCGCGACGCGTGATGACGGGGTCAAACACCGCCCCGCCATTCAGAATGGAATGGATGGCGTCCACGATTCGTTGCGCGCCACTTTCTTTGAGCAGGTATCCGTCGGCGCCAGCCTCCATGGACGCCAGCACCAGTTGATTGTCACCGTAGGAGGTCAGGAACAGGATGCGGGCTTCCGGCAGGGACGCCTTGATCTGCCGGCACGCTTCGATGCCGTCGCCATCGGGCAGGCGGACATCCATCAAGATCACGTCCGGCCCAAGCCGCCGGGCCGCTTCCACCGCGGACCGCATGGTGGCTGCTTCGCCAACGATCTCGATGCGCGGCTCCAATTCCTGAATCCGATGCAGACCATCGCGCACGACCGGGTGATCATCCACCAGCAAAACCTTGATGATGTCTTCTGCTTTCACAATTCCTCGCTTGAACCGTCTGCCTCCTCCGCTTCGATGGACTCGGGAGCGTGGCATGGCACGCTCACGCAAACGCACGTGCCCTGACCCGGCGACGACTGGATCTCGCAGGTCCCGCCCACCTCCTGCGCCCGCGACACCATGCTGGCCAGTCCGACTCCAGGCCGGCCAGTCGCCTTTGGATCAAACCCCGCGCCGTCGTCCGAGATCTCCAAAACCACCAAGTCCCGCTCCGAGCGCAACGCAATGGCCACTCGCCGCGGCTTCGCGTGCCGCAGGCTGTTGCTCAGGGCCTCCCGGGTGATGTTGGCCAGTTGCACCGCCTGGTCGCTGGTGAGTCGCCCGGAGGCCACAGGATCGCACTGCAACGCAATCTGCGCGGGAGTGCCGGCTCGCGCCCTCTGCACCAGCGCCTGCAGCACAGCGCAGAAATCCACGGGCTTGCCGGGCGCCGCTTCCGACGTCACCAGCGACGTGATGAACTGCCGAATCTCAGCAATCACCGTGTCCACCTCTTTCCGCACCGCCGACAATTCGCGGCCGGCCTTGGCAGGTTCGGCCTCCAGCTTCTCCAGCGTATGCCCCAACCCCAGTTGGATCGCGTAAAGCGATTGAATGGTACCATCGTGCAAATCGCGGCTGATCTTGTTCCGCTCCTGTTGCGCGGCGGCCAGGGCATCGCGCGCCTCGCGAATCTGCTCGGTCATCAGTTCCTGCCGATTCCGGGCGCGCAGCGCGACACCCACCAGCGCCGACGCCAGCAAGGTCAGGACTGTCCCGGCAAACATGGCAACCTTTGCCAGTCGGCGCGGTGATTGGGCCTCGAACAGTGAAGTCGTGTAGAAAAAGATCGAGAATCTTTGCCGATACATCGGCCAAATGTGGCGATGGGTGAGGTAGGCCTTGAATCGAGGATCCGCGGCGCGCGGACCGCCCTCCGTCGCGTTCATCCAGGTTTCGGCCGTCAGGTTGTTGGTGGAAGAGAAAATTTCCAGCCCGAGGTCGGCGGGAGACCCATCCCAAACCGACTCGGCCAAAACTTTGAAATCCACCGGGGCCACGATGAGGGCGGAAAGCAGAAGCCAGCGGGCACTGGAGCTTCGCAAATTCACCTGCACTTGCTCAGCAAGAAAGTCGGACAACTCGGGCTGGTAAATCGGCACATAAAACAAGGTGCCGGTGATGGAGTTGCTGCCCGGGTCCAGCATCACAATATCACGCGCGCTCATTCCCAAACTGGAATTGCGTATGACCACTGCCAGCCTGTCATGGCTGTGAAGTGTTTCCTGCTCCGAATTATCCCGGAAGGATTTGCGCAGATCATAATCCGCCAGAAACTGATTCCCGCTTTTGAGCTCGCTCTTCAGGGCGAGGTCACATTCGATCGGGCGGTTCACCGCCTCTTGGTAGAGATTCATTCCGTCTTCTTCCGTCCAGTTGTCCACTGCCTTGGGCAAGTGCTCTGGCAACGGCCTCAGATTCCGGTTCGTGGCCACCGCGATGCCGAGAATCCAGGGACAATTGTCGATCAAGCCGTTCTCGTAGCACCAGCGCTGAAAAACCCTCTCGCGACTTTCCCCGCTCCACCTCAGGTAATCTCGAAGATTGTTGAGCAACATCTCGCTCTTCTCGAGACGCGCATCCAGTTGCCCCTGAATCTCTGAGACGCGCATGGCCAGCCGTTGCCGGTCCATTTTCACCGCTTCGCGGTGCAGCTCCCATCCCAATACCGCGGTCAAGGCCAGTCCGCACACCAGCGTTAACCACGCCGCGTGGCGACCGCGAATCAGCCGGTGAATTGGGAGGGCCATCGCCTCACTTCTACGGAAACGGACCGTGGCGAGTCGAACCAATTCCGCGCCGCCAGGCAGGAGGTATTTGCCTCTCCCGCCAAGAGGCATTCAGTCTTTGGCCGGTTGCCAAGATTGCATTGTCCTTTTCCTTCTGCAGCGGCTCCCTGAGCCGGGACGATTCCGTTGAGGCGAGAGCTGGTAGCGGCGACGCCGCGTCGCCACAGGGTGAATGCGACGCCCCCGCCGCAGGTTTGTGGATCCCTGCTGGGTTCACTGCCGCGAACTGGCGACGAGGGCGTCGCTGCCACGGCAAGCGACGAGGCGTCGCTTCTACTCTCTGCGGAGACGGACCGTGGCGAGTCGAAACAATTCCGCGCCGCAGGCAGGAGGCATTTGCCTCTATCCTCAGGAGGCATTCGCCTCTCCCGCCAAGAGGCATTCAGTCTTTGGCCGGTTGCCAAGATTGCATTGTCCTTTTCCTTCTGCAGCGGCTCCCTGAGCCGGGACGATTCCGTTGAGGCGAGAGCTGGTAGCGGCGACGCCTCGTCGCCACAGGGTGAATGCGACGCCCCCGTCGTAAGTTTGTGGATCCCTGCTGGGTTCACTGCCGCGAACTGGCGACGATGGCGTCGCTGCCACGGCAAGCGACGCGGCGTCGCTTCTACTTTCTACGGAAACGGACCGTGGCGAGTCGAACCAATTCCGCGCCGCCAGGCAGGAGGCATTTGCCTCTATCGGCCAGAGGCATTTACCCATCTATGCAATTCACGCGATTTCATTCTCAATACCACCCAGATGAATCCTGTCGCTGTCCGCGCCTGCAAACCCGACCCATCCGTCAACAAATCCAACCAAATGAAACCCCATAAACCGGTCTCCATGATCGTGGTGCTTCTCCTCTTTGTCTCCTTACACACTCACGGACAGGAGGAGGACGCGGCGCGGGTGAAACCCTATCCCATCAGCATCAATGCTGAAGCGGGCACGACCGGCCTCGGCGGCACGGTGGCCTGGCGGTTTCTCCCCCGCCTCGGCATCCGCGGCGGGATGCATTACTTGCGATACACAACTCCCGACTTTGAAGTTGAAGATGACGAATCCATCACGACCTACGACGCGCGGTTGCAGTTGCAATCCCAGCCATTGACTTTGGACATCCACCCTTGGAAGAACAGCTCGTTCCGCATTAGTGCCGGCGTGTTGTTCAATCAGAACGAGTTTACCGGCAACTCCAGCGGCGATGTGGAGATTGACGATATCACCTACCCGGGCGAACAACTCAGCTTCCGCGTGACGCAGGAGGATGTCTGTCCCTACATCGGCATCGGCGGCAATTTCCTGCACTTTGGCAAGGCCAGGCGTTGGGCGTTGGGCGGGGACATCGGGGTCGCTTTCACCGGCACCTGGGATGTCTCCATCAGCAATCCGACCGGCGGCATCCCGACTGACGAATTGGAGAAGGAACGGCAGGACATCCAGGACGAACTGAAGGACATCAAGTTCTGGCCGGTGCTCAAACTCTATCTGACCTTTCAGTTCTGAATGTCAGAGAGGTCGCAAGCGAAAACGACCACCGGCTATGAGTTTTGATCCCATGAACAAGCGCACCATCCAAGGAACCTCTGACTGACCATGAAGACTCCTCGCATTTTATTGGTTACAACCGTGGTCGCGGTCCTCTGCGCGTTCCTTGGCAACTCCGTTCGTGCCCAATCAGTGAGCCTTGCTGACGCTGTGGACGCACCCCAATTAACCTGGACCACCGGCGGCAATGCGACTTGGATCGGCCAGACGAATACCACGTTCGACGGCGTGGACGCCGCCCAAAGCGGCGTGATCGGGAATAGTCAGGAGTCGTGGCTAGAAACCACGGTGACTGGGCCTGGGGAACTGACTTTCAGGTGGAAAGTTTCATCGGAAAGCGATTGGGATTATCTTGAATTCTCCCTGAACGGCGTTCTGCAAAGCGGACGAATTTCCGGAAACGTGGACTGGCAGCCAAAAACCTACAACTTGGTCACTGGCAATCAAACCTTGCGCTGGCGCTACGTGAAGGACAACAGTGAGAGCTTTGGTGAGGACCGAGGCTGGGTGGATGTGGTCAGCTTCGCGGAGGCAAGCGGGCCGCCAGTCATCCAAATCCAACCACAAAGTCAAACTGTCACCGAAGGTGCGAACGTTACTTTCGATGTGGTTGCCTCTGGTGAGCCTCCATTATTCTACCAGTGGTTTAGAGATACGACACCCTTGGACGGTGCCAACAACAGCAGTTACGGGATTCTCAACGTCCAAACCAATCACATGGCAAGTTACACTGTCGTGGTAACCAATACACTTGGGAGCATCACCAGCGCGCCGGTTGTGCTGGTGGTGAATGTACCGCTGCTGGATGCCGATTTCGTTGCCGGTGTCACTGGGTTTGGTTTTGCTTCGGTGTATGCCTTGGCGGTTCAGGCAGACGGAAAGATTCTCGTGGGTGGCACCTTCACCACTCTGGGTGGGCAGTCAAGGAACAACATCGGCCGGCTTCATCCCAACGGTGACTTGGACACCTCTTTCAATCCAGGGGTAAATGGTCCGGTATCTGCCCTGGCAGTCCAGGCAGACGGAAAGATTTTGGTAGGTGGTGACTTTACTACCTTGACTGGACAGGGACGAAACCGCCTTGGTCGGCTTAATCCCAACGGGACCTTGGATATAACGTTTAATCCTGGGGCGGGTGGTCCAGTGTATGCCTTGGCGATGCAGGCAGACGGAAAGATACTAGTGGGCGGTGACTTTACCACCTTGGGCGGACAAGGGCGAAACCGCCTTGGTCGGCTAAATCCTGATGGCACCGTGGACTCGACTCTCAATTCCGGGGCGGGTGGCTTCGTGAATACATTGGCAGTGCAGGCAGATGGAAAAATTTTGGTGGGTGGGGACTTCACCACTTTGGCCGGTGCAGCGCGCAACCGTCTCGCCCGGCTCAATGCAAATGGGAGCCTGGACACCGCTTTCAATCCTGGCGCTAGTGGAGGAGCATTTTCTGTCGTGTCCTCCCTGGCCGTGCAGGCCGATGGGAAGGTAGTAGTTGGCGGCGAGTTTGCAACATTGGGTGGACAGTCGCGCGCCAACATCGGTCGGCTCAACACGAACGGCACGGTGGACGTCACCTTCAATCCGGGTGCGGACGGAGCGGTTGCTGCGTTGGGAGTCCAGACTGACGGGAAGATTGTGGTCGGCGGCAACTTCATGCACTTGGGTGGACATCAGCGAGAACGCATTGGTCGCATCAACGCGGATGGAACGCTCGACAACACGTTGAATCCTGGGGCGGACAATCTTGTGGATTCACTGGCAGTCCAGCCAGACGGGAAAATCCTCGTCGGCGGCTGGTTCGCCACCTTGGAAGGGCAGCCGCGTAGCTCCCTTGGCAGGCTTAAGTCCACCGATCCGGCTACCGAGTCTCTTACCCACGCCGACTCGACCATAACCTGGTTGCGTGGTGGCACAAGTCCAGAGGTGGTGCATACTGCGTTCGATGTCGGCGCGAATGATGTGCCTTGGACGAATCTGGGCGGAGGCACTCGGATTGCCGGTGGTTGGGAAAAGTCTTCGGTTCCAGTTTCAGCAGATCAGACCATCAGGGTAAGGGGATATTCAGCCGGAGCTGCTGGCAGTAGTTGGTTCCTCGAGAGCTATTTCGGCAGGCCCGTGTTTGTTGAGCAGCCGGTCAGCCGCACAAACGACTATGGGACCATCGCCGTTTTCGAGATATCCGGCGTTGGCTCCGAGCCACTGAGCTTTCAATGGCTCAAGAATGGGATCGCGCTGACAGATCAAGGGAACCTCACGGGCGCTACTAATCGCGTCCTCATGTTCGGCCAGGTTTCAGGCGACGACGAAGCCAGCTATAGCGTCATTCTGAGCAATTCTTTCGGAAGCGTGACGAGTCTGGTTGTGACGCTTACGGTCCATGATCCATACATTACTCAACAGCCGTTCGACGAGGATCGCAATGCGGGAGACGACGTCTCGTTCTGGGTGAATGCTGAAGGCACGCCGCCGTTGAGCTACCAGTGGTTTCACGATGGCATCGAGTTGCCTGAGGCAACGAGTCAATTTCTAACCTTGCCAGAAATTACCAAAACCAATGCTGGTCTGTATTATGCAGTAATCACCAACGTCTTTGGTAGCGTGACCAGTTCAATGGTGACGCTCACCGTTCATGATCCTTTCATCACCCAGAATCCCGGCAGCGTGCGCCGGAATGTGGGCGAGAGCGTGACACTCGAAGTGGAAGCGGGCGGCACACCGCCGTTAAGTTATCAGTGGCACCTCAATGGCACCATGATTCCCAACGCAACGAATAAGTCGTTAGCGCTGCTGAACCTCTCCGCATTTGACGCAGGCGTGTATACATTCGTTGTCTCTAACGCGAGCGGGAGTATTACCAGTGCGCCTGCGGCGCTGACCGTGAATGCGGTGACACTCGACCATGCACTTTCCATCGGACTTGGCGGCCTGGTCCGCGAGGTCCATTCCATGGCTGTGCAGCCGGATGGACGTATTCTTATCGGCGGAGATTTTGACAGCCTGGCTGGCCAGTCGCGCACCAATCTCGGTCGGCTCAACGCAGACGGGACACTTGACAACACGTTCAACCCAGTGACCGACCAGTTCGGGGATGTGTTTTGCCTGGCCTTGCAGCCAGACGGGAGAATTTTGTTGGGTGGAAATTTTAACACTCTAGGTGGACAAGCGCGCACAAGCGTCGGCCGACTCAATCCAGACGGAACCCTTGATGCATCCTTCAGCCCGGGTGTCGCGGGAGGTTTTAGGCCTCCTGTGCGTTGCCTGGCGATACAGCCGGATGGCAAGATCGTGGTGGGTGGTAGTTTTTCGAGCTTGGGTGGACAATCCCGAACCAACCTCGGTCGGCTTAATTCGGACGGCACCCTGGACGCATCCTTCAACACGGGCGCAGCGGGAGTATTCGGTGACTCCGTGCATTGTCTGGCCTTGCAGCCGGACGGGAAAATTGTGGTCGGTGGGAGCTTCGAGGTTTTGGGAGGACAATCCCGAACCAATATCGGTCGGCTCAATTCCGACGGCACGCTGGACGCCACGTTCGATCCTCAAGCCAATGGTACAGTGTTCTCGCTCGCATTGCAGCCGGATGGGAAAATCTTGTTGGCTGGAAGCTTCTACATGCTAGGCGGGCAACCAAGACTTAACATTGCCCGGGTCCGTGCCGATGGAACTTTGGACGCCGCTTTCAGCCCCGAACTGGATGCCACAGTCAATTCACTGACGTTGCAAGCAGACGGGAAAATCCTGGCCGGCGGTTATTTCTATCTCGTGAATGAGCAGGTCCAACCATACCTGGCCCGATTTCAGACAGACGGATCGCTCGACTTCACGTTCAATCCCGAGCCCAACAGTTTTGTGACACGTCTGACCTTGCAACCAGATGGAAAGATACTGGCCGGCGGTAACTTCACTGGATTACTAGGTCAGCAGCGAAACCGGATCGCGCGGCTCAACAATACCGAAAGTGCAACCCAGTCGCTTGATCGCGCCGGCTCAACAATGACCTGGTTGCGGGGTGGCACCAGCCCGGAATTCTGGCGCACCACTTTCGATTACTCAGTGGATGGATCGGCCTGGACCAGCCTCGGGACTGGCACAGGTATCAATGGCGGCTGGCAGTTGACCGGAGCATTGTTGCCGGCCAACGTCACTCTACGCGGGCGCGGTCATGTTTCCGGCGATGACAAAGGTTCCGGCTGGTATGTGGAAGACTACCAAGGAAAGCCTGTGATGATCTCCCAACCAGCCAGCCGTACGAATAACTTTGGCACGACTGCCAACTTCTTTACTGCGGCAGGCGGAAGCGAACCTGTGAGCTATCAGTGGCGGAAAGACGGCGTCGCCTTGGGCAACACGGGGAATATCTCAGGTGCGAACAGCCCAAACCTGACGGTGACGGGTTTGTCGAAAGCTGATGAAGGCAGCTACACCTTGGTGGCAAGCAACAGTTTTGGAAGCGTGAACAGCGTGGTGGCGACACTGGTGGTGCTTGACCCATACATAGTTCAACAACCCGTGGGGGGCGATTTGAATACGGGCACGAATGTGACCTTTCAAGTCACGGCCAACGGCACACCGCCGCTGAGTTACTCTTGGTATCGAAACGGGGCAGCCATGACGGACGCAACCAATTCGTCATTGACCCTGTCCAACTTGTCCCAAGCCGACGCCGGCCTTTACACGGTGGTCGTCAGCGGTCCAAACGGCAATATCACCAGCATGCCGGCTCTGCTCACCGTGAGAGCACCCCTCTTCGTTAATCCCACCCCTGGAGCGGCCGACGGCTTTGGCCAGGCTGTGGCAGCACTGGGGATTGATCGAGTGATCATCGGCGCTCCGGACGACAATGCCGGCGCGACGGAAGCGGGCGCCGTTTATTTGTTCAGCACGAATCGTGTCTTGCTTACCACCATCACCAATCCCACTCCGGCGCTAGCAGGTTGTTGAACAAAGGCCTTTTTTGAGGCCCGACTCATTCTAATGACTCGGTATTCCCATTTGACGCGTGATCTCAGCCGGATTTTTGTCTGTTCACGCCGCCCGCTTCGGCGTTCTCA
>WYBW01000149.1 GCA_011525685.1 Verrucomicrobiia bacterium
ATTCAATCCAGGAAATTGATTCCTTGCACATCGTTTCGCTCGATCCCGCTCCGACAAGAAGGCGCAACGGTAAACATTCGCGCTAGATTCCTCCTATGACACTCACTGAAAAACTCCTCGCCCGCGCTGCCGGCAAAGCCAGTGTGCAGGCCGGCGACAATGTCTGGGTAAAGGCCGACGTGCTCATGACGCACGATGTGTGCGGACCCGGGACCATCGGCGTGTTCAAACGCGAGTTCGGCAAAGATGCCAGGGTTTGGGACCGAAATCGCGTCGTCATCATCCCCGATCACTACATTTTCACCGCCGACTCCAAGTCGAACCGCAACGTGGACATCCTGCGCGAATTCTCCCGTGAGCAGGGGCTGCCCTATTTCTACGACGTGATTGACGATCCGAATGGCACGTGGAAATACGATCCGACCAAGGGCAACCTCAAGCGCCAGTACGGCTCTAACTACGCGGGCGTCTGTCACGCAGCGTTGCCGGCCAAGGGGCACACGCGTCCGGGCGAAGTGTTGTTCGGCACGGACTCGCACACTTGCATGGCTGGCGCGTTCAACGAGTTCGCCACCGGCATCGGCAACACCGACGCTGGCTTCGTCATGGGTACGGGCAAGCTGCTCATCAAAGTGCCCGAGACAATGCATTTCCGCCTCGAAGGCAAACTCCAGCCGGGCGTGATGGCGAAGGACATCATCCTGCATTGCATCGGCGAAATCGGCTTTGACGGCGCCACGTATCGCGCGATGCAGTTCGACGGGCCGGGCGTGGCATCGCTCTCGATGGATGATCGCATGACCATCGCCAACATGGCCATCGAAGCGGGCGGCAAGAACGGCATTTTCCCGTTCGATTCGCGCACGGCGGAATACGTGGACGCGCGCGTGAAACTGAACGGCACGCACGCGTCTTACGAACCGGTGGAACTGGATGCCGACCAGAAGTTCGTTTATGAACTCGTCGTGGACTTGTCGAAACTCGAACCAACCGTCGCGTGTCATCCTGATCCGGGCCAACGCAAGAAGGCCAAGGAGATGAGCAATGTGAAGCTCGACCGCGCTTACGTTGGCAGTTGCACCGGTGGCAAAACGAGTGACTTCGTGGAATTCGCCCGCGTGCTGCGCGGCAAGAAAGTTTCCATAGATACGTTCGGCGTGCCCGCGACGCCCGACATCGTGCATGAGTTGCAGACCACGCGTTGGGGCAACGAAACCATCTGGCAGATTCTCGAAAACGCCGGCGTGCGCATGACGGAGAACGCAGGTTGCGCCGCGTGTCTCGGTGGTCCGGTAGATACGTTTGGCCGCATCAATCAAGCGGGCCTCAAGTGCATCAGCGCCACGAATCGCAACTTCCCCGGCCGCATGGGCGATAAGGAATCGCAGGTGTTCCTCGCCAGCCCCGCGACGGTGGCGGCCAGCGCGATCACCGGCAAGGTGACCGATCCGCGGGAGTATCTTAGCTGATTACCGGGCGTGAATATCCTGGGTATCTCGGCCTTCTACCACGACAGCGCGGCGTGCCTGGTGCGCGATGGGCGAATCATTGCCGCCGCACAGGAGGAACGGTTCACGCGCAAGAAGCATGACGCGGCGTTCCCAAAGCACGCCGTTGAGTACTGCCTGCGCGAAGGGGGCATCACGCTGGCACAGGTGGATTACGTGGCGTTCTACGAAAAGCCGTTTCTCAAGTTTGACCGCATCCTGCACAGTTATCTGGCCTACGCCCCAGCCGGGCTGAAGACATTCCTGATGGCGATCCCGCTGTGGATTCGCGAGCGCGTCTGGATGAAAGCGCTGATTCATCACGAGCTGCCAGAATTCGCCGGCAAGATCCTTTTCCCCGAACACCACGAGTCGCACGCGGCCTCCGCGTTCTTTCCGTCGCCGTATCCCGAGGCGGCGTTTCTCACCGTGGATGGCGTGGGCGAATGGACGACGACAAGCTACGGCGTCGGGCGCGGCAACAAGATTGAGATGCTCGGGGAACTGCACTTTCCGCACTCGCTGGGATTGCTTTATTCGGCGTTCACTTACTTCACTGGCTTCAAGGTCAATTCCGGCGAATACAAGCTCATGGGCCTCGCGCCCTACGGCGAGCCGAAATATGTGGACCTGATTCTACGCGAGTTGATTGACCTCAAAGAGGACGGCTCCTTCCGCCTCAACATGAAGTATTTCAACTACGGCGTCGGGCTGACGATGACGAACGCCAACTTCGACAAGCTGTTCGGTCGCCCGCCGCGCAAGCCGGAATCCAAGCTCACGCAACACGACATGGACCTCGCGCGTTCGATCCAGGACGTGACCGAGGAAATCATGTTCCGCATGGCCAAGCATGTGCGAAAGGAGACTGGCCTCAGGCATCTCTGTCTGGCCGGCGGCGTGGCGTTGAACTGCGTGGCCAACGGAAAGATTCTCCGCGAGGGCCTCTTCGACAACATTTGGATTCAGCCCGCCGCCGGCGACGCCGGCGGTTCGCTGGGCGCCGCGCTGTTCGCTTGGCATCAGGTGTTGGGCCACCCGCGCGAGGCCGACGGCGTGCATGATGCGCAACGCGGATCGTATCTCGGCCCCCAACATCCGCGCGATGAAATCCATGCCTATCTGACCAGGAACAACATCCCGTTCACCGAGTTGAGCGACGCGGAGTTGCCGGAGAAGATTGCCGACCTCATCAAGGCGGAGAAAGTCATCGGCTGGTTTTATGGGCGGATGGAATTTGGCCCGCGCGCTTTGGGTGGGCGCTCGATCATCGGCGACGCGCAATCGCCCAAGATGCAGGAGGTGATGAATCTCAAGATCAAGTTCCGCGAAAGCTTCCGGCCGTTCGCTCCCAGTGTGCTACGCGAGAAATGCGCCGAGTGGTTCGACCTCCGGGAGGAAAGCCCCTACATGCTGCTCGTCGCGCCGGTGGCGAAGTCACGTCAGCGCGAGATGACAGCAGACGAACAGAAGCGCTTCGGTCTGGAGAAACTGCTGGCCATCCGCTCGACGATTCCGGCGGTGACGCATGTGGATTATTCCGCCCGCGTCCAGACCGTGACCGAGGACCACAACCCCATGTATTACCGGATGATCAAAAAGTTCGACGAGAAGTACGGCTGCCCGGTGATCATCAACACGTCATTCAACGTACGCGGCGAACCCATTGTCGGCACGCCGGAACACGCCTACGTCTGCTTCATGCGGACGAACATGGATTACCTGCTGCTCGGCAATTTCTTACTCGAAAAGAAGGATCAGAAACCGCTCGACAAGGACATCAACTGGCTCAAGGAATTTGAACTCGACTGAGCGCCGGTTCAGCGTTGTTTGTCCGGATACGGGGGAACTTCCGGAATTCTCACCGGATTTGCGGCCAGTGCCTGCTTGATTTCTTCGATGGCCCGGAGCAACTGGTCGTCCATGCCGGCGAATTCCCGGGCCGGATCGTTGTCCACCACGATGTCCGGCTCCACACCCGTGCCCTCCATGATCCATTCCCGGGCCTCCAGATCGAAGCGGCTGAACTCAGGGCGATTCAGCGTGCCGCCGTCGAGCAGCGGCAACGAACCGCGAATCCCCACCACGCCACCCCACGAGCGCTGGCCGATGATCGGTCCCAGTCCGTGTTTGCGAAAGCGATAGGCCACGATGTCGCCGTCGCTGGCCGAATGTTGATCAATGAGCAGCACTTTCGGGCCAAGCACCTGGCCGGTGGGATCCACGTTGACACTGCCATTACGAGCGATGGTCCACATGGCCGGCTCGCGCCGGAGGCGCTCGATGATCATCGGGGAAACGTTGCCGCCGCCGTTGCCCCGGCAATCCACGATCAGCGCCTCCTTGTGTAGCTGCGCCGTGTAGAACTTCGTGAATTCGTTGAGGCCGGTTTGCTGCATGTCCGGCACATGCACGTAGCCAACCTTGCCGTCAGTGGCTTTCTCAACCGTCTCAATGTTGTCGAGCACCCAGTTCAGGTAATAGAGCGGTTGCTCATTCGCCACGGGGATGACGGTTTCATCGCGCGCCCCGTCCTCCTTCGGCTCGCCGTTGACGCGCAGTTTGACCTGTTTGCCGGCCTTGCCGACCAGCGCGGCATACAGGTCCGCCATGTCCCGCGTGGACTTGCCGTCAATCGCCACGATGAAATCGCCGGTCTTCACGTTCACGCCGATCTCCGTCAGCGGTGAACGATACTTTGCGTCCCAGTTGTGGCCGCGCAAAATGCGGTCAATGCGGTAGAATCCGCTGGCGTCCCGGCTGACCGTGGCCCCGAGCAGACCCACGGGAATGCGTTCCGGGCGGGGCATGTCGCCGCCGCCCACGTAGGCGTGACCGGCGTTGAGTTCGCCCACCAGTTCGCCGATCAGGTAAGTGAGATCGGCGCGATGCTGCACGTGCGCCAGCAACGGTTCGTAACGTTTGCGCATCGCCGGCCAGTCCACGTTGTGCAGGTTGGGCGCGTAGAAGAAGTCGCGCATCTGCCGCCAACATTCGGCGTAGATTTGATTCCACTCGGCCTGGCGGTCGAGGGTGACCTTCAGATCGCCGAGGTTGAGCTTCTTGTCGGCGAGGTCGAGTTTGCCCAAGGGCAAATCAACGATGGCAAAATCGCCGCCCGCGCGGACCATCATCTTCTTGCGGTCGGCAGAGACGCGGTAGCCGGCCACATCGCCGATCTCGGTTTCCTTTTCCTTCTCCAATTCAAAGACGAACAGCTTGTCCTTCTTCTGGTAGTAAAGCTTGTCGCCCACGGAAGTGAGGTTGCGGTAACTGGACGCGCCCGGCGGCAGCACGGTGATCCGTTGCTGCAGGTTTTCCGGGTCCACCTTCACGACGATCTTCTTTGGCTCGTCCTTTTTCTCGCCTTCTTTCTTGGCGTCCGGCTTGTCCTCCGGTTTGGTGTCGTCCTTCCTGGCCTCCTTCTCGTCGGCCTTCACGTCGGGCGGCGTGTCCTTGGGTTTCTCCTCTGGTTTATCTTCCTTGATCTTCACCTCGTCGGACTTCGGGGCGAGGGGCGACTTGGTGTCGCTGGCGAGGGTGACGAGGTAAAGGCGCTGGAGGTCCGAGTAAATGTGATTCCACTCGGTCGAACCGTAAGTGGGGTTGAAGGAGCGCGCCGAGACAAAGAACAGATACTTGCCGTCGCTGCTGAACTCCGGCGAACCCACCGCGAACCAGCCGTCCGTCACTTGCACCGTGTTTGTGGCTTCCAGCCCGTAGAGGTAGATGTTCGGAAAGCGCCGCACCTCCGGTTTCGTGAACGTGAGCCATTTGCTGTCAGGCGACCACGCAAAATCATGAATTTCCCAGGCCTCCGATTGCGCCACGAGCGTAACGGCCTTGGTTTCCACCGTCACGAACTGGAGACGGTTCTTCTTGTCGCCCCAGGCGAGGTGTTTTGAGTCCGGCGACCACACCGGCGCGTATTTGTAGGTGTCCGCGTCCGTGGTGAGTTGTTTCGCCTCGCCTGAGCCATCCTGCGGGCGCAGCCAGATTTCGTCCTCGCCGGATTGATCACTGAGGTAGGCGATCCATCGTCCATCCGGCGACCAGGTGGCGTCACGCTCATGCACGCCGGGCGACTGGGTGAGGTTGCGCGTCGGGCCGTGCTTGGCCGGCACGGTGAAGACATCGCCCCGCGCGCCAATCACCGCCCGCGCCCCGTCCGGCGCGATATCCCACGCGGTCGTCTCCTTGGACACATCACGCCATCCGCCCCGCCCGATGGCATAGTCTTCCTTGATCTCGATGGGAACCCTCACCACCTGCTCAGTCGCCAGGTCGAAGCGGTAGATGAAGCCGCCGTTTTCAAACACGATGGCGTCATCGCCGAGCGAGGGAAACTTTACGGCGAACTCGGTGTAACGCGTCAGTTGCCGGGCTTCGCGCGTGGTGACATCGAGCACGAAAAGATTGGCCTGCCGGTTCTCGTCGCGTTCAGAGACGAAATAAATGCGGTTGCCCTTCCACATCGGAAAAATGTCCTGGGCCGGATCGTCGGTGAGCCGGGTGGTTTCCTTGGTCTCGAAATTGTAAAGCCAGATGTCGTCGGCCTGGCCGCCGCGATAACGCTTCCAGGTCCGGAACTCGCGGAACACGCGGTTGTAGGCCAGTTGCTTGCCGTCGGGCGAGAAGCTGCACCAGCCGCCGCGCGGCAGCGGCAGAATTTCCGGCACGCCACCGCTCAGTCGTGCCAGCGTCAGCTCTCCCTTGAACGCGTTCCATTGCGCGCGGCGCGAGCGATAGACGACCGTTTCGTTGTCGCGCCAGGTCATCACGATGTTGTTCGGCCCCATGCGATCGGACACGTCATCGCGATCCAGTGTAGCAGTATAGGTCAGCCGTCGGGGTGTGCCGCCGTCGGCGGGCATGACATAGACCTCGGTGTTGCCGTCATACTGGGCTGTGAAGGCCACGTGCTTTCCGTCCGGCGAGAAGCGCGGGAACATCTCATAACTGTTGGGGTCGCTGGTCAAACGGCGGGCCAGGCCGCCCTTCGCCGAGACGGTGTAGAGATCGCCCGCGTAACCGAAGACGATCTTATCGCCGTGAATGGCCGGGAAGCGCAGCAGCCGGGCTTCGTCGGCAGAGGAGTGATTTGCGCAAAGGGCGAAAAGGAAACCGACGAACAGGCCAGCGGCACAGTGGGAACGCGTAAACAGTAGTTTCATGCGCCATCATCTTAGCCGAATTGAAGTGATGCTCAAGGATTTCGCCGGGTGGCAGAAGCGCGGGGCGCATCTCACTTTCTTTTAGGAGGTCGCCGGGGCGATGCTGTGGCGCAGACTTCCAGTCTGCCGGATCGCGGATTTCCAATCCGCAAACGCCGCGAACTCCTGGTATGCCACGCCGTGCCTGGGCCCGCCGACTGGAAGTCGGCGATACCGCAGGTTGGGAAACCTGCGCTACGCCAGGAATACCAGGCCGCAATCAACTGAGATGCGCACAGAAGCGCGAGTTGGCCGACATTTGGCTTGTGCCCGCCGGGGCTGACCCTCAACCATGTTCCACTGACAACCGCATGAACATCCGGGAAGATCTCAAACAACTGCAAACGGGCGTCCCCGAGTTGCGTAAATTCGGGTTGATGGTGGGGAGTGTTTTCGCGGTGTTGGGCCTGCTGTTCCTGTGGCGGCACAAGCCGTACTACCCTTACCTGCTCTGGCCCGGAGTTTTCCTGATCGTTTTCGGGGCGGTCTGGCCGCGGGCGTTGAAGTGGATTTATCTCGGCTGGATGGGCATGGCCTTCGTGCTCGGCTTCGTGATGGCGCACCTCATTCTCACGCTGTTGTTTTACCTCATGATCACGCCCATCGGCTTGTTGGCACGGCTGTTCGGGAAGGATTTTCTCAGCCTGAAACTTGACCGAACCGCGCCCACCTACTGGCTGCCGCGTGAACGCAAGTCCAGGTCGCCGTCGGAGTATGAGCGTCAATTCTGAAGGGTCTGGGCTGCCGGCGGCGGGATCACGCCGGAGGCGCTGGCTGCAGAATCTGGCACTGTTTTGCGGGACCTTTCTGGTTTGCGGACTGATGCTGGAAGTGGTCTTGCGGGTGATGGGCTATGGCAACTTGGAAGTCTATGCGCCTGACCGCAAACTGTATTGGCGGCTGAAGCCCAATCAGAACAGCTTCACGAAAGTGGACCGCCGGCCGGTCCGCATCAACTCCCACGGCACCAGGGGGCCGGAGTTCCCGTTGGAAAAGCCGGCCGGAACGTTTCGCATCCTTTCCCTCGGCGACTCGCGGACGTTTGGCTGGGGATTGAGTGACGAGGAGACGTACTCCCGGCGACTGGAGGACCTGCTCCAGCAAAGAGTCGGCGCGAACCGCAAGGTGGAGGTCATCAACGCCGGCGTCAACGCGTGGTCGTATCCGCAGATGCTCGTGTATTTCCGGGAGGAGGGTCTGCGGCTGGCGCCGGACGCGGTGATTGTGGGGGAGGCGAACTTGTGGACGCAATTCTCGGAACAGAACAGCCGGGAGTTTGTGGACAAGTTTCTCGGCCGGGTGCGGCTGAAGAACTTTTTGCGGCGCTTTGCGCTTTACCATTTCTTCATCGAGGTGCAGTTGCAGGACTTCTACCAGCGTCACCGGACCCGGTTCATTCCGGTGGACCCGCAACAGGACCAGTTTTTCAAGGAGCAGCAACAGGAAGACCCTGACCGGGTGTTTCGGGAGGCAATTCAAGCTTTGTGCCAGATGGCTCGGAGCAATGGCGTTGAGCCGCTGGTGTTGTTCCTGCCAACGGTGACGGATTTGGATTCAACCAACGAGAGCCGCGTGTTGCGGGTGAAGCGCGAAGTGGCCGAACGGCTTGGCGTGCCGCTGTTGGACCTGACGCCGGACCTGGCGGGAGCGGGGAAGGAGCTTTACTTGGAGGCCGACCCCGTTCATCTTAACGCGCGAGGCAACCGGATCGTTGCCGAACGTTTGTTGGAAAGCATGACCAAGCATTTGTCACCGTGAACCGACGCCTGGCGATCATCAAAGAGTTTCTGGACTTTCTGCGCGAGCGGAAGAAGTGGTGGATTGCGCCCATCGTCGTGTTTCTGATGTTGCTGGGCGGGTTGTTGATCTTCGCCAAAGGCTCGGCCTTGGCGCCGTTCATATACAGCCTGTTCTGATCGGGCACGAGGCGCAGCGGGTGAGACCGCTCTCAGACGGAACAAAGGGCGGGGCCGGTGCTCCCACACCTTGGGTGGCATGAACCGTGAAAAACTGGACCGCTGGTGCGAGCGGGGCATCTTGTCGCTGGTGCTGGCGATCCTGGTATTTGGACCGCTGGCCACCGGCGCGGTGCGGACTTTGGAGTTTCTCATCCTGCAAGGTTTGACGCTCGGGGTGCTGCTGCTCTGGGCGGTGCGACTCTGGGCAAGCGAGCGGACGCAATTTCTCTGGCCGCCGATCTGCTGGATGGTGCTTGCGTTCGTGGCCTACGCCATTGGGCGCTACCTCACCTGCGACATCGAGTACGTGGGGCGCCAGGAATTGATCCGCGTACTGCTCTATGCCTTCCTCTTCTTCGCCATCTTGAACAACCTGCACGGCCAGTCCGAGACGCAGATCCTCAGTTACACATTGATCTTTCTGGCGATGGGGATTTCCTGTTACGCGATCTATCAGTTTCTCACCGGGTCCCAATACGTGTGGCACTTTTACACGGCCCACACGCCGGGGCGCGCGTCGGGCACTTATATCTCACCAAACCATCTGGCGGGATTCCTGGAGATGTTGCTGCCGCTCGGTCTGGCCTACACCCTGGTGGGGCGGTCGCGGCCCCTGACGCGGGTGTTCCTGGGTTACGCGGCGCTGGTGATGGTGGCGGGGTTGGGAGTGACCGTTTCGCGCGGCGGCTGGATTTCCGCCGGCTGCGCGCTGGTCGTGCTGTTCGGCGTACTGGCCCTGCACCGGAGTTATCGCATTCCCGCGCTGGTGTTGATGGCGTTGCTCGTGGCGGCCTGTGGTTTCTTTGTTACGAAAACCCAGTTCTTCAAGGAGCGACTACAAGCAGGATTGGATGATGGCAAGAACCCCGAGTTGAGCGTGCGGTACGAGTTATGGCGATCCGCCGCCGAGATGTGGCGCGATCATGTGTGGTTCGGCGTCGGTCCGGGGCACTACGATTACCGGTTTCGCGCCTACCGACCGGAGGCGGTGCAATTGCGTCCTGACCGTGCTCACAACGAATACCTCAACACCCTCGCGGATTGGGGTGTGCTGGGTGCCGCTCTCGTGCTGGCGGCTTTGGGCGCTCTGTTCGCGGGTGTGCTGAAAAGCTGGCGTTACGTTCGACGTTCCGAAAAGGAGTTTCGCACGAACTTAAGCAACAAGTTCGCCTTCGTGCTTGGGGCGGCGTTGGGATTGCTGGCGTTGATGATCCATTCCTTGGTTGATTACAACATGCACATCCCCGCCAACGCCATCCTGGCGGTCAGCTTGATGGCGATGTTGAGCAGTCACCTGCGCTTCGCTACAGATCGTTACTGGTTCACGGCACGCCTCCGGGGACGAATTATTGCCAGTGTGGTGCTGGTGGCGGGAATACTCTTTCTTGGCCAGCAACAAGTGCGCTCCGGCCGCGAGTACGTCTGGCTGGATCGTGCGGCCAAGGCGGAGGCCTATTCGCCGGCGCAATTGACAATGCTCGAGCGGGCCTTCGCCATCGAGCCGAGGAATTTCGCGACGGCCTACTCGCTCGGCGAAACCAACCGCATCATCAGCTTTGAGACCGGCGATGAGGCGGCGGCCAAGCGGGCCATGGAATGGTATGCCCGGGGCATCCAAACCAACCCTTTCGACGGTTATAACTACATGGGGTACGGGATGTGCCTCGATTTTCTGGAGCGGTTTGAGGAGTCGGAGAGCTATTTCAACAAGGCCGATGAACTGGACCCAAATGGTTATTGGACGGCGGCTCACATTGGCAGGCATTACGTTCAGGTCGGGAATTATGCCGCCGCCCGTCCCTGGCTGGAACGGTCCCTGCGGCTGAAGTGGCGGGGTAATGCAATCGCCACGAATTATCTGGCGATTGTGGAGGAGCGGCTGCTGGAAAGCGCGATGGAGGCCGGGCGTGGCCGTCTTCGACATTCGCCGGCAACCCCCGTCGAGCCGTTTCTCGCGCCTGAAAGCGGGCAACCCGACCAGCCCGAGAATTAACCAGAATATTCGGTTGACATTAAAGGTCAGAATCTTACACTACTCCCGGAACAACAAAGTTCGTCATTCAGGAATGCCTATGAAACAGATCAGATTACTGACAACTTGGTTGGCTGCGTGTGCCGTGGCCCTCGCGATGGTCACCACCGCAACCGCACAATCTTCAAAGGAGCGCGTCGGCACGGTGACGAAGATCAAAGGCGCCGCTCGGGTTTCTTCCGGCAACAACATCTGGCGCCCGCTCAAGGTCGGCGATGTCCTTCGCGCAGGGGCGATCGTTCAGACGGCGGGCGGTTCGTATGTGGACATCGTCTTTAGCGACGCCGGAGCGGCGGTGACGCCGGGTGGAGTTGCCCCGGTAAGGGCAGGTGCGGGTGCCGGTGCGGGTGCCGGTGGTGGCAAGCTGGCCGCTCGTCAGGATGTCATTCGTCTCGTCGCGGACACGGTGGTGGCCATTGACAAGTTGAGTTCGGTTGACACCGGCGCCGACAAGGTGACCGAAACCCAGCTTGATCTGCGCAGCGGCAAACTTTTCGGGGACGTCTCCAGAAAATCAGCCGCGTCACGGTTCGAGGTCAAGATCCCGAACGGAGTGGCGGGCATTCGCGGCACCACATTCTCCATGACGGCCGACGGAGTTGTTTCGGTGCTCTCGGGAACAGTAGTCATCGCATGGGAGCCGCCGGGCCATCCGGCCGGCCAACCGTTGCCAACCCGTGAGGTGCGGCAAGGATACCGGTTCGATATCAAGACTGGGACTGAGACTGAGATTCCGGCCGCTGAGTTGGCGGCGTTGCGTGAGATGGCGGCATTGGGTCTCATTCCGGTTTCCACCACGATTGAGTACGTCTTTGACCAGACCATTTACTATGTCTCGCCGAAGGTGGAAAACGGCTCTCCGAACAGCAACCCACCGGACGGCAAGGGCAACGGCGAGTAAACGAAATCATCACTCCCTAAACCAGAGCAGCCTTGAGTTGCTCTGGTTTTTTGTTTTTAGTTCGCCCCGGTGAAGCTCCAGCCAGTCAAGCACGCGCCGGTTTTGATCGCGGTTGCCGTGATCGCGTCGGTGTGTCTGGCGCGTCTGGTGAATCTCCGCCCAGTGGACCGTCTGGAGCGGCTGGCTTATGACTGGCGTGTGCGCGCCGCCCAGCATTTTCCACAGCCGGCGGCAACCAATCTGGGTTTCATATTCATTGATGATGAGAGCGTCACCGCGCTCAACCGGGGCTTGCTGGGACAAAGCTACGGCCTGCTCTGGCCCACGCATGTGTACGGACGGCTGGTTCGCGAACTGTCGGTGCAGGAGGCACAGGTCGTCGCGTTCGATGTGCTCTTTCCCGAGCGGCGGACCGACCATGCCCCGGTGCTGGTGTCAACGGATCGCTGGTCCGACATCACCGGCTTCCTGGAGAAGCTGCACCCGGGTGATGCGCCCACGGCGATGGAGGAACAGGGCGAGAAGTTCGTCATCGTGGACTCCGACGATTTCTTTGCCTGGCAGCTTCATCGCTCGGGCAGGGTGGTTCTTGCCGCCGAAAACGCGGTGCTGCCGCACCCACTGTTCGCCACGAACACTCTGGCGCTGGCTGACATCTCGGCAGACCGCGATCCGGATGGTGTCCTGCGGCGGGCCCGAGCATTCCGGGTGTATCGCCGATGGCATCCGGCTTTCAAGCAGGCCGAAGTCGAGTTCGGCTTCGATCTGGCGAAGGCGCGGGTCGAGCCGGGGCGGATCGTATTGACCCGCTCGGACGGCCAGGAAGTCAAAGTCCCGGTGGATGCCGACAACCACTTCGAACTGGCGGACTTTGGTGGTGAAAAACTCCCGGCTGGTTTGTCGCCGAAAGCCAGGGCGTTCACGGACGAACGCGTGTGGCACATGGGAATCGTCCTGGCGGCGCAACAGCTTCGACTCGAGCTTGCCAGAGCGGAGGTGAACCTGAAGCGGGGCCGCATCTCGATTCCCGGTCCTGACGGCGAGACGCGGGTGCTGCCCGTGGACCGGGAGGGTTACCTTTATATCAACTGGGAGTTGCCGGCGAACGACCGCCGCTTGACGCAAGAGGCCATCGAAAGCCTCTTGGCCCAGGACGTGGCCCGTGCCGAGGGCCGGGAGGAGGGACTGACGAACCGTTGGCGCGGCCGGCTGGCGGTGGTGGGTTCGAGTGCCACGGGCAACAACCTGACCGACCGCGGCGCCACGCCGTTGGAGAAGGACACTCTGCTCGTCAGCAAACACTGGAACGTGGCCAATTCTTTGATCACGGGACGGTTCGTCCGCCGAACATCCATGGCCGCCGATTGTCTGCTGGTGGTCTTGCTGGGCAGTCTCACCGCCGTGCTCACCTGGCGGTTACGGGCTTTCACGGCCGCTGGCGGAGTTCTTTTGCTGGCCTTGGCCTACTGCGGTCTGGGGGTTTTCCTCTATGTCCAGTTTCGGATTTGGGTGCCGCTGGTCCTCCCCGTGTTGGGCGCCATGCTTGTCCAGCATGGGCTGCTGGTGACTTATCGGGTCGTTTTCGAGGAACGGGAGCGCCGCCGCGTCATGTCGGTGTTCGACAAAATGGTTTCGCCGCACGTGGCGAGGGAAGTTCTGAAGATGGAAACGCTGGCGCTGGGCGGCTCGCGCCGCGAGATCACGGTGTTTTTTGCCGACGTACGCGGCTTCACCGAACTGACCGATGGCACGAATGATCGGGCGGCGAAGATTGTCGCGGAGAGCAAACTGACCGGTGCCGCCGCGGACGCCGTGTTTGACGAACTAGCCCGGGAGATGCTCGAAACCGTCAATCGCTATCTCTCCCTCGTGGCGGACATCATCAAGCAACATGACGGCACGCTGGACAAATACATCGGGGATTGTGTGATGGCCTACTGGGGAGCGCCAACCGCCAACCCCAGGCACGCCCTGCATTGCGTGCGCGCGGCGATTGACGCTCAGCGGGCAATTCATGCGCTGAATCGTGATCGCGAACAGGAGAATCAGCGACGCGAGCGGGACAACGTCGCCCGCGCGAAGCAAGGCCTTGCCCCGTTGGCTTTGCTGCCAATCCTCACGCTGGGCAGCGGCATCAACTCCGGCATCGCGGTCGCCGGGTTGATGGGCTCGGAGAAGCACGAACGCAGTTACACCGTCTTCGGTCGCGAGGTGAACCTGGCCAGCCGGTTGGAGGCGGTTTCTGGTCGCGGGCGCATCATCATCGGCGAAGCCACCTACGAACACTTGCTGCGGGACGATCCGGCCCTGGCAGCCACATGTATTGAGCAGGAGCCGGCCAGACCCAAGGGGTTTCAGAAGCCCGTCAGGAATTTCGAAGTGCCGTGGCAGACCCCATCCTCAAGCCTCGCTGGTACGCCAACAACTCCTTGAGCGGATGACCGGCCCAGGACCTGTGGTCAACGGGCCGGCGCTGGCGTTTTCTCGCTCGTCTTGGCGGTGATTTCTCCTACACTCCCTCCCATGCGCACGGTGATCTATCCCGGCAGTTTTGACCCATTGACCAATGGCCACCTGGATGTCCTCCTTCGGGCGACCAAGTTGTTCGACCGCGTGGTGATCGCCATTGCGAAGAGTGACGGCAAACAACCGTTGTTCACGCTGGAGGAGCGGTTGACTCTGGTGCGCGAATCCGTGCGCGGACTGTCCAACGTGGAAGCCGACACGTTCGAGGGCCTGCTGGTGGATTACGTGCAACGGCGCTCCGCCCACGCCGTCCTGCGCGGCCTGCGCGCCGTTTCGGATTTTGAATTCGAGTTCCAACTGGCCCTGATGAACCGCAAGCTCAACGAGCAGTTTGAAACGATTTTCATGATGCCCAAGGACACCTACACGTTTCTGAGCTCGCGAATCGTGAAGGAAATCGCACGCCTGGGCGGCGACGTGAGCGCGTTCGTGCCGGATCACGTGCGTGCTGCCCTGAGTGCCAAGCTGGCCACACTGCCGGGCTAGAAGGATTGCCATGCCCCTGCTCGTGAATCTGCGCCATCTGGCCGACCACAACCTGACCCTGGAGGGTGAACTCCCGGCCAGTGAGTTGGATATTGATACTCGCGATGAGATGATCCGCGCGGAGCGCCCGCTCCGTTACGAGCTGGAGGTGCAGAAACTGGACCAGAACCTTCTCCTGCGAGGCTGTTTGCGCCTTGCTCTGGACTGCAGGTGCGTGCGGTGTCTGAGGCCTTTTTCGCACCCACTCAAGCTTGCGGACTGGACCTGCCACATCCCGCTGGCGGGCGAGGAACGGGCCTCCGTGGTCAGTGATTGCGTGGACTTGACGCCCTATTTGCGGGAAGATATTCTGCTCGGGTTTCCGCAACATCCGTTGTGTGACGCGGAATGTCGCGGTCTGGAACGAGCCGACCCCGGTACAGTCACAGAGCAAGGCCACGGCGAAACCGGGCTGCCGCCGTCAGCGTCGGCTGTATTGGACAAACTGAAATTGTAGGATTTGGAATTATGGGTGTTCCCAAGCGTAAACCATCGAGAAGCCGTCAGCGCATGCGACGTGCGTATAACAGCGTGCTCAAACTGCCCCAATTGGGCACGTGTCCGCAGTGCGCCGCGCCTTATGTGCCACACCGCGTGTGTCCGGCCTGCGGCTTCTACAAGGGCCGCCAGGTCTTGACCGTTACCGCCGGCGCTTGATCGCCGTCCGGCCCGGGCCGGCGTCTCCGCGATCCTCCAGCTATGCGCATCGCAGTGGATGTCATGGGTGGCGACCACGGATGTCAGGTCGTCATCAAAGGCGTCAAACTGGCCTTCGAAGCCGACCACAACATCTCGGCGATCCTCCTTGTCGGCAACCAGGACCAGATCCGCGCCGCTCTGGAACAGGCCGGCTTGCGCGAGCGCCGGGTCGAGGTCATCCACGCCTCGGAGGTGTTGACCATGGAGGACAAACCCCTCGAAGGCATCCGCAAAAAAAAGGATTCCTCGATGGTCCGCGCCATTGACCTGGTGCGCGAGGATCGGGCCGATGCCATCATTTCACCGGGTAACACGGGCGCGCTGGTCGCGGGCTCGATGAAGCTGCGGCGCTTGGAGGGTGTCGAACGCCCTGCCATCGCCGCGCGGATGCCTTCGCGCACGGGTGACTTTGTGCTGCTGGACGCCGGGGCCAACCCGGTTTGCGAACCCCAGCACCTGGCCCAGTTCGCCGTGATGGGCGATGTGTATGCCCGGGAAATCCTCGGCCTCGCCCGACCGCGGGTCGGTGTGTTGAGCAATGGCTCGGAAGAAACCAAAGGCAACGATCTGACCCGTGAAGCCGCGCGGCTCTGCGCGCTGCTGGACCTCCATTTCATCGGCTACGTGGAGGGTTTCGATCTCTTCAACGACGCGGTGGACGTCGTTGTTGCGGATGGATTCACAGGCAACGTGGTATTGAAGACCGCCGAGAGCCTGGGTTACGCCATGAAGGATATTCTGAAAACCGAGCTGACCGCTTCGCCAGTGCGCAAGCTGGGCGCATTCCTGGCGCAAGGCGCGTTGCACGCGTTGCGCCGCCGCATGGATCCGGAGGTTTACGGCGGCGCCGTCCTGCTGGGCTTGAACGGCAACGTCATCAAGACTCATGGCTCGGCCCGCGAACGCGCCATCATGAACGCCATCCGCGTCGCCACCGAGGAAATCCGCCATGGGATCAACCGCATCATTTCCCAGCGCATCGCCAAGGCCAATGAACGTCTGGCGGCCGCCCTGGCCGCACCCGCTCCCGTGTCTGTATGAAACCCCTTCCCGCCAGCAAATTCAAGAATCCCCGGGCCCGTTACGATTTCAAAGGCCGCTCCTGTGCCATCGCCGGTGTGGGGGCTTATGTTCCCGCCCGCGTGCTCACGAACGCCGATCTCGAAAAGATGGTGGACACGACTGACGAATGGATCACCACCCGCACCGGCATCAAGGAACGCCGCATCGCCGCCAAGGACGAATTCACGTCCGACCTCGCCGCCAAAGCCGCCCAGCGCGCCATGAAAGCCGCGGGAGTCACCGGCGAACAGATTGATCTCCTCACCGTCGCCACCATCACACCGGACATGGTGTTCCCCTCCACCGCCTGCCTGGTGCAGCAAAAAATCGGCGCGCGCCGGGCGGCGGCTTTTGACCTGGAAGCCGCCTGCTCCGGTTTCATTTACGGATTGGAAATCGCCCAGCAGTTCATCATGTCGCGCACCTATGACACGGTGCTGGTCATCGGCGCGGAGAAACTTTCTTCCATCGTGGACTGGCAGGATCGCAACACCTGCGTGCTGTTCGGCGATGGCGCGGGAGCGGCGGTGTTGCAGAACCGAACCACTTCGCACGGCCTGCTCACCGCCGTGATGGGCGCGGACGGTGGCAAAGCCGATTTGCTGCACATGCCCGGCGGCGGCAGTCGTTGCCCGGCGACGGCGGACTCGGTGGCCGCGCGTCTCCATTACCTGCGCATGGAAGGCAAGGAAACTTTCAAACACGCCGTTCAGGCCATGCTGAACGCGGCCCAGGAAGCGCTGCGCCGCTGCGAAGTGGACATCTCGCAGATCAAATGCATCATCCCGCACCAGGCCAACCGCCGCATCATTGACGCCGTCGGCGAACGACTCGGGGCCAAACCCGGACAAATGTTTGTGAACCTCGACCGCTACGGCAACACTTCCGCCGCTTCAGTGGCGATCGCTCTGGACGAGGCCGTGAGTACAGGTCGGATTCAGCGCGGTGATTTGATTCTGCTCGTGGTCTTTGGCGCGGGCCTGACCTGGGGCGCGGCGGTGATTGAGTGGTAAGACTCGGCAGATGGAACTGAGGTTCGCGCAATGGTCCGCTAGAGCTTTTACATAAATAATGTAGCGTGTTTGAGGTGGAGGTGTTAGCCTCCGGTTGTGAAAGCCATTCCTGTTGCGGTGCGGGAACGTATCATTCAACTCTACGACCAAGGCAAAGGCACGGC
>WYBW01000150.1 GCA_011525685.1 Verrucomicrobiia bacterium
CGCTGGCGGCCTCCTTGCCGCGGATGACGGTGCCGGCTTCGATGTTGAGCACGGCGTTGGAGACGACATAGACCCAGCCGTCCAGGAGGTAAACGTTGTCCGCGGTCCAGTTGTGCGTGCCGCGCAGGATGCCGCTGACCACGTTGGTGGCGGCCCAGCTCGACGAAAGTCCCATCGCCAGGCCGGCGGCAAGACACATGAGTTGTAGAAGTCGCTTCATATTGTTGATTGATTTCGGTTTCGTTTCGCACCGTCCCAGCCCGCGCCAACGAGCCTCAAGTGCGGGGAGATTTTGCTGGCCGCCGGTTTCATGCTCGCGACGGGCAAGTTACAAGTCGGTGACAACCGGGCTTTCCGCCGCGCCGCGCCCGAGGGGATCAGTATTCGTAGGAGAGCGACAAACCGAGGGTCACACCCTTGGTGTAGGACGAATAGACGTAACGTTTGTCGGTAGAGCCGTCCACCGCGTAAGTGCGCTGGATATCGGGATTGAGCAGATTGCGGGCGGTGAATTTGGCCTTGAAGCCTTTGCCCAGCCGCTGGGAGATGACCAAGTCCAGGCTGGGGGCTGCTTGTTCATACACGTCGTAGCCGTTGTTGATGATCAGCGCCAGCCGCTCCGCGGCGTAGTACGTGGACACGGTGACCTGGGTGCCCGTGCGGTCGTTGTCGTAGGAGAGATCGGCGTTGATGATGTAGGGCGATTGATCATAAAGCGGGCGCGACGAAACCCGCTTGCCGGTTCCCTGAAATTTAAGTTCTTGAATCTCCGGCTCCAGATCCACCTCGGTCTCTATCCAGGCTGCGTTCACACCAATGCTGAAGGGGCGCAGCAGGTCCGAGAGGAAACCGAGATGGTGCCGGGCCTCGAACTCCAGGCCGTAAGCCGTGGCCTCCGAGGTGTTGAGGAAGGTGACGAAATCGCTGGAGGAGGTCCAGAGCGGCTGGCCATCGGGCGTCAGCGTGGCATTGAACTTCTCGATGGGGTCTTCGAGCAGTTTGTAAAACGCACCGAAAGCAAGCAGCCCGCCGCTGGGCGTGAACCATTCCCAGCGCACGTCGTAATTTTGGATGTGGGTCATCACCAGAAAGGGATTGCCCTCCACGATCTGGTCGCCCGCCACGTCTTCACTGCGATAACGGGCGAATTCCCGGTAGGTTGGCCGGGCCAGCGTTTCGGCGTAACTCACCCGCAGATTCATGCCCTCGCGAAACTCCCACGTCAGGTTCACCGCGGGCAGCAAGTCGGTCTCATCAATCTTGCCGGTGAACACGGTGTCGGAACCGAAGGCGGACGAACTGACCTGGAGGAAAGTGGATTCGTAGCGAACCCCTCCTGTCAATCGCAACCGTGGCAGCAACGGGATTTCCAACATGCCATACCAGGCGTGGATTTCCTGGGTGCCATCGTAGAAATTATTGCCAAAGGCGGTGTTCAGGCTGCGGGACAAAACATAACGCTGACGGTTGTTTTGAGTGACCAACTGCGGGGGCGGCGCGTTGGTGCCGGTCATGTATTCGTAGGGAAAGGTCTCCGTGTCCACGATGCTCCCATTACCCCCGGAGTAGGAGAACGTCCGTTCGTTGAACTCGCGGTCAGACTCGCTGCCGAACCACCCGGCTTTGGCCTTCCACGTCAGGCCGCGGGCGTCCTCCAAGGGCAGCGTCAGATCCACCTTGGCGTTCAGGTTGTCGTCCTCCAGGTGACGGAAATATCGAGTGGGCTTGCTGGGCGACGGGGTATTGTTGCTGATCAAGTCCACGCCCCGTCGGGAATCGGAGGGGTTGGAAGGGTTCGGGTAGCTGATGAAATTGAAGTAGCGCAGGTCCGGTTCGTCCTGGGTGGTGTTGGCCAGCGACAGCAGCCAGTCGGTTTGAAACTCTTTGAGCGCCGGAAAGAGGTGCGTGCCACGGAACTGGTGCGCCGTCAGATTGCGCTCCGTCCAATGCAGCACGTTTTGGTGGGTGCGACGGTCGTCATTGAACTGGTCCTCGCCGCTGCTGACGATCTGGCCCACCATCTGACGGGCTTGATCCTCGGCATTCTGGGTGTGGAGATACATGTAACTCAGTTCATGGTGCTCGAATGGACGCACCGCCAGGTTCGCCAACGCTGACCATTGCGCCATGATCAACGAACGGCTGTCGGTGAAGTCCTGGTAGATTTCCGGCGCACCAGGGCGGGGCGAGTAACGCCGCCGGATGCCATCCTCGTAAAACCGGTAATCCCGTTCGTAACTCAGCCCGCCAAAATAACCGACGGGCACCGAACCAAGCTTCACGGTGTCTCCGACCAGGAAGCCGAAATCATGATCCGGTGGCGGGGCATCCCGTGTCGGCCCCATGTAAGGCGAGCCGAAGGAACGGGTCAGACGGTCCATTTCGTCGGCGGCGGCGGTCTTGTCCGCCAGGGGAATGTTGAGACTGCCGCTCGTGGCGGTGGACAGCAACTGGTCAAGCTGTGTGCCGGTGACATTCTTCAACTCCGAAGGCAGATCGCGAGTGCCGTCGTCAAGTGCGAGCCAGTCGGTGCTTCCACCGGGGTAGGTCAGAAAATCATCGTTGCCGGTGGCCTGGGTGTTGAAACCCAACCCCACGCCGAACTTGAAAATGAACCGCTCCGGAAACGACTTGGTGCGAATGTCCATGGCCCCGCCCGAGAAGCCGCCCGGCAGGTTCGGCGTGAACGTCTTGCTCACGACCACGCTGTCAATGATCTCCGCCGGAAACATGTCGAGTTGCGCGGCGCGGCGATAAGGGTCCGCGCTGGGAATGTCCGCGCCGTTGAGCAGCGCGAGGTTGTAACGGTCGCTCAGGCCGCGAATCACCGCGAACTTGCCTTCCACCACCGAGACGCCGGTGATCTTGGTCATGATCTCGGCCGCGTCGCCGGCCGCCAGTCGCGAGAACCGGTCTGAGCCGATGGACTCGATCAACGCGGTGGAGCTCTGCCTTTCCAGCAACAGGGCCGTTGTCTGCTCGGTGAACTCCTCCGCCGTGACCTCGTATTCCTCCATTTCGTAAAATTCCGGGCGCAGGTTGCCGTTGACGGTGGTGGTCTGACCCAGCAACACGCGCACGTCCGTCACCACGGCTGTCGCGTAACCGGACTTGGAGAAGCGCAACACCTGATCGCCCGCGGGCACGCTCTTCAACTCGTAACGTCCGCTCGCGTCAGTCTGCGCTGCCATCGTCGTGCCGCGCACGCTCACGACCACACCCGGCAACGGCGCGCCGTCCCAGGTGCTCACCACCACGCCGGATACTGCACCGCCTTCTTGCGCGGTCGCCGGACTGGCAGTGGCAAGCACCAAGGCGAAGACCAGACCGGTGATGGCGTGCAAGGGGGAAATGGAAAAAAGGCGAAAAGAGCAACGAATGACCGGCCAGGCAAATGCGCCGCGCCTGACGGTGGCGGATGCGTGGCGCGAGATGATTCCCATTTCCTTGGAGCGATGTTGAACAGTGATCGGGCCCGCTCAGGAACGACCCGCCCGGGCGATCTGTTCCACCTTTTCGAGATAACGCTGCACGTTGTCGCGGGGCTTGATCTTCTGCGCCTTGCGCAACACCTCGGCGGCCTGGGCATACTTGCTCGATTTGACCAGCAACTGCGCCTGCTTGACGTAAGCCTCCGCCTCGAATCCCGCCAGCTTGGCGGCGGCGTCGTAGCGGAATTCCGCCTTTTCCGGCTGGGCAGTGCGCGCATAGAAGTCGCCCGCCAGCAGCAGGGCCTCGCCGTCGAGGGGATTGCGCTCGATGATCTGCTCCAACACCTTGATGGCGTCCTCGCCCGAGCCGGTGGCCATGGCCACCTTGGATTCGAGTTTCAACAGCTTCAACTCGTCCGCGGTTTCCAGATTGGCGCCAGCGGTGGAGCGAATCTTGTGGAACAACTCGCGGGCCTCATCCCAGGCACCGCGACTGGTCAGAATGTCCGCGGCCCGCAAAGCCCGGGCCGGGTGTTTCCAACCGTCCTTTTCAATGGCTTCGAGGTAGGCCGAGAGCGCGAGTTCCTTCGACTCCTGGCTCATGTAGATGTCACCCAGGGTGGCCAGGTTTTCTGGTGTGGCCTTGCCGAGGCGACGCAAGACCTCGAAATTCACCGCGGCCTTGGCCGGCTGATTTTTCTGAAGAAAGACGTTGGCCTGGATGGACCACAGCGATTCCCGGTCGGGCTGGTGCTGCAGCAGTTCATCCAGCATGGCGAGCGCGCCGTCGTAATTGGCCACCGCCACCTGGCACTTCACGATGCCCAGCTTGAAATCGAGATTGTCCGGCTCGAACAACACCGCTTGTTGGTAGGCCGCCTGAGCGGAGACGAATTTGCCCGCGTTCATCAACGAGAAGCCGAGCAGTCCGTAGGTCCGGCCATCGCCGCCGCCGAGCGCCACCGTGCGCGACAAGGGCGCGATGGCCTGGTCGTACTTGCCATCCCGGACGAGGGCGAAGCCCAGATTTTTCCAGGCGCGCAGGTAAGGCGGAAACTTGATCACGGCTTGCTCGAAATACTTCAGCGCGTTGGCGAAGTCCTCGGTCTGAAAATAAACATTGCCGAGGGTGAAATCGAACAGCGCGCTGCCGTCGGGTTTGATCTGGGCTTCCAGCGCGGGGACGGCCTTCAGTGGGTCCTCCCGCAACAAAGGCACAATCTTGTCGCGGTAGCTTTGCTGTTCCTCGGGCGTGAGCCGAGGCTCGATGTCCGGCCGGAATCCATAACTGCCAAGCAACTGGCGCGTAAACTCCGGGTCATTCCAGATGTTCGCCAGGGGATGATCCTCCGCCACGGGCGCGAACGACGTCGGCGCCGTCGCCGCGCTCTCCGAAGGGGTTGCGGCCTTGCCGGCTTTCTTCGCCTTGGCGGCGGCCAGGGCCGTCGGCGCGGACATCATCAGCGCGAGCAGCGCCAACAAGGCGGTGTGCCCCAGGACAACTTTGTGTGGCATCTGCAACAGGGAATTGTCCCGGGCGACGACAGGGCAGTCTGGTGAAATGCCTGCTTTAGCCGGGTGTGTAATTGAGTTTCGCTTCTGCATGTTTTGGAATCCTGTGTTCAAGTGTTCAAACGGAAGCGCATCGGCAGGCGCATGTAGGTGCGCACGGCCACGCCATCCTTCATGCCGGGACGGAATTTCCATTTGCGCACGGCGTCCAGGGCCGGCTTTTCGAATTCCGGTCGCGAGGAATTCTCCACGCGCGGGTCCTCCACCCGGCCCGACTCGTCCAGCACGAACACGATGGTCACCGCGCCCTCGACGCGGGCTTTGCGCAAGTCGGGCGGATACTGCGGGGAGACCGAGGCGAGCAGTTCCGGGCGTTTCTCGAGGTCCGCAACGTCGAACGCCTCGAGCAGATTGCTGCCTTCGCTCGCGGCGGAAAACTGGCCGAAGCCGGCCAATGCGCCACCCGTTCCGACGGCGATGTCGAGGTCCACGCTCACATTCAGCGCCTGCGGGGCGTCGGTCAGTTGCGGCGGGGGCGGCTCGGGCGGTTCTTCCGGGGGCGGCGGGGGCGGCGGCTCGGCCTCGGGTGGTGGGGCTTCGATTTGCGTGGCGTCCACCTTCGAGAGCATGAGTTGCCGGTGCGCGCGGCTGGAAGCCATTTGGGTGAGCGGGAGCACCAGGAACACCGCCAGGGTCAAAGCCAGCGCGCCGAGGATCGGCCAAAGGGGAGCGGAATTGCTCGAAGGCGGTGTGTAAACCCGGCGCATGAGCTACTTGGAAATCCGAAGTGCGAAATCCGAAACCCGAAGGAAATCCGAAGTCCGAGGACCGGGCTTCGGCAACGCCTCCTTGCTCACGGTCTTTGCGCGCGGGAGGCTTCGGATTTCGAGCTTTGGCTTCCTGTCGGATTTCGCCATTCGGAATTCGGGTTTAGCTCCCGCCCGGTTCGGAAGCGAGACTCACGTTCTTGGCGCCGCCGAGTTTGGATTCGTCCAGCACCCGCATGATGACATCGAACGTGGATTTCCGGTCGCCCTGGATGATGACCGGCATTTGTTCCTGCTGCGTCAACCGCCGCACCAGGGGACGCACGCCGCCTACGCCGATCTCCTTGCCGCCATAAATGACCTGGCCCTTGGCATTGACCGCCAGCAGGATGCTGTTCTTTTCGAGGTTGACCGCGGAAGCCGCTTGAGGCTTGTCCACGTCCACGCCGGTTTCCTCAACAAACACCGTGGTCACAATGAAGAAAATCAACAGGATGAAGACCATGTCAATCAACGGGGAGACGTTGATGTCCGACACCTCCTCGGATTCGACAATAGCCTTGCGGTATCTCATGGCTGGCGCGCGTGGTGGTCAGCTCAAGCCGGTTGCAAACCGGGTTGCGCCAGCAGCGGGGCGGCGGTTTCGCGCACGGCCGGCACGGGAGCGTCCGGAGGCGGTGTCAGGAAGGGCAGACCGGTTTGCGAGCGCCGCCACTGCACCGTGTAACTTTCCAGCCGGGTCAAGAATGCCTCGAACTCCTGGCGGCGGCGCTTGATGAGTTGAACGAAGATCAGACCGGGCAGGGCGATGCAGAGGCCCACTTCCGGTGGGAAAAGCGCCTGGGAAATGCCCGCGGCCATCGCTTCGGTAATCTGCCCGCCGCCACCGGACGACAATGCCTGAAACGTGACCAACATGCCAAACACGGTGCCCAGCAACCCCACCAGCGGCGCCGCGGCCACGAAGGTGCCAAGGGTCTGCATCTGCCGGTCAATCGGCGGCAAGGTCTTGGCCGAGACCTCCGCGAAACGGGTGCTGATTTCCTCGGCGGTGGCAACCTCGTCCTGCACGTAGCGGATGATTTCGCCCACTTCACCCTCGCCTTTCTCGGGGCGTTTCACCCATTCCATCCACTGGTGCTCGTCGAGCCGACGGTGCTGCCGCGCGCCCAGACTCGACCAGAGCCGCACAGCGGTGAAAAACATCATAATGGCCAGCGCGAGCAGTGGCCACATGACCCAGCCACCGGCGCTCCAGATTTGCAGTGTTTTTTCGATCATGACTTTTTCTCCTTTTCCAGAAACAACGTTTCCTCGCTCTGTGGCGGCAATCCGTTGATGAACGCCACCGCCGTCTGCTCCATGCTGGCCAGCACGCCCTTCACCCGCCGCGAGAGCACCGCGTGCAGCAGCAGCGAGGGAATGGCGACCACCAAACCAAATTCCGTGGTGATCAGCGCCTCGGAGATGCCGCCCGCCAGCGTCTTGGGATCGCCGGCGCCGAACACGGTGATCATGTTAAAGGTGTTGATCATGCCCGTGACGGTGCCCAGCAGACCGAGCAACGGGGCGGCGGCCGCCGACAGCGCGAGGAAGGGCAGCAGCTTCTCCAGCTTCGGTTTCGTGGCCACCATCTTTTCGTACATCACTTCCTCGATGTACTCCTTGCGTTCGCGGCAATGGTCTATCGCCGCGTGCAGCATGTCGCCCACCGGTCCGCGGATTCTGCTCGCTTGAGCGGTGGCCAGGGTGCGATCCGATTTGCGCAGCGCGCCCAGAATGGTTTGCAGGTCGTCCGGTGTGGCGACGCGGATGCGTCCGATGACCAGCCAGCGGGAAATGAAGATGAACACCGCGCAAACCCCCAGCAGCAGGATCGGAATCATCACCGGCCCACCCTTGCGGATGTGGGTGAAGAGCGGGTCTTTCGTGGCGCCGAGCTTGAGCGCGTTGCCCAGCGACGAATCGAAGGGCATCTCCCCGACACCCGTGCCGGTGAGCGAGCGGATGGCCGCCGTGAATTCCGCCGGCACCGCCAACACCGTCGGCTCGGCCGAGCCGAGTTGCAGTTCGGCGATTCCGGCCGCGCCGCTCTGTTCGCTCGCGAACAGTGCCATCGGGCCCAACAATGCAAAGCGGCCCGACTCCAGCCGGCCCTGGGGCGACAGGGCTTTGCCGGAAAAGGTCTCCCCACCGGTAACGCTCTCAATGCGGTTCAGCGCCGCCTCCAACAACGCCGCCTGCTTTTCGATCTTCTCCGCCTCGGCAAGGTCGGCCGCCGCCGTGGCGGACTTGGCCGCGTCAATGGCTGCTTGATGGCGGGCCACTTCGCTGATGTGAATGCGGGTTTCAAAGCCGCGCAGATACTCCCCGAGCAACGCCTCCAAGAATTTCGTTTCATCCGCGCGCCGTTTGACCTCGGCCTTGAGCGCATTGAGCTCGACGAGCTGGTTTTCCTGAAAGCGTTGTGCCCGCTCCAGTTCCCGCCGTTTGTCCAGCGTTTGCTGTTCCAGTTCGCGCAACCGCTGCGCCAGCGGCAGACGTTCGGCTTCAATCGTCTTGCGCAAGGCCGCCAGTTCCTCGAGCGACCTTTCCAAGTCACTCCGGGCCGCCGAGGCCACGCCTTCCAGTTCCGCCGCCGGGCTGTTGATCGG
Source organism: Verrucomicrobiia bacterium (assembly GCA_011525685.1). Taxonomy (GTDB): domain Bacteria; phylum Verrucomicrobiota; class Verrucomicrobiia; order Limisphaerales; family JADLHS01; genus WYBW01. The sequence goes on from WYBW01000150.1 coordinate 8,365, forward strand.
TGCAAGGCCCAGGAGCAAAGCCACAGCGATGGCCCACAAGGAAATCCTGTGACCGGTTCGGATCGCCACCGGAAAATGCCGCTTGGACGCGCTGCCGCGCTCGCGTGCTTTCGCGCCCGACGGAGGCAACCCGCGCTCTGCTGGAAATGGTAAAACCCTGCTCATGTGCTATTTGATCTGCACCGGAAGGCTGACGAAGGTGGCGGGCGTCATGTTCTTGTAGATGGCGATGGACTTCTGAATCTTGCCCGCGAGTTCATTGTTCGGGGTCCATTGCCATCCTTGCGGTCCTGGCACGCCCACGCCGGCATACTCTCCCGCCTTGTCCACGAAATAGGCCTGGGCCAGACCCACGTACATCGTCTCCACCTGCACCTCGGCTCCCGAGGGATTCTTTTGCACCTCGCTCACGACGGTGACCGCGGCGTTGAACTTGTCCACCTCGTTGAGGATGCCGACCACTGTCTGCATCCGTTCCAACGCGCCTGCCTTGGTGCTCGCGGGATTCGCGGGAATGCGCTGAAGCAATGGCTGGAGCTTCTCGGCAAGTGGCGGTGGGAAGCCGGGCGCGAGCCGAACGAGCTTTTCCTCCAGTCCCCTGACCAGACTCTTGACGCGGTCGAGCGCCGCGTTCAATTCCTCTTGCTGTCGCTGCGCGTCGGCGCGCTCCTTGTCCACCTGGGTGCTGTTGGTGGAGACATTCGACAATTGTGCTTCCAAGGACTTGAGTTCGCGTTCGAAGAGCAGGGTGCTCTGCTCGATGATGTCCTTGTCGGCCTGCCAGTCGCTCCGGGTTTTCGAAATCAATTGACGGGTTTCCACCCATTGCTCCAATGCGGTGCGGGTCCGGTTCAACGCCGAACTTTCCTCCGCGGCTCGACCCGGGATTGCCAGGACGACGCCCACCAAGACCAGCCAGAAACGATTCATCCGAAGAAAAGGTTTCAGCCGCGTGCAACGGCCCTGTGGCGGAATTGTTACAACTGTGTGACAAGCCGCCAGCGGCACACTTGGCGTCGCTCTTTTGGTTTCATCATGCTTTCGAGGAAAGGGTGACCACAGCTTGCCGGGTTACGAGCTGCGTGGGAGCGGGGAGTTTTCCGCGGCAGGTGCAATGCTCAAAGCCCGGCCATTCGGAGCCATGGCGTGTGAAGCCGTCGAGCTCAACGCGTCCGACCTGGCCGGCTTCGCCACTCGGTGGTAAATGCCTCAACGGGTCAGGTCTCCGAATATGGCCGCCGGTCTGTTCGTCCGGGTCTTGGTCGGGGTTTGCTGTCGGCAGTGCCGTGAAGACCACGGCGGAGCCGCGGTCGGCGATGTGCGGTGCGGAATTGAATTCAGGATTGGCTACCCGCTGAGAATGGCGGTATCCTATTGGCTGGTTGGAGTGGGCGGCGGCTGAGTCGGCGCTTCCGCGCAGTGTGACTCTGACTTTCGTAACCAAACCATAGAAATTGGGCATCCTCTTGAACAAAACCAATCGAAGCATTGGGCGGAAGCTCCCCTTGGGCCGGGTGGGCTTGTGGCTGTTGCTGGGCGCGATCTTGGGCGCGGGCTGTTCGGCCAGGTCCTATCGCCAGTCTGCTGACAAGACCGCGTATCGCATTGTGCAACAGACCGAGCGAAAGGTGCTGGGAGAAACCAACACCTTCACGATTGACACCGCCTACTCGTTCCGCAAGCCGGAGGACATCCTCCCGGCGGAGTTGATTGAGGACCGGATGCGGACCAACCAGCGCGTCCTCACCATCGAAGACGCCATCAATCTCGCGATGACGAACAGCCGGGAATACCAGGCGGCCAAGGAGACGCTTTTCACTGCGGCCCTGAATCTCTCAACGGCCCGCTACAACATCCGCGGCCACGTCGAGCCGTTTTCCACGACGACGGCGGAGTGGATTCGCAGCAGCAACGGCGACATCACCAAGGATGTGACCACCGACAATGGCCTCGAGATCACCCGGCTGTTCCGCTCGGGTGGCCGGCTGACGGTGGACCTGTTGAACAGTGTGATGCTGTACTACAGCGGCAAGCCGGAACTCTCCTTCTCCCGGATTTCCGCCCGACTCACCCAACCCTTGTGGCAGGGTTTTGGGCGCAACAATCCACAGATCGAGGAGTTGATCCAGCAGGAGCGCAACATGGTTTATGCCGTTCGCGACTTCAGTTACTTCCAGGATGGGTTCGTGCTGGATGTGGCCAGCGACTATTTCCAGTTGCTTCAGGTCAAGGACAACATCCGCAACCGTTACACCAACTATTTGAGCCGGGTGGATGCGACCAAGCGACTGGAGGCGCGGGCGGTGGACCGTGAGCCGTTGTCGGGTGTGGATCAGGCGCGCCAGGCGGAACTCAGCGCCCGCATCGGCTATGTGGACGCGGTTTCCAGTTACCAGGCGCTGTTGGACGCGTTCAAGATCAGCCTTGGCCTTCCGCTCAGCGAGAAACTGTATCTGGACGATAACGCTCTCGATGAGGTGGTGGCCAACGGGCTGGTGCCCGTTTCGGTGGAGGCTACGGAGGCCTACCAACTGGCCTTGCAGCGGCAGTTGCGCACGTTGAACTTCATTGACCAGTTCGACGACAGCAAACGCAAAGTCCGCCTGGCCGCGGACAAGTTGAAGCCCGGATTGAATCTGGTGGGCAGCGCGCGTCTCGACTCCGAGCCGCCGGACGATTTTCTCAATTTCGACGCGGACAAAGTCACATCCAACGTCGCGCTCCAACTGGACCTGCCACTGGACCGCGTACCCCGGGCCAACGAGTATCGCCTCGCCCTGATCCGATTCGAACTGGCCTTGCGGACCTTCACCCGGCGGCTGGATGACCTGCGGAATGACATTGAAACCGGACTGCGCCGGTTGGAGAATCGTCGCCTGAACTACGAGAACCAGAAGAACGCCCTGGAGCTGGCCAATCGCCGGGTCGAGAGCACGACCCTCCTCCTGGAAGCCGGCCGCGCCGAACCGCGCGACCTCATTGAGGCGCAGGATTCCCAGATCGTGGCCCAGAACGCCGTCACGGCGGCCATGGTGGAGCACCAGCAGGCGCGGCTGCAATTGATGCTGAACATTGGTGCCCTGCGGACCGAGTTGCCAAAATTCTGGCTCAAGGACCACGTGGCGAATGTGCTGCCCGGGCGTACACCCACATCCGCCACTCCGGCCACCGAGCAGGTGCTCATTCCGCCCGACCAACTCTTCAGCAACTGACTATGAAATCACCCACCTGGACCCAAACCCTCGCGGAACGCTTTCGCAAGAACCCCCGCTGGTCGGCCGGCGCCACCGTGCTCGCGGTGATGCTCATCCTGCTGGTCGTTTTGTTTGCCCGCTCCGACTCCAAATCGAGCGCCGACAGCTTCTACGAAGTCCGCCGCGGCGACTTTCTCATCTCGGTGGTCGAAGGTGGCACCCTCGAAGCCGTCAACGAAGTGGTCATCCGCAGTGAGGTCGAGGGCACGGCGCGTATCATTTACATCGTGCCGGAGGGCACGTACGTCAGCCGGAGCAATCTGTTGGTGGAGCTGGATTCGTCCTCCTCGCAGGATGCGGTCAATCAACAACAGATCAACGTGGAAAAGGCGCAGTTCGCGCTGATCCAGGCCCAGCAACAACTGGACATCCAGAAGAGCATCGTGGAAAGCGAGATTGACGCGGCCAAGTTGAAGGTGGAATTCGCCGAAACCGACCTGAAAAAGTACGTGGAGGGCGACGCGTTGCAGACGCGGCGCAACGCGCAGATCGAAATCACCAACATCATCGAATCGCTCCGCATCAACGAGGAGCGGCTGGAGTGGACCGAAAAACTGTATGCCCAAGGCTTTGAAACCAAGTCCACGCTCGACAGCCACCGCCTCGCCGTTTCGCAGGCGCTGCTCAAGCTCGAGCAGTCGTACACCAATTTGTGGTTGATTGAAACCTTCGATGAACCGAAACGCCTGCGGACGTTGGAGGCGGCCTTGCAGGAGGCAAAGGAGAATTATGACCGCGTGAAGTTGCAGGGAGAACGCAAGCTCGCCCAGTTCGAGGCGGATGTGCAGACCCAGACCAAGACCCTCGAGTTAAGCCAGGCCAAGCTCGAACGCGATCGCCGACAGTTGGCCGCCACGAAAATTTACGCGCCCCAGGATGGCCTCGTGGTTTATTCGAGCGGCGGTGGTGGTGATCGTCGCTTTAGTAGTGAGTCCATGATCGAGGAGGGCGCCGTCGTCCGCAACCGGCAGGAACTCATCAAGCTCCCGGACGTTTCGGAAATGAAACTGCAGGTGAAAATCCACGAATCGCACATCAATCAGATTCGCACCGGTCAACCGGCTTTCGTGGTGTTGGACTCCATGCCGGACCAGCGCTTTCGGGGCTTCGTGGCCAAGGTCGCGCCGCTGCCGGACAGTTCAAGCCGTTGGATGAATCCGAACCTCAAGGTTTACGCCACAGAAATTCGGATCACCGACCGGTTGCCCGACGTGAAACCCGGCGTTTCCGCCCGGGCCGAAGTCGTCATCACCAACCTGGCCGGCGTCTTGACAGTGCCGATCCAGTCCGTCACGACATTGGGCGGCCAGCAAGTCGCCTACGTGGCGGGCAATCCGCCCAAACCCGTCCCGGTTACGGTGGGAATGTACAATCAAAAGTTCATCGAGATCACCTCCGGCCTCAAAGAAGGCGACCGCGTGCTGCTCTCACCTCCGTTCGATACGCAGGAACGGGATCTGGGCGGTTCCGTCATGGCGCAAGGCGAGGCAGCGCCCGTGGTGGACAGTAACGCCGTCGCGCGCGTGCTCTCGCAGGGACGCGGCGCGGTTGATCGCGGAAATGGAATGTCCGGTTTCCCAGAGGGCGCGAATCCCGGCGCACGACGCGGTGGAGAAGGCGAGGCAACCGGGTTCGGCGCGGGGTCTCCGGCGATGCGCGAGCGCGGGCCGGCCGGGGATGGGCAGTCCCCGGCGATTGGCGGCCCGGCGGGCGCCGCGGTCTCTGGCGAGGAACGAAGACCGCGGCCCGGTGGTGGCGGCGGTTTTCCCAACCGCGAGGAGATTCTCAAGCAGTTCGACAAGAACGGCGACGGAGAACTGGATGAGGAGGAACGCGCGGTCATGCGCGAACAATTCGGCGGTCAGCGCCGCCGCGGCACCAACGCCCCTCCAGCCGTCGCGCCCCGCACAGGACCTGAGACCTGATCCAGTCCGTCGGTCACATTTCCCGCTCGCATGTCCACCGCACCCCACCCGCCGGAAGCCATCATCCGGTTTGTAGGCATCGAAAAGCGTTATGACCTCGGCGGCGAGGCCGAGGTCCGCGCGCTGCGCGGTGTGGACCTGACGGTTAATCCCGGTTCGTATGTGGCCATCATGGGGCCGTCAGGCTCAGGCAAATCCACCATGCTCAACCTCATTGGTTGTCTGGATCGCCCCACCGCCGGCAGCTACTTTCTCGGCGGCACGGACGTCTCCCGGATGCCGGATGACGAGTTGTCGGAAGCGCGCGGCCGCATGATCGGCTTCATTTTTCAATCCTATAATCTCATCGCCCAGCTCACTGTTATCGAGAACATCCAGGTGCCCCTGCTGTATCAGGGACAGGACACCCGGAATTTCGAGGAGCACTGTGTCAAGCTCGCCGAACTGGTCGGCCTTGGCGACCGCCTGCACCATCGGCCCAACCAGCTTTCCGGCGGTCAACAGCAGCGCGTCGCCATCGCGCGTTCGCTGGTGAACGACCCCTTGCTGATTCTGGCCGACGAACCAACCGGCAACCTCGACTCGCGCACCGGCCGCGAAGTGCTCGATCTGATTGACCGCTTGAACGTCGCCGGCAAGACCATTGTGCTCGTGACACATGATGACAAGGTGGCCACCCGCGCGCACCGGGTGTTGCACATGAAGGATGGGTTGATCGAACGCGAGGTGCTCAACCGTCCGCTCCCGCGCACCAACGGCGAACCCGCCGTGCCCGCATGAATCCGCTGAGCTTCCAATTCCTCAGTACCGTCCGCCTGGGCGTCAAAAGCCTGATGCTCCACAAACTGCGCTCGGTGCTGACCATGCTGGGCATCATTTTCGGCGTCTGCTCGGTGATTGCCATGCTCGCGATTGGCGAGGGCGCGTCGTACGCCGCGCAGGAGGAAATCAAGAAGCTGGGCAGCGAAAACATCATTCTGCGCAGCCTCAAACCGCCGGACGATGCCAAGCTGGCGGGCCTGGGGCGCGGCGGGGCGCTGGACTATGGATTGACCTACCAGGACGGCGCGAGAATTCAGGCCACCATTCCCGGCGTGCGCCGCGTCCTGCCCGCCCGCATCGTCCGCGAGAATGTGATCTTTGGTCCCAACAGCATCCCGTGCCAGGTCATTGGCACGCTGCCGTTCTACCCGGAAATCGTGGGTCTGGAGGTCGTGCGCGGACGGTTTCTCACCGAGACCGACGAACGCAACACGGACAACGTGTGTGTGCTGACCGTCGGCCTGGCGCAGCGGCTGTTTCCCTATCAAGATCCGTTGGACCATTCAGTGAAGGTGGACGCGTTCTATTATCGGGTGGTCGGTTTGGTTCGCGAACGCAACCTGCCCGAGCACCGCACCCAGCAGGCCGCGATGGAAGGCGAACCGCTGGACAACAACGTTTACATTCCGCTGGCCACCGCGCGCACCCGCTTCGGGGAAGTGCTGGTGCGCCGCTCCGCCGGCGGGTTTGAGGCGGAAAAGGTGGAACTGCACGAACTCCGCGTTCAGATGAAAAGCACCGAATCAGTCGAGACCGCCGACCCGCAGATCAAGACGCTGCTCAACCGGTTTCACAGCAAGAACGACTACGAGATCATCGTGCCGCTACAATTGCTGCGCCAGGCCGAGCGGACCAAGCGCATCTTCAACGTTGTGCTGGGTTCGATTGCCGCCATCTCTCTCCTGGTGGGTGGCATTGGCATCATGAACATCATGCTGGCGACCGTGACCGAGCGCACCCGCGAGATCGGCATCCGCCGCGCGCTCGGCGCCAAGCGCCGCGACATCACCCTGCAATTCCTGGTCGAAACCGTCGTGCTGTCCGTGGGTGGCGGCCTGATCGGTGTCGCGCTCGGCATCGTTACGCCCCTTGTCGTTTCAAGTCTGACGGACATGAAAACCATCGTGACGCTCTGGTCGGTGTTGGTGGCGTTTGGCATTTCCGGCGCCGTGGGAATTGTCTTCGGCCTCTACCCGGCCAAAGCCGCCGCGCAACTCGATCCCATCGAGGCGCTGCGGCATGAGTGAGACGTCTTAGATTTACGACTTCCGCGCTTTGCGCCACCGCCAGCCGAGGAACAAAGCGCCAAAAGCAAACAAGCCAAGTGTGCTTGGCTCGGGAATGGGCTCGTTGGAGAATTGAATAAAGTCGAGATAACCTCCGCCTTGAAATCGTAATTCTCCTGTTTGCCCGGCGAAGGCTGATATGTCGCCGCCGTAAATAGTACCGGTTGGCGCGCTTCCCAAAGCCGTCAGCGAGATTTGCTGTCCCCCAAAGAATACGGTGATACCACCGAACGCGAAATAGAAACGGATAGATTGTGCCGTTCCAGGGATCGTGCCGGTTTGGGTAAGCCTCGCACCGACTCTCGTTGGTCCGCCGAATGGATCATCCCCGCTCTGCAACACAACGTAATACTGACCATGGAAAAGCCCGGGTTGGGGTTGGTCGGGACCCCAAATCGCAACGCCTGCTGTGCTTAATGAAAGCGTGTTGTGCAAGACATACTGCGCGAGATTAGTCCCTACGTGCGCTGTCCAACCGGGTAAGGCTGGCCCCGGCTCAACAAAAAACGGGTTCGTTTGGATCGGAATGAAAGTGCCATTCTCGAAATCGAGGTTTTGAAATGTGCCTTGGGCAGGAGATCGCGCCACGAACAACAAAAGCACGAGCCCAAGCGAGAATCTGATTAGTGATGATTTCATGCACCGATTATCTCCTTACAAAAGGGTCGCCAACGGCCTGGAAGCGCTCTGTCTGCCGGGAGTTCCAAGCGGCGATCCCAAAGCTTTTACCTTTGGCCCACAGGTTGAAGTAGGTATATGGGTTGTTGATGCCAAAAAGGTAGGGCTCATCCACATGAGTTACTCCTCCCACCGGCGTGTTTGAGTAGTTCGTTCCTCCGAATGCTGAGGAGGAAAACCACCTTAGGAACAAACCATCAATCCCAACATAAGACCTTTGACCGTTGAACGACTCGATCGTCTCAATGACCCACCAGCCGCTGTTCCCTGTCCACTTTACTGTTTCAGGAGTCCAGACCTGGAGTTCACTGTGAAAGCCCCAGGAAATATAGCCAGCGACATCTACCGCGTTCGTCAGATGAACCTTCGCTTGATAGCCGTTGGTGCAAACGTTGTCTGCGTCGCGGCCTAGCAGGTTGTTGAACAAAGGCCTTTTTTGAGGCCCGACTCATTCTAATGACTCGGTATTCCCATTTGACGCGTGATCTCAGCCGGATTTTTGTCTGTTCACGCCGCCCGCTTCGGCGTTCTCA
>WYBW01000151.1 GCA_011525685.1 Verrucomicrobiia bacterium
ACCTTGGTGCCGTATTCGTCGGCCCCCGCGAACTCGGCCCGTTCCATCGCCAGGTCTGCCAGGTTCTTAAGGGTCGAACTGGCTGCCGTCTTGAGCAGGTCATAGAGCGTGTCTTTGGAGGCAATGTCGCTTCCGTGAACCGCCAGACCTTTGAGCACGTCCTCCGCAACGCCTTTCATGAGTTTGGTCACCCCTCGCTCCAGTTCGGGCTTGTTGCCCATAAGCTCCTTGACCAGTTCTTGAACCCCGCCGATACCGCTGATCAGGTCCACTGCGGCAACGAAAATGTTTCCGCCCAAGGACACCGCCCATGTTGTACGCGCATTCAAGTCCGTGATGAGTTGGGACTGGCTATCACTCCCGGAAAGAAACGCTGTCCCATAATAAATGCTGCCGCTGTGGGCTTCGGCCACGTAAACGCCCGGCCGCAAGGCGGGGATCGTCGTCTCGTTGGGCTTGAGCACGTATGGATCAACATTCCGCGCGAACAACCAGTCCATCACCGCTCCGGCAGCCATGTCCAGCAGGTCGAGGTTTTTCGTGAACAAAGTTGCCGGCACCGTGACGGTCTGGAGCGTGCCATAAGGCTGCCTGACAGGATTGGCCGTGGGCGAAAGCGCGCTCACACTGTCGAAGCCGTTGGTGAACTGGTTGGGGTCCAGTTCGTAAAGCTTCACAAACCAATCCAGAGGATTCTCGAAGGGCTTGAATCGTCCGGCGCTCTCGAACCCGGCCACGAAATCATCCGGACGTTTGGGTGTTGGTCCGGCGAGCGTGGCGCGCAGCCGGCGAAGGCCGACATTGCCTTGCGAGGTTTCGGGCGGATCAAGATAGCGCAACTTGGTGCCGCTGGGCGTGCCCGGCTCGAATCCCTGTCCGGTCACTGGCGCTTCATCGGGTGGTGCAATGGCCAGGAGGGCCTCGATGGCGTTGACCCAGGCGCTTTCCACGCTCGCGTCGTCCAGATAGTCGCGTCCGGTCGCGCTGGCATTGCCGATGGCCGTGACGAACGCACTAAATTCCGGCAGCGCCCGCAACGGCCCCAGGTAGTTCGTGTATCGCGGCAACGCTCCTCCATTGACCGCCGGGTTCAGCAGGACGAGCGCCTCGGCGGTGCTGGTGGCGTCCACCACCGGTTGATTGGTGGCCGGATGCACCAGCGCGAGGAACGCGGGCGCGGTGCCGTTGCGAAAAGCCCACAACACCGGCACTCCCTCTTGATCCACGCCGCTGTTGAAGTGGCCGGTGCCCGAGTCCACATTCACAAAGTCGCCACCCGCCAGAACACGATAGCCGGCGCGGCTGACACCGCCGGGCGGATCGAACGTGCCTTGAATCGGCCGTTCCACGGTGAATGGTATCGGATTGGTGTACCAGACTCCGGCCACCTGGACTGCCACGAAACCGGAAGGCGCAACCGGCACGGTGAAATTCACCTGGGTGGAAGTCGTCAACGTGACAGCCGCACTGACTCCGCCAAGTTGCACTTGGCCGGCGCCTTGCAGCCCGGTGCCGTAAATGGAGGCGGTCGAACCCGGAATGCCGGAGGCCGGGCTGAGTCCTTGCAGGACCACTTGGGCTTGGGAGGAGATGAAGAGTAGTGAAGAACACGCCGAAACCAAGATCGTTTTGGGTTGCATATTGCAGTCGGGTGACGGGAGAGACTCTAACCATTCCGCCGTTTGCGTCAATAGCGATAGTGGCCTGAACCATATTTCCTGAATCCTGAGTGACTTTGGCGCGCGGCGTCCATCCGCTTCCGCGTCGGCCTGCAAACTCCGCGTTGAAACGGCTTGAAGGCCGTGCGCCCATGAGTTCTAAGTCTCACCCAACAGGCGAACGCTTTGAGCCGGTTGGTAAGGATTCAGGCTTGGCCGGTTGGGATTCCCTGCACGGAGCTGTTCAGAAATGTGTCCCCGAGATTGACAGTCCGGGATGCTCTTCCTACCGTCTGCTCGCAAAGACTGTGTGCTTTGCCCCGAATCATCGTTCGGGGATTTTTGTTGTGGGACAGGCATGCTGCCTGTCCGTTGCAGACGAAACGGGCTGGAAGCCTGTTCCACTTTAACTATGGCAAATACAATTCTGGTCGGCGCCCAGTGGGGCGATGAGGGCAAGGGCAAGATCATTGACGTGTTGACCGAGCAAGCGGACGTGGTGGTTCGCACTCAAGGTGGCAACAACGCCGGGCACACGGTTTTTCTGGGACCGAAAAAATACGTCCTGCATCTCGTGCCGTCGGGCATTCTGCGCAAAAGCAAACTGTGCGTCATCGGCAACGGCGTGGTAGTGGACCCGGTTGGCCTGGTCAATGAAATCAAGGGCCTGCGCAAACTCGGCGTCAAAGTGGGCAGCAATCTGGTCGTGAGCGAAACGGCACACGTGGTGTTTCCGTATCACCGCGAACTGGACGCGCAGCGCGAAGTGCTCAAGGGCAAACACAAGATCGGGACCACCAAACGCGGCATCGGCCCGGCCTACGGCGATAAAGCGGCGCGGGTCGGCCTGCGGATGATTGATCTGATTCATCCGGAGCGGTTCGAGGAGAAGTTCCGCCGCCGCATCAAGGAAAACAACGAAGTGCTCAAGGCGCTCGGCGCAAAGCCGCTTTCGTTCAAACGGGTCCACGATGAGTATTGCGCTGCGGCGAGGTACTTGCAGCCTTTCGTCGCCAACACCGTCGTTCTGCTGCACCACGCCATGCGGGAGGGCAAGGACATTCTGTTCGAGGGCGCGCAGGGAACCTTTCTCGACATTGACCACGGCACGTATCCGTTCGTGACGTCCTCCAACACCACCGCGGGCGGCGCCTGCACCGGTTCGGGCGTGCCGCCACATCGCATGGACCGGGTGGTGGGAGTGATGAAAGCCTACACGACTCGCGTGGGCGAAGGGCCGTTGCCGACCGAAAGCGCCGAGATTGCCGACATGCTGCACGCGATGGGCCGCGAGTTCGGCGCCACCACCGGCCGGGCGCGGCGCTGCGGCTGGTTCGATTCGGTGGCCACGCGGCATGCGACGATGGTCAACGGGATTGACGATCTGGCGGTGACCAACCTGGACGGCCTGGACACGGTGGAAACGATCAAAGTCTGCATCGGCTATCGCGCGGACGGGAAGCGTCTGGATTATGTGCCAAACGACGCTCAAACCCTGGCCGAGTGCAAACCCGTTTACGCGGAGTTTGAAGGCTGGCAACAGCCCACGACGGCGTGTCGCAGGTGGAAGCAACTGCCTGCCAAGGCGCGTGACTATCTCAAGGCGATTGCGGAATTGACGGGCGGAAAGCTGGCGATTGTGTCCGTTGGACCGGCGCGCGAGCAAACTATCTTTGTTTGAGTTGCCATCGCGATGCGCATGAGCACCGCACCCCATCTCAGTTCCGAAGCCAAAGCCTCCCTGCCCCAGCACGTCGCCATCATCATGGACGGCAACGGGCGTTGGGCCAAGCAGCGCGGCTTGCCGCGCATCGAAGGGCATCGCCAGGGCGCGGAATCCGCGCGGACCATCATCCGCGCCGCCGGCGAACTTGGGATCAACTACCTTACGCTCTACGCCTTCTCGGTCGAGAACTGGAATCGGCCCAAGGACGAAGTGGACGCCCTGATGAAATATCTCGTCCACTATCTCAAGACCGAGACTTCCGAGTTGAACAAGAACAACGTGAAGCTGGAAGTCATCGGCCAGATTTATCGCCTGCCCGAAAACGTGCAGGAGCATCTGAAAAAGTCCATCCACACCCTGTCGAGGAACAACGGGCTGACGCTCATCATGGCGCTCAGCTACGGCAGCCGGATTGAGATCGTGGAAGCGGTGCGCCACATCGCCGAGAAGACGCGCCGCGGCCAGCTCGATCCGGCGGACATCAACGAACAGGTCATCTCGCAGCATCTCTGGACGCGGAACTTCCCCGATCCCGACTTGCTGATTCGCACCAGCGGCGAGATGCGGGTAAGCAATTTTCTCCTCTGGCAGATTTCTTACGCCGAACTGGTCATCACCCCGACGCTGTGGCCGGATTTCCGCAAGCCGCAGTTTTTCGAAGCGCTGGAGGAATATGCCCGGCGGCATCGGCGGTTCGGCGGCGTTTAGTGATTCTTCGGTCTGGCCGTGCTTGCCAGCACCTTTTCGCACTCCCAGGCTTCACTGTCCACCGGCAACCGGGCATGAGACGCAAAGTTACCAAAGAACGGCTCGAACAATTCATGCGCGAATCGGGCGCGGCCGCCCGGAGTCCGGGCAAGGTTTACTTCACGGGAGGTGCGACAGCCTTGCTGCTCGGGTTTCGCGAGCAAACCGTGGATGAGAACAAGAAACTCGACCCCGAACCCAAAGGCGCCTTTGAGGCTATTGCGGTTTTGAAGGATAAACTCGACCTGAACGTGGAATTGGCGTCCCCGGACGATTTCATTTCGCCCTCGGCAAATTGGCGGGAACGGAGCCGGCCCATCGCGACCCACGGGCTCGTGGAGTTCCTGCATTTTGACTTTGCGCTCCAGACGCTGGCCAAGCTGGAACGGGGACACCGGCAGGATGTGGAGGACGTTGCCGGCTTTCTGCGCGGTGGTTTCGTCACTGCGGCTGAATTGCGCGAACGGTTTGCCGAAATCGAGCCGCAGTTGGTGCGGTATCCAGCGGTCGAGCCGCAACCGTTCAAGCGACGTGTGGATGAGTTTCTCGCCGCCCACGGTGTATGAATTCAGAAACCGCATTACTGCCGGGAGAGGATCTCGTCCGCGAAGGACTAAATGATCTAGCGCAGAACCGCATCACAGAACGCGCCCTGCTGGTCCTGGTGGCCGCACCCCGGTTGCAGGGCCTGGGATTGTCGGTCCCGGAGCGCCAGTCGGCCGTGCCGTGCGAGCATCAACTTTACACCCTGCTGGAGGAGCGCCTGGGTGCGGGCGCCCACTCCCATGACAACAGCCTCATCCGGCGCATCGTGAGCTACGCGCGCGGGCTGGAGCGCGAACGCCAGCGGGCAACCGCGGGCCAACAGTAGCGCGCGCTCGCCGGATCGGATTTGGAAATTGGCAATTGGCCGCCGCGTGGTTAGCCTGTCGCGGATGTCAGACGCGCCTGCCGCCACCACCCCGCCACCTTCCAAAGCGAAGGTATTCGCGCGCCGCTTGGCCAGCACGGTGATTCTCTGGTCGGTGATCCTGGCGGCGCTGTTTTCAGGCAACCAACTGCTCGCCGACCATGTTTTTTTGACGATCATGATTCTGCTGGCGGCGGCGGGCTTGGTCGAGTTCTACGGCCTGGTGGAGAAGCGGGGGATGGTTTGCTTCCGCTGGTGCGGATTGTTTGGCGGCGTGCTGCTGATGGTGGGAACATTCCTGCACTGCACTGGCAGACTCGGCGACCACGACGGCCCTTCGCACGTCAACGACTTTGAGATCAGTTTCCTCATCCTGTTTGTACTCGGACTCTGCGTGCGGCAATTCGTTTCGCGCAGCAACACGGCAGGCATCCTGGCAATTTCCACCACCTTGTTTGGTCTGATGTATGTGCCCTGGTTGCTGAACTTCATCCAGAAGATCAATTTCTTCCCCGGCTTGGGCAGCGACGGAAAGTATTTCGTCCTTTACTTCATCCTGGTGACCAAGCTCAGCGACACCGGCGCTTATGCGGTCGGCTCGCTCCTTGGCCGCCACAAGATGATTCCCCGCATCAGTCCCGGCAAGACCTGGGAAGGCTTTGCCGGGGCCATCGTCGTTTCGACCCTGGGCAGCGTGCTGTTTGTGCAGTTTCTGGGAGGCCGGATGACGGGCATGACCTTGCTCCATGCGATCGTTCTTGGCGTCGTGTTGAGTTCGGCGGCGGTGGTGGGGGATTTGATTGAGTCATTGTTCAAGCGTGAGGCCGGCGTGAAAGATTCGGGCCGGTTGTTTCCTGGAATTGGTGGGATCCTCGATCTGCTGGACAGTCTTTTGTTCAACGCACCGATCATGTATCTGTATTTGCGGCACGTGTTGATGCACCCATGAAAAACGTCGTTGTCCTCGGCAGCACCGGCTCGATTGGCACCAGCACCATCAAGGTGGCCGAAGACCTGCCGGACCGCATCCGGTTGCTCGGGTTGGCCGCGGGCAACAACGCGGAGTTGTTGAGAGAACAGGCCCGCAAGCATCAACCAGAGGCGATTTCCATCAACGACCCCGCCAAGGCGCGCGAATTGAGCGAGGCCTTTGGAACAGCCTGTGAGGTGTTTTCTGGAACTGAAGGATTGATGAAGCTGGCCACGTTGCCGGCCGCCGACATTGTGCTCATTGCCATCGTCGGCACGGCGGGATTGCAGCCGGCGCTGGCGGCAATCCGCGCCGGCAAGGACATCGCGGTGGCCTCCAAGGAAATTCTCGTGATGGCGGGCGAGATCGTGATGAACGAAGCGCGCAAAAACGGTGTGCGGGTCCTGGCCGTGGACAGCGAACACTCGGCGATTTTTCAGTGCCTCGACGGCAAGCCCTCCACCTTCGTGCGCAAGCTGTGGCTCACGGCCTCGGGCGGCCCCTTTCGGACCACTCCCAAAGAGGAGTTCGCCGGCATCACCGTCGAACGCGCCCTCAAGCATCCCTCCTGGGTCATGGGCCGCAAGATCACCATTGATTCGGCCACGCTGTTCAACAAAGGGCTGGAGATGATCGAGGCGCGCTGGCTCTTCGACATCGAAATGGCACGGGTCGGGGTGGTGGTGCATCCCCAGAGCGTGATCCACTCGATGGTTGAATTCGTGGATGGTTCACTGCTGGCCCAACTTTCGACGCCGGACATGTGCCTGCCGATTCAGTACGCGTTGACCTACCCCGATCGCGCGGCCAGCGAACGTGTGCAGACAGACTTTCCGGGCATCGGCAGTCTGACGTTCGAGAAACCGGACCCGGAACGGTTTCCGTCCTTGGAACTGGCGCGCCGGGCTGGCGAAGTAGGGGGCACTCTTCCGGCGGTCTTGAACGCGGCCAACGAAGTGGCGGTGGACGCGTTCATCAACCGAGCGATCAACTTCCCACAGATCACGGAACTGGTGCGGCGAACGATGGATCGTCACCAGGTGATGGCTCACCCGACATTGGCGCAAATTCTGGAAGCGGATGCCTGGGCGCGGCGCGAGGCTGCCGCCTGAACCGCGAGGAAGAAGCCCGCCCGAACGGCCAAGGTCGGGGCTCAAGGTCTGTGATTGCGGAGAAGGGTTTCCCTGATATATTCAGCGCGCCCCCATGTCGGGGGCGGTTCGTTTTTGAACATGAATGTCCTGAAAGTTGTTTTCACCGTCCTCGAGGCGCTGCTGGCCCTCAACCTCCTGATCTTTGTCCATGAACTGGGGCATTTCCTCGCGGCGCGCTGGCGCGGAATGAAAGTGGACCGGTTCGCCATCTGGTTCGGCAAACCCATCTGGAAACAGCGGATCAACGGCGTCGAATATGTTCTGGGCTGGATTCCCGCCGGCGGCTACGTCGCCCTGCCTCAGATGGCCACGATGGAAATGATCGAAGGCAAGGTGGAGGATGGGGGCGAGCCGTTGCCGCCCGTGTCGCCCTGGGACAAGATCATCGTGGCCTTTGCCGGCCCGTTGTTCAGTTTCCTGCTGGCGGTGGCGTTTGCCTTTTTGGTCTGGGGTGTTGGCAAGCCCGAGCAAGCCACCGGCAATTCGACCTTGATTGGCTGGGCGGACCCCGAAGGCCCGGCCTGGCAGTCCGGCCTGCGACCCGGCGACCGCATCCTGGCCATTGACGGAGAGCCGGTCAGCCAGTTCGGCCCCTCCACCGACAGCGTCATGTGGCGCATCATCACCAGCGAAGGCGAAACCATCGAGATCAAATATGAACGCGACGGCCAGGAGGACACCGTTCAGGTCAAGCCTTACAAAGCGCCCACCAAATGGTATGAGCGGAAGGCGCTGCGCAAAATCCTGATCGGCCCGGCCCAACCGGCGATCATCGGCCAAGTGGCCACCAACAGCCCGGCGGCCCTTGCCGGCTTGCGTTCCGGTGATGAAGTGATCGCCGTCAATGGCAACCGCATCTACAGCCCGGCCGCCGTCATGCGACTGGATGAAACCACCGGAGCGGACGCTGTTCAGCCAGTGACCCTCACTCTTCGACGAGATGGCCATGAGTTTGAACGAACCTTGCTGCCCGAACGGCCCATCCAGCCAGCGGACGCGAAACCTTCTCTGGGCATCACGGCCTGGGTCGTCAATTCAGACGAGGTGCTGGTTTATCCCAACCCGCTCACGCAAATTCGCGACAGCGCCGGCCAGATCTTCGCCACCATTGGCGCGGTGTTCTCGAGCAAGTCCGACGTCGGCGTCCAGCAACTCGGTGGCGCGGTGATGATCATCCGGGTTTACAAAAACTTCTTCGAAAGTGAAAACGGCTGGCGGCGGGTGCTTTGGTTCAGCGTCATTCTCAACGTCAATCTCGCCCTACTCAACCTCCTGCCTTTCCCGGTGCTCGACGGCGGGCACATCACCCTGTCTCTGGTGGAAGCGATCCGCCGCCGGCCGGTCAGCGCACGCCTTCTCAACTACCTGCAAAGCGCCTGCGCCGTGGTGTTGATCGGCTTCATGCTGTTCATCGCGTTCTACGACACCGGCGACTGGGTGCGCAGCGCGCGAAAGGATCGGGCGCAACCCATCATCTTCGCGCCCAAACCGCTGGACGCCAGGTGACGACTCTCCCGTTGGTGTATGATGGGCTCGAGGCAGAATTGACCCGGCCCACTTGAACTCCTAGCCTGCTGGCGTGACAAAGGCCATGCGCTACTGCGAATCTCCCTACACTTTCAAACGTCGCCAGACGCGGGAAGTCGTCATTGGCGATCCGGCCAACGGCGGCGTCATTGTCGGCGGCAACCATCCGGTCGTGGTGCAGTCCATGATCACCTGCGACACCATGGACACTGCCGCCAGTGTGCAGCAGACACTCGACCTGGTCGCCGTCGGTTGCCAGATCGTTCGCATCACCGCGCCCACGGTAAAGGACGCGGCAAACCTGGAGCACATCGTGGCGGACCTGCGCCGCCGTGGCTGCAACGTGCCAATCGTCGCGGACATCCATTTCAAACCGGAGGCGGCGATGGAGGCGGTCAAATGGGTGGAGGTCATCCGGGTGAATCCCGGCAACTACGCCGACTCGAAGAAGTTCGCCATCAAGGAATACAGTGACGAACAATACGCCGCCGAGTTGAAGCGCATTGAAGAGAAGTTCACGCCCCTGGTAATAGAGTGCAAACGGCTCAAGCGCGCGATGCGCATCGGCACGAACCACGGTTCGCTCTCCGACCGCATCATGAACCGCTACGGCGACACGCCCCTCGGCATGGTCGAGAGCGCGTTGGAATTCGCCCGCATCTGCCGCAAGCACGACTTTCACAACTTCAAGTTCTCGATGAAATCGTCCAACCCCAAGGTGATGATCGAGTGCTATCGGCTGCTTGTGGCGCGCCTTGATCAGGAAGGGCCCGATTGGAATTATCCCATTCACCTGGGCGTTACCGAAGCCGGCGAAGGCGAGGATGGCCGCATCAAGTCCGCCATCGGCATCGGCTCCCTGCTCTGCGACGGCCTTGGCGACACCATCCGCGTCTCGCTCACCGAGGACAGCCCGCGTGAGATTGAAGTCTGCCGCGATTTGCTCGCGCAGATTCCCCATCTGACGACTTCGGACTTCGGACTTCGGACTTCGGACTTCCCCTTCGATCCTTTCGACTACGAACGTCGGCCAACGCCGGAGATCGAATTGAACGACCAGGTCAAGTGTGGCGGCGAGCAGGTCATTCGCGTGGTCGTCACCCGGGCGACCTGGGACAAGGTTGCGCCCAAGATCCGCCCCAAGGACGATGTCCGGCCCGAAGCGGTCTATGAAGACTTGAACGTCGCCGAGATGGATCCCACGCAGGACTTCGAGATCAATTGTGATACCCAGTTGGTCACCGTGAAGGACGGCGTGAATCTGCCGGCGATCACCGCCTTCCGGCTCTTGGTGTCGAAGCTCAAGCGCTTGGGCCGCAGTAACCCCGTCTTGCTGAAAGATTGCCTCCACTTCGAGCCTGGCCCGCTGGAGCCCAGAATCGCCCTGCTCCGCTCCTCGGTGGTCATCGGCTCGTTGCTGGCCGATGGCATTGGGGACGCGATTCTGATACGCGGCGAGAGTGGGGCCGGTCAATCGCTGCGGCTGGCGTATAACATTTTGCAGGCGGCGGGGTGTCGTTCTTTCAAGACCGATTACGTGGCCTGCCCGAGTTGCGGTCGCACCCTCTTTAACCTGCAAACCGTCACCGCGCGCATCAAGGCCCGAACCGAGCACCTCAAGGGGGTGAAAATCGCCATCATGGGCTGCATCGTGAATGGTCCGGGCGAAATGGCCGACGCGGATTTTGGCTACGTCGGCGGCGCGCCCGGCAAGATCAACCTCTACGTCGGCAAGACGCCCATCAAATTCAACATCCCCGAGGCCGAAGCCGTGGAACGTTTGGTGGACTTGATCCGCGAACATGGGAAGTGGGTGGAGCCGGACACCGCCAGATGAGCGTTCGCTCCCGAACCCGCCGCAACCCGCGCTGACCGCCAAACTCGACAACCCCTTCACCGACCTGCCACACTCGCTCCCGCCCCGCAGGGTGACAATCCCATTCCGCTCCGTGCGGATCGTGGCAACTGGAACCGCCCCCGAACATCATGCATGGCAGGCTCAACAGTTTTCAGAAGACGATGGTGCAGTGGTATGATCTGCATCCCTACAACGCCGTGCATGTCGTGCGTCTGTCCGGCGCGGTCAATGAAGAGCGTCTCCGCCATGCTCTCAGCGCCCGGCTCGCGCAACTCGGGTTGACCCACCTGGAGTTTGATCGCGAGGCCGGCACGTACCGCTACCATGGCGGGCCTTGGGATTGCCCGGTAAAGTCTCCCGCCCTTTCGGCTGACCCCGTTGCCACCTTGAAAGCCGAGATCGAACGACAACTCAATACCGCCTTCATTCCGGAAGGAAGGTTCAGTCCTTTCAGATTCTTCGTCTTGCCGGCCACAGACTGCTTTTATCTTGGGCTGGCCTATTTTCATCCGGTCGCCGACGCCGAGTCCATCGTGTGGCTGCTGCGCGATCTGGTGCGGGCTTACCGGTCAGGCGCGGAGCCGGAAACCTCAAAGGCTCTGAACCTCTATCCCGACCACCGCGCGCATCTGCTGAGTCGCTGGCTTGGGGTCGTGGCCGCCAAACTTTCGGCCTTGCCGGCGCAGACCCGCAATTTGCGGCAGTCGCACCGGCCCCGTTACCACGCCCCCCAGGATGGCAGCATCGGCTTCGAGTTGTTTTCGCTGCCCCCGGAGCACTTGCACCGGTTGTTGGCCCACGCCAAATCGTGGGAGGTCACGGTCAATGACCTGCTTCTGGCACTGCTGATGAAATCAGTCTCACCGATGTCCGTCAGCCGAGCCAAATCCGCCAAGCGCAACCAGCTTTCGGTGGGCTGCATCGTCAACCTGCGACGGGAGTTGAGCATGGACAGCGCGCGGGCGTTCGGACTGTTTCTGGGTTCGTTCACTGTCACGCATCCGGTGCCGGAGGGATTCCCCTTGCGCGAACTGGCAGGCGACATCCGCCGGCAAACCCTCGCCATCAAGCAAAGACAACTGTATCTGGCAACCCCGATGGAACTGGCCCTGGGACGGTTCGTGCTCAGATTTTTCTCGCCGGAACGGCGGAGGACATTTTATCAGAAGAACTATCCCCTCTGGGGTGGCCTGACCAATATGAACTTGAATGTGCTGTGGGAACAATCGGAGGCCGACGGCGCGCTGGATTACTTCCGCGGCGTCTCGACGGGGCCCGTCACGCCGCTGGTGTTTTCCGTGACAACCTTCGGCGGCCACGCGAACGTGGGGTTGAGTTTTCGTCGCACGGTTTTCTCGCCGGAAGACATTCAAGGAGTTTACCGCAGCTTCCTGGAGCATTTGGATCAACTGTCGGAGGCGGCATGAGGCATCGCTCGGGTGCGCTGCTCATTCTATTTGCGGCGATGTTGACCAGCGGTTGCGGCACGGTCCATCGGCGCGGGGTGGATCCGGTCCTCGCGCGGCAACTGGAGCAAACGCTCACCCGGCCCGCTTTGCAGCTTTCACCGGAACTCGAAAACAGAATTCTCGCGCTCGACCCCATCAATGTCACGGCGGAGGAGGTTCGCCAAGTCCTGTCGCCCGCCCCGGCCCCGAGGATCATGAACCTCCACGGCGGCATCGCCACAGTGATCGCACGGATGGTATCGTTCTCGGAGTTTCTGATTGGCATGGGATATCCTGCCGTCAGCCTCACCAATCCCAGCGATGGCACGTACAGCTTCAGTTGTTACGAAAGCAGTGAGAAGCTCGCGGGCGTGATCGCGTGGCATTACGAGAAGGAGGGATTGCGACCAATGATGGTCGGCCACAGCCAGGGCGGAATGCAGGTGGTCAAGGTGCTGTATCAATTGGCCAAGCAACCGCCAGCCAGGTTGCCGGTCTGGAATCCGCTGACCTGGGAGAAGGAGAACCGTTATGAGATCGTTGACCCACTCACGGGCGAGAAGCGCACCGTGGCCGGCCTGGTACTTCCATACGTCACTTCTGTGGGTGCCGGCGGTTTGACGCGCGCTTTGCCAAACCAATGGGACATGTGTTTCCGGCTCAGGAAGATCCCGGATTCAGTGGAGGAATTCACGGGCTTCTGCAAAGGCCGTGATCTTTTGGGTGGTGATTTTCTGGGATACGGCCCGGCAAACCATTACAAAGCCAATGGCAAGGCGGTGGTCCGCAACGTTTGGTTGCCGTCGGAGTACAAACACGGCTCGATTCCAGATACGAAGCACCTGCTGGAAAGCGAGGCGATGAAGGACTGGATCAACAGTTACCGGCCCGGCAGCGAACTGGTCTCCACGCCGCAGTTGGACCGGCAGTTCGACGCGGACAGTTCGCACATTCTCTGGGCGGCAGAGGTCTGGTTCAGCATCAAGAAACACTGGGTGCTGGAGTTGCAACGCCTGATTCAGGCCAAGCGTGCCAAATCATGAGCACCGAGGAATTCTTCTGGCGTCGCGCCCTGGTCAGCGCCTCCGGCATCATTTACTGGCTGGGCGTGTGGATTCTCGCCCGGCGCGTGCGCAAACAGATCGGCCGCTCGCCCAACTTGAAGCCGCGCGGCGCAAAGGAAAAAGCCCTCTGGATGGGCTGGCTGCTGGTCATTCTGGTCTGGGTGGGACAATCGTTCGTGGTGACCACCGAGAACGCCTCGCCGGCTGTGACCTTTTTTCCCGGACTGCTGAATCCGCCCTTGCTGGTGTCCGGCATCGCGCTGGTCGTGGGCGGTTACGTCTGCACCCTGTGGTGTTACGCGGCGATGGGCGACACCTGGCGCATCGGCATCAACCGGAAGGAGAAAACGACGTTGGTCGAGCGGGGACCGTATCGCCGGATTCGCCATCCCATCTATGCGTTTCAACTAATCATGCTGACGGGCGCAGCGCTGCTGCTGCCGACGATGGTCTCCTTTGCCATCCTGGCGCTGCACTTCATCTGCGCCTTGATCAAGGCGGTGGACGAAGAGAACTATCTCAAGACCGTTCACGGACAGACTTACGTGGATTACATGGCGCGCACCGGGCGGCTGCTGCCGAGGTTGCGGAAACCGCCCTCTTCCTCAAATTGATCCTCCAAAAGCCTCGCGCGGATGCTTGCCGCTTGTCAGCGCCCATCCCCCGCCTTAACGTCCGGTGCGTGGCAACGCGATTCACGATTCTCGGCAGCGGTTCCGGAGGCAACAGCGCCTATCTCGAAACCGACGAGACCCGCGTGCTGGTGGATGCCGGGTTCAGCCCGCGCCAGATCCGCCAGCGGCTGGCGGGCATCGGCCGGGCGCCGGAGAATCTCAACGCGGTGTTGATCACCCACGAGCACAGCGACCACACCCAGGGATTGGTAGGCATCGCCGAAAAGCTGCGCATCCCGGTTTACTGCAATCGCGCCACGGCGGAGGAGATTGACCGCCAACTCGGCGCCAAACTGGATTTTCGTCTCTTCGCCACCGGCAACGGCTTTGAAGTCGGCGACATCGCCGTGGAAACCTTTGCCGTTCCGCATGACGCGCAAGATCCGGTGGGCTTCCTGTTACGCACCAACGCCGGAACTTTTGGCTTTGCCACGGACCTGGGCCACGTGACGCGGCTGGTGATCGAGCGGGCGCGGGCGGCGAACGTGCTGGTGTTGGAAGCCAATCACGACGTCAAAATGTTGCAGGACTGTCTGCATCGTCCCTGGAGTTTGAAACAACGCATCCTGAGCCGGCATGGACATCTCTCCAACGAAGCCGCCGCGGAGGCAACGGCCGAAATCGTCTCGGACCAACTGCGCCACCTCTACCTGGGCCATTTGAGCCGCGATTGCAACCGGCCTGACCTGGCGTTCGGCGTTGTGCAAAGCTGCCTGCACCGCCTCGGCGCCGCGCACGTCGCCCTTTCCCTCACTTCGCAAGCCGTCCCCTGCCCCACCTTGACTCTGTGAACTGGTCTGGCGGTCAATCGCTTTCAGCACGTCTGCGAGGCTGCTCGCGGATGGAATCCCCTTCGACGTCCCGGAGAGCATGAGCAAGGCGTTCACCCGCGAATCGGACGATCTGCCCGAAGGCCCACCCCTGCCGCGTCGGAGCCGATCGTTGCCGCCGGGTGTGAGAGACTACCTCACCTCGGATGGAGCGCGTCGGTTGCAGGCTGAATTGAAACGGCTGCTCGAAGTCGAACGCCCGAAAACTGCCCGGTCGGCATCTGCCGACGCCGGGCAACGTCGTCGGCTTCAAGCCTTAGATCACGAGCTTCAACAACTGCGCCAGACCTTGCAATCCGCCGAGGTGGTTGCCGCGCCGCCGCCGCCCTGGGAGCAGGTGCGTTTCGGCGCCACAGTCACGGTCAAGGACCGCCGGGGCGAGGAAGCGTGTTACCGGATCGTGGGCGCGGCGGAGGCGGACGCCGACCGCAACTGGGTCAGTTGGCTCTCGCCGATTGCCAAGGCGCTGCTCAATGCCAGGCTTGGTCAGCATGTCCGCCTCAAGCTGCCGTCCGGCGAGGAACAACTTGAAGTCCTTGCCATTTCCTACGAGCCGGCCCGCGAAGGCAAAATCGAAGGGCGATAAAGATTGCCGCCGCCCGCTCACGCTGGCTAAATAATCCCCAGTCGCCAGCATGAAAACCGGCCTGAACCACCCGCGGCGGAGGCTCGATCCAGCCTTTGAACATGTCGTTGTGGCCTCCCACGCCACGCACTCGACTCCGCCACGGTGGCGTTGGCCCGGTGAGGCGGCGATCCCCCTCTTGACCTCGAATTGAAAGGACCTGTTTCCATGAACACCCAATTGACTCGTCGCTCGTTTCTGAAACGCACCGCCCTCGCGGCGGGGGCCGTGTCGGCGGCCAGAATGTTTCCCGTGCCGAATGTGATGGCGGCGCGCAGTCCCGACGATTTGTTGAACTGCGTGCTGATCGGCTCCGGAGGCCGCGGGATGACACACCTCAACGAAGTTGTCGTCCGCGCCAAACAGAACCTCGTGGCCATCGTGGACCCGGACGAGAAACGGCACGGCGAAGTCCAGCGCTGGTTGCAGGGCAAGGTCAAGGACCCGGCCAAAGTCCAGGTGTTCACCGATTACCGGCAGATGTTCGACAAGATTGGCAATCAGTTTGACACCGTGTTCATCGCCGCGCCGAACCATCACCACGCCGCGCCGGCCATCATGGCCATGAAGCAGGGCAAGAACGTCTATTGCGAGAAACCCGTCTGCCACAACATCGGCGAGGCGCGCTTGATGCGCGTGGTGGCCGCCCAATCGAAGGTGGCCACGCAGATGGGCAACCAGGGCCACTGCGAGGAAGGCTACCGCCGGCTCTGCGAATATATTTGGGGCGGTGTCATCGGCAAAGTGACAGAAACGCACAGTTGGACGAATCGTTGCAACGGCGGCGTCGGACCGCGCCCGCCCGTGGAACCCGTGCCCGCCGGTCTGCACTGGGATTCCTGGATTGGCCCAGCCCCTTACCGCGACTTCCATTCCGATCTCCACCCCCATTCCTGGCACGGCTGGTTCGATTTCGGAAACGGCTCGATCGGCAACATGGGTTGCCACGTGCTGGACGGTGTGTTCTGGGCGCTGAAGGTGGAACATCCCACAGCCATCGAGGTCGAGTACCTTCGCGGCGGGGGCAAGGAACGTTATCCCACCGGCAGCCGCATCCGCTGGGATTGCCCGGCGCGCGGCGACATGCCACCGGTCAAAGTGTTCTGGTATGAGGGACTCAACGCGAGCACCACCGATGAGCCTTACGGACGGCTGCGCGTCGCCCGGGGCGATGGCCGCAATCTGCCGCCGCTCCTGCTGGAGTTGCGCCAGCAGTATCCCGAGGAGGAACTCGACGGCGGCGACAGCGGCACGCTTTACGTCGGTGAAAAAGGAGTGATCTTCACCGGCACCTACGGCGACAAGATGCACATCGTTCCGTGGAAAAAGATGCGCGAGACGCCCGAACCGCCCAAAACGCTGCCGCGTCCCAAGGACATTTTCACCGACTTCATCGAAGCCTGCCGTGCCGGCAAGACGGACACCGCGGTCAACTTCGACTACGGCACGCGCCTGACGGAATTCGCCGTGCTCGGTAATCTGGCCCAGCAGGCCGGCGAAGGCCGCAAGGTCGAGTGGGACGGCCCGAACATGCGGGTGAAGAACATCCCGGAGTTGAACCAGCGGGTGAAACGCCCTTTCCGCAAGGGCTGGGAGGTCTGAGCCGGCGAAGCGGTGGGTGGACGGAGTGTCGAACACCGGAAGCACCCGGGCGTGCCACATTTCATGATGACAAGACTCCACCGCTCCAGTCCTTGAATGTTTCACCTGCATCGCATCGAGTCGCTCGACCTGCCGGAACTCGCGCCGTATCGCACCCTCAAGCGCCCGGTCACTCACCAGGCCCAGGGCATTTTCGTTGCGGAGAGCGAAAAGGTCGTCCGCCGCTTGCTGGCCAGCGATTTCCAAGTCGTTTCGGTGCTGTTGCCGGAAAAGTGGGTGAGCGCGTTCGAGCCGTTGCTGCACGCCCGCCCGGAGAACATCCCGGTCTATGTCGTCGAGAAAAAGGAACTGCTGGAACGGCTCATCGGCTTCTCAATGTTCCAAGGCGTGATGGCGGTGGGGAAAATCCCCGCTCCAGCCTCGCTGGAGGAGGTGCTGACGCAGAGCGCGAAACCGCGGTTCTTCGTCGCCGTGGACGCGTTGGCCAATGCGGAAAACCTCGGCGTGCTGGTTCGCAACTGCGTCGCGTTCGGCGTGCAAGCCCTGTTGGTGGGCGAGACTTCGAGCAGCCCGTTTCTGCGCCGCGCGGTGCGCAACTCGATGGGCACGGTGTTTCAACTCCCCGTGGTCGAACCGCCGACTCTCGCCCACGCGTTGCGTGAGCTGCGCGGCCAGGGTTTCCGCTGCGTCGCGGCGCATCCCGCCGCCTCCGGCCGGACGCTTCCGCAGGCGGACTTTTCCGGCGACTGCTGCGTGGTCTTTGGCAGCGAAGGCTACGGGATTTCGCCCCGGGTGCTGGACGCCTGTGACGAGGCAGTGGCCATTCCCATGCCGCCCACCGTGGATTCGCTGAACGTCGGCAGCGCCTCTGCCGTATTTCTTTACGAAGTGCAACGCCAGCGCGGGAAGATGTAGTTAACTTCCGTCCGCAATCCGGGGGTTTTTGAAGCGAACGGCAACTCGAAGACGGTTTCAATCCTCGAACAACATCATTTCACCAGCACTCTTCTGCGCATGGCCCAGCTTTGTCCAAAGGTGGGAGCGCGTGTTATAGACCCACCCGCGCCTTTCCAATTGGCCGATGAATTCTTCGCGGTCCAGGCTCAAGCAACTCAGCGCCCGCCGCTCCCAGAGTTTCATCACCAGTTGATTGAACAAGGCCTCGCTGGTGAAACTCGTGGAGCCATGATTGAGACAGTCATCAAAAGCCTCGGACAGCACCGCCACTGGATCAGAAATCTCCGCCGGGCGGTTCTGCTGGGAACACTTCGGTGGTCTCGCCGGCTTGTAGAAAGTCAGGATCATTTCGCCCGCCAGCACACTCGCCGAGTTCTTCTTTTTGTGCATGGACCAGATGACGTCACCGGTTTGCGTGATGGCGGCCTTGAGTTCTCCGCCACACTGGCTGGCTGTTTCCAGAATCGTGGCGAAATAGCTGAGATCCCAGTGCTGAAACACGATCGA
This sequence comes from Verrucomicrobiia bacterium, assembly GCA_011525685.1. Lineage (GTDB taxonomy): Bacteria > Verrucomicrobiota > Verrucomicrobiia > Limisphaerales > JADLHS01 > WYBW01. Next base: position 18,258 of record WYBW01000151.1, read on the forward strand.
AAGCCAGCGATCCGGTTTCAGGAGGCGGAACGCGGTTTCAATGCTGCGGGCAAGACTTTGCTTGTAATGCTCCTCCGAATGTTTTCGCTCGCCCCCGACAATGGTTTCCTGGCAGCGGCTTTCGTCGCTGACCGGGAATCCCAGCCAATGATTCCAGAGAATCGAGAGATCAAGGTAGCTGATGAAAGCGCCATACGGAGGATCCGTAAAAATGTAATCCACACTGCCCGGCGCAAGCACCTGATCCAAAGTCGCAGCGTCGTGCGAGAGCACATGAAAGCTCCGAGTGCTGTCCAATGGGAGGCGGCCACCGGATTGTTTGCGGTGATAGTCGCGGAGACGCAAGACCTCCTGCTTGGCCGCCAGCACATTTTCAAAGCGACCGGCGAAGGTTTCCCAGATCGGCAATTCCACGGATTGTGAGGCGAGTTTGTAACGGTAGATGCTGAAAATGCTGGACCCGCCCCGACTGGCGGCCCGCCCCTTCGCGGAGAGAAACGTCTTGTTGAGTTTGGCGACCGAGGCCGACCATGCCAGCAACAGCAGGTCACGCACAACGCCATCCGATTGTTGTTCTATCGCCTGTTTGATGAGGGCCAGTCCGGCCAGTTGGCGCGCCGTGAACATTTCATGAAAGAACTCCGCGTCGGAATTCCTCGGAAGGCGGATGTTTTCCGGCAACGGGAGTTCCTTCAACCATTTCCGGGCGACGGCCTCGTCCTTTTCGATTTCCTGCAAAACGGCGGCGCAGGCGACCTCGACTCGCTCGAACGCCTGCCGCAAGGGAGCGATGGAAGGCAAAGAAGTGTCGGCGATGTTGCGCGCGATGAAATTGGCGAACGGATTCAAATCGTTGTGAAAGGCGTTGCGGCCCAGCAAGAAGGCCTCGATCGCAGTGACCCCGGTGCCGCCGAATGGATCCAGCACGGTGTCGCCCAATCGCGAATAGCGCGCCAGATACTCACGCACTACATTCGCGGGTCGCCGGGTGAAATATGGATGGACCCCATAGTGCCTGGCATCCTCCTGACGCGCGGCGGGAATGGCTTCGAGAATCGGCTGTATGGCGGAGCGCGTCATTCAGCGGCTTAGATACTCCGCCAGGGTGGCGAGTTCGATGACGTCCACATGATCCGGGACTCCGGGGAAGTCGTGCTCGACGCACAGCACCACCGCGCGTGGCAGCTCCGAATACTTCAGCACCTGATACTTGAATCCGGACGAACGCTTCTTGATTTCGACCGGACAGACATACTTGGGAAGCGGCTTGAACTGAAATGCGCTCCCCAGACAATCATAACCTCGATTCAAGTAGCAACCCAGATTCAGCCCCAGCAGAGAAAGGGCTCCCGCAGTCCGAAGCAGGTCTGCCTCATGGACATTCTTCGGATTCCCACGATGCTCAAGCACGACTCGGCTGATTTGCCCGGCTGCCCACTCAATTTGCTCTCCGGACTGCTTCCGGCACAAATCAATCTGTTGCTTCCAAAGCCGGCTTTGAAAATCGCGATGGAAGGAGAGTGGGAAGAGCGAACGTGCCAGGAGCCGTGGGCGCGAATGACCGCGCAGTCTCAGCGAGGTCGGCAACAGAATAAAGTGCCCGTCGGCGTGAATGGATGCTTCCAACTCTATCCACTCGAAATCCTCCCCTCGCCTCAGGCCATACCACTGTCGAATCGCCTCCCCGATTGACTCTTTACCCTGAATGCGGTCGTGCCCCACTTTCCCGACAATCGCCCTGCCCTTGTCGTCAAGCTTGTGGTCCCGCCCGACCGCGGTGAATTCGCTGCGAGCAAGCCCGTAAGGGGTTTGAAGAACCACGGGGCACGCGCCTCGCTTGCGCAGAAACTCTTTCACGTGCGCAGGCACGTTATGGAGATAGTATTGCGGCCCGCCCGTTGCGCGGCTCTCAACTTTGGTCTGCTGGATGTGCATGCGCTCGGTAGGATGGTGGCTTTCGTGGATTCTTTGCAAGCACGCTACGCTACTCCACTCACAACTTCGATTGAAAAGCGCGACTTCACCTACCGCCACCCACCCGGCTGGTCTGTCCAGCGGGTCAGGACCTGCCGTTGAGTCACGGGCCACCAGTCCTCAAGCCGGGCGGCAAGTCGGGCCACCACCTCCGGATGCTGCGGGGCGAGATTGCGGCCCTCGTGCGGGTCGGACAACAGATCAAACAATTGCGGGCGCTTTTCGCTCCGCGGATGGTGGCGGGCGTAACGGCCGAGTTGCCCATCGTAGGTCAGCAACAACTTCCAGCGTCCCTCGATCACCCAGCGGTAAAGCAGACTGTCCTCGGGCCGGTCAATGTTTGCCACGTCATGCGCGAATGTTTCGCCAAACACCTCGCGACGGGGTGTCGGTTGCCCGGATTTCAAAATGGGCAACAGGTTGTAACCGGGGAGTTCCTTTGGAATCTCCACCCCGGCCGCCGCCAGCGCGGTGGGTACGATGTCCACGCTGGAGCAGAGTTGCTCGCCGCGATTGCCCGGCTGAATGACGCCCGACCAGCGGAACATCGTGGGCTGGCGCACGCCGCCTTCGTTCGCCGACTGCTTCGAGCGCGGCGCAAAACCCGGCCCGTCCGGCTGCTGAATCCAGCCGTTGTCACCGATATAGACCACCAGTGTGTTCGAGCTGAGGCCTTTCTTGTCCAGGTGTCCAAGCAACTCACCGCACGTCTCGTCGAACCACTCCACCATCGCGTAGTAACGCGCCACGAAATCCGATTCGATCCCCTTGGCCTTGTATTTCTGAAACAGCCGGTCCGGCGGAGTGTGTGGATCATGCGGGAGAAACGGCGCATACCAAAGAAAGAAAGGCTTCCCTTCGGCCAGCGCGTGTTCGATGAACTCGAACACCGGCGAGAGGCCCTGTCGGCCGATTTTCAAGCCGTCGTCGCCGTGCCGGCCACCGGGTTCGGGAAAACCGCGCGTCAGGCCGTGCGTGAAGCCGCCCCGCTGATAGCTGCCCTCCCACCACTTGCCGGACTGATGGCTCAAATAACCCCGGTCCCGCAGCAGCTTAGGCAGTGAAGGCTGGCGGTCGTATTGCGCGATCAATTTTTCCCGCAAGGCCCGGTAGGCTTCGGTTTCGCCGCCGACCGGGCGCTGGCCAGAAGCTCGCCGCATTTCCGGCAGGTGCGCGGGATCGTTGCCGCTGATCGTGTGTTGATGCGCGTAAAGCCCGGTCGCCAGCGTGGCCAGGGCCGGGCGGCACAGGGCCGTGGGCACATAACCGCGCGTGAACAGCGCGCTCTGGGTGGCCAACCGGTCGAGATGGGGCGTCTCAATGTGGGGATGCCCCATGAATCCGTAATCGGTCCACGCATGATCGTCCGAGATGATGAACACGATATTGGGGCGTTGCTCGTGTGCAAACGCGGTCACGGCACACCCACCGAGGCAAAGGCCGAACAGGCAAATCCATTTCATTTCAGTCCAGGTGTTGTTCATGCAACTTGCGGAGGCGGGCCACCCGCTCGGGATGCTGCTCCGCCAGGTCGGTGGTTTCGCCCGGGTCGTCTTTCAGGTTGGCCAGAAACAGCTTCACGCTCTGCGGCTGGCGGCCGTTGGTCGTGTCGCGCGTGTTGCCCAGGAGCTTCCAATCGCCTTGCCGCACGGCCCATTCGGCGTTTGGCCCTTGACCCATCTGCCAGTGCAACGCACGACCCTCATGTGGACTGACAGCGCCCGGATCGCGCAGCACTCCGATGAGACTACGGCCATCCAGGTGAACGGCAGGCGGCTTCAACCCGGTCAAGTCCGCCAGCGTAGGCAACAGGTCACAGGCATGGGCAACTTGATCGCGGACTTGATTCGGCGGCAGTTGCCCGGGCCACGCGAGGATTGACGGCAACCGGATGCCACCCTCAAACAAGCTGAACTTCGCCCCGCGATAAGGGCCGGCACTCCCGCCGCCGAAGTGCGCGCGTTCCTCGGTCGAATGGCCGTTGTCGCTGTGGAATACAATGATTGTGCGCTCGCGCAGGCCGAGTTGCCTCACTTTGGCAATCAACGCGCCGAGGCGTTCGTCCTGCGCGGCCACAAAGGCGGCGTAGAGATTGCGCGGATACGGCAGATCCTTGAACCGTTCCAGCCACCTGGCATCGCCTTGATACGGGTAGTGCGGTGTGTTGAGCGCGTAATAAATGAAGAAAGGCCGGTCGCGGTTCTGCTCCATGAACCGGCTGGCTTCCTTCAGCATCAGGTCGGGGAAATAGTCGCCATCATGGAAAACCTCCTCATCGTTGCGCCAGAGGTCGTGGACGTTCGGCCCGCTCCAGTAAAAGAAGTGCGAGTAGTTGTCAATGCACCCACCGAGATGGCCGAAGCTGTGATCGAAGCCCTGGGCGCGCGGCGACGTTTCCGGCGTGTAGCCGAGATGCCACTTGCCAATGTGCGCCGTGGCGTAACCGGCCGATCTGAACATCTCAGCCATGGTAATCTCGGATGGCGGAAGCGCACCCGCGCCGCCTTTCTGCGACGCGCAGTTGCTCGGCACGCCAGCGCGCACAGGCCAACGGCCAGTCAATGTGCCCGCGCGCGAAGGCGAACAAACGGGCGCGGCGGAATAAAACTGTGTGAACCGCACCCCGCCCGCGGCCAACGCATCCAGGTGCGGCGTGTGCAAGTCCTTCGCACCGTAACAACCGAGGTCCCCGAAGCCCTGGTCATCCGAGAGGATCAGGATGACGTTGGGGCGCTCGACAGCACGGGCGGTCAAGCCAGCAAGCCAAACAAAGACCAAAACCGCTGTCAGCCAGCAGGCGGAGACTCGACAGCACTGCGTCTGAGTTGGACCTCGAGAAGCGGCCAGAGCGGGGCGTAATCCAAAGCTCATGTTTCTGGCTAGTCCGGCTGGAGTGAAGTTCGATTGGCACCCGGGCGAGCCGCGAATCGCCCGCTGGGTTTGTCCGGATTGTAGTTGGGATTTACGCCGGGCAGTTTGGCCCCGACCTCCCGCTGCCAGGCGCGCAACTCGTTGAGCAAAGCACCGGCGCGAGCCGGCTCCCGCCGCGAAAGGTCGTTGGTTTCGCCAAGGTCCGCTGCCAGATCGAACAACTCCACGCGGCGGTCCTCGAACCACTGGATCAGCTTCCAGTCACCGCGGCGGATGGCCGCGCAGGGCGCGCCGCCCTGGTTGCCGTAGTGCGGATAGTGCCAGAACAGCGCGCGTTCCGGCAGCGCGCCGCCTCGCAGCAAGGGCACAAGGCTGACTCCATCCAGCACCTGACCCGCCGGAGGTGGTGCGCCGGCGACTTCAAGCAAGGTTGGGAAAAAGTCCGGGCTGCTGACCGGTGTGGAAATCACCATTCCGGCCTTGACCACGGCGGGCCAGCGGATCAGCAACGGCTCGCGGATGCCGCCCTCATACATCCAACCCTTGCCGGCGCGGAGGGGAGCGTTCGAGGTGGGCCAGCCTTCGCTCGTCGAGAGCCCGCCGTTGTCGCTGGTGAAAACGACCAGGGTGTTTTCGCGCAAGCCAAGTTCATCCAATTTGGCGAGCACCTTGCCCACGGCCAGGTCCATGGCCTCGACCATGCCGGCGTAAACGGCGTGGTCCTGCGTTAAACGAACATCGCGTTCGTGTTCGCGCCCCCACTGCTCCGTTAGCCCTAGCCGACGGCGCTTCTCCTCGTATTTCTTTCGCAAATCCTCACGCGCCATCAGTGGCGTGTGAACCGAGTAAAACGACAGGAACGCGAAGAACGGTTTGGCCTGGTTCGCTTCGATGAACTTGGCCGTCTCGGTCGCCAGTCGGTCAGGCAGGTGCTCGCCTTCGGGACCGTCGGTCAGTCGCGGATTGCCGTAGGGCGAAAAGTATTTGTTGCCGCCATAGGGACCGCCCCGGTCAATGCCGCCTTGATTGACGTCGAATCCCTGATTCTCCGGCCACCAGCCTTCCGGACCGAGATGCCATTTGCCGGCGAAGAACGTGGCGTAGCCGGCGGCCTTGAGCACTTTGGCGAGCGTGGGCGACTGAAGCGAGAGCCGATCCGAGTACGGTGCCGGCAGCAAAACGGTGTTGCGATTCCACTTCTCCGGCTGTGCCGCCCCGATGTAATCCGTGACCCCGGTGCGTTGCGGCCACTGGCCCGTCATGAGGCTGGCGCGCGTCGGGGAACAAACCGGGCAGGCCGCGTAGGCATCGGTGAACCTGGCCCCTTCGCGCGCCAGTCGGTCGAGATTTGGGGTTTCGTAAAACGGACTGCCGTAACTGCCGAGGTCGCGCTGGCCAAGGTCGTCAGCCAGGAAGAAAACCACATTGGGTCTGGCGGCGGCGTGAACGTAGCCTGACAGGACGCCGGCCAACATGATCAGAACGACGCGAAGGCAAACCCGGTCGTGGCTGAACGACCGCCTGCGAGAGTCTGGACAAAGCGGAAGCGTGTCAGGCCGCCGGTCGAAAGCGCGCGGCAATAGACGGGCGAGCATCACACGGAATGACACGGCGGCTCTCGGAAAGTTCACAGGCGGCAGTTATGCGTTGGTGCAAAGCATGAGGCAAGCGGCAAATCCCGGCGAATCCCGGCATCTGCCTCGAGAGGCACATCTCATTTTCTTGCAGGGGGCGCAGGGGGGATGCTGTAGCGCAGACTTCCAGTCTGCCGAATCGTGGATTTCCAATCCGCAAACGCTGCGACCTCCTGGCCTGGCACGCCGTGCCTGGGCCAGCCGGCTGGAAGTCGGCGATACGGCAGGTTGGGAAACCTGCGCTACGCCAGGAATCCCTACCTGCAACAAACTGAGATTTGGCCCGTCACCCAGAGCAGCGCCCGCCGGAGCGGCAAACATCAAGCACTTCACTCGAAATCCGAGTGCTGCCGACCGATTACTCGTTCGACTTATCAGAGAAGCCAGGAGACCTGCCTAAAACCCGAACAATCGGTTTTCGGACTTCGGCTCTCGGCTTTCATTCGGTCCTCGGATTTCGGTCTTCGGATTTCCTGTTCGGCTCGGCCATGATTGTTAATAACTTTGGCTTGAACTTCTGGCCGTGCGGCGCGACAAAGGAAACGCGCGGCGAAATTACCTGGGTCCGAGTACCGGTTTCGAGATCCTTGTGCCGGGGCGTCAGGACTTACCCCAAAGGGTGCTCCAAGTGAGCATTGATCCCGCTTCGCGGGAGCGCCGATCTCTTTAGGACTTCGCCGCGCATCTTCCCTTTTCGGCGACCTTCTGTTCTTCTCCAAGCAGCGCGCGGCCGGTAACGCCGACTCTCCAGTCGGCTCGCCCCGTGGAGTATTTCGCCGAGCGTCTGAAGCGCTCAACCCGGGCTTTACTCCACGGCGCACGGGCGTCGGTCTGAAAACCGGCGTTACCAACAAGCGTCGGTTCATGCTCCCGAGGCGCGTCGAAAGTTGGAGGTGGGAACCTGAATCCTCACCCACGTGCGCCTGGGCTTCACCGTTTGGGTGAAGCGCGAATAGCCCTGGCGCGCGGCCTTGAGGCCGCTTCGACGCCGATTTCGCGAGCCGACGATGAGGCGGCGGGAACGCCGCGCTCCACTGTCGGTAAGATTTCAAGCTGGGAGCTTGCCGATCAGCCCAACCTTTACAGTTCAACGGCCAAGCAGTAAACAAGCACCATGACTTTTGCAAACATGCTCTTGGTGGCCGCCATCGTGTTGGTCGTGGTCTTCGCCGGTTACTGGGCCGTCACCCACTTTTTCTCGGAGGAAGCCAGAATGGAGCGGCGCCGTCGCCGCAGCAACGCGCCCATCAGCAGCAAACGCAAGGGACCGATGGTCAAGTTCAGCGTCCGCACGCCCAAGAAGGATTGACCCGCGCTTCGGTCACTCCCTCTCCTCGGCGAGGCGGCGTCGCAAAGGTCACACCTGGGTCAGCACGTCGGTGGAGGTGCTTACGCCGCCCAGACGAAGTTGATCTGCCGCCAGAGGAACCAGACCTGGAAGGCCGCCAAAAGCACAACGAAATACCAGAGCAACCATCGTGGGTCTTTGCGCCCCAGCCAACCGCCCAGCGCGATGAACAGTGGAAAACACACCATGATGAAGCGGCGGTACGAGAGAAAATAATTGCTCATGGCGGGGATCAGGCCCGTGAGCAGTGTGTACCAAAACCACGTCCGGTTCAGTGTCCAGACGGCCGGCAGCAGCGCGAGGAACAGCAGGAAGAATCCCCGGTCCAATACCGCATCCAGCATCCCGTCCAGCGTGTGAACATTGAGGAAAGCCTTCAAGAAACCGGTGACGTTGAAGATGTTTCTGATCGAAGGCGAATTGGGATACGCCCTTTGCGCCTCGAAGCCTTCGAGCGCGTTTCCCGTCCAGGCATACATCGTCCCGAAATAGGTTGCGTAACCCAGCAGGGGGCAAAGCAGCAGCAGCCAGCGCCGGTGCATGATCGTCGCCGTCAGCCTTGTAGCAGCGGACGTGAGTCCGCTCCATCTAAAATCCAGAAAAGCCAGGGCCAACTCACGTCGGCTGCCACAGTTCAAGGGTTCAACGGGCGAATTGTTTCCGAGAATTTCATCGTCGCGGGTTGAGCCGCCGGTCGCCGCGTCCGGGGCCGAGGCCGCCTTTCGCCCCATCTCAAACAGATACCAAGCCAAAGGTAGAAAGATGAAGATTCCCACCGCCCGGGTCAGTGGCAACAGAAAACCGGCGATGCCTACCCAAAACCACCGCTTCAGCTCCAAGCCCCAGAAAGACACCATCAGGAGCGGCGGATAGAGCGACTCGGTGTAAGGGAACGAGAAAAACAGCGCGCCGGGAAACGCCAGCATCAGGATCAGCGAGTCCCGGCTGATCGCCGTTCCACAATGCCGCTCCACCAACCGGTAGAACAACCACAAACCAACCAGAGAAAGCGCGTTGGCCAGAACCAAACTCGTTAACACAGGCCAGCCTCCGGCCTGCGGCGACACCGTGCGCAGGGCCGCCGGCCAGAGCGGATAAAACGCGCACGAAGGCGAGCCTGCCTCGTAGCCGGTTTGGCTTAGACGCAGGTAATGCGCGATGTCCCAAGTGGAGAAGCGGCTTGCCAGTGTTGAGTTGCCGGTTTGAGGCCAGTGGGGGGAAGCGCTCTGGAATTGGAACTCATTAAACCGCCCGAAAAGCGCGGCTGCAACTATTAAGAAGGCGAGCAGAGTTTTCGTTGATAAGGCGACTCGCCACAGTTTCCCATTCCCGGCGCTGGGAGAATACGGCCAAATCCTCCGCAAACGCTGCGGTGACGTTGTCATCAACAACAGCGCAGTGGTCCCCTCCCGTTCGTGAGCCACCACGAGGGGCTCTCGTTAGGCCACGGTGTTACGACATCCACATCCTTTCGGATATCCATCGTTCTGGTCGGTACAAGTGCAGTACTCATCACAAGATTGGCCAGGATTTTCGCAACTCTGCCCATCTGCTGCTTTGGTGCATGTTCCTACTGCACAAAAGGCGAGGACTGTCTGTGCCGCAACTACAGCGAGGCCCAGTCCGAGCAACAATGATTTTATTTTCATGGGATTTATTTGTGTTGATTCTGCATTTTGGTTGGCCCTTTTCTCCGTATGAGCCACGTGGCGACTAGTGGCGACAAAATGGCTACGAGTAACACCCACGCGACCCAAAGCCTGTTCTGATCAGGAAAACGCGTGTGCTTTCGCCCATGCTTCAACCAATGCTCCGCTTGGGAGAGCAGGACGGGATCCTGTGCTGATTTCCAAGGGTCGCCAGGCATCAGAGTATATTCAGCAAACTTGAATATGCGACTATTGTTCATCCTCTTGTAACGGTAATCTTCGACTCTCGTTGGCCTCTCTACCTTTGGAAGGAAATCTTCCGGATTTCCACGCATAACAACGGTAAAGGCTCTCAAATCAACAACTCGCCACGGGTGATTCGTGTATTGCGGACCTAAATAGATTTCAAGTTTCGAAGCGCGCGGGAAGACGAAGTTATTTGTCTCGAACCATTCTATGCAACGGTAGCGCAATTTTACGAATCCAGGAGGAATGCCCCTTCGGGACATCAGGTTCTGTTTGTACTCGTTGTATTGGCGTAGCGTATCAGGATAGTCCATTTCGAATCGGAGAAGCTCTGCCTTGTCACTCAAGTCAAGGGCACCATCTCGGACTGCTTTGCCGTCAGCGACGAACCTGTTGTCTCGAGAGAAGTTGAGCACCCAATTGTAGCCGAAACACGCCGGGTTTCTGCGCCCACCGGAGAGCGGAATCTCTAGCAGGTTGTTGAAATAGTCTCACGCAAATTTGAACAGGCCGCATTGACTTGCGTCTGAAATCCATGCGCGGAAAACCTCAAGCCCAGCCGGACTTTCTGACGGTCATCAACCTCAACGCCAG
>WYBW01000152.1 GCA_011525685.1 Verrucomicrobiia bacterium
ATGGATGCGAAGACTCTCCCTCACCCTTTTTCCCTCTCCCGCTGGGAGAGGGAGACCGTTGCCGAGACTTCAGATCATTCACCTGTATTCTCTCAATTCCATTCCACTGAAAACAGCGAGGAACCATTCTTGAAGGTCAGCCAGTCTGGCCCGGAAAGGCGGCTTACCAGCCGCCTTTTCGGGACTTGTTGACCGGATTCTGGCGGCTGGACAACCGGTTGGTTTTGCTGGAAGATCGCCCCCCCGAGAGCCATCGGGGCTTTGCGAAAGGGTCCTGCAACCATGGAACAGCCTCCGCCCATCACGGAACCGCCTCCGGCCGCCGCTCCCCAGGAGCCGACGATGTCGCTAATTGCGCGGTTGATGAATGTGTTCGCCGTCCCCGGCGACGTCTTCGACGAGGTCAAGCTTGCTGCCTCCAAAGTCAGCAACTGGCTGGTCCCGGTGCTGATCAGCTCGGTGGTGGGAGCAATCTCGATCGTGATCGTCTTCAGCCAGCCGGACATCAAGCAGCAGATGCGCGAGAAGCAGTCCGCCGCCATGGCCAAGAAGTTCGATGAACTGGTCCAGGCAAACAAGATGACCCGCGAACAAGCCGACCGGCAGCTCGATCAGTTGGAGAAGTTCATGGGGCCGGCCATGATGATGATTTCGGGCTCGATGACGATGGTGTTTTGGAGTTTCGCGCGAATTTTCTTTTGGGCGCTGGCGTTATGGCTGGTGGGTCGCTGGCTGCTGAAAGCGCGGTTTGATTACATGAAGACGGCCGAAATCGTCGGGCTGGCCACCATGATCGGCGTGCTGGGGATGATCGTGAAGACGCTCTTGCAGGTCAATTTCAGCAATCCGAGCGCCTCGCCGAGCCCCGCCCTGATGGTGGGAGAATTCGACGAAAAGAATCTCCTGCACATGATGCTGGGCATGTTGAACCTCTTTGACTTGTGGGAGGTGGGCGTGATGGGGGTCGGGCTGGCGCGGCTGGCAGCCACGAGCTGGATGCGGGCGACCGTGCCGGTCGTGGTGATCTGGTTGCTCGTGTCCGCCGCGCTGGGGACGGTTTCCGCCCTCGCGGTGAGGCTTGGCTCTTGAGTTGGGAGCGCGGCGGGACGAGTTTCAAGCTGAACCGTCGTCATCTTCGGGCTTCCGAGGTCATTATTGGTGAAACTTTTGCCGGGCAGTCGTGTCATAAGTAGAAGGAACCGCAAATGCCAAATCCTAAGAAAGGCCGTAAAATCATCGTCTTTGGCGTCATCGCCGCGGTGGTGATCGGCCTTACGCTGACCGCCTTCCTGCGGAAGCGCGAGGTCGTCGTCACCGTGCAAACCGAGAAAGTTTCCCGTCGGAATCTGACCGAGATCGTCGTCGCCAACGGCCGGATTCAGCCGGTGGTCCAGGTCAAGATCAGCGCCGAGGTCAGCGGCGAAATCATCGAGCTGGGTGTGCAGGAGGGACAGAGCGTCCAAAAGGGCGACCTGCTGGTGAAGATCAAACCGGACGTGTACCGCGCCCAGCAACGCTCGGCCGAGGCGGGCTACCAATCGGCGCTCTCCTCCTTGAAGCTGTCCCAGGCGAACCGGGCCAAGGCCGAGCTGGAGTTCAAGCGGAACGAGGAGTTGTTCCGATCGAAGCTCATTTCGGACTCCGTTTTCCTCGAGTACAAAACCGCCCTGGACATTGCCCAGGCGCAGGTCGAGTCGGCGCAACATCAAGCGGACGTCGCCAAGGCGTCGTTGGCCCGCGCCGAAGAGGAACTGGCCAAAACGACCATCTACTCTCCGCTCACCGGCACCGTCAGCAAGCTCAACCTCGAGGTGGGCGAACGCGTGGCCGGCAACACCATGATGGCCGGCACCGAAATCATGACCGTGGCCGACCTCAATGACATGGAGGCGCGCGTGGACATCGGCGAAACCGACATCGTGCTGCTCCAGCCGGGGCAGAAGGCGCGGTTGCAGGTGGACGCTTTCAAGGATCGCAAGTTCAACGGGCTGGTTTCCGAGATTGCCAATTCCTCCCGGACCAGCGGCATGGGTGGCTCGAGCCAGGAAGCCACCAAGTTCGAGGTCAAGATCCGCATCCAGGACAAGGAACGTTTCCGCCCCGGCATGTCCGTGACCGCCGAAATCGAAACGCGCTATCGCACCAACGTGTTGACCGTGCCCATCGCCAGCGTGACTTCGCGGATGCCCAAGGAGACGGACAAGAAAAGCGACCCGGACAAATCCGGCAAGTCGGTGGAGGATACGAACGCGCCCGCCTCCACGGAGCCGGCCAGCGCGGCACTGGGCAATGGCCCGGATACACCCAAGGCCGGCAAGAAGGCCAAGGAGGCGCCCAAGCCCATCGAGGTGGTCTTCGTGCGGGACGGCGACAAGGTCAAGATGGCGCCGGTGAAGATCGGCATCAGCGACGAGGATTATTGGGAAATCACCGAGGGTCTGACCGAAGGCCAGGAAATCGTCTCCGGCGGCTACCGGGCCATCAACCGCGATCTCGAAGACGGCAAGCGCATCCGCATCGGCAAACCCGAGAAGGACGACAAGGAGAAGAAATGACGAATGAAGAATGCCAAATGCCGAAACGGGGCGCGGCGGACTTCTGCGCTCCCGCGGGATGCAGTCGGGGGCCGGCCTCGAGGTTTTCTTCGTCCTTCGTCCTTCGTCCTTCGCCATTCTCTCCGTGAGCCTCATCCGCCTCCAAAACATCTCGCGCCGTTACCAGATGGGGGCCGAGACGATTCACGCCTTGCGGGAGGTCTCGCTTGAAATCCAGCGGGGCGATTACGTCGCCATCATGGGCCCCTCCGGCTCGGGCAAATCCACGCTGATGAACGTAATCGGCTGCCTGGACTCGCCCACCGCCGGGCGCTACGACCTGAACGGCACCAACGTCAGCGACATGGACGACAATGAACTGGCGGAGGTGCGCAACCGCGAAATCGGCTTCGTGTTCCAGACCTTCAACCTGTTGCCCCGCTCGAACGCCTTGCACAACGTCGAACTGCCGTTGATCTACGCCGGCATGCCCTCCGACGAGCGCAAGCAGACCGCGCTCGACGCGCTCACCCAGGTGGGTCTGGCCGACCGGGTTCATCACAAGCCAAACGAGCTTTCCGGCGGCCAGCGCCAGCGGGTGGCCGTCGCCCGCGCCTTGGTCAACAAACCCTCGATCCTTTTGGCGGACGAACCGACCGGAAATCTCGACTCCAAGACCGGCACCGAAATCATGGCGCTGTTCGACGAACTGGCGCAAAAAGGCAACACCATCATCGTGGTCACCCACGAGGAAGACATCGCCAGGCAGGCTCGCCGCATCATCCGCATCCGGGACGGCCTGATCGCGAGCGACGAACGAAAGAGGGAAGTGTGAACTTCGTGACCGAAGTCGGCGAGGGCCTGCGGATCGCCTGGGAAGCAATTCGCGCCAACAAGCTGCGCGCGGTCCTGACCACGTTGGGGATCATCATCGGCATCGTGACCGTCACGCTGATGGGCACCTCCATTCATGGGTTGAACGCCGCCTTTCTCAACAGCGTTTCGGCCATCGGCACGGACGTGTTTTTCATCCAGAAATGGCCGTGGTTCAACGACGAACCCTGGTGGAAACTCATCAAGCGCCGCGAAATCTACCTGGCCGACGGACGGGCCTTCATCCGCAATGCCAACCCCGCGTGGCACGTCAACCTGCAATCGGTGGGCGTCCGCACGCTCCGGCACGGTCGCAGCGTGGCCACCGGCGTGTATTTGATCGGCAACACGGAAGCCGGCCTGATGACCGACGGCCTGGCCTTCTCGGCGGGCCGTTACTTCACCGCGGCCGAAGTGGACGGTCACCGCCCCGTTTGTGTGCTGGGCGCGGACGTGGCCAGCAACTTCTTCCCGCATGGCAACGCGGTCGGCAGCCGCATCCGGATTGAAGATATGAGTTTCGAGGTCATCGGCGTGCTCGAGAAAAAGGGCAAGTTTCTCGGCATCGAAAACATGGACAACACGGCCCACATTCCGGTCACCCTCATGGCCCGCGGTTTCACTTTCTTCCCGGGGATCCGCATCGTGGTCAAAGTCGGCGGACTTGAGCAGTTGGACGACGCCAAGGAGGAGGTGCGCGCCGTCATGCGGCGGGTCCGGCGATTGCCGCCGGCCGACCCGGACGATTTTTCGGTGAACTCCCTCGAGGCGTTCATCGAAAAGTTCACCCAGGTCTCGCGAGTCATCGGCAGCGTGGGATTGTTCATCACCGGACTGTCGTTGTTCGTCGGGGGCATTGGGATCATGAACATCATGTTCGTCTCCGTGACCGAGCGGACGCGCGAAATCGGCATTCGCAAAGCCGTGGGGGCCAAGCGCCGGACAATCCTGATTCAGTTCCTGATCGAGGCGGCTCTTATTTGCTTGATGGGCGGCCTGATCGGACTCGGCCTGGCGGCGCTGGCCACGTGGGGCATTTCGCGCTTCTTCCCGGCCAGTCTCTCCCTGTCCATCGCCGCGCTGGCACTCGGGGTGTCGGCGCTCACGGGGATCATTGCGGGATTTCTGCCCGCCTGGCGCGCGGCGCGCATGAACCCGGTGGACGCGTTGAGGGCGGAATGAGTGTCCAAGGCCAGAAACCCAGTTCCCGCGCCTTCCTCCTTGGCGAAGTGCGCGAAAGCTTCGCCATGGCCATGAACGCTCTGGCCGCGCACAAACTGCGCGCCGCGCTCACCCTTTTGGGCGTCGTGGTCGGTGTGTTCTCGATCATTCTGACCATGACCGCCATGCGCGTGCTGCAAAGCAACATCGAGAGCCAATTGAGCGGCTTGGGCGCCCACACGTTCACCGTGGACAAGTGGCCGGCGATGAACTTCGAGGGGCCGCAGGGTTGGGAGAAATATCGCCGTCGCAAGCCCCTGACCCTGCAGCACCAGATGATTTTGCAGGAACGCGCCACCCTCGCCGCCGCGGTGGGCGCCGAGACGGGCTTTTGGCGCAGCGAGGCGTCCTCGCGTTTCACGAAGACCGATCCCGATGTGCTGCTGTTGGGTGTCACCCCCGAGGCCCTGGCCTGCAAAGGCTGGAACATCGAGGAGGGCCGCGGTTTGCTGGCGGCGGACGTGGACGCGGCGCGCTTCGTGTGTTTGCTGGGCAACAAGCTCGCCAAGAAGCTGTTTCCACGCGGCAGCGCGGTGGGACAGACGATCAAGTACGATGGCGTCAACCACCTCGTCGTCGGCGTGCTGGAAGCCAGCACCAGCATGGGCGAAGGCCAGGACAATTTCGTGGCCGTGCCCATCACGCTGGGTTTGAATCGTTACGGCGGCGGCACCTGGCGCAGCCTGAGCCTGCTCGTCCAGGCCCGCGACCAGGCCAGCTACGACGACTGCGTGGAACAGGTCCGCGGCATCCTGCGCGTGGCGCGCAAGGTGCCGCCGGGCGAGCCGGACGACTTTGAGATTTCCTCCAACGATTCCCTCATCAAGCAGTTCCGGGGTCTCACCTTCGCGGTGCGCGTCGGGGTCGCGGTGATCAGTTCCATCGCGTTGCTGGCGGCGGGCATCGGGATCATGAACATCATGCTCGTCTCCGTGACCGAGCGGACACGCGAGATCGGCATCCGCCGCGCCATCGGCGCCAAGAAGCGCAACATCATGACGCAGTTCATCATGGAAGCCGTGGTGCTGTGCGAGGTGGGCGGCGTGATCGGCGTGGCACTGGGTATCCTCGGCGGCAATGCGACCGCGTATTTCTTCAAGGTCCCCCCGGCCATCCCGGTGGATTGGATCGTGATCGGACTGGTGATCTGCTCCGTCGTCGGCATCATCTTCGGCACCTACCCCGCCTACAAAGCCGCGAACCTCGACCCGATCGAGTCGCTGCGATACGAGTAAAAAGTCCGGGTTTTCGACAAACGCCGCCCCACCACCGACTTTTGCGTTGCAGCCGGGCGCAGGGTGCGCTTACAGTATGATTGAGCGGCGGCCAGCGAACCGAGCCTATGTATTTCGGCGTTGATTATTATCCGGAGCATTGGGTGCATCCTTACGGCGGAAGCCCGGAGAACCCCGAAGCCGCGTGGGAACAGGACGCGGACCTCATGGTGAAGGCCGGCTTCAACGTGGTCCGGCTCGGTGAATACTGTTGGGGACTCTGCGAGCGCGAGGAGGGCCAGTACGATTTCACCTGGTTGCGCCGCGTGATGGACCTGCTGGGCAAACGCGAGATCAGTGTCGTTCTGGGCACCCCCACCGCCGCGCCGCCCCTTTGGTTGACCCGCAAACATCCCGAGATTCTCCCGGTGGACGAGCGCGGCGTCACCCTGCGCGAAGGCACGCGCCGGGCGGTCTGCCTGGCCAGCGACGTCTTCTGGGAACACGCCAAACGCATCGTCACCGCCATGGCCCGGGCGCTCGGGGATCATCCGCGGTTGATTGCCTGGCAGATTGACAGCGGCATCGGCGGTCATCAGATGGAACATTCGTTCAACGAGGAAACCCGCCGCGAATGGCATCTGTGGTTGCAGGCCAAGTACGAGCGGCTCGACCGGCTGAACGAATTGCTCGGGTTGCGATACCGGGGGCAGGTGGTCACCGCCTGGGATCAGGTGCCCATGCCCCAACTCGCCCCGACGATGCACAACCCGGCCCTGTTGCTGGATTGGAACCGCTTCTGCAGTGACACGATTGTCGGCTTCGTGAAGATGCAGGCCGACGTGTTGCGCGAGATTTGTCCGAAACTGCCCGTCACCACCAATCTGCGCGCCCTCCAACGGCGATTCGACCACTTTGACCTGGCCAATGTGCTGGACTTTGTTTCGATGGAAAGCCACGCCGCACTCAAGTCCAAGGCCGCCGAACTGGCCTGCGACATTGACATTCTGCGGTCGCTGAAGAAAGACGGGGTGCGCACCCCGGACGGAGACGAGGGATTCTGGGCCATCGAACAGAAAGCCGGCCAGGTCAACTGGCAGGAGGTGAACTCGCTGGTGCGGCCCGGCATCCTCCGGCTGTTCACTTACCAGCTCATTTCGCGCGGAGCGAGCGCGGTGCTTTATTACCAGTGGCGGCAACCGCGCATCGGCGGCGAGAAATTCCATGGTGCGGTCCTGCCGCACCATCTCCACGGCCACTCGCGCACGTTCCGGGAAATCGCCCAGGTCGGCGAGGAGTTGAAACTGCTCGCGCCGGTGCTCGAAGACACCAAGGTGGTGGCGGAAGTCTGCATCCTCTACAGCCACGACAATGACTGGTCCTTGCAGCAGCCGATGCCGCCGAACAAGTTCTTCAAGCTGCGCGAGCACCTCCAACTGTTCTACCAGGCGCTGCACGACAAGAACATCCCGGTGGACTTCGCCCGGCCCACCGAGGACCTGTCCCGCTACAAACTGGTCTTCGCGCCGTCGCTGCACCTGATGGCGGGCGGGGAGGCCGACCGGCTCAAGCTCTACGTCCAGAATGGCGGGACGCTGGTTGCCACGTTCAACACGGGGCTGGTGGACGAACACCAGATCGCCCCCGACACCGGCTATCCGCATGACCTCACCGATCTGTTCGGGATGGAGGTGGTGGAATTCGATCCGCTCCCGCCCGGCGAGGAGAATCACCTGACGTTCAAGGGCGCGTTCCCGACCACCCACCTTCATTCCGCGCGGTTGTGGTGCGACATCATCGAGCCGAAGGACTGCCAGATTCTGGCGACCTACGCGAAGGACTTTTACGCCGGCTCGCCCGCCATGACCTTGAACACCTACGGACTGGGCAAGGCCATTTACATCGGCACCCAGAGCCATCAACCTTTCTATCACGACCTCGTGGTCTGGCTGCGGCAAATGTGCAACCTCAACCCGCTGCTCAAGGTGCCGGACACGGTGGAGGTGAGCCTGCGCCAGAAGGAAGGCACCAGGGTTTACTTTCTGCTCAATCACCAGAGTTCGCCCGTGCGCATCCAGTTCTACAAACCCATGCATGACTTTCTCACCGGCAGCACTTTCTCCGGCAACTACGACCTTCCGCCCCACGGGGTGCTCGTGCTGGACGAACATCCCGAACCCAAACCCGAACCCGCCGCCGAGGCGGTGGCCACTTGAGTTTTCACTTCCCTTCACGATGAACCGCCGGTCAGTAACGCCGACTTTCCAGTCGGCGCACCTTGGGAGTGGTTGCCCCGAGAGCCCGCAGCGCCGGGTGCGAGTTTTGCCCCATCGGGCAGGCGCGCCGGTTGGAAAACCGGCGTTACGACTTGGCCATGCGGTTCAAGGGCTCGAAGCGCGACCATGGCCTTGTGGAGTTCCCAGACCGCTGCTGGCGCTTCAAATTCAGCCTTGGTCGCTGACAACCGGTTGAAGCAAGATCAAGAGCAGGTTCACGATCAAGAACTGGACGTTACCTGGAGAAACATATTGCCGCCGTTCCCCAAATACATCCCGCCGCTCGGCCCGGGCCGGCGTTCGCCGCGGCAAAAGGTGCTCGCCGAATGGCGCGGCACAGACCTCGCCCCGCTGGAAATCGCTCAAACCGTTCGCGCCCGCGCGACTGGTGACGTGCTCTCCAAAGTGCTGTCCGGATTGCGCATGGATCAGCGCCGCGCTGAGCTGGAAATCGTCCGGGTGTGGAACCAACTCCTCGACCCGAACATCGTCGCGCACGCGCAACCGGCCGGCCTCCGCAAGGGCACGCTGTTCGTCAACGTGGACAGCAACGTGTGGCTCAGTGAAATCGTCCGCTACCGTCGCAAGGAAATCCTGGAGCGATTGCAGCACAGCTTCGGTCGCGAACTGGTTAAGAAGATCTCGTTCCGCGTGGGTTGAAGCCGTGGGACAGGCGTCGCGCCTGTCTCGGACTTCAAGTCTCCGCCTTGAGGCGGTTGTTTGGCCGTGGAACAAACGAAAATGCTCCGGTGAAGCATGTTTCTCGGAGATGGAGACAGGCGCGACGCCTGTCCTGCGGCAGGGTCACCGCTCAAGGAGGCGCTCAATCTCCACCGCGTAACCTTCCCGAAACGTCGGGAAGCTGAACTGATAACCCAGTTCGTCTTTCAGACGGCGATTGGACACGCGCTTGTTGGTGACACCACGTTTACGGAGGACATCCGGTTCCGGTGGCAGGGAAGGCGGCATGGCTCGGCCCAACCGCTGCGCCAGCCACGCAAAGAAATCAAACTGCCTCACCGGCTCGTCATCCGCCGCATTGTAAACTTCCCCCGGCTTGCCGTTCTCGAGCGCCGCGATGATGCCGCCCACCACGTCGTCGCGATGGATCATGTTCAGGAAACGCTCGCCGTTGCCCTCGATCCTCGCCTCGCCGCTCAGGAGTTGCTTGAACCAAAAGCCGCGTTCAGGGCCGTAAATGCCCGCCACCCGCAGAATCACGGCGGGGAAATTCTTTTCCTTAACCGCGGACCGCAGCAGTGCCTCGGTTTCGACCAGCACCCGGCCCGTCTCCGTCGGCGGCTCGGTTGCGTCGGACTCTGTGACCCACGAGCCGTCATCCTGGCCATAGACACTCGTGCTGCTGGTATAAACGTATTTCCGCAACGCCGCGCCGCCCAACCATTCGATCAAATGACGTGTCCCTCCGAGATAAAGCTGGCGATAATCTTCAACCCCACCGCCGCCGGAAGCCGCGCAATGGACGACCCAATCGAAAGCGCGAGGCAAGGCGGCGAGCGTTTCGGGTTTCGTGATGTCCGCGTGGAGCGGCTTGAGGCCGGCGGACTGGAGTTCAGCATCGGCGGTGGCCGACCGACGAAGGCCAAAGACCGCGTGGCCCTGCCTCACCAGTTCCCGGCCCAACGGCAGGCCGACATAACCGCAGCCGACGATCAACACACGCATCATGGAGACTTAGCGCAAATCGGCAGCGACGCAAAGCCGCAACCGAAGTGGGACAGTGCGTCCCGCCTGTCCGGGAGAAAGGGAGAAAAGGGGAAAGGGAAAAAGGAGACAGCAGAACATTGTATCTCCAGCCTGTGGCGCGGCTGCGCATCGCTTGGTGGCGGTGGTCGCGCTGCGACCACCCGGCCCGCGTCCAGCGGGTCGCTCGGGAGCAGGTTCGAGGTGCCGGCATTGACCAATGATGTGTTCCACCACCTCAACGAGGGCGAAGTTCTCTCTGGGCGCGAATTGCATCGCCCAAAACCGACCCGCAAGTATTGTGGCACCACCGCCCAGGCCAGGGCTTGAGAAGGGCTTTGTTTCGTCCGCGCCCCTCAGCTACTATGGTGGGGTGGCTGACTTGCCCAATGTTGAAACGCCAACCGGTGGCCGTGAGGCTCTCGGCACGCCGCGCGCCACCCTCCGTCTCCCGGAGTTGCTTTCGCCGGCGGGCGACTGGGCCTGCGCCAGGGCCGCTGTGGAAAACGGTGCGGACGCGATTTATTTCGGACTGGAAAGATTTAACGCCCGGATGCGCGCCGACAATTTCACCGAGGCGGACTTGCCGGGACTGATGGAATTCCTCCACCGGCGCGGCGTGAAGGGTTACCTCACCTTCAACACGTTGGTCTTCGAGAATGAGCTGGCTCAAGCCGAGGCGCATCTGCGTACGATGATCGCTGCCGGCGTGGACGCGGCCATCGTGCAGGACGTTGGCATCGCGCGGCTCATTCGCTCGCTTTCACCCGATTTTCCCATCCACGCTTCCACGCAGATGACCATCACGAGCGCGGCGGGCGTGGAGTTTGCCCGGGATCTGGGCTGCAATCTGGTCGTGCTGGCGCGCGAGTGTTCGATCGCCGAGATCGAGAAGATCCAAGCCGCTGCGCGAGTCGGGGGTGACCAGCCCGGAGATTCACGCATCAACCACCCGCCACTCCCGCTGGAAGTTTTCGTGCATGGCGCGCTTTGCGTCGCTTACTCGGGTCAATGCCTGACCAGCGAGGCGCTGGGTGGACGCTCGGCCAACCGCGGTGAATGTGCGCAAGCCTGCCGCATGCCTTACGAAATGATCGCTGACGGAAAGCCCGTTCCGCTCGGGGATCGCCGGTATCTGCTCAGTCCGCAGGACCTGGCCGGGTTGGAAGTGTTGCCGGAGTTGATGCGCGCCGGAGTCGCTTCGCTGAAAATCGAAGGGCGGCTCAAGACGCCGGAATACGTGGCGAACATCACGCGCATCTATCGGGCGGCGCTGGATGAACTGCGTGACCGGGATGGCGGGTTGGAAATCGAAAGGGAGAAAGGGAGAGGCGGTGAAAGGGACAAGAGCTCGCGCGGCCGCGGATTCTCCACCGCTCTTTTCCGTTCATCCTCGCCGCGCGACCCGGCAGGCAACCCGCCGGAATCCAACCGCCGTTACGAAATGGAAATGGCTTTCTCCCGCGGCCTCTACACCGGCTGGCTGGGAGGCATCAACAATCAACGACTGGTTCACGGACGTTTCGGCAAGAAGCGTGGCGTCTTTCTGGGGGAAGTCTCGCGAGTGTTGCGGGATGCCGTCGTCGTGAAGCTCGAGGGTCCGCTCAAACCCGGTGATGGGGTGGTGTTCGACGCCGGAAAGCCTGAGCAAGCGGAGGAGGGAGGGCGCGTTTATGAAATCCGAAATCCCAAGTCCGAGATTCCAAGTGGTGTCGAGCTTCGCTTTGGGCGCGGGGATGTGGATTGTTCGCGAGTCCACGTCGGGGACAAGCTTTGGAAGACCAGTGACCCGGAACTGGACCGACGCCTGCGCCAGAGTTTCGAGGGAGACACTCCGCGATTCCAACGACCCGTCGAGATGGAGATTCACGGTGTGGCTGGCAAGCCACTGACGCTCGTCGCACGGGACGAACTCGGCCACGTGGCCCGAGCGGAGTCCGCCATGCCGCTCGCCCGGGCGGAGCGGCAACCGCTGACGACGGAGCGATTGCAGGATCAACTCGGCCGACTCGGCGGCACGCCGTTCCGGCTGGGGGCATTGCGGAACGAACTGCCCGCGGACCTGATGCTGCCCGTGAGCGAGTTGAACCGGCTGCGGCGCGAAGTTGTGGCGGAGTTGGAGCGCCAGCGCACGCGGCCGAAGCGGTGGCGGTTCGTAGGACAGGCGTCGCGCCTGTCTCAATTATCAAAACCTGAAAACGGAGCCAGGCGCGACGCCTGTCCTACGCTGATTGTCCTCGTCCGCAACCTCGCGCAACTGGAGGCGGCGCTGAGGTGCGGGGCCGAGACGGTTTATTGCGACTTTGAGAATCCCAAAAAGTACCGTGAAGCCGTCACCCTCTTCCACACCGCACATGGATGCTCCGGCTCTCAACTCTCAACTCTCAACTCTCAACCTTCCATCTGGGTCGCCGCGCCAAGGATCTTCAAGCTGGGCGAAGAGTGGACATTGCAGCAGGTGCGCTCGTGCAATGCCGACGGTTACCTGGTCCGCAACTACGATCATCTCAAGTTCTTTGCCAACGACCGGCGCATCGGCGATTTCTCGTTGAACATCGCCAACCGGCTGGCCGCGGATTATTTCAAGAACCGGTTCGGGCTGGAACGTGTCACCGCCAGTTATGATCTGAACTTCCAACAACTCGAGGCCCTGCTTCAATCCGCGCCGCCGGAATGGTTCGAGATCACCATTCACCAACATATCCCGATGTTTCACATGGAGCATTGCGTCTTCTGCGCGTTTCTCACCACCGGCAAGGACTATCGTGATTGTGGCCGGCCGTGCGACGTGCGTGAGGTGAAGCTGCGCGACCGCGTGGGCGCCGAGCATCCGGTGAAGGCGGACGTGGGCTGTCGCAATACGGTGTTCAACGCGTTGGCGCAAACCGGCGCGGAATACGTGGCGCGCATGATGGAATTGGGCGTGCGCCATTTTCGCCTGGAGTTTCTCAACGAAACTCCCGCGCAAGTCACACAAACGATCACGAAGTATCGCCAACTGTTGCGCGGCGAAATCACCGGCGCGCAGTTGTGGCGCGAGCTGAAGTTGCTGAATCAACTGGGTGTCACGCGCGGGCCGATGGGCGGGCGGGAGGCGTGAATTGCGCCCGCAACGAATCGCGCCTCACGCGCGACGCGGTCGCCGGTTCGCCGCCAATTGTTTGGCCAGACGGATCGCGGCGCTCATGCTCGAGGGATTTGCGACACCTTGTCCAGCGATGTCGTAGGCGGTGCCATGATCCGGCGAAGTGCGGATGAAGGGCAGGCCCAGCGTCCAGTTTACCCCGGTGTCAAAGGCCACCAGTTTGAGCGGCGCCAACCCCTGGTCGTGATACATGGCCACGACGGCGTCGTAATCGCCGCGCAAGGCGCGGTGAAACAGGGTGTCGGCGCTCAAGGGGCCGGCCACGTCGAGTTGGCGGTTTTGCCCGGCCTGGATCGCCGGAGAGATTATCGTTTGTTCCTCATCGCCAAATTCCCCTCCTTCGCCGGCGTGCGGGTTCAAACCGCATACGCCGATGCGGGCGCGCGGCAGACCCAGGTCATGGCACGCTTGGGCGGCGAGTTCGATGACCAGTTCAATCTTCGCGGGGGACAATTGCTCGGCCACGCGCTTCAACTGTACGTGGGTCGTTGCCAGCGCCACGCGCAGCCAGCGCCCGCGCTCGTCGTGGCCCAGCAGCATCATGGCGAAACGATCCGTGTCCGCGAGCCTGGCGAAGAACTCCGTCTGACCGATGAAAGCATGGCCGGCGCGCACGATGGCTTCCTTGCTGACCGGCGCGGTGACCAAGGCGTCGAGTTCCTGCCGCAGACAACGTTGCGCTCCGTCCTCCAGCCAGGCGACCGCCGCGTTTGCCGCGGCGGGCGCGCCTGCCGTCAGGTTCGGCGGCAGCGCCTCGCTTGACGGATTGACGACACTGAAGCGGCCTGAATTTTTCGGGCCTGCGTAAGGTTGTAGCGCCAGCTCCAATCCGAGTTGTTCATTGATTCGGTGAGCGTGGTCTGCGTCGCCGATGAGCAGATAGTGAGTTTCATCGGCAGGCTCGGCAGCAAGGGCCTTGAGCGTCACTTCCGGGCCAACGCCGGTGACGTCGCCGAGTGTGATGCCGATCCAGCGATGCATTTCAGTGTGACTGGTTGATCCCTGGCGGTCGGCTTTCAGCTTTGTCGCCGCAGAGGACTAGAAGTACAGGACGAACGTTTTCTTCCGCAGCCGGTCAATCCATTGTTTTTGCAGGCGCTCGCGCTCGGTGGTGAGCATGACGCGCTCGATTTCGTCGCGCACCTCGCTCAAGGGCCGGACATGGGCGGGCCGTTTTTCCTCGACCAGCAGCAGATAAACGGCTTCGGGCGTTTCGATGGCCTCGCTCATCTCCCCGGCATTGAGGGCGAAGGCCGCTTCGGCGAGTTCCGGGCGCAACTCCGATTTCTGCCACCACTTTCCGACGGAACTCCGCCCCTGCGAATAGACGGCCTCCATTTCGGTGAAGGCCGCTCCTTCCTTGATCTTGGCGGAGATTTCCGCGGCCAGCCGGCGTGTCGCCTCGGCTTCCGTTCCCGGGGGAATGTTCAACACGATCATGCGCAGTTTGATCTGGTCGGCCACCCGGTAATCCTCCTGGCGCGCGGCGTAAAAGGTTTCGATCTTGTGCGGCGAAATGAGCAGCTCGGAAGCAATGTTCTTGGCCCGCATCTGACTGACGATGAAGTCATCGCGCAACCGCTGCCGCCATTTCTCGTAGGTCAGGCCCTGCGCCTGCAAGGTTTTGGTGAGGGTGACGCGGTTGCCGCCGGCCAGCGACTGGACCTGCTCCTGGACGTAATCGTCAATGATGCTCTCGGGAAGCACGTAGCCGGCCGTGTTGAACTCGTGCAGGATGAGCTTTCGCTCGATCAGACGTTCGAGGCTTTCGTTGCGGGCTTCGGCGAGCTTCTGGCTGAACAACTGCGGCTGGGTGCCGAATTGACGGCGCAGGTCTCCCAGAATCTGCGAGGTGAAGTATTCCACCTCCTGGAGGGTGACCACCGAATCATGCACCACCGCCAGAATGCTGTTGGCGGGTTGAGCGTGCAGCGCCAGACCGAAAGCGCCCAGCGCGATTGTCAAACTGACTGTGCGAAACCTTTTCATTTTGAAACCGGTTGCATACTAACGGCCTTGGAAAACGGGTCAAGCGCATGGGACGGATGGCCGAGCCGGTTGGTGGCAGTTCTCGCGCCGCAAGAACGGCGTCCGCGTAAGGGCGGGCGGAAGGTGCATGGTCTTTCAAGCCGGCCGCCAGCGCGAACCATCGGCAAAGACTGTGACTTGCTCGTAAGTGCCGGCCCGCAGGTCCAGCTCGATCAGCTTGGCGCCCTTCCTCAGTTTGTCCCCGCCGTAACCGGCGTAACCGGTCGCCCGGCCATAAACCAAATCAAGCGAGCGACTGCGCACGGCGTAATCGTTGACGT
This sequence comes from Verrucomicrobiia bacterium, assembly GCA_011525685.1. Lineage (GTDB taxonomy): Bacteria > Verrucomicrobiota > Verrucomicrobiia > Limisphaerales > JADLHS01 > WYBW01. Next base: position 15,277 of record WYBW01000152.1, read on the forward strand.
GATCGTGCCCGCAGAAGGTGGCCAGGAGGCGCGTATCCGCCCCGAGCACCGGCGCCGCCACGCCAGATTCCTTTTCGTGACAAACCTCCTCTTGAAATACGCCCGGCGTGCGCCCCGCCTCGTAAAGCGTCTTTTGTTCCAGCAACGGGATGTGATAAAACGCAAGCGAGGGCAAGGCGTCACTGCCGGACTTGGCCAGGTCGGCCCGGGCCGAGCGCAGCCAGTCCAGTTGCCAGGCGGTGAGGCCATGCCGGTTGCTGTTGAGAAACCACAGATGAGCCGCCGCCGCCGGCCCCTGCGTCGAACGGGTGCGGACTTCGATGCGGTAGTCGCCGTGGCTCGCGCCACCGCGATAAAGGGAATGGCGCGCGCCTTCGAGAGCGTCGTGGCCGGCCTGATAGTCGTCCATCAGGTCGTGATTGCCCCAGCAAAAGGCCCACGGAATGCCCAAGGGCTCCATCCGACGCAGGACGTGGAGCAGGCTGTCGAAGCCGCGGCCACCCGGATTATCGTGCCATGAATCCCCCGAGAGGATGATCAGGTCGGGCGAAAAGATGCGCACGAATTCCTGCCAGTCGCTCTCGGTCTTGCGGTCGGCGTCGGTAACCGTGAGGCCTTGTTTGACGCCGCAGAAAAAGTGGTTGTCGGTGAATTGCAGCAGGCGGAGGGATTGCCGCGGGCCCAAGTCGAGCACGGCGCGCGGGGCCGCGCTCGAACGGCGCGAGGCGCGACCGATCTCCGGCGGTTCAGCCGGCGATTGGGCGGCGAGGCGCCAAGGTGCAAACGGCGAACTGAGCGCAGCAAGGGCGACGGGAGTAATGCGGAGGAATTGACGGCGGTTCATGGGATACTTGTTACCGGAAGGGCAAGTGCGTGGTCAATTCAACTCGCGTCACAAAGTTCGGGACATGGTGGCAGCGGTTGAACAGGGCGGCGACTGAGTGACCGGGTACAACTGCAACGTGTCAGTTCCGCGAGCGCACTCGCAGACCAAATTTCTCCGCGGCGTTCGCGAAGGAAAGAACTCCATTGTCCGTGGTCACGCCAAGGTAAGGATCGTTTTTGATCAACACGTTGCCGTCAATGTCGAGGTAATCGCAAAGCTCGGCCAGGTGTGCCGCCGCGCTGATGAGCACGCTGGTTTCCACCATGCAGCCGATCATCGTTTTCAAGCCAACCTTCCGGGCGGCGTTCAACGCCTCGAATCCGCCGCTGATGCCGCCGGTCTTGGCGAGCTTGACGTTCACGCCATGAAAACATTCCGCGCAATGCGCCACGTCCTTGGCGTGATGATACGACTCGTCGGCGAACAACGGCAGGGGCGAACGCTCCTTGAGCCACACAAGGTCCTTTGGGTCGGCGCTGGCCGGCATGGGTTGTTCCACAAATTGAATCTTTGAATCGGTGGCCAACCATTCGAGGCGTGTGAGTGCTTCTTCCTTTGTCCTCCAACCCTCGTTCGCGTCCAGGCGCAAGGGTTTGCCGGGCGCGGCTTCGCGCATCGCCGCCATGATGGCCCTGTCTTCGGGCACGCCGACCTTGACCTTGAGCACCGGAAAACGCTCCGCCTCCAGGACTTTCTTGCGAATCATCGCCGGCGTATCAATGCCGATGGTGAACGAGGTGACGTGATGATTCTCGCGGAAGCCAAGGCCGAGTAAATCGTAAACCGGTTTTCGCGCGCGCTTCGCGGCCCCATCGAGCAGCGCGAGATTGAATGCGCATTTCGCGGCCATGTTGCCGGGGGCGACGGTTTCCAGGTACGCCATGCTGTCGGGAACGTCGTCAAAGGAAAGCCGGGTGGCGTCCACCTTGTGGCAGAAGGCTTCCACCGTCTCCGCCGACTCGTGGTAACGGCGAATGGGCGAAGCCTCGCCGAGGCCCGTGGTGTCCTGGCCATCGGACAACTCGACGAGCACGACCGGCGCACTGTCCTCGCTGCCACGGGCAATCGTCCAAGTGTAACGGAGGTGCAACTCCTGTCGCCAGAACTTCAATTTCACGGGCGCAACGAAACCTGAAATGAGTGGGGGAAGCAACAAAGTTGTGTCGAAAGAAAAACCGCCCATGGGCGCAACTGGGAATTTTCTGGACAGCCCATTTCTTCACTCACAAAGTCGGCGCCATGGCTGCTCCAGTGATGCTTGATCGTCACCGCTGCGACTCTCTCACGCCATGAAGACATTCGCGATTGGTTTCGCCTTTCTCGGGTGGCCGGAGATCATTGTGATATTGCTGCTTCTGGGCATCCCTCTCGGCGCGGCATTGCTTGCTCTGGTGATCTATCTGCTTGTCAATCGCTCTCGTCGTGAAAAGGCAGGACCTTCGAGCCCGCTGCCGCCTCCACCGGAGAAATGAACTTGGCGCTTGGGTGTGAACACAGGATCGGTGGTGAAGTCTAGTCCTTCGACGCAGTCATCAATTCCAGCTTCGGATTCAGTTCCAACTGGAAGTCTTTGAACCGGATTTCCATCGGGCCGCCGGAATGGATTTGGAGGCCAATGATGCCGCGGCGCGCGATTTGTGGATCGTCGAGATCCACACAGAGTTTGCCGTTGATGGCCGTGCGGACGCGGCTGCCGACGGCGACGATTTCGTAAGTGTTCCAATCTTCCACGTTCACATGTCCGTCGCCGGGTTTGTTCCACAGGAGCGCGCGGCCATTTTCCTCGTAGAGCTTGCCCCACCAGCCCCGGCCGATGTCCGCCTGCAAGCCTTTCATCTCGTGTTCACCGAAGGGTTCGCTGCGGAACTGGATGCCGCTGTTTTCGGAATTGGGCGTGAGCTTCACTTTGCAGACGAGCCGGAAGTCACCGAGCACAAGCTGACTCATGAGAAACGCGTTGTGCTTGAGGCCGGTCGTTGTCTTGCCGACGATTTCGCCGTTCTCAACTTTCCAGAGTTCCGGGTCGCCGTCCCAATAGGAAAGGTCCTTGCCATTGAAAAAGAATCCAACTGTTTCTGATGTCGCGAGGAGTTGCGCCTGGCCCGGCTGGCGGAGGTAGTAAATCAGGTCGCGCACTTCCTGGTCGGTCAACGGGGCGAGCAGACCCTCCGGCATCATGGAAAGTTCGCTCGCCTGGATGGATTGGATTTCGTTGCGCGGCAGCACGACGGTTTCATTCGCCGTGACCACGGTGATGGTCTGGCCGGTTTGCTCCTTGATCAGGCCGGTGAGGACGCGGTCGTCCTTGGTCTCAACGGTCGAGGAACGATACTCGTTCGGGATGACGGCGTTCGGGTCAATGATGTTTTGCAAAATGTAGTCAAGGTCTCCCCGATTCGAGCCAGTGAGATCGGGACCGACCTTGCCGCCGGAGTCAAAGAGCACATGGCATTGGGCGCAGATCTTGGCATAGACCACACGACCGCGCAGCGCGTCGCCGGGTTGCGAACCGCCAGCACGATAGATGTTCCGATATCTCTCGATCTCCTTCTGTTTGTCGGCGCTACTGTCGCGCGCAACGCCCCAGACTTTGGTTAACAGCTCGTCTATCTCCGGGTTCTTGAGGTTGCGCAACTGCCGCACCATTTCCGCGGTGATTTCCGTGGAAGCGATTTGTTTGCCTTCCACGGCCGTGAGCAACGACTTCGCGTAAGTGGCTCGCGAGGCCAGTGAGTTCAACGCATCGCGTTTCTCAGCGGTGTTCAGGGAGGCGTAAACGGCGAGAATCGCGGCGGGCGTCCGCGGATCATCAAATGAAGCGAGGGCGCGCAAGGCCTGGGCACGCAGATTTGAATCGCGCAACAGGCTTTGAAGGATCGGTGGCAGATCGGCCGGGCGCGCTTGCAGGAGCGAGTCGAGCGCGGTTCGACGTGCGTTCAATTCCGCGGAGGTGTCGGCCAGAGTTGTTTTCAATGCCGCGAGGGCGCCGCTGCTGCCGAAGGTGAGCGACAACGCCTGGACCTGCGAACGAATTTCGGCGTTGGCGCTGGCGGTCAGTTTTGTTTCCACCCTCTCCCAACCTTGCGGCATGGCGACGTTGCGCTGGCCGCGGAGCGCGGCGCTCAGACCGCTGAGGATGTTGAGTCGGCGCGAATCATCGCTCACGCGGTCCAGGGTCTTGGTGATCGCGGCGAAAGCTTCCGGCAAGTTCAACGCGGCGGCACGGCGGACGGTGAATTCCAGAAGCTTGGGGAGCTTGGATTCTTCAGCGAGCGCAAGCGCGCGGTTGAAGTCCGTGGTGACGAGGGGTTCGGCGGCATACCAGACCATCAACGGAATGTTGTGATCGTTCGCGTCTTCGGCGTGTTGTGAAAGTGCTTCGATGACTTCCCAACGGTCGTCCACGGGCAGCCGTTGCATGGCGGAGGCGAGGTAGAGGCGGACGACAGGCGACGGGTCATGACGCGCCATCTCCGCAAACCGCTCCCGGAGGTTTGGCGGGATCTGTTTGTCCTCGGCAGCAAGTTGAACGGCCCAGGCACGGATGTACTCGTCCGCTCGCGCGAGAGCATATAGAGGCTGGAAGCTCCCGGAGGTGTGCGAGGTCCACAGCCAGCGCAGTTTCTTGCGCGGATCGTAACCGGGCGATTCCGCTGGGATGCTTTGCGAGATTTTTTGCCGGAGGGCGTAATCGCCTTGGGTGCGCTCCTGCAGAACGCGACGGGCGTGACGGCCCCACCAATCGTTCCGATCGATGGCCAGCCGGATTAAATCGTCGTCAGTCTTTTTCTGAAGGTCCACTTTCTCAAACTGCGGTTCGCCATAACTGATTTTGAAAATGCGCCCATTGCTGCGGTCGTGGCCATCCGGGTCGTTGTGGTGACATTCGTTCTTGTCGTACCAGTCAATCATGTAAACCGAGCCGTCCGGACCGGGGAGCAGGTTGAGCACCTGCGACCATTTGTCGTTGAAATTGAGGAAGTCCGGTCCGTGGCGTCCAACGAAACCGGAGCCGGCGCGTTCGGGGATGTCCATGTTGATTCGCGCGCCGTGGATGTTGTTCATGAAAATCTTCCCGTGATACTCCTCGGGCCAGTTGCCGCCCTGATAGATCATCAAGCCTGCGTGGGCGTGTCCGCCGCCAACGGCGCCCGAGCGCGCGTTGCCGGCGTGCGGACCTTTGTTGCCGGCGTAATGGACGTGGTCGCCCACGGTTTTGATGTCTTCGTAAACGTAAGGGAAGATCGGCTTGCGGCTGCCGCGTTCGCGATGCCGTTCGTTGCGCGCGGTTTCTTCGAGATTGATGGCGTAATGTTCGCCGCCCTGACGATGGTAGCGGCCGCCCTGCACCATGTGGAACAGGTGCGGAATCACGCAGGCTTCGATCCAACATTGGCCGTATTCGTCGAAGTCAATGCCCCACGGATTGCTCGTGCCCTCGGCGAAGACCTCGAAGACGTGTTTGGTGGGATGATAACGCCAGACGCCGGCGTCCACCCACTGCCGCTCGCTTTCGGGCGCACCGGGTTTGCCGACGAGCGACGGACAAAAAACTCCGTGGCAACCGTAAAGCCACCCGTCCGGCCCCCAGGCAAAAGTGTTCAGAGTCTCATGCGTGTCTCGAAGGTAATCCCAGCCATCGAGCAGAATCTTGGGATTGTCGGCGGGCTTGGGATCGTCCCAGTCGGTCACCGGGACGTGCATGAGATACGGTGCCGCGCCGATGTAGATGCCGCCGAAACCGATCTCGATGCCGCTCACGAGATTGAGTTTCTCCAGGAACACAGTGCGCTTGTTGAACTTGCCGTCGCCGTCCGTGTCTTCAAGCACGATGATGCGGTCTTTGCCGTTGAAGATGTCTTTGAGCTGATCGGCGGTCGGCTCGGGTGTTTGTGATCGTTCTTTCGGCGGGTGTCCGACGCGAACCGGATAGGTGAAGCCTTCCGCAACCCAGAGCCGGCCACGATCGTCAATCGCGAAACCGATCGGTTGCTTCACGTCCGGTTCGCCAGCAAACAGAGTGGCCTTGAAGCCGGGTGGCATGGTGATCGCCTTCGCGGCCTCTTCGGCGGTGAGGCCGGCGAACTTCACCAGGTCGGGCGGGGGCATTTCGTTCTGTTTGGCGAGCTTGGCGGCGTCAAGTTCGTTCTCGAATTTCGGGCGCTGTGCGTGGAGTTTGAAATCGTCGAAGTTGATGTGCCCCCAACCGCCGCTTTCCTTGTCCACGATGCGAATGAAGATTTCCTTGTTCAGATGTTCGCGCAAATCCACGACGACCGGGCGGAGATTTTCGCTGTCGTAACCGGAGGTCTTGAAAATGACCTTTTGGGTGTCGGCCCGGATGAGTTCAACCCGGGTGTTTTCGTGGGAGCCGCCGGCGACCAGGAAGCTGGCGAACGGTTGGGATACAACGAAAGGCACTGAGGTAAGAGTGCCTTGGGGTGCGTCCCCGCCGATCTCAAACGTGCCGATCCAGTATTCGCCCTGGTGCTGGCTTTTCATGTCGCCCCGGCGGGCGGCCACGGTGTCGCCTTTGACGGGCTGCCTGTCAAAGGCGCTGCCTTCTGCGGCCCAATCCTTGAGGGTGCCGGACTCAAGGTCGAAGTTTAGCGGATTCCCGCCTTTGCCGACCGGACTGATGGCCTTTGCGGTTTCAGCCGCAGTGGGACTGGTGGCGGCGCAGTAAGCCAGCGCGAGGCAGAGCGATAGGTATCTTTTCATTACGGTTGATGACGACAGTGAGTTCGTAACTCCTCACCAAGTGCTTGGGGCGAATGTAACATTCGTCAGGCACGGGCTGTCAATCTCGTTACCCCTTTACTGAACTCGGACAACCGAATGCGAAAGGATTTCTGTGCTCAACGCTTCGAGGTTTGCGTGAAAACGAACGCGCCCTTTTTGTTGCCAACGATGATGTCCGGGCGCTTGTCGCCATTGATATCCGCAGCAATGACCTGTGTGCCGACGCCGGAATCGTTGTCCACCAAGTGCGGCACGTAATGCGCCTGTCCCGAAGCCGGGCGAGTGAGCCTGAACCAATAGAGGACCGCAGGTGCGTTTGGTTCGGGGTCCATGGTCGGACCGTGCGCCCAGAAACGTTTGCCGGTGATGATGTCCTTCAGGCCGTCGCCATCTATGTCGGCCAAATCAAGCGCATGTGGTTGTGAGAATTTGACCCCGTATGGATTCTCACTCAGCTCCTTGTTAACGATAATGTGCTTTCGAAATGTGACATTCGTGCCCTCTCTGACCTGCTCGAACCAAGCTACGCCATACTCATGTGCAACGAGACTTGTGATGATGTCATTCAGGCCGTCGCCATTCACGTCGTAGGCAAACATCTGCGCGCCACCTTCGCCAAACTTGAACGGATGCTTGGCCCAGACTGGATTACCCGCCAAGGAGGCTGGCTGCTCCCACCAGCCATCCTTCTCGATCAAATCCACCCTCCCGTCGCCATTGACGTCGCCATAACCGAGCCCGTGGGTGTATTTGTGATAATCGGATTTGGGTGAGACTGGACGAAAGCTCCATAGCTGACTTGGATTAGACCAATCCGCCTCAGCATACCCAATGTAACCGTTTGAGCAGCAAACGATTTCGGGCTTTCCGTCACCGTTGATATCACCAAAGCCGGGAGATTCATTGTCAAGCACTTCGAGAATGACATGGCGTCGCCACATTCCAGTTTTGCCTTTTGGGTTCTCGTACCAAGCTGCCTCTTTCCCTGGAAAGCCATAAACGAGGATATCCGGCCACATGTCATCGTTAAAGTCGTACGTAAATGTCAGAAAGTTGTCAGAATACGCATTATTCACCCCCGTCGCACCCTCAAAACCTGGAATGGTCTTCTCTGTTCCATCGCCGAGCTTCAATTTGAAGCTCTGGTTGGCAGCACGATAAGCCGTGCGATTTGTAAAATATTTACCTTCAAATATGTATGGTCCGTAAACGACGTCAGTATAGCCATCGCGATTAAAGTCAGCTAGGTAAGCCCCTTCTGCCCAAAACTCGTCGGTCAATTGTGTCTTGGTGAAGGATGCTGATGATTCTTGGCCGAAGCTGGACTGATAACTCAACCAAGCAACGGTAATCACTAAGAGCATGAGTGTTTTCATAATAAATTACTAATAATCAACTCTTTGCTATTATTTAGTTCTTGAATCTGATTCTGAATTCATTTGAGTGCGTTTTGATCACTGCCAGATCAAAAAATAGTTGCTCAGTTAGCAGTTTCTTCTTGGTGACAGACATATTCCGTTGCCGACTGGCTCGATTCAGCGACGGTTTGCAGGCTCGGGTGGCGTTTCAACCAAACCATGAGGATACTGATGTCCGCAGGTGAAACCCCCGAGATACGCGAGGCCTGACCAACAGTCAAAGGTCGGATTTGGCTCAGCTTTTGGCGCGCCTCGAGTCTTAAACTCGGAACGGAGCCATAGTCGAAAGAAATAGGTATTTGCTTATGTTCAAAAGACTTGAATTTAGCTATTTCCGACTGCTGGCGCTCGATATAGCCTCCATACTTGATCTCGATTTCAACCTGCTGCGCAACGTCAGAAGGTAGGCTTTCATCGCGCAATGGAAGTTTCGTGTAAGTCACCTCGGGCCGACGCAATAATTGATCAAGCGTTTCTGAGCCGTACTTAACCCTCCGCAAGCGACTCAGTTCAGCTGCCAAGCGGTCTCGCTTTGCGAGGAATTGATTGTATTGGCGAATAGGCAGGAGACCGATTTGAAAACCGATTTCGCACAATCTCTGATCGGCATTGTCTTGTCGCAGCGACAATCGGTATTCAGCACGAGAGGTGAACATCCGGTATGGCTCGACAGTCCCTTTCGTGACCAAATCATCAATCAGAACTCCTATGTAGGCCTCACTGCGTTTTAGAACCAACGGCGGCTTATGCATTACTCGATTTGCAGCGTTGATCCCAGCAATAAGCCCTTGAGCAGCAGCTTCTTCGTAGCCAGACGTTCCATTGATTTGTCCAGCCAAGAAGAGATTCTCACAGACTTTGGTTTCTAATGAAGGTTTAAGTTGTGTCGGAAAAACGCAGTCATATTCGACTGCGTACGCAGGGCGAATGATTTCGGCCTTCTCACAGCCAACGATTGTCCTTACCAACTCCACCTGAATCTGAAATGGCAGGCTTGTGGAGAAGCCATTCGCATAAATTTCGTCGGTGGCTATACCCTCTGGTTCGAGAAAGATCTGATGACGCTCCTTGGCAGGAAACCTAACGATCTTGTCTTCTATGGATGGACAATACCTCGGTCCTATGCCCTCGATAATGCCTGCGTAAAGTGGCGAAAGATGGAGATTCTCCTTAATGATCTTAGCCGTGCGATCGGTGGTGTAAGTGATGAAGCACGGCATTTGACCTCCATTTCGCTCCAATGTTGAACCGTGTGGGTAAGCGTGATTGGCTCTGACATGTTGAGCAGAATCTTGTTCCACGTGGAACAATTGATCCTTCCAAAATGTGAAATACGGGATCGGCTCGTCCCCTGGCTGCTCATCTGTTTTGGCAAAGTCAATCGTGCGCCTCAGCAAGCGAGGTGGAGTTCCAGTCTTGAACCTCGCAAGTTCCAATCCGATCTCCATTAGTGAGGCCGAAAGTCCGCTCGCAGCAGCCTCACCAGCACGGCCTCCAGATTGGGTTTCGCTACCGATATGCATCAAGCCTCGGAGGAATGTACCTGTGGTAATTACGACAGTCTCTCCATGAAACTGAACGCCCATAGCTGTCTCCACACCGCAAACAGTTCCTCGGCGGTGAAGGAGCTTATGACATTGAGCCTGTTTGATATCCAGATTTGGCTGACGTTCGCATATCCACTTCATCCTGTACTGGTAATCCTTCTTGTCGCACTGAGCACGCGGTGACCAAACTGCTGGACCTTTTTTTGTGTTGAGCATTCGAAATTGCAAGCCAGACATGTCTGTAGTCTTGCCCATCTCACCACCCAGCGCATCAATCTCCCTTACAATATGACCCTTGGCTAAACCGCCAATGGCCGGATTACAAGACATCTGAGCGATTGTATCTGCGTTGGTTGTCAGGAGTAAAACTTCACACCCTATCCTTGACGCAGCTAAAGCTGCCTCGACTCCAGCATGCCCTCCTCCAACAACGATTACGTCGTAAACTTTCGGGTAAATGTACATCACTTAGACTTTGAAGTAGCGTGCCTCAATTGGAATGGCGGAATGGGATTTGGCCAGCCCACGGCTTGGGTTTACAGCGAGATATTCGCAGATCTTAAACACTGGTTCAAAATCATTTGACCTGCCGATGGCTGAGGCGATTTCTTCCACCGTAAATCTCGACCCTCGATTTCGGTCCAAAAACTCAATGACTTCGATTTGCAGGCCAATTACAGCTTCTGCGGCTTTCTTTCCAGCCTCGACCCCAGGTTGATGGTATGCGTTAATGTTGATGAGTGACGCATATAAACCAACCGCTCGCTCGAAAAGCGCTATGAGAGCTCCAACTGAGAATGGTGAAACATCTCTAACTGTTATCGTTATTGACTCACGCAACCTCTCAGAAAGCGCATCCCGCGTCCCCATCAGAAATGCATGCAGGTAATCCCCGGTGCTAATATGTGGTTCAAAACAAATATGATCCCCAGCCCCACTGTTCAGCACTTCAATAAAAGTGACAAAAAAGTCATTCATTCCATCCCTAAGCTGTTGAACATAAGAATGTTGATCGGTTGACCCTTTGTTGCCCAGAACTGTTATCCCTTGGCAGACCTCTCGGCCTGATTTGTCCAGCCGTTTGCCTAGGGATTCCATGATTAATTGCTGTAAATACTTGGAGAATAATTCAAGCCGGTCGCTGTAGGGTAGGACAACCATGTTTTTATCCCCGTGGCCCCTAACGCAGGAAAACCAAGCCAAAGCCAGTAACGCAGACGGGTTCAAGTTGGTAACCTTGTTCCTTGTCACTTCGTCACACGCCTTGGCACCAGCCAAAAGCTGTTCAATATCAAAGCCTTGCAGTGCGGCTGGTAATAGTCCAACCGCAGAGAGCTCGCTGGTCCTGCCACCAACCCAGTCCCACATTGGAAACGATCGAATCCAATGGTTGTTCGTTGCGTAATTATCCAGTTCACTTCCCACTCGGGTGACAGCAACTGCATGAGATCCGAAGTTAAACCCTGCACATTCATAAGCTCGGCGCGCTTCCAGCATCCCATTTCTCGTCTCCTTCGTGCCACCTGATTTTGATATGACCACACACAGGGTTTGACCAAGTGAAGAATCTATGGTGGCTAGGATCCGTTCCATTCCATCAGGATCCGTGTTGTCGAAGAAAAACGGCTTGATTCGATCCCTTCGAGGATGGCCCAACGCCTGTGCGACAAACTGAGGCCCCAAGGCAGAGCCGCCTATCCCGATGAGCAAGAGGTTTTGAAAGTTCCCCTTCGCTCCTCGAACGACTCCCGCATGAACATCTGCGGCAAAAGCCTTAATCTGTTTGAGAGTCTCCTCGATCTCTCCTCGGATAACGTTATCGGGAGCAATTGCAGGATTGCGCAGCCAATAATGTCCGACCATCCGGTTCTCGTCCGGATTGGCGATGGCTCCACCCTCCAAAGCCGACATGTCGGCAAATGCCTCCTGCATCCTCGTCTCCATGCTTTGTAGAAACTCCTCCGAAATCTGGGTGCGACTCAAGTCCAGAGCGAGGCCCAAGGACGGAAACTCGGTGTAGTACTTCTTGAAACGTTCCCACTGTTGCAATTTCGATTGAGTCATAAGTCGGCTGTCGCGATGCGACAACCTAGCCCCGATAGACCGCTTCAATCGGGATGGCAAGACAATTAGCCGAGATTTCAACGTTGAGGTAGTCGCGTGAAGGAGAGACATTGATTTGCAGGTGGACCAAGCCTGAAGGTTTCCGCTGAATTCTGGGACTCACCCGGGGATTTTCGTGGCGCGAGTGTTGCGCTTGCTCAAGCCGGCGCGTTGCCGCAGTGAGCGCGTCGGCCCATTTTGTGGTAAGGCGACGCCGGTGGTGCCCACGACTGAACCGCCCGTGGAATTTGAAGCATGCCAGGCTTGCAGCGCGGTCCGGATGAACGCGCCGACTTTCGAAAATCCATCCTGGGGAACGATTGACGCGATCAGTTCACTTGCCATGCAAGCGACGAAGCCTCACACGGAGGTCAAATTGAAGGGATTGAAGGATCGGCAGAAGTCGGAGGAGGCAGCGGCAAAGAAGCGAAAAAAGCGCCCTGGGACTCTTGAAGCAAGACCGGACCCAGCACTACGGCGGCGGGTGACTTGAGCCTTCTATGGAGCAAGTCGCAGGCTCTCCAACTCTACCGAGTGTGTACGACCCACCCTTTGGGCAAGCGTTGCTCCGTCCAAGATAAGGTTGAATCATATCCCAAGTCGGTACGTCGTTTGCAATCTTGCGGTTCTCAGTCGCCCATTGCTCCTTCGCGGCGTCAATGTTCCTGAGGTGATTCACACATGCGTTGGATGCTGGTGCATTGCGAGCGCGAACGAATGCGGCAACGCCAACAGCAACCACCACGATGCCTCCGGTCAACGCAGCAAGAATTGTCATCTTCCTCAACATCGTGTGATCACAGTATGGAGACAGCCAAGCCGGAGACTCCAGCTTGGCGTAAATACGCACGTGCTTAACTGTGCAGTTTGTTGCCCACTTCTTCCACCCATCTCTCGTCCGGCAGCGCGTAAGGTCGGAATGTCTCCAACCAACCCTCATGGCCGTTGAACAGGATCGCGCGATGCAGGCCGAGGTTGTTCGCCAAGGGGCTGTCAATCAGGCTGGCCGAATCGTTCGCGCTCATCTGGAACACGACGCGCATCTCAAATTCGCTCAGCGCCTTGCGGCTCAGGAAACGCATCACGTTGTTGTAGGTGTCGCACGTGGCGATCACGTGAAAACCCAGACTCGCGCCTTCGCAAATGAGCTTGTTCAGCAGCAGGCCGGGATTTGCCGCCGCACTCTCGTCCAGCGAAAAACTCATTTCTTCGTCGAAACGGAGTTTCTTGTTCCGCTGCAAGCCGTGAATGAGCAGGTAAGTTTCAGGCGCGGCGCTGCCCGGTTCGTCCGTGCGTCGTTGCTGATCCGCGGCCAGTTCAGACAAGGCGGCATCCACTTCGACCGGTCGGATCAGTCGGACGTCGTGTGGAACCGATTTCGGCAGTCGCTCCAGGAACTTTGCCTCCGCCGAATCGGGCGCACTGCAATCAAACACGAAGAACCGCGCGGACTCCTTCGGGTATTGCGCCGCCAGTGACACCAGTGAAATCGCGAGCATCCCGAGCGCCGCTTCCTCGCGCTGGCCGACGATCAGCAGATGGCTGCCGCTCTGACGACGGAACACGGCCTCGGTTGGGCCTTTGATGGAATTCGGTGCGCCCAACCAGGCTCGCGCGGCGGCCGGAGGCTTGGCGGGATGCGCTTCGAGCGTTGAGCGGAGCACCGCGTTGTCCCGCACGTTCGCCGGTGCATTGCCTTCGAAGACAATGGGTTCACGATCCTTGACCTGCTTCCGCGCCGCAAAATCTTGCAATCGCCCCAACCACTTGTCCCGCTCCTGATCCGGCAGCCACACAACTTGGAACGGGCTGTTGCCCTGCAGCGAGCCACCGTCGTCGTTGTAAATTGCCTCCCCAGGCCGCGAGAGCAGACGCGGTGCGGGATTGTCCTCGTTCATGATCAGGTAGGCATCGGCCTCGTTGCACTGGAGCGCGACGCGCACGACCATCTGCCCGATGGTGGCGCGCGCGAGTGTGTAAGCGCCTCCCAGCGTCTGCGAACCGAGCAGCACGTGAATCCCAAACGCGCGGCCCTGGCGCACGATGCGGTCCAGCAACAACGCCGCGCCCTGCGATACGCGATCGTCCTCGACAAACAATTCCTGGAACTCATCAATCAACAGCAACACCCGTGGCATCGGCTCCTGGCCGCCGGCACGTTTGTACCCGGCGATATCCTGCGCGCCGAGCTTGCGGAACAGATCGCCGCGCCGCTTTAACTCTTCGTCCACGCGCTGCAACACGCTGAGGCCGAATTCGCGGTCGCTCTCGATCGCGACGACGCGCGCGTGTGGCAGCTTGTGCGTGGCGTAGCACTTGAACTCCACGCCCTTCTTGAAGTCCACGAGATAAAATTCCACCTGCTCCGGGCTGCACCACAGCGACAGGTTCGTGATGAGCACGTGGAACAACGTGGACTTGCCCGAGCCGGTCTTGCCGGCGACCAGCCCGTGCTGGCGGGTGCCTTGTCCTAGCGCGAGGTATTGCAGTTTGGTGGCGCCGGTGCGCCCGATGGGCACGCGCAGTTCGCTCGTTGTTTCCAGACTCCACATTTCCTTTTCGTCCGGCGCCACCTCGACGAACGGCATCTCGACCCGATAAGAGTCCGTGCTTTCCTTGCCGATCTGCTGAAGGAGTTTTGTTTCGAGTTCCGGTGCGGGTGGTGCGTCCAACGTCAGCCGCGTCCCGTCCCAGTTCGCGTTGGCGATGGCGAAGCCGTCCCCCTTGGAGACGACGCAGATGGCGTTCTTGCGCAATTCCTCGGGCACGAACTCCACCGGCGCCGGCTTGCGTTGATCCCAATGAATCAGCAGGTGAACGCCGCAACGCGGGCCGCTGGCGGCGATGCTCTGCAGCCGCTTCACCGCCACGTCGCTGAAGTTCGTGGGGAAATCCGCGATGACGAGGAAGTGATATTTTTCAGCGAGGCGACCCGCCTGCGCGTTGTATTCCGCCAGCGACTGGTATTCGTTGCGCAGATACATCTGCGTGACCTTCTCGATGTGTTCGTTGAGGTCGGCGAGGCGCTGCTCGAACTGTGCCTGCTGCGTCCAGATGCGGCTGTTGATGAGGCGCTCCTCGAAGTCCGCCAGGTGCATGATGCCGGCAAAATTCTGTCCCAGGCCGACCGGATCAAAGATCGTGAACGCCAGCCGCCCGGGCGGCGTGCTGGTGAGCAGGCGCAACACGAGATTGTTCAGCGCGCCGATGACCTGGGTTTGTCCGGACTGTTTGGTTTCGATGAGAATCGAAGCCTGCTCCGGCACGGCCAGCAGCAGCGGCAAGGAAAGCGGCGACGGACCGGCAAGCGCCAGCGGCTGCTCCTGGAGCGCGACCTCGCAAAACTTTTCCAGGTCCACCGCCAGTTCGGCGAACCTGGCGGCTTGGGCGGATTCGTCCGGCAACGTGAAGGACTGCCACAACTCGTCGCGCCAGGGCGGAAAAGCCGTGTTCGCCGCCGCGGCGGCTGTCTGCAACCTCTGATAAAGCGGAAGCACCATCGTTCGCCAGTCTGATTCCACCGCGGCCAACCCGCCATCGCGGGCGGCTTGAAGCTTCGCGGCGTTGTCCGCGTAATTCGCCTCCAGTTGCTTCGTGCGCTGGGCGGATTCCTCGTGCAGGCGCTTCGTCTGCTCCGCGTGGCTTTCTTCGATCCGGGCGAGCCGACGGCGGCGGCGCTCCTCGTTCGCGGCGATGAGTTTTCGGGTTTCCTCTTCCAGACGCTGGGCGAGGGTGTTGCGCGCCGTCTTCGCCTCGGCCACGGTTTGCTTCCATTCCTGATTCAGCTTCTGGGTCGCGGCCGCGTGCGACTGGCGGATGCGTTCGGCCTCCCGGGCGAAGGTTGCCTCGGTTTTTCGTCCGCAGATCTCGTGAAGCTGCCGGACCTGGTGAAGCGCGGTCGCCACGGCCTTGGTGCGCGGCGCCGCGAGCGCGCGTGCCAGCAGATAAAGCGCAACCACCCCAACGAAACATGCCGCAGTGACCGCCCATGCCGTGGGCGAGACCGCATGAAAATCGAATCGCCGCAACTCCGGGACGAAAACAAACGCGCCCAGCAGAATCACGAGAACCCAGGCCCAGAGCGGAAAGAACCGGAACAACACCGGCAGCACCAATTGGCGCGCGCCCGACAGCTCGCGCTCGGCGGTTTCCAGCCGTTGATGGAGTTGTTCGGCGAGTTGATTCTCGTCCAGCGATTCGTTGGCGGGAGTGGGCGCATTTGCCGTCAGAGCGCGTTGTCCCCCCAGCACGGAGCGGGCGCCGGCTTCGAGTTGCTCCAGCCGGGCGTGCGCGTCTGCCAGCCGTGCCAGAAAGGCATCGTGCCTGGCTTGGTTGCGCTGATTTTCGGCGTCGCGGGCGCGGTCGGCGTCCAGCAAGCCATGTTGCGTTGCGACCGTGCGCTTGCCTTCGCTGTCCTCAATTTCGGCCAGACGCCGCTTGCGCGTATTCTCGCGCGCCGTGGCGATGCGCGCTTCCCGCGTCCGGAACGCCGCCTCGGTCCGTTCTCGCGCTGCGGCGGCGGCGGTCTTTTCGGTTTCGGTTTCGGTGTTCCAGCGGAGGCGTTCGCTGGCGATGGCCTGCTCGAACTGGGCGCGCAGCCGGGTCGAGCGCGTGGCAAAATCCCGCTTTAGCTCGTTGGCGCGCGAAGTGATGTCGCGCACCGCGCGGCGCAAACGGTCGAGCAGATCGAGCGTTTCCGCGGTGCTCAAGAGTTTATTCGCAGTCGTGGCGGACTTTGTTGATGACTCGTTCAAGGGTGTCAATGTTGGCAATGGCCTGGTTCACGCCGGCCAGCAGGTCGTTGAGAAAGCGCTGCTCGAACTCCAGGCTCTTGGCATCGTTCCAGTATTGTTTGGTCTGCTCCCATTCGGTGCGCAGTTCCTTGGTCAGCCCCATCAACCGGTTCTTGCTGCCGATCATGACGCGCCGCCTTTCTGGGGAGACTCGGGAGCATCCCCGGCGGGCGGCGCCGGCGCGGCGGCGGTTTTGGGGGACATCTCGACGTACTCGCCGAGGGTTTTCAACAACTCGTTCATCCACGCCACCGCGCGACCGAGTTCGTTGCCCAGGTTGTGCCGGAACTTTTCCACCTGCCGTCCGAGCGGTTCGACCCGCTGATCGTACTGGCGATTCCACTGCTTGACCAGTTGCAGGCGCGCCTCGGCGTCGCGCAACGCCTGACGGGCCTTCTGCACGGCGGCCTGCTGCACTTGCGAAGCCTCCAGCAGACCGGAAAGCTGCGCGGTGAAGAGCTCCTGCTGGCGCTGTTCGAGTTCGCGGTGACGCAGCCGGATCTGGTTCTGCCAGTAGGCGACGCGATCACTCTCCAGCCACAACCGGGTGCGCGTGACTTCGTCGCTGACCTCGTCCAGCACGCGGCCGGCCTTGTCGCGATAGATGATGAGCTTGGCCCGGAACGCCTCGATGGCTTCCAGCGACGTGACCTTGGCGCGATCAGGCATAGGGGAAATGGAAACCTCGAACATCCAACAGTGAACCTCCAACCTCCAACACGAACCAGCGCCATGGTTGTGCCATGGGGTGTTCCAGGTTGAAGGTTGAATGTTGGGCGACTTGGTTCATGCAGACGCGAACCTCAATGTTGATCCAGATACTCCTCGATGCGCTTGGCCTTGCGCAGGAGGAAGGGTGTGTGTTGGTTCGAGCTTTCGATGAATTTCTTGAGCACTTTCATCGTGTCGCGGAATTCCTCGGAGAACTTCTGGTGCTCTTGGTCTTGCCACGTGTCGCCCAGCGCGGCGAAGCGCGCCTGCAACAGCGCCATGCGGTTTTGCAGTTCGAGGTTGAAGCGCTTCAACTCCTCGGCAAACCGGCGGACTTCGCCGGGGTCCATGATGGCCTGTGGCATGTTCGTTCCTGTGGTCTTAAACGTTCATTGTTCTGAACAGAGCGTAGCAGAGCGCGAGGAGGGCTTCCAATGGGAATTGCGGCGACCGGCATCTTGATCCTGTTCCCGCTCTTGCTCCTGATCCTCCCACAACAGCCATCGTGGCAGCGGCCACGCCCCGTCGCTGCCAGGGCAGACGGCTTGGTCGCTGGGGCTTGGAACACCAGGAGGTTCTCCTTGCGGCGAACGGCGACAGGGGCGTCGCCGCCACCTTCACTCGAGGACACGTCGGGGCTAGGCGCGCATCAGCGGCAGCATTTCAACCCGTTTTTCTCCTGCTTCCCAATCGTAACCTGAATCTGCTTCATTCTCCTTCACAACCCCTTGAGCCACTCCGCTGGCCGACGATACCAATCCCCGCTGCAAAAAAGCCAGGAAAGGGAGGGACACAACCTTGGGGTCATGGGAAAAGCGCAGGCATCGTAACAGCTTTATTCACCAAACCCAATGGATGAAGCACAGCAAAACCTGTTCGGGAGGTCTCCATGAAAACAGCACGGACGGTGGCGTGGTCGTTGCTCTCTCTCTCTCTCTCTCTCTCTCTCTGGGCGGCGGTGGCATTTTTAGCCGCTGAACTTCATGCGCAAGTCTTAACGGAAGCGGTGTCCTCAGACCCGGACGCGGTCGAATCCGCGTCGGACACCTACGCCCTGTGGCTGGCGACGGGCAACACGAACGCGCTCGCCGAAAGCCTCGCCGCTTTGCAAGCGCGCTTGGGCGAGGCCGATGCCGGCGCGAAATCCGACGGCAGCCAAGAAGCCGGCGACAACCCGCCGACGACCACCAGTACCCCTGGCGCACCGACGAGGGCGTCACGCGCGGCCCGCTCGTGACCTACAATGAACTGGGGCCAACTGCCCCCAGCATTGCCTTCAACCTGGTAAACTTGGGAACTGAAGAAGAACCCAATTGGCAGCCGCCTGTGGACGATTCCCCGCTGCCCTGGCCTTTGCAGCCGCCGGGCGCCATCCTTGGCGCACCCTTGCCCGCCGGCAGCCAACCGTATTTCAACTTCTACCACCTCAACTGGCGCTTTGAGGATACCGAACGCGGAAACCAGGGCTTCGTCACCTCCCGCGGGGCCGGCTCGCCCTTCCCGCACGCCACCCAGTGGCTGGGGGACGGCGACGCACCTGGCGCACTTGCTCTATTGGCATCGGCGGGAAAGCAAATAGCATGACCCCTTTATGGTGAGCGAATCCAAGGACGACGGCGAAACGTGGTCCGTGGCGCGGGATACCGATCTGCCCAACCCGAGCAGCAGCCTGGCGCTGGTGAACCTCTCGGATGGTCGTTGGCTGCTGGTGCTGAACG
>WYBW01000153.1 GCA_011525685.1 Verrucomicrobiia bacterium
AGCGCAGGTTTCCCAACCTGCGGTATCGCCGACTTCCAGTCGGCGGGCCCAGGCACGGCGTGGCAGGCCAGGAATTCGCAGCGGTTGCGGATTGGAAATCCGCGACCCGGCAGACTGGAAGTCCGCGTTACGGCATCGCCTCGGCGCCCCCTGCAAGAAAATGAGATGCGCCCTCCGGGAAGCCGGAGTCTGCGTTCTGCTTGACCAGCCTGCCCGTCGTGCCGCAGCATCCCCGCGCAAATCGTGGGTTCTCAGCGCATCATCATCATCGGCGGGGGCATCGTCGGTCTCGCCACGGCATTCAAACTGGGGCGGCAGTTGCCCAGTGCCCATGTCACCGTTTTGGAAAAGGAGTCGGGCGTTTGCCGGCATCAATCCGGCCACAACAGCGGCGTGCTGCACGCCGGGCTCTATTACAAACCCGGCTCGGTCAAGGCGCGCATGGCCGTCACGGGCATCCAGGAGATGATCGCGTTTTGCCGTGAGAACGAAGTGCCCCACGAAATCTGCGGCAAACTCGTCGTGGCCGTGGACGAAACGGAATTGCCTCGCCTGCACGCCCTGCACGAGCGCGGAGAGCAAAACGGTCTGCAGGGCTTGCGCCTGCTGAACCGCGAGCAGATGCGGGAGATCGAACCGCATGTGGGAGGGATCGCGGCGCTGCACGTTCCGCAGGAGGGCATCGTGGATTACTTGAAAGTCTGCGAGGTGTTGCAGCGCAAGATAAGCGAACAAGGCGGGCGTGTGGTCACGCAGGCGAAAGTCACCGGACTGCAATCACACGCCGGCGGCTGGCACGTGCAATCCACGGCGGGCGACCACGAAGCGGACCTGCTGATCAACTGCGCCGGGCTGCACTGCGACCGTGTTGGCGAGCTGGCAGGAGAAACGCGCGCGGTGCGCATCGTTCCCTTTCGCGGCGAGTACTACAAAATCAAGGCCGCGCGGCAGCATCTGGTCCGCAATCTCATTTATCCCGTGCCCGACCCGCAATTTCCGTTCTTGGGCGTCCATTTCACGCGCTTGATTCATGGCGGCATCGAAGCCGGCCCGAACGCCGTGCTCGCCTTCGCGCGCGAGGGTTATCGCAAGTCGGATGTCAATTTGGCGGATCTCTTTGACGCGCTGACGTTCGCTGGTTTGTGGCGTTTTCTTGGCCAGCACAAACGCATGAGTTGGGAGGAACTGAAGCGCTCCTTCAGCAAGGAACTTTTTTGCGAGTCCCTCCAGCGCCTCGTACCGGACATTCGACTGGACGACCTCGAAACTGGCGGCGCGGGCGTGCGTGCCCAGGCGATGTCGCCGGATGGCACGCTGGTGCAGGATTTCTGTTTTCAGCAGTCCCGCAACGCGCTGCACGTGCTCAACGCGCCCAGTCCCGCTGCCACCGCCTCGCTGGCCATCGGCGAGGAAATCGCCCGGCTGGCGTGTGCCCATTCCTGAATGCTTCGAGCTCCCGTTCGCCCCGCAATTTGGGACAATATTCCGCATGGCGCGGGCTTGCAGTCCATCAGCATCGACAAGGTTCATTCAGCAACTTCTGTGGAGCACTGCTGGGTGGCGATCATTTCTCCGTGCTTTCATGATGCATCTTTGACCGGATTTGACCGGATTTGATTTGCGGTTTCATCCGGAAAATGAAATGCTCCGCGCCGCATTTGCCCGGCAAATCCGGGCGGAGAACACTTGAAGCACAACCACTTTGTGAAGGCAGAGAAATTCTTTGTCATCGGGAGCAATTCGTTTACCGGCGCTACGTTCGTTGACTGCTTGTTGACGCACGGTTGCGACGTTGTGGGCACCAGCCGTTCCACGGAATTGCATCCGGTGTTCCTGCCCTACCGCTGGTCGCAGCAGCGTCCCGCGGGGGCGAAATTCACTTTTCGCCAGCTTGATTTGAACAAGGACACGGATGCGCTGGCCGCTGCCATCGGCGACTTTCGCCCGGATTACGTGGTCAATTTCGCCGCGCAGAGCATGGTGGCCGAAAGCTGGTTGCAT
Source organism: Verrucomicrobiia bacterium (assembly GCA_011525685.1). Lineage (GTDB taxonomy): Bacteria > Verrucomicrobiota > Verrucomicrobiia > Limisphaerales > JADLHS01 > WYBW01. The sequence goes on from WYBW01000153.1 coordinate 2,002, forward strand.
CCCGATCAGTGGTACCAGACCAATGTGGTCGCCAACGTGCGGTTGCACGAAAAAATCCGGCAGTTCGCCTTCCTCAAAAAATACGTTCACGTCACGACGCCGGAAGTCTATGGCAGTTGCAGCGGCAATGTGACCGAGAGCGCGCCGTTCAATCCGAGCACGCCCTATGCGGCGTCACGCGCGGCGTGCGACCTGCACCTGATGACGTTCTTCAAGAATTACAGGTTCCCCGTGGTATTCACACGCTCGGCCAACGTCTATGGGCCGGGCCAGCAGCTCTATCGCATCATCCCGCGCACGATTTTGTTCATCAAGACCGGACGTAAACTGCAGTTGCACGGCGGCGGTCGGTCGGTTCGTTCTTTCATTCACGCCCGCGACGTGGCGGACGGAACGTGGCGCGTCGCCCGTCAGGCACCGCCCGGCGAGACGTATCATTTTTCCACCGACCTGTATGTTTCCATCCGCGAACTGGTGGAGCGCATCTGCGCGCGACTGGGTGTGAAGTTCGAGGAAGTCGTGGAAGTGGTTGGCGACCGGCCGGGCAAGGACGCGGCTTATCTGCTCGACAGCACCAAGGCGCGCACCACGCTGGGCTGGAAGGACGCCATTTCGCTGGACCAGGGCATTGACGAAACCATTGCCTGGGTGACGAGCAACCTCGAAGAATTGAAGAAGCAACCGGTGGATTACATTCACAAACCCTGAGTCTCATGGCTGCGCACAAGATTTTGGTCACTGGTGGATTTGGTTACGTCGGCTCGCGATTGACGCCGCATTTGCTCGCGCTGGGGCATCACGTGCGCGTCATTGACCTCATGCTTTACACCGACGCCGGGCTGGATGCGCTCAAGGCAGACCAGTCTTTTTCCCAATGGCAAAACCGGTTTGAACTCGTGCGCGGCGACATTCGCGATCCGCAAACCGTGGCCCGGGCTGTCGCCGGAGTGGACACGGTCATTCATCTGGCGGCCATCTCGAACGATCCCACGGGCGACATTGACGAAACACTCACGCGCCAGGTGAACTTCGACGCGATTGGCCTGCTGCTGGCCCAGGCGCGCGCCGCCGGGGTGAAGCGGTTCATCAACGCCTCGTCCAGCAGTGTGTTCGGCGTGCGCGACGTGGCCGACATCAACGAGTCGCTCGAACCGGAGCCCATCACGTTCTACTCGAAGTACAAAATGCTGTCCGAGTGGCTGGTTACGGCCGCCGCCTCGCCGGATTTTTGCACGGTGAACATACGCCCGGCGACGATCTGCGGCTATTCGCCCCGCCAACGCTTTGATCTCACGGTCAACAAGCTCACGGCGGATGCGTTGCGCAAACGGGTTATCACCGTTCACGGGGGCGAACAGCGCCGGCCCAACGTGGGCATGACCGACATGATCAATCTCTACGGACTGCTCGTAGACGCGGATGCCCAGAAGATCAATGGCCGCACGTTCAACTTTGGGTTCGAGAATCTGAAAGTCATCGAAATCGCCAGGGTGATCCAGGCCGAGTTGAAGGACTTGAACGTCGAAATCAAAGTGACCGACACGCTCGACAAGCGGGACTATCACATTTCCTCGGCGAAAATCCTGCGCGAGTTGGGCTACCAGCCCGTCAGTTCCATTCGCGCCGAGGTGGCGAACTTGCGCAAGGCGCTCGATGGCGGCGCGTTCCCGGACATTGACGCGCCGGAGCATTACAACATGAAGTTCATGAAAATCCCGCGCTCGGCCAAAGCGTACGAGTTTGCCTCCCGCTGAAGCCCCATGTCCGTCGGCAAAGTCATCTCCTTCGAGCGCGCGCCCGCGTTCTTCAAAACGCTCCGGGAGCGCGGCAAACGCATTGTCCAGTCGCACGGCATTTTCGACCTGATTCATCCCGGGCACGTTCTGCATCTGGAGGAGGCGCGTGCGCTGGGCGACGTGTTGGTGGTGACCCTGACGGCCGACAAGTTCGTCAACAAAGGTCCGGGCCGGCCTTACTTCAACGAGCAGTTGCGCCTCCGCAGCCTGGCGGCGTTGTCGTGCGTGGATTACGTCGTGCTCGTGCCGTTCACCGGCGCCGTGGAGGCCATCGAGTGCGTCCGCCCGCACATTTATTGCAAAGGCAAGGAATACGAGGACCCGGACTTCGACACCGAAGGGAATCTGCCCAATGAAATCCGCGCGGTGAAGCGCGTCGGCGGCCGGATGCGCTTCATTGGTTCGATCAAATATAGTTCCACCCGGCTGCTGAACCTTTACTTCGATCACCTGAGCGGGCCGGTGCGGGATTTCTGCGCTGCGCTTGCCGCCCGTTACACCCGCCGCCAGTTTGTCGAGGCGGTCGAGGGATTCGCGGCATTGAAAGTCCTCGTCATCGGCGACACCATCTTCGACCGCTATTCCTATCTCAAGGTTCAGGGACTGACCTCGAAGAACAAGATCATCTCCGGCCGCTTTCTGCGCGAAGACACGCAGACCGGCGGCGCGCTGGCGGTGTTCCGCCACGTCAAACAGTTCGCGCGCCACGTAAAATTCATCAGCCTGATTGGCGCCGAGCCTTGGGCGCAGAAGCAACTTCGGGCGCATGTCGCATCGGCTGAGGATGGCGTGGTGCGCGATGCGGGTTTCACCACCATCATCAAGCAACGCTTCGTCGAGCCGCTTCTGGACGGCAATGAGATGAGCAAGTTGTTTTCGGTGAATTATCTTGATGCCAACCCGCCCCCGGCTGCGGTTCAGAAAAAAGTCGCGGACGCAATACGTCGCGACGTCAAAAAGGCTGACGTGGTCTTGCTCGCGGACTTCGGCCACGGGCTTTTGCAGACGCAAATCCGCGATCTCGTGCAGGACCAGGCGCCGTTCCTCGCGCTCAACTGCCAGACCAACTCCAACAACCACGGTTTCAACATCATTTCGCGCCAGTATCAGCGCGCCGACGCCTTTTCGCTGGATGAACAGGAGTTGATGCTGGCCGTCGGTCGGCGCGACCTGCAGCACGAGCTGGAACTTGCGCGACTGAAGAAAGGTCTCCGCTCGCGTTACGCCTGGCTCACGCGCGGCGCCGTGCAGACCATCGGCCTGCGCGACCGCGAAGCCGCCTGCCATTGTCCGCCGCTGGAGACAGACATCGTGGACACGATCGGCGCGGGCGACGCGTTCTTTTCGGTGGCCGCGCTGGCCGCCGCGCGCGGGTTGCCGGTGGACCTCGGCACGTTTCTCGGTCAACTCGCGGGCGCTCAGGCCGTGAAGATCGTCGGCAACGCCAGCCCGATTTCCAAGACCACCCTGCTCAAAAGCGGAATGTCGTTGTTAAACTTCTGATCTCGTTTATTGATTCAACGGATGAAAACCGCCGCCGCCATTCTGGTTGAACAACGCCAGCCGCTCGTGCTCGACGAAGTGGAGGTGCCGGCCTTGGGCTTTGGGCAGGTGCTTGTGGAGATCCACGCGACCCGCATCTGCGGTTCACAGATCGGAGAGATTGATGGCGTGAAAGGGCCCGACCAGTGGTTGCCGCACCTGCTCGGCCACGAGGCCGGCGCCACCGTGCGCGAAACCGGTCCGGAAGTCCGCCACGTCAAACCCGGCGACCGCGTGGTCTGCCACTGGCGGCCCGGGCGCGGGATCGAAGCGCGCGGCGCGACCTATCAATGGAAAGGCAAGCCCTGTAACGCCGGCCCGATTACGACGTTTCAGCAATTCGCCGTGCTGTCCGAAAACCGCGTGACCGTCGTGCCGCCGGACACGGATCTGGAGATTTGCTGCCTGCTGGCCGACACGCTCACCACCGGCTTTGGCGTCATTGACAACGACGCGAAGGTAAAGATTGGCGAAACGGTATTGGTTATTGGCTGTGGTGGAATTGGTCTTGGAACGGTGCTCGGGGCGAAGCTGGCTGGCGCGCATCCCGTCATCGCGGCGGATATTCACGATCACAAACTGGCGGTGGCGCGGCGACACGGCGCGACTCATACAATCAACTCCGCAAAGGAAGATTTCAGCGAAGCCGTGCGAAAAATCCTTGGCAGCTCACAGCTCGACGTGGTCGTTGATGGCACGGGCAATCCGGCCATTCTCGAAAAGGCCTTTGCGCTCGCGGGTAATTTCGGGCGCGTCGTGGGCGTGGGTGTGATGCCGCACGACAAGGAGGCTTCATTCAACACGCTGCCACTGCATCTCGGCAAAGTGTTGCGTGGTTCGCACGGCGGCGACAGCCTGCCCGCGGAGGACATTCCCCGTTACATTCGCATGATGCGGGATGGGCGTTTCGACCCCAAGGGATTCATCTCTCACCGCATTTCACTCGCCGAGATCAATGACGGCATCGCGAAGATGCGCTCGGGCGAAGTCATCCACTGCATCATCCATTTCAAATGAGCGCCACGTCCGACCTTGCCAACCTCGATTTGGTCGCGCGGCGCTTGCGCTTGAAACTCATCCAGATGTCGCACGCTGCCGGTACGCCGCACCTTGGCTCGGCGCTTTCCTGCGTGGATATTCTGGTCGCAGCTTACTGGAATGTGGTGAAAGTGGACCCACGGAATCCGTCCGATCCATTGCGCGACCGTTTCATCTTGAGCAAAGGCCACGCGGCCACGGCGTTGTATGCCACCCTCGCGGAACGGGGATTTTTCCCGAAGGAATGGCTCGATACTTTCGCTGCTCACGGCGCACCGCTGGCGGAACAACCCGCCCCGAACTGCGCGCCCGGCGTCGAGCTTGCAACCGGTTCGCTCGGTCACGGCCTGCCCGTCGGCGTCGGCATGGCACTGGCCGCACGGATTCAGAAACGCGATTATCGCGTCTTCGTCTGCATGAGCGACGGCGAGTGTAACGAAGGCACGGTATGGGAAGCCGCGATGTTCGCGCCGGCCCGGAAGCTCGACCGGCTGTGCGTGGTGATTGATTACAACAAATGGCAGGCGACTGGTCGCAGCAACGAAATCATGGCATTGCCGTCGTTGCGCGACAAATGGGCCGCGTTCGGCTGGACCGCCCACGAGGTGGATGGGCACGACCTCGCCGCCCTGAGCCGGCTGCTGAAGAACGTTCCGGATGGCAGCGGCAAACCCGTCGCCCTCATCGCGCACACCATCAAGGGCAAAGGCGTTTCATTCATGCAGGACGACAACAACTGGCATTACCGCATCCCCAAGCCGGAGGAAATTGAGGCCGCGCGGAAGGAATTGGGGCTCGCATGAGGAATGCCTTTGCCAAGCAGATCACCGAACTCGCGCAACGCGACGAGCGCGTCGTGCTGTTGAGCGGCGACATCGGCAACCGTTTGTTCGACGACCTCAAGGCAAAGTGTCCCGATCGCTTCTTCAACTGTGGTGTGGCCGAGGCCAACATGATCGGCGTGGCGGCCGGCATGGCGATGAGCGGGCTGCGACCGGTCTGTTACACCATCACCCCTTTCATCACCTACCGCTGCCTCGAGCAGATCCGCATTGATGTCTGCTACCATCACGTGCCGGTCGTCATCGTGGGCACGGGCGCGGGACTTTCCTACGCCTCGCTCGGCGCGACGCATCACTCTTGTGAGGAAATGGGCATGTTGCGCCTGCTGCCCGGACTGGCGGTGCTGGCGCCGGCTGACGCGATGGAAGTACGCGGCGCACTGAAGGCGGCGGTGAATCATCCGCACCCGGTTTACATCCGCATTGGCAAGAAGGGCGAGCCGGTCATTCACAAAACCGAACCGGAGTTCCAAATTGGCAGGGCGATTTCGATTCGTGAAGGCAAGGATGTCTGCCTGTTGAGCGCCGGCACCATGTTGGCGGTTGCGCTGGAAACCGCGGACTTGCTGGCTACGCAAAGCGTTTCGGCGAAGGTCGTGAGCTTCCACACCATCAAGCCGCTGGACGAAGCGGCGTTGGCAGAGGTATTCACGAGATTCAAACTCGTCGTGACGGTGGAGGAACACAGCATCCTCGGCGGCCTGGGCGGCAGCGTGGCGGAATGGCTGGCGGATCATTCGCCGGCCAAGGCGCGATTGTTGCGCTGCGGCACCGCGGACGAGTTTCTGCATGAAACCGCCGAACAGGAGGAAGCCCGCGAACACTTCGGGCTTACCGCGGCCGCGATGGCCGCGCGCATCAAGCATTCTCTGGGCTGACGCGTCATGCACATCGGCGTTGATTTTGACAACACGATTGTTTGCTACGACGCGTTGTTTCACAAAGTCGCCCGCGAGAAAAATCTCATTTCCGAGGACGTGCCGGTCAACAAATCGGACGTGCGCAATCACCTGCGCCGCGTTGGCAAGGAGGACGCCTGGACGGAAATGCAAGGGTACGTCTATGGCGCGCGCATGGCCGAAGCCGCGCCTTACCCGGGCGTCATCGAATTCTTTCAATCCTGCCGAGCCGCCGGGATTCGCATTTCCATCATCAGCCACAAAACGAAACATCCCTTTCTCGGGGAGAAATACGACCTGCACGCGGCGGCGACGAACTGGCTGGAACAGCGGGGCTTCCTTGATTCCGCGCGCATTGGTCTGCCGCGGGGAAATGTGTTCTTCGAACTGACCAAGGAGGCAAAACTCGAACGCATCGGCCGATGCGGCTGCACGCATTTCATTGACGACCTGCCGGAGTTCCTGGCCGAGCCGGAGTTCCCTGCAACCGCTCTGCGGATTCTGTTCGACTCCAACAATCTCTACGCCGAGGAAAGCCGGTTTGTGCGGGCGCTGGACTGGGAGGAAATCCGCGAGCTCTTCGCCGCGGCTTTGAGCAATCCGACGGACGCTGCCGCGTTGCGCGAAAAGGTTCAGCCGTTGTTGCAGCAGCGGGGCGTGACGGGCGGATGGCTGCCGCAACCGCTGCCCGGCGGCGCCAACAACCGGGTTTACCGGGTTCGCTCCGAGGGCGCGGATCACGTGCTCAAGGTTTACTTCCAGAATCCCGGCGACCCGCGCGACCGTTTCCGCGCCGAGCGGGCGTTCTACGAGCACCTGTGGCGGCATGGTGTCCGACGCACTCCCGAACCGTGCGGCTGGGACGAGCAAAACCGGTTCGGCCTGTTCAGTTTTGTCGCGGGCCGGAAGTTGCGTCCGGAGGAAGTCAACGAGCAAGCTGTGGCGCAAGCGCTGGATTTCATCCTGGAAGCGAACCAGGCACGAGCGTCTGTCCCGACGGATTCCATACCCATCGCTTCCGAAGCCTGCTTCAGCATCGCGGAGCACCTGGCATTGGTGGATCGCCGCGTCGCACGCCTGCAACAGATCGGCGCGCAAACCGACCTCGACAGTCAAGCCGTGGCGTTTGTGCGGGATGACCTCGTGCCCGCGTGGAATGAGATTCGGGCGGCCATTTCCGCCGATGCGCCAACCCATCTGGACAATGCGCTGGCGCAGGCGGACCGCTGCCTCTCACCGTCAGACTTCGGTTTCCACAACGCCCTGCTGGCGACGGACGGCCGGTTGCGCTTCTTCGACTTTGAATACGCGGGCTGGGACGATCCGGCCAAGCTGGTCTGTGACTTTTTCTGCCAGCCGCAAATCCCGGTGAGCGCGGTTCACTGGGAGGGATTCGTGGGACCACTGGACGTCGCCTGGAAGCTGGGGGGTGAATTGGCGAAACGGGCGAAACGCCTGCTGGCCGCATATCAGATCAAGTGGTGCTGCATCGTGCTGAACGAATTCCTCGGCACGGACCTTGCGCGTCGGGAATTCGCCCTGGGCGCGGGCGCGACGGCGGAGAAAAAGCGGGCGCAACTGGAGCGGGCGCGCGGGTTGTTGTCGCAAGCGCGTTAACGCCCGGCAAGACCCATCCGCTCAAACGCCGCGCACGCGTTTCACCACCACCTCGATGGCCGCCTTGTTCTTGGCAATCATGTTGGCGGGCAGGATGCCGCGCCAGTTCACGCCCGGATAGATCATCGCCCCGCGCCCGATGATGCTGCCCGGATTCAGCACCGCGTTGCAGCCGATTTCCGCTCCGTCGCCCAGCAACGCCCCGAACTTGCGCAAGCCCGTGTCGAAGGGTTGACCGTCCAGTTCCACCGTGATGTTGCCGGGGAACGATTTGAAGTTGGACAAGACCACGCCCGCGCCCAGGTGCGTCTGGTGGCCGAGGATGGAATCGCCGACGTAATTGAAGTGGGGCGCGACGGCGTGGTTGAACAGGATCGCGTTCTTGAGTTCGGTCGAGTTGCCCACGATGCAGTGGTCGCCCACGATGACGTCTTCGCGCAGATAGGCATTGTGGCGGATCTGGCAGTTGCGCCCGATGAGGGCCGGGCCTTTGATCATCGCGCCGTCCTCGACCACCGTGCCTTCACCGATATACACCTGCTTGCCGATGAACGCGACGCCCTCGCAGCGGTTGTGCAACGCGGGCCGCACGTTGGCCTCGAGGTAGGCTTTGATTTTGGCGAGCGCCTCCCAGGCGAAGTTGCATCCATCGAAAATCGCGGCGTGGCTGGTCTGGCTCAAGTCGAACAAATCAGCGGGTTTGAACATGGCGGCAGCCTAGCAACTCCGGCGACCAGGCAACAGCCCTTTATCCTTTCGCGCGGACAGGCGCACCACTCTCGCTGGCCGGCACGGTTGAAAATGCGCTGTGGCCCAGCGCGGCCCATTTCCAGCCCGATCCAGTGGGACAAAGCAGAATAAGGAGTCCAGCGCTGAAACCGACCCCGCCGCGTTCAGAGCGCGAGCAGCAACTTCTTGATCTCCTTTAACCTCCCCTTCGCATCCTTTTTCGTCAGGCGCGGGAACTTGCCGTCGAGCGTGACGAAATCACCGTGGCGCGTGAGCATCAACTTGTCCTCCTTGACCTCAACGACGGTCACGCGCTTCTCGCTCGCGAGGATCTTCAGTTCGGCGACCGTCAACAACAGCTCGACCGCCGGTGGCAACGGACCGAAGCGATCGCGCAGCTCGCCTTGCAACGCCTCCAGCGCCGCCTTGTCCGTGACCTGGGCTAGTTTCCGGTAAATCTCGATGCGGTGCTGCGGCTCGGGGACGTAGGCGTGAGGGAGTGATGCGTGATGCGTGATGCGTGATGCGTGATGGAGGCGGGACTCCGGACTCTGGATGCTGGACTCCGGACTCATTTCAAGAAAATCCAACGCGACACGCACCTCGACGCGCGGCCTCACCTTCTCGCCTTTCAACGCGCTGACGCTTTGCTTGAGCAACTGACAGTACAGCTCGAAGCCCACCGCCGTGATGTGACCGCTTTGTTCCGCGCCGAGCAGGTTGCCCGCGCCGCGGATCTCCAGGTCGCGCATGGCGATTTTGAATCCGCTGCCCAGCGTCGAGTATTGCTTGATGGCGCTGATGCGTTTGCGCACGTCGGTCAGCAGGGTTGCATGACGCGGTAGCAGCAGGTAGGCATAGGCCTGGTGCTTGTAGCGTCCCACGCGGCCGCGCAACTGATAGAGGTCGCTCAGGCCGAACCGATCCGCGCGGTCAATGATGATGGTGTTCGCGTTCGGAATATCCAGCCCGCTTTCGACGATGGTGGTGGAGAGCAGCACATCGGCCTCGCCATTCACGAACTTGGTCATGACTTCCTCCAGTTCATGCTCCGGCATCTGACCGTGACCGACGAGGATGCGCGCGTGGGGCAACAGTGTTTTCAGCCGGTCGGCCACGGTTTGAATGGTCATCACGCGGTTGTGAAGGAAAAACACCTGGCCGCCGCGGTTGATTTCTCGCTGTATCGCGTCGCGGATGATGCGCTCGTCGTATTGCGTGACGATGGTTTCCACGGGCAACCGGTCGTGCGGCGGCGTCTGAATGGTGCTCATGTCGCGCGCGCCGGTCAGCGCGAGGTAAAGTGTGCGTGGAATCGGCGTGGCGCTCAACGTGAGCACGTCCACCAGCGTGCGCAGGCGCTTGAACTTTTCCTTGTGCAACACGCCGAAGCGTTGCTCCTCGTCAATCACCACCAGGCCAAGTTCCTTGAACACGATGTCGCCTTGAATCAACCGGTGCGTCCCGATGACGATGTCCACCGCGCCGTTGGCCAGGTCCTTTACCACGCGCTGTTGTTGTCGGCGCGTGCGAAAGCGTGAGAGCAGTTCGATCCGCACGGGATAATCGGCCATGCGCTCGCGGAACGTGTTGAAATGCTGTTGCGCCAACACGGTCGTGGGCACGAGCACGGCAACCTGTTTGCCGTCCATCACCGCCTTGAACGCGGCGCGGATGGCGACTTCAGTTTTCCCGTAACCGGCGTCGCCGCAGATCAAGCGGTCCATCGGCTTGGGGCGCTCCATGTCATGCTTGGTTTCAGCGATGGATCGAATCTGGTCCGGGGTTTCCTCGTAGATGAAGGCGCTCTCGAATTCGCGCTGCCACGGCGCATCCGGGGCGAACGCGTGACCGGCTTGTGATTCGCGCGCGGCCTGAATGGCGAGCAGTTCGGCGGCGACATCACGCACGGCCCGTTCCGCGTGTTCCTTGGCTTTGGCCCAACGCGTGCCGCCCAGCGTGTTGAGCGGCGGACGGGCCTTGCCCGCGCCCACGTATTTGCTCACCAGATGCGCCTCGGTGACGGGGACGTAGAGCTTGGGTGGTTCGCCGGAAGGATCGCTGGGGGCATATTCGATGACGAGGCACTCCGTGCCGGTTGAGGGTTGAGCGTTGAGAGTTGAGGGCCCGCGGCCGCTGGTGGCCGGCAGTGTTTTCAACCCGAGATACCGCCCAATGCCGTGTTGAAGGTGAACGACGAAATCACCACCTTCCAAATCGGCGAAGTCAATTTCCAGCGCCGAGCGCATGGCCGCCGCGTGCGGTGACTTGAGCCGGCGCGGTCGCTGCACGCGGTAACGGCCAAAGATTTCCGCGTCGGTGACGACGACCAGCTTTGCTTCGTCGCACAGGAAACCGCGAGAGAGCGTGCCGACGTGCAGCGCAGGACAGGCGTCTCGCCGGTCTCCATCATCTTCGTTGATGGTCTTTTCAGTTTGAGACAGGCGCGACGCCTGTCCCACGTTGCCGAATCCCTGCTCCTCCCAGATTTCCGCAAAGCGCTGCCGCTCGCCCTCGTTGTTGCAGAACACATGAACTGCCCAGCCCTGGCGCAGCCAGCGATGGAGTTGGTTGAAGAATTCGCGCCGTTGGGCTTCGGCGATTTGCGGGTCCGGGGCGCGCGCGCCGAGAGGACGGAAGGGATCCAATGAAGAAAACTTGGGGACTTCGGTCGCGCAAGGCTCGCCGGGGGATTCTCCCTCACCTTGACTCTCACCCGCTGGGAGAGGGGACAGCAATTGCCCGGTCTCGTCTTTGACTGGCCGCAGTGAGCAGTCGCTAGGTTGGCTTACGTCGGGAGGCGGCGGTTGAGTCTCCCCGTCCCTCAGGGAGAGGCCAGGGGTGAGGGGGAACGCGCGAGCCACATTTTCACGGAGTTCCATTCCGGTCAAGCCGCGCCGGTTCAACTCCCCGACCAAGGTTTCCCACAAGATGACGAACGCATCATCCGCGGGCACCAGTTGCGCGTAATCCCGAGCACGCTCGTGCAACAACTCCGGTTCACAAAGAATGACAATCGTTTCCTTGGGCAGATAATCGAGCAGGGTGGCCAATGAGGCGCGGGATTCAGCCCGCTTCAGTCCGCGACAGCCGGAGGCATCGGTGGTGTCTGATGTTTGGTCCGATCCGGAAGTTGAAGCGGGCTGAAGCCCGCGCTCCAGCGCGCGTTTCAAGATGCCCAGTTCACCCGCCGGCGGCAGTGTGACATGGGTGATCGCTTCGCGAGAAATTTGCGTGAAGGGATCGAAGTAACGCAGCGATTCCAATTCATCGCCGAAGAATTCCAACCGCACCGGCCACGGACTCGTGGGCGGGAACACGTCGAGAATGCCGCCGCGCAAAGCGATATCGCCCTTCTGCGTGACCTGCGCCTCGGGTTCGTAGCCCTGTTCCTCCAACCATTCGACCAGGTCCAGTGGATCGCTGCGGTCGCCGCGTTTCAGGGTGCGGGTCCTGCGGATCAATTCGAACGGGGCAAAAGTCCTCTGGAGCAAGGCTGTCACGCTGGTCACAACGATTGCCGGTTGCCGGTGGTCAATGGCCGATTGGGCCGACAATGCAACCAGGGTTTCGAGGCGGTCGCTGATGATGTCCGCGTGCGGCAGTTTGCCTTCGTGCGGGAGAATTTCCCAGGCGGGGTAGAAATGCAGTGAGGGTGGAGGATGGAGGACGGAGGACGGAAAAGCGGATTTCTCATTCGTCACGCACCACGCATCACGCATCCACGTTTCGAGGTCTTGCTGAAAACTTTCCTGCGTCTTAAGAGTGTCGGTGACGATGACAATCGGTCGGGTTGGAAAAAGTTGTCGCAAAAAGGCCGCCAGAAACGGCTGGGCCGCCGCGTGGACGCCGGGATAAGACAATGCACCGCCCGCCTCCAATCGCCGTGCCAGGGATTGCACGGCGGGAGTTCGCGAAACCCGGTCGAACAAGTTGTTTACCGCGTGTCGAGTTGCGGAATTTGCCTCGGTCCCGCTCGCATCCACGCGGCCTGCTGCCGGGACTTGGGAATCCTGCGCCAAGCATGGGCAGATTCGCAGCGGTGGGAGCCGGCGTCAAGTTTCGCGCGCGCCTCGCGTGGGCGTCACTCCACGATCCTGGGCACGGTGAACAAGCCGTTGGCCTGCGCGGGCGCGTTGCGCATGGCCTCGTTGTGCGGGAGTGATGGTCGGACTTCGTCGGGGCGCGTCACGTTCATCAGTGGCACGGCGTGAGCCGTTGGCTCGACCCCGCTGACGTCCAGTTCCTTCAACTTCTCAATGTGGCCAAGAATGTGACCCAGTTGCGTTCCGAGTTTTTGTTCCTCTTCGGGGGTAAGCGCAATGCGCGCCAGGTGGGCGACGTATTTGATATCGAACTCGGATGCGACCATGGCCGGCAGGTTAAGGTCGGCGAAATCAACTTCCAAGTTTGGAATTGATCACCGGCAAAAAGCATCAGCCGTGGCAAATCACGCCGGTTGTGGTGAAGGATGTCCCATTTCACCCAGAGAATCTGGCGGAGATCAACCAAGCCGTCCCGCGACAGGGCCTGGGACGGAGGATTTCGGACTCGGTCGCGTGAGTATTCGATTCATGGGGCTAAAGATATTTTTCGATCGGCTCGGCTCCCAGCGTACCGCCCAGTTCGGTCAGGTAGGCAGGCGCTTCCACCTCTTGCAGCGTTTGGCGGGCGCGCGCCAGCCGGGCAGAGATGCCCAGACGCTCCGCCTCTTCCGCGTAACCGGCCCGTTTGAGAAAGCGCTCCAGATAATCCACGTGCCGCCGCCAGAGATGCCGGTCCACCGTCTGCTTCGCCTTCAGCCGCGCCGCGTACCAGTCGCTCGACAGCAGGTGGTCGCGGGTGAACAATCCGCGCACGTCAGAATGGTCAAGGCCTTTACCCTCCCACTGATCGTGCAACATGATGTGCAAGAGCGCCCGCAAGGGCGGGCAGGCCTGGTTCACGCTGCCGTCGTCGAAGTACATTTTCGCGACGCGCTTCTGGGTGGCGACGATGTTGTCCATGCCGTCCACGAAAATGTCCAGGCTCTGCAATTCCGGTTTGAGCATTTCCTCGGTGAACACGGCGTGCGGATGGTTGAACACGCGGCCAAAGAATGTGCGGACGAACCGCGCGTTGATGCGATAGCCCAGGCGGCTGGCCAGAATCTTCCGGCCAGCGTGCTCGAAATCCTCGCACTTTTCGAGGCAGCGTTCGGCGATCAGAAATGTCGGGTCGCGCTCCGCCGCCGTCATCCGGCACCAGACCTCGGGCACGATTAGGCTGATGTCGTGGTCCACGCGCAATTTCGGGCCGACATAACCGGCGGCGGTGACGAAGGCGTGATGGCCGGTGAGAATGAACGACACCAGCGCGTTGTTCAGGTCAATGATCGGCGGCAACGCGTTGAACGGCCCCTTGGTGAGCGCGCCCTCCGAGCCGGCCCCCGTGGTGGAAGGCGATTTGCCGGTCATGCTGCAGATAAACTCCATGAACAGTTCCGGCAGTTCGAAGTAGTGGATGGGATTGTAACAGGCGAGCGGGCGGATGCCGGTTGTGGGACAGGCATCTTGCCTGTCCGTTGACCGGCTGGAAGCCTGTCCCACGATCGTTTCGGGCGGATTGTTGCGTCGGCCCGGCAGCACGGCGGCCACGGGATTAAGAACCGGCTGACCCGGCGGCACGCGGCGGCGCAGACGCACTCCTCGCTCGGCCAGATAACTTTCGCGCGGTTGGAGCAGGTCGGGACGGATTTGCAGGTAACGCGGATTCTTGCCCGGCTTGCCGTCCACCAGCCGTGGATGCGCGGTGCAAACGAAATAGGCGGGGCTGCCGTTCGCGGCCACGTCCTGGATCAGCGCCTGCATCGGCGGCGTGAACTGGTTGAACCCGACGGCGTCTTCCATCAATTCGGTGGCGGCCCCGGCGGGCAGAGGCTCGTAGTTCGAGAAAAAGTTGTCCAGCCGGGCAAAGTCCGATTCGGTGACCTTGTCGTAGCCGCGATGAATGGCGTCGTCCGGGCGCTGAAACAGCCGGGCCTCGGCGTTTTGGACGAACTTCAACGCCGGGGCGTTGTCCGCGGGTGGTTCCGCTTCATCCGGATCCTCGCCGGGAGAGGAGAGGCAGAAGGCTGCGATCGCGCCGGGCGGCGCCACCACCGAGGCCGTGATGTCATCCTCGGCCTGGATTTTGACCGCGGGATGGAAATCCTTCCGCAGGCCGAAGGTGCGCCAGGAACCGTCGGCCTCGAATCCCACGCGCAGGTAGGTGGTGATGAGCCGGCGGTTGTCGCATTTCAATTCGTTCGCTGGTTTGCCATTGATGATGTCCACGCTGAAATGCTCGCGCCAGTTCGCGCCCCACTCGGGCTTGTAGTAGCGCTTCACCACGAAGACCAGTTCCTTGAGATACTGCGGAATGCTGTCGAGCCAGGCGTTGTATGCGGGCTTGTAGTCGTGCTCGTCCGGCGTCAACAACTTGATGACCGAACCCAGCGAACGTTCGGCGCTCAGGATGGGCCGCTGGTCGTCGCGCGCCGGTTCGGTGAACCGGTCGCCGTAATCGCGGGTCAGCAACTCCGCCACCTGGTCGAAGTCCTTCTTGAAGTCGGCGACGAACACCGGGCCGGTCAAAATGGCGTCGGTGATGGGTTTGGAGATTTCGGATTTGCCGCCGCCCGAAACGGTGCAGGGTTTGTGGCAGAGAATGCCCTCGGCCACCGTGCCCACCAGCCGCCAACTGCGGTTGATGCCCGGCTTTTCCATGTGAACCTTGTAGCCGGACGGACGGACATACGTCTTGCCGGGCAGCAACTTGATCGAACGCTCCGTCTGCCCGTTGCTCCAGAAGATTCGCTGCTTGTGCAAATCGAACCGCGCGTCCTCGGGCACGTAAACGATGTCCGGATATGTCCGGTCCACAGCGTAGCCCTCCGGCCGCACGTCCAATGAATCGCCATAAAGGGCGCTGGCCTCCGCGAAGGTGTGCCCGCGCCGCCGGACGTGGGTGTCGCCGCTGAACTCCTCGCCCAGATCGAAAGCCGGGAACACCAGGGCGCCGCCCGCGTGCTCCTCCTCGCACAAGCCGAACAGATTCGCCGCGAAACTGATCTGCGTTTTGACCTCCTTCTTGCAATAGCCGAAATAGTTGTCCGCAATGAGGGTCACCATGACGCCGGTGTGGTCGCGGCAGGTGAGCTTGAACGCCTGGCCGTGGTTGTAGAACTCGCCTTCGTCCTTCCAGCACATCCCGTCGCGGCGCTGGCGCTCGCTGGCCTGATCCCAGTGCGGCAGGCCGGCCTCCCGCTTGGTGATGCTGGTCAAATGCGGCGCCAGGATCACGCAGCCGGTGTGGCCGGTCCAATGGTCCGCGTCCAATCCCGCGTCGTTCTCGGGCAGGTGGGGATCGCCGCCGTTGCCGAAAATGGTTTCGACAAAATCCAGGTTGCTGACGAGGCTGCCGGGCGCGAAGAAACGGACCTCCATTGTCTTGCGCGGCGTGAATCCCGGCACCTCCGGGCAGACCACGGGCCGCAGCAGCAACGAGACGAAACACTCGGCGGGCTGCGCCTGCGTGGAGGTGAACGGCAACCGCAAGAGACTGCGCGGCGGGTTGAAGGCGAGACTCAGCATCTTTCCGAAGACGGCCATCGGGACGCCGACCTTGTCGGCGGGAATCGGCAGGCCGCCTTCGGTGATGTGAAAGATGCCGGCGGTGGTGCGGCGGTCGCTCCTCGGGTTGTGCAGCACTCCTTGTTTGACGCGATAGGAGTGGACGATCTCGGATGAGAACTCGTCGCGATCCACCGGCAGGGAGAGGGTGCGCGCCAGGCCGGGGCGATCGAGCGTGAACGTGCGGATGGGGAGCTTGGGGACGGGCACCTCCTGAAGATAATCATAGAGAAAGGTCTGAATGCGGCGATCCGCCGGGCAGAGGTGATTGGCCAGCAGTCGTTCCTTCTCGCGATACTGCGCCACCAGCCCGGACACGATGTCGGAGAACTCCGGATGGGTGGTGCCCGCCACCGGCGGATACCCGAGCAGCGCCAGCTTGAAGTTGATGTACGAGAGCAACGGGCTGGCTGGAGGACTCCCGGACTTCGGCTGATCCATGGTCATGACTTCTCTCATGTACTTGAACGGCCATTATCGCCACCATCGTCCGGGAAGCCAATGCGATTCAACCCGCGAGGATGAAGCCGGGCGTCTCTCGGCACTTGTCAGTCCGCCCGTCTGCCGGATCGCGGATTTCCAACCCGCAAACGCGGCGAACTCCTGGCCTGCCACGCCGGGCCTGGGCCAGCGGACTGGAAGTCGGCGATACCGCCGGTTGGGAAACCTGCGCTCCGCCAGGAATGCCTGCCTGCAATAAACTGAGATGCGCCTGTTCGCTTCACCACCCGTCATTTACTTTCGTGCCCGCGGCTGTTAGAAGCATCCCGTGCTTGATGAGGCGGACATTTGGAAAGCCCTGACCACACGGTCCCGGCTCACGCTCATTGCCGGACCGTGCGTGATCGAAAGCGAGGCGCTCTGTCTTGAAGTGGCCGCCGCGCTCAAACGAGCCTGCGCGCGTCTGGGGATCTTCTACGTCTTCAAGGCCAGTTTCGACAAAGCCAATCGCACTTCGGCAAGATCCTTTCGCGGGCCCGGCTTGGAGGCCGGTCTCGCCGTGCTGGACAAAGTGCGCGCGCAAGTCGGGGTGCCGGTGCTGACGGACATTCACACCGAGGCGCAGGCCGCGGTGGCGGGCGAAGTTGTGGACATCGTGCAAATTCCCGCATTCTTGTGCCGGCAGACGGATTTGCTCGAAGCCGCCGCCGTGACCGGCAAAATCGTGAATGTGAAGAAAGGCCAGTTCCTCGCGCCAGCCGACCTGGGACCGGTGGTGGAAAAAATCAGGCGGGCCGGCGGTCGGAGAATTCTGCTCACGGAACGCGGCAACTCGTTCGGCTACCACAATCTCGTGGCTGACATGCGCTCAATTCCGATCCTCCAACGTTTCGGCTGGCCGGTGATTTTTGACGCCACGCATTCCGTCCAGCTCCCGGGCGGCGCCGGCGACCGGTCCAGCGGCCAGCGGGAATTCGCCCCGGTCCTGGCCCGCGCCGCCCTGGCCGCGGGTGCTCGGGGACTGTTCGTGGAAACGCATCCGCGTCCCGATCGGGCGTTGAGCGACGGTCCCAACATGATTCCGTTGAGGGAAATGCCGGCGCTGCTTCGCGATTGTCACCGCGTGTTCAACGCCGTTCGCTGACCAAACGACGCACCTGCATCCCGACGCAGATTACTGATGGCAACGAAGTCAACAACCCGATTGAGCCTCTGGGCCTTGGCCATCGTCGGCCTGTGCTGGCTGGCCGCTGACGGAGCGGCCCAGACGCAGACGGTGCCGGTTGTGACGGTGTCGGGCTTTTCGGCCAGCGGCTACCACCCGGCGCCGAATCACACCCGGCTGAAGTTTCAGATCACCGGGGCGCGCGCCCAGCCCGAGGCTGGCAACCGGGTGCGGGTGACCGAAGCGCGGGTACAGAGTTTTCGCGTGTCCGGCGAGCCGGAGATGATCATCATCGCCCCCGACTGTGTGTACAACCCCTCGCAACGCACCGCCACGTCTCCCGGACGATTGGAAGTGCGGACCGGCGACAACCGGTTCTCGGTTGAGGGCGAGGGATTCCTCTGGCGGGGGGATGAATCCACACTCACGATTTCCAACCAGGTCCGCTCAGTGATCCACCGCTCCACGAATGCCGTCCCGGACGACGCGCGCCTGCCGCTGATCATCACCGCCCGGCAGTTTGAATTCGACCGGCTCAATTACCGGGGCGTTTATCGCGGGGACGTTCACGGCGACGACCCGGAAATGGAGTTTTCCTGCGGGGCGCTCACCGCGTCCGCTTCCACCAACAGCGAAACGTTCGATCTGCTCCTGGCCGAGCAGGACGTGGTGCTCGTGGGCAAGAAGGACGGGCTGCGGGCCACCGGCGACCGCGCCATTTACACCCGGGCGGATGAACGCATGGTGTTGAGCGGTCGGACGGCCTGGAATCAGGGTCGCCAAGAGGGCCGGGCTGACCACGTCACGCTTCACCGACGCGAGCAAATCCTGGAACTGGAGGGCAGCGTTGCGTTGCGCGCGCCGCGCGAGAGCCTCGGCCTGGGAGGCTTTCTTCTTTCCGCCACAAACGCTCCGTCGGCAACGGTGGACGATTCGCCGTTGGTGGACTTGTACGCCGCGCGGTTTCATCATTTTCCCGCGCGCTCGAATCTCACGGTCATCGAGGGCGGAGTCCGGATCGTAGAGCTCACCAACCAGCTCACCTGCGACAAGCTCACGGTGCAGTCGCCTTCGCCGACCAACCAGACCGCGGTCGCCGAGGGCAACGTCGTGATTTCTCAGGGCACGCAGGGGCACGGCATCCGATCCGAGCGCGCGGTTTATACCAAGGCGGATGACAAGATGGTCTTCACCGGTCAACCCGCGTGGAAGCTGGATCGCAGCGACGGCCGCGCCGACCGGCTGACGGTCCACAACGCCACCCGGGAAATTCATGCCGAGGGCAACGTGGCCACCAAGGTCACGCTGGGGGAGCAGCAGGGGAGCCTGCTTGACTTCTTTCCCGCAGCCGGCCAACCCGGCGAAGGTCCCACCGTGATCGAAGTGTTCGCCCGCGAACTTACGGCCAAAGACCGGCAGGTGGTGTTTCAGGGCGATGCGCGCGCCCATCAATCGCCGCTCACCGGCACCGAACCGCGCTTGCGCAGCGATACGTTTGAGATCCGGTTCGCGGCCGAAACCAACCGCGTGGAATCCCTCCGGGCCGTGCGAAACGTCGTTTATGAACAAGGCACGCCGGGTCTGACCAACGGCCCGGATGCGCACCGCAAGCTGTCCACCCGGCTGCTCACCGCGCGCACCGACCCGGTTTCCGGCGGACTCGCCGACCTGATGGCCGAGGGCGACGTGCGCATCGAGCAAGCGGGAAGTCTCGCCACTGGTGAGCGCGCCGCTTATAGTGCCGCCCGCGACAGCTTTGAAGTGACCGGGCAACCGACCCTGACCACGCCGCAGATGGTCATCACGGATGCGCGAAGCCTGGTCTGGGACAAGGCTCGAAACCGGTTCGCCGCCACGGCGCCCTACCGCATCCGCCTGGAGAGCGCCGATTTGAAACAGCCTTTGGGCAGACTGGAAAAACGCTGACATGGCCGAAACCACCGCCAGGACGGAATTGAAACCGGACACGCCGGGCGCGCCCGATACCGCCGCGGCTTCCGGGGCGTTGTTGAACACGGCCGGGCTGGTCAAGGAATACCGCGCCCGCCGCGTGGTCAACAAGGTTTCCATCTTCGTGAACCCGGGCGAGATCGTCGGGCTGCTCGGCCCGAACGGCGCGGGCAAGACCACCACCTTCAACATGGTGGTCGGCGTCGTGAAGCCGGACGAAGGCCGGGTGAATTTTCAGGCGCGCGACATCACCCGTCTGCCCATGCACCAGCGCGCGCGACTGGGCATCGGTTATCTCACGCAGGAACCCTCGGTGTTTCGCAAGCTCACCGTCGAGCAAAACATCCTGGCCATCCTGGAAACGTGCAAACTGAACGGCCAGGAACGGGCGGTGCGGTTGAAATACCTCCTCGAGGAACTGGACCTGACCCCGCTGGCCCGGAGCAAAGCCTACACGCTCAGCGGCGGTGAGAAGAGACGGTTGGAAATCACGCGGGCACTGGTCACCAGCCCCAGGTTGATGTTGCTGGACGAACCGTTCAGCGGCATTGACCCCATCGCGGTCTATGAAGTGCAGAAGATCGTCCGCCGGCTGAAGGAACGCGGGTTGGGCATCCTGATCACCGATCACAACGTGCGCGAGACGCTCAAGCTCATTGACCGCGGGTATATCATTCACAAGGGCGAAGTCTTGTGCGAAGGCACGGCGGACTATTTGGCGACCGACCCGAAGGCGCGGGAGATTTATCTCGGGCCGGAGTTTAACATGTGATTGAGAGTGGTAAGCATCCAGATCATGATCCAGTGCAGGATTAAGACTTAGAGCAGAAGACAGTTCCGCCCTCGGCGACCGCCTGCTCCTGATCTTGATCTCAAGCTCGATCTCAATGTAATCAGCCATGCAACACGACACGATCACCGTCGAGCGGTTCTACACGGAACACGAGAGCGAGTTGAAGCTGAAGCTGCTGGCCGGCGCGGCGGGCCTGAAGCGCGTCATTCGCGAGCCGACCGTGAACCGCCCGGGCCTCATTCTGGCCGGATTCACCCGTTACTTCGCCTGGAAGCGCGTCCAGGCGCTCGGCAACGCGGACGCTTATTTCCTGAAGTCCCTTCCCGAGAAACAGCGCATCCAGCGTTACCAGGAGTTGCTGTCCTACAAGGTGCCCTGCCTGGTCTTCAGCCGGAATCTGCGCCCGGACCAGCATCTGTTGCGGGCGGCGGAGGCGGCGGACGTGCCGTTGTTCCAGACCCCCTTGATCACCATGAAGTTCATCAACCTGGCCACGCTCGCCCTGGAGATGATGTTCGCCCCGCGCGCCACCGAGATGGGCAGCATGGTGGATATCCTCGGCGTGGGCGTCATCATCCGCGGCGAAAGCGGCATCGGCAAAAGCGAAAGCGTCCTGGCCCTCATCGAGCGCGGCTACAGCCTGGTGGCCGACGACGTGACCAAGGTGACGCTGGTGGATGGGCGTGAGATCATCGGCACCAGCAGCGAAGTCACCCGCAACCACATGGAAGTGCGCGGCATCGGCATCATCAACGTGGCCGCCATGTTTGGCGTGAAGTGCATCCGCAAGGAAATGCGGGTGGACCTCGTCGTCTCCCTCAAGGCCTGGAACGAGGTGGCGGACGTGGACCGGTTGGGCATGGAGCAGGAAACCGTCAAGATTCTCGGCGTCGAGATTCCCCACATCACCCTGCCGGTGCGGCCCGGCCGCGACCTGGCCCGGCTCATCGAGGTCGCCGCCTTCCACACCAAACTCAAGGCCTCCGGCCACAACCCCGCCAAGGAACTCAACGACCGCCTGATCGCCCGGATGGCGTCGTCCGCGAAACTGTAGAATTCAATGGCGCGACCGGTGGTCTTTCAGTAATCCTTTGACGCGACCCGATGAGTGCCAAGAAGTCGCCGGACAGCGGCGGAAATTCAACCAAAGAATTGACCGTCCAGAACAAGCTGGGCATCCACGCCCGGCCCGCCGCCATGTTTGTGAAGACCGCCAACCGGTTCGCCTGCGACATCTTCGTCGAGAAGGACGGCGAGAAGGTCAACGGCAAGAGCATCATGGGTCTGATGATGCTGGCCGCCGGCCCGGGCAGCAAATTGACGGTGCATGCCGAGGGCCCGAACGCCTCCGAAGCCATCTCCGAACTGGAGAACCTCCTCAAACGCAAGTTTGACGAGGATTGAACCACGCTGGCGAAACCGTTTTGTCCGCCAGCGTCTGGCGGCGATGCCCCGTCGCCCAAAACTGAACGCAACGCCTGTCGCTCGCGGCCAACCGCAGCACGCGCATGCCTGGTTCGGCATACGCAACGCCGACTTTCCAGTCGGCTTGCCCCGTGGAGCATTTCGCTGAGAGCCAGTCGCGACGGACAAAGGCTTTGCTCCACGGACGAGCGCGCCGGTTGGAAAACCGGGGTTACAGGTGGGCATCGCTCCTGACTTGGAACCCGACGGGCGAACTGCTACTGGTGTCCCGAGTTAACACCGGTGAAAGGGGCGTTCCGCTGGGCGGAGCCATGGCCGGATGCGACGCATGTATTTTCCCACCACCCACTGGAGCTTGTTGGCCGAGGCGTCCTTGAACGGCGAAACCAACGCGCGGTCGGCGCTGGATGAGCTTTGCCGGCGTTACTGGGAGCCGTTGCGCCGGTTCATTCGCGCCCGCGGCTATTCACCGGCCGAAGCCGAGGATCTCACCCAAGGGTTCTTTCTACACCTGTTGGACAAGGAGGCTTTCCGCAAGCCGGACCGGCTGCGGGGCAAGTTTCGCTCCTTCCTCCTGGGGGCGCTGGTGAAGTATCTCTCGCACGAACGGGAGCGGGCGCTGGCGCAGAAGCGCGGCGGTCAACAATCCCACCTGAGCGTGGATTTGATCGAGGAAAGCGAAGGATTGAGCCTGCCGACTGAGGAACGGGGCATCGCCGCGTTTGACCGCGCCTGGGCGTTGACCACCGTCCGCGCCGCGCTGGAGCATGTCCAACGGGACTACGCCCGGGCTGGCAAAGAGGCGCTGTTCGGCGTGTTACGGGAATTCCTCCCCGGCGCGCAGGCGACGCCGCGGTATGACGAGGCGGCGGCCAGAGTGTCCATGAGCCTGCCGGCCTTCAATTCGGAATCGCATCGTTTCCGCCAGCAGTTCCGCGATGCCCTGCGAGCCGAGGTGATGGCAACGGTTTCCGCGCCGCACGAGATTCAGGAGGAAATTACCCACCTGTATCGCGTCCTGATGGATCGCGGAACGGATTTTGGGCCGGCGCGTGAAAGTTGAGCTTCAAAAAACGTGAGAAGTCTAACATCCGCCCCTGTTCGGCTGCCTGGTCGTCTCTGCGCATCGCGGATTGGCGAAGACCGGCCAACGGCCTGACCGGGCGGGGCGTCCGAACAGCATGAACGAACCGCGAACGTGCAACACTTGCGGCAGTCCCATCCTCGAGGATGGTCTGCAAGGACTTTGCGCCTCGTGCATGTACGGCTGGTTGCTTGAAGACCTGGGTGACATGATGCCTCCGGCCGCTGCCAATGTGCCTGCGCCCTTGCTCAACATTCCCGGTTACGATGTCCGCGAGGAAATCGCCCGTGGCGGCATGGGCATTGTTTATCGAGCGCAACAGCGGGATCCAAGGCGCACCGTGGCTTTGAAGATGTTGCTTCCGCACCAGGCCGGTTCACCCGAAATGGTCGGGCGCTTCCGGCTCGAAGCCCGGGCCATTGCGGCGCTCGAACATCCGGCCATCCTGCCCGTTCACCATGTCGGCGAGCACGGCGGGCTGCCGTTCTTCACCATGAAGTTCGCCACCGGCGGAACCCTGGCGCAGCGCAGGGCGGAGTACCACGGCAAATGGCGTCGGATCGCCGACCTGATGGCAACGCTTGCGGATGCGGTCCACTTCGCGCACGAGCGCGGGGTGCTGCACCGGGACCTCAAACCCGGCAACGTGCTGTTTGATGAGCAAGGCCGCCCTTATGTCAGCGATTTCGGCCTCGCGAAACTGGTCGGCGACGACACCAGGCTGACCCGCTCGATTGATTTTCTGGGCACGCCGCACTATGTCGCGCCCGAGGTGGCCGCCCGGTCGGCGCGGGCGGCCACGATCAGCAGCGATGTTTACGCGTTGGGCGCGATTCTCTACGAATTGTTGTCGGGCCGTCCCCCGTTCGAGGCCGAGGGGTTGCCCGCGTTGTTGAAAAAGATCGCCGAGGAGGAACCGTTGCCTCCCTCCCGCGCCATTGGCCGGCGTTCCGGCGAGGCCAACGGCGATGCCGCCAGCCGCGTCGCCGCTGCGGACGAGGCCAGACCTGCCAGTCCGGAAAACCGCAACGCTGTCCCGCGTGATCTGGAGGTCATCTGCCTCAAGTGCCTCGCGAAAGAACCGGCGCGCCGCTACACCAGCGCGCTCGACCTGGCGAATGACCTGCGCCGGTGGCTGGCGGGCGAACCGATCCTGGCGCGACAGATTTCCACCCTCGAGCGCCTCTGGCTGTGGTCACAGCGTCACCGCATCACGGCTGCGTTGATCGCTGCGATGCTGGTGCTGTTGCTCGCGCTTGTGGGCGGTCTGTCGGTGGCGGCGGTTCGCATCGCCGATTCGCGGCGCGCGGCCCTGCAAACGGTGGAGGCGCTCGAATCGCAGAAAGTCAACGACCTGCTGGCCGCCGGCAACACGGCCGAGGCCATCGCCCTGGCCGCCCGTCGGGCGCGCGAGAATCCGGACAATTGGGCGGATGCCGCGCGATTGATGTGGGCCTTGCAACGCCGGGCATGGGCGGTGCCGGTGCGCGCGCCTCACCGGCTGCTCACTTACGATGAGGCCAACCTCGCGGAACGAGCCGTCCTGGTTGCAGACAGGGAGCGTCGAGTATTGGCCTTGTGTTCGACTGGAACCAGTCTGGTGGTTTATGACGTGTTGGCGGCAACGAACCGTCAGGTCTGGCCGCTGGCGTTTGCGCCCCAGCTTTCCGGCGTGGCCGAGGAGGCGGGCCTCGTCGCCCTGACGAGCCGGGACGGACGCGTGCGGTTTCTGGATTACCGGACGGGTCAGATGCGCGCGTCGGAGTTTGCGGGCAGCCTGCTTGCGCTGGATGCCAGGGGTCGCTTCGCCTTTCTCCGCGCGCCGGATCGCAGCGGGCAGTTGTTGGATTTGGAGAGTGGCCAGTTGCAGACGATGGTATCTGCCTCCGCGACGCAACAAGGTCCGCTGTTTGCCCAATTTGTCGCCGACGGCCAACGCCTGATTGTTACCGACGGCGAAGGCCGTCTTCGGAAGTTCGACCTTGCCCGGGGCAATTCGGTTGACGGAGCAATAAACCTCCCGCCTTCTACGATGGGATGGACCACCAGTCCGGATGGCCGGGCTGGCATGGCGCGCACCGAGGACGAAACGATCTTTTGGGACACCGAAACGGGTCGCCAGCTTCCCACCCGACCGGAGATTGGCGTCAGTTTCCGGCCGGGCGCTTTTCGGCCAGGCAAGTCCCAGTTTTATCAAGGGGGCAACACTTTCGGTCTGGCGATATTCGATCCACTGAGCGGTGAGATTGTTCAGATGCCTCCACGCGGGGCATTGCTCAATGGCCAGTGCTATGTGGATCCGGCCAGCCACCGGGTGGCGGTCCAATTCAACCGGTTCGTTGGAATCTTCGACGGCCAAACCGGCCAGCCGTTGTCCGAACCGTTGCCGCTGGCGGTTCCACTGGTCACCGCCCCTCGTTTTGCCGGGGGGCAGTGCGTGACCATCGGGCACGACGGCGACTTGATCGTGTGGCAGGTGAAAACGAACCGGCTGGCGCCCGTGGTGGTCCGTCATTCGGCTGCGATCCAGGACGCGCGATTCAGTCGCGATGGCCACCGCGTCGTGACCGCATCGCACGACGGCACGGCCCGGATTTGGGACGCCACGAGCGGGCAGGCCGTGACCAGGCCGCTGGCGCATGGCAACAAGGTCTGGTCCGCCAGTTTCAGCCCGGACGGCCGGCGTGTGGTCACCGGCTCGTGGGACCAAACCGCCCGCTTGTGGGACGCGGGCACGGGTGAGCCGCTGAGTCCACCTTTGCGCGCAAGCTCCTACATCTTCCATGTCGAATTCAGTCCGCATGGCGACCAGTTTCTGACCTGCGGCGAGGACGGCACGGTGCGGACGTATGAGACCACCACCGGCAAACTCCGCCGGGAATTCCCGGAGAAGGGGCCGGTGTACTGGGCCACGTTCAGTCCGGATGGGCGCTGGATTGCCACCCGGCCCATGTACGCCCATCCGAAACTCTGGGACGCCCGAACCGGGGCGCTGCTGTTGGAACTGAATGAACCGGGGCGTCGGCAGTATCCCGGTGGCGTGGTGACGCGCGGGGATTTCAGTAAAGATGGCAGGTGGCTCGCGCTGGGCTCGCCGAATCGTCATGCCACCGTCTGGCGGCTGCCGGAGGGAAAACTGCACGCCGTGCTCAATTACGTTGCCGTCGTTCGCACCGCCTCGTTTAGCCCCGACGCGCGGACCCTGCTGACCACCGCGGATGATTTGACCGGCCAGTTGTGGAACTTGGAAACCGGCGCAGCGTTGTCGTCGCCCCTGGCCGGTGTCCGTAGCCCATGGTCGCCGCCCAACACCGGCAATTCCCTGCGCGCGGGGGCGATCCACCCCGACGGGCGCCGCGCGATCACGGGCGGCAGCGACGCGGCGTTGCGGTTCTGGGACTTGCGCAACGGCTTTCCGCTGGGAGAACCGGCCGAATTCGGCGGGTCGGTCATGCACGCGGAGTTCAGTCCGGATGGCGAGCGGGTGCTGCTGGCGTGTTTCGACGGCACCGCGCACGTTCTGCCCTTGCCGCCGGTGCTGGACCGGGCGCCGGACTGGTTGACCATGCTGGCGGAGGCGCTGGTCGGCCAGCGATTCGATTCACGCGGCGCGGTGGAATCCGTTGCTCCGGTCCGGCTGTGGGAAGTCTGTGAACGCATTCGCTCGCTGCCGGCCACCGACAAGGCCGCAGCTTGGGCGCGCAAGCTTTTGGACCTTTGAGCAAAGGCGAGCGCTGGCAGGCTCGTCAGAAGCAGCCAAGCACCCTCGCCTCGGAATAGCAGTTCCTGGCCGCCCATAGGTAGCGCCGACTTTCCAGTCGGCGACCGTGCCGATTGTAAAACCAGCGTTCCACTCCTGGGGTTCATGCGCCATGAGCAGGCCCGAAAGGATCAGGGGGCTCAACACAAGTTTCCGCCAGGCCGGTCATACGACCGGTTTCCAAGACCCGGACCTCCACCGCGAAGCCTCCCTCCTCCCGGACGAAAATAGTCTGAAAGTTGTCGCCACCATTCCGGGAGAACTAATCAAGCACTCCTTGGCGACAGGACTGACATGGTGTTTCTCCGCCAGGGCTTGAAACCCGATTGCTGCAAGCTTGTGATACGACTGATTGTGATCCCGGTGGGTTGGTTGCTGGCGTCATGCCTCGCCATGGCCCAGGGGATTGCCGTGCTCAACACCGGTGGCGGCACACCTCTCGTGACCTCCTCCCAGCTTCTGCAAATTCCCGCCAGTTCGGTTCCGGTTCCGCTCCTGTTCGAGTTTGGCTTCGGCACGGATGAAACCGCCTCGCCGGGAGCGATCCTGGATTCATTCACCGTCACGGTGCAGGACGCCGCGATGCTCCACACGCTGGTCCTGCTTACCGCCGATGCCAGCGGCGTGGTCTGGGCGCCGCCCACGCCGGGTGCAATCCTCATTCCGCCGGAGGCCATTCTGCGAACCAGCATCCCGTTTCCCAGTCTGCAACCGGTGCTGGCCAACCAGTCCGCCTTTGTCGTCATGGTGCCGTTGCCAACGGTTTTCACCGGCACGGTCACCGTGCATTTTGACCTGTTCGACAATCTCAACCCGTCGTCGTCGTTGGGGTGGTATAACCGCGTGAACGTTCCGGAGCCGGGCACCTGGGTGCTGTTGGTTGCCGGCGGATTGCTGGTGTGGCTGGGGAAAAAGTCAAGGTCCTGAATTTCAGAGTCCACATGCAAGCGCGTCTGTTTCAATTCTTCCTGGGAGTCATGTTGAGCCTTGTTGGTGTGGCCACGCTTCAGGGGAAGAATTTTCAACTGCACGGGGTCACGGTGGAACTGGTGGACGTTACGGCGGAGGTGGACGTTTACTACCAGTCCATGCGGTTCAATCGGGCGGCCGGGACATGGAACGTGGAGGTGTTGCTCTCGAACAAGAGCAGCCAGGTTTTCAGCGGTCCGTTGATTTATTACGTGGCCGGGTTCGCAAACACGAGCGGGCCCTTGCAACCCGACGGACTGGACGGCGCGCAACCGTTCTACGATCTCAGCGCGACGGTGCCAGACGGTGTGCTCGACCCGGGTGAACTTTCGCAACCGTTCACGCTGTCGCTGGGCGTGACCAGCGGCTCGCCGGGCTTGACCAACCGGATTTACGCGCGCGGTCCGCCGGCGCCTGGCGCGGCGCTGGCCGTGACACGCACGTTGAATGAAGCCGGTCAACTCCTTCCTTCCGTGTCCATCACTGAGAGCGGGCCATTGGGCCAAACCACTCGGCAAAGTGATCCCATCTTCGGCGTCGTGACGCTCGGTCAAACCGCCGGTGCGTACGTCTGGCGCTTCAGCGCACCGGACCATCTTCCGGTCTGGCGAACGCAGAGTCTCACGACCGGCGCCGTGCAAATCGTGGCGCATCCGCGGCTGACGCGGCGCAGCACGAACCTCTTCACGCTCACGCCGCTGACCGGCGGTGTGCTCGGCAACGCGGACAACACGGTGCAAGTTCAGTTCGCACAAGGAACGGTTGTGTCCGGCACCACGGGCACGTTGACACCATTGACCGGACAAACACTGCCCGCGCTGCTGCCGCTGGGCTGGAGTCCGTTGCAAGCGTTCTGGCTGGAGATTTCTCCCGCGCCACTCGCGCCGGCCACGGCCGTGTTCAATTTCGCTTCGCCCATCACGCCGGCCGACGCCGTCGCCCTGGTTCGCTGGGACGAAGCCAACCTACAATGGAACACCGTGCAGGTCCTGACCGGCACGGGCAACTCGGTCACTTCATCCGTGCCCGCCAGTGGCGCGTATGCGCTGGTCGTGGGCGACACGATTCCGACCGCGCCACCCGCGCCGCAGCCTGGCCAGGTATTGCTGGCGGCCAGTGCGACGCTTCCGAACTCCACCAATCTCCTGGCCAGCGGCACGGTGAATCCGGCGACCAGCGCCGCCAGCCGCACGCCTGAACTGGTGACCGCCAACGCCGAAGTGCTCTTGACCCATACCGCGGGCGCGCTGCCCAGCGGCGTGTTGTTGCATTGCGACGTCACCGATTCGTATCAATTGAACAACCGCACCCGGCGCTTTCCGCCGCGCTACGACAATTTCATCGTCGGCTACCAGCGGCCCGGCGACACCAACCCCGCCACGCTGCACGCGCGATTTCCGCTGCGCCCGCTGTTGCTTTTCGGCCCTGACGAACTCACCGAAGCCACCGTGCATGTGGACGTGCTCGCTCCCGGCGCGTTCACCGGCAGCGTGCTCGAACCCGACGGCGGGCAAGTGGCGCGCGACGGTCTGCGCATTCTTTCTGGCCTTGGCGATTTCGCCCAACCCCACGCCGCGCAACTGCGCCGGCTGAGCCCGACGAATTTTCTGGAACTGGTGGACACGAACTACACCGTGCTCGACGCCTTTGAACTGGCCGTGGACGGACTGGAAGCGGGACGCAACCTGCGCGTCCAACTGGCCGGCGCGCCAACCAACGCCCTGTTCGTATTGGGCCGCGTGCGAATGGAGAACGGACTTTACGGGATTGAACCGCGCGAACGGCTGATCAGCGACGCGCGCGGGAACCTCACGACTCTCGAACCCGTGACCGGCGACCGTTTGCCCGGCCTGACCAGTTCCGGTCAATACGTGTTGCTGCAAGCCCGCGACCCGCAGGCCCTGGTGGCGGGCTTGGCGCGCAACGCCGGCGGGCAAGCGGTGGGTGGCCTGGCCATCCACTCGTTCCCCTGGCTGACCTTCTCGGCAGGGAACGGCGCGTATCAACTCCTCGCGCCGACCGGCGCGGTGAACGTGACCACACTGGACCTCACCAGCGGAGACACCGGTCAGGCAAATGTCATCGTTACCAACGCCCAGACCACGGCGACGGCCGATCTCACTACCGTTGCCATCGGCCCGCAGGTGGTCTCCGTGACGCCGACGAACGGAGCCACGAGCGTGTTGCGGGTTACACCGGTCATCGTGCGATTCAACAAACCGATCAACACGGCCACCGCTCTCAACGGGGTTCAACTGCTCGGCGTCAGCAATCAACCGGTGGTCGCGACCCTCACTTTCAATCTGGCCGGCACGGAAGCGACGTTGCTGCCCATCAACACGCTGGCGGCGAGTGCGGCTCACACGATTCTCCTCTCGACCAATATCGCCGATACAACGGGCCGCCGGCTGGAAGGCGACAACCAGTTTACATTCACCACCGAAACCGACGCCCTCAATCGTGTCGCGGCGCAGGTGGTCAGTTACGAACCGACGAACGGCCTGGTGCGGATGACTGGTTCAGTGGGAATTGCCGAACCGTTATCCCCGGTCATCCTTGTCAACGAGACTCGCGGGACGACCGCCACGGTGCTCTCGGGCGTGGACGGCAACTTCGACAATTTCATCGAAGCCGACGTGGACGACACCTTGAATGCGCAGGTGGTGAACCGCAATGGCTCACGCAACGTCATCCCCGTGACGAGACAGATTTTCCGCGATGGCAGCGTCGCGTTGTTCGAAGCGGGCGGCGTAGTGGAAGCAACGGGCGAGGGCCGCACGGTGGAGTTCCAGATCGAGAGCGGCTCGATCCAAGGCAAGATGCGGCTAAAGATGGAGGTGTTGAATCCCTCCAACGTACTGGCCCTTGCGGAGGGCACACTGCCGGACATCGGCAAACTGCTTGGTCCAGGCATTGTGTTGGAGGGCGAAGGATCACCGCTCAGGGGAGCCGTGGATATTGCATTTCCGGTGTCACCCGCCGAGCTGGAGGCGGCCGGTCTGATGCCGGGCGACAATCCGACCAACGCGGTGTTTGCACTCGTGGCGTTGACCAAGGTGGACAACCAAGTTGCCTATCTTGTTCTGGACAAAATGGAATACGAGAACGGCAGGCTGGTCACCAAGTCAGAACCGTTCCCCGGGGCCGGATTGTTCCTGGAGGATCCGATCAAGGTCAAAACGTTGATTGAAGACGGGCATGTCAACCTCGTGTCCATCGGCGGCGGGTTGATCGTCGGAGGCGTGGTCGGGACTATGGCGTCGGGTCTGAGCGGTGGCACGTTCGCCTTGGGAGCAGGCGTTGGCGGCGTTTTGATCGGCCACACGGCCAATCAAATCGCCATGCTCCCACTGATGATGGCGGTGAACGCCCTGCCCGTTAAATTTTCCGGCCGGGCAATTGATGTCGCGTTGAGCGAGTCGGGCGAGGTGGTGGCAGCCAAGGCTCTTCCCGGCACGTTAGTGACCGCCAGCCCGTACGCGCCCGGAGAGTCTGCGGGACCGGTGGGCCGTCTGCGTCCGGGCGCGGTATATGGCATTGCACAGGGGGACGGAACGTATGCCATTCATCTTCCCCGACAAAATGAAGCCGATCCGCCAGCTTTCACACTTGCCGCCAGCCACCCCCGATTTCCCGCGAGTCGTCCCCGGTTGGTGCTTCAGAACCAACTGATTCCCATACTAAGGAATGACATCATCTTCACCCGACCTGCCGCCACGCCCGATCCGAACCCGCCCAAGCTGTTGATCTCACAACAGCCGCTGCTGCCCGCGACGAATGAACTCACCCGGGTGCGCGTCCTGGCGACGCACGGTTCCGAATTGCCCGCGCTGTCATTCGAAGTGGCCGGCGCCAGCCCGCTCGATACGAGCAACGCGCTCCAGCCGGCGGACATCACCGCCACGGTCATCACCAACGAGGCAGCCGGCGAGTTCGCCCGGCGCACGGTGGTGGAGGTAAGTTGCTCCAAGCCTGCGCGAGCGCTGTTGCGCTTTACCGCAACTGTGACGGGCCTTGATCCCGCTGTGGTGGATTATCCAATTCTTTTCGGCGGCACCGCGCTCCCTGGCACCAACCCGGCTTCCGGCGACAAGTTCGACCAGCAGCCGCCGCGCGTGCTGTTCACCGAGCCACTGGCCGGCTCGCGCAACTGGGCGGCGGGCGCGCCCATTCGCATCCAGTTCAACGAGGCCATCAGTTCCAACCTCCGCCTGCCAGAGTTTTACAACGAGGCCATCACGCTCACTCCGTCGGCGGGCCCCCCCACGGTCACGCTCAGCGACGACCAGCGCGAACTCACGCTCACCTACCCTTTCATGGCGCCCGGCCAATCCTACACGCTCCTGCTCACGCCGCTCATCACGGACATCGCCACCCCGCCCAATCCGCTGGACGCCGATCCCGCCACACCGCTCCACGAGAGCTTCGAACTCGGCTTCCGCACCGCCGACCGCGTGGGCGGCAGCCTCACTGGAATCCAGCTCGGCGGCGGCGTGGTGACGCGCGGCATCTACGCCTACGCGCTGGAACGGCAGGGCCCGCTGGACGGCGCGGTGGTGGTGTATGACCTCTCCAATCCGGCCGCGCCGCAGAAGGTGAACGAACTCTCCGTGCCCGGTTTCCCGCGCGATCTGGCGTTGATTCCGGCGTATCCCTTTGTACGACGGCCGCAGGAGTCGCCCCGGACGAACGACCTGCTTGTGGTGGTCGGTGGCAAGAATGGCGGCACTCCCGACCCCCAGGGGCAGTTGTTCGGTTTTCAATACCTGTGGGTCATAGACATCACCAGCCCGTTGAACCTGCAACGCCTCGCCTCGGCCATCGTCACGCTCGATCCCTCGGCGGCGGTCAGCAAGGTGAGTTGGCATCCGCCGTCAGTGCTTTATTTGGAACAGGCCGGCGACCTGACCAAGGTGGTTGAGGTCAACCTCCAGGAGTTCATTTTTGGGATGAACCTGACGCAGGACGAGGCGCGCGCGCTGGGCGCGTTCTCCCCCGGCCACGACGCCAACGCCGACGGCGATTATGTGGACTTCGGCGATGGCGACACGCTGCCCGTGCCGGACAAACGCACGACGACTTTTTTCGGGCAGCGGTTCAGTTACCTTCTCACCGACACCAACCAGCGCATCCAGGATTATGACTACAGTTTCACCGGCGGTGTGCTGTCTGCAATCGTGGGCACTGGCCGTGCGGTGGGTGAGTCGGGCCTGCCCGACGGCGAACCGGTGCCCGGAGGCTACCGCACGCTGTTCCGCGACGGCTTCGTGTTAAGCTACTCGAACGCGGTGCTGGCAATGCCCTCCACCGCCGCGCCTGGTGCGACCGCCAAGCGCGTGTTCCTGCAACTCAACTCCCTCATCGGCGCGGGCGCGCAACGGCGGCCGGCTGACCTCGCGCTCGTCTCGGCCGCCACCAGCAGCAACGGCGTGCTCGTGGTCGTGGACATCACCGACCCGACCGCGCCCACGGTGCTGGAGACGATCCCCTTTCCGCTGGTGTCCGGCGGGGTGCAATCGGTGCGCCTCCGCGATGATGGAAGGCTGATGGTGGCGACCTCGGCGGATGTGTTCCTGCTCGACCCGGCGCGTTTCGGCCTGCCGGTCGCGCCCGGGCAGGTGCATCCGGCCATCGTGGGCCTCATTCCCGAAGCGGGCAGCGGCGCGCGTTCTTTCGGCGGCACGCTCGCGGGGTTGTATGCCGTCAACCTCGGTCAGAAGAACCTCGTGCTCCAGTCGCCGCCGGAGCTTTCGTTTGTGAAGTTCACCAACGCTCCATTCGATCCGGGAACGCTGGCTGTCCGGCCGGCTGAAGTAGTTGAGGCGTTGTTGCGCACGGCGGCGCCGGCGGTCACGGTATTCCAGGCGCGCCGTCGGACCGTGGCGAATTACGTTGCATCCAGCCTCTCGCCGCCTGGCGCGCTGGTGCATACCTACGTGCTCGTTCACGCGCCCGGTTCCGCGGGAACGAACATCCAACTCAGCCTCGCCAGCCTCAACGCGCACGGCCGGCCGCTCGCTGACAAAGGCCCCGGCTTCCCGCCCGTGCGCGCCGTCGAGGCCTCCACGCTGGACAAGCTTGTGGGCCAGAACGCCTTTGCCCCCGGCGCCAATCCACCGCGCGCGTTCCCGGCCTTTCGTCTCTCGCACAACCCCGCTTCGCCGCTCTACAATGTTTACCTCTCC
The DNA here is from genome assembly GCA_011525685.1 of Verrucomicrobiia bacterium. Classification (GTDB taxonomy): domain Bacteria; phylum Verrucomicrobiota; class Verrucomicrobiia; order Limisphaerales; family JADLHS01; genus WYBW01. The sequence continues at coordinate 35,889 of WYBW01000153.1, forward strand.
CGACCGTTTGCACTCGTCGGTGAAGGCTGCTCGGTCGCACAGCTCCAAACGCTGCGCCAGGAGTTGGAGCGCGAAATCCTCTGGGGCGGCGCGTTGATCCGGGCCAGCCTGGACGCCAGCATGGAGAACAACCCGGTGCTCGGGTCGTTTTGCGACCGTGCCCCGGCGCGCGGCAAGTGGCTGCCCGGTGTCCACACGACGGCGCTGGCGTTGCCGGCGGATTACTTGATGGGGCCGAACCCGCGCGCCATCACCGGCAACCCCTCGGTACCCGGCACCTTCAAGACCGTCAGCGCGCACAACGGCGAGTTCAACGTCGAAACCACCGATTTCGCGCTGCCGGGCCGGGCGATGCCCATCGTCTTTACGAGAGTCCATCGGGCGCAGGATTTGTACGAGGGCCCCTTCGGTCGCGGCTGGGATTTCAATTACAACCAGCGCCTGGTCGAGCACCGCCCCGAGACGTTTGTCGCCGGCAGCCAGGTGCCCGTGGTGGTGCGCAAGACCGCGCGCGACGAAGTGGCGACCCAGCGAGACGTGCTTTTCCACAACGGCCTGGGGCGCAGCGTGGTATTCAAGTTCGCCGGCGCCACTGCCCCGGCGGAGTACGCCACCGACCCGCTGCTCGACGAACTGGACTGGGAGATCAACGGGCGCGCGTTCTACCTGCCGCCTGAGGGCATGTTCGACATCCTCGTGCGTTTCGGCGACCGGCGCTTTGGCCGGCTGACGCCGGACGGCACGCAGTATTGGTATGGCTCGGACGGGCGGCTGGAAAAAATCCACTCGCGCTACGTGAAGCGCGACCCGCGCAACACCATCGCGCTGGAATACAACGGCGATGGCGAACTGACGCGCATCGTGGACAAGTCCGTGGAGACGCCGCGTTTCCTGAAGATCGGTTACTACCGGTTTCAAGGCGGGACGGCCGTGGTGCCGCCGGATGTGGCAACCGGCGTGGCCGCCAAGGTCGGCAAGATTGCCAGGATTGAGGACTACACCGGCCGCGACGTGTTGTTCGATTACAACGCCAACGGCGAGATGACCAAGCGCGAGGGCATCCTGGTGACGAGCGGACATCCAGGCGCTTTCCTGAACGCGCGCGCGTTGACGACCTACATGACCGCTCCCGCGCTGGATCAGTCGCCCTTCGCCAACGGACTGCGCGGACTGGTGGCCGGCACCGCGCAGGCCACGCCGCTCTTCGGCGCCAACGCGACCGACCAGGAGGACGTACCGGTCGTGACCGACGGCACCGGCGCGGCCGCCAACGGTCCGGTCACCGTGGCGTTGCAGCAGCCGAACAAGGCCGAGGAAACCGCCAAAGGTACGGCCAGGAGCATCACGGGCCTGCCGGACTCTTCCACGGCGGAGCACGAGTTCACCGAGGAGGGCCTGACGAAGAAAGTGACTTACAAAGGGCCGCGCGCGGGCGACGCCACGATGAGCTACATTTACGACGCCGGCCTGGTGGCAGGCGTAACCTACCCCGAGGGCAACAGTGTTTCCTATCTGCGCAACCTTGCCGACACACTGCGTTCGCGCCCGAACATCCTGCGCGTGAGCCTCGACCCCGGTCCGCGCGGACCGGGGCCGGAAGGCACGATCCCGAACGCACGCTGGTCCGATTACGACAAGAAATACAATTTCCCAAAGGGCACCTACACCGACTTCAACGGAAACCACATCACGGTGGACCCGACTTCGGATGGACTGGACATCGGACGGCTTGACTACGGCACGGCGGGCACGGTGACGATGACCTACAATGACTTTGGCCAGATCGAAACGCTCACCACCATCGAGGGATTTCAGTTCACCTACGATTACAGCCCGCAGACGGGCTTCCTCGAAGGCATCCGGCGTGGCGGGGTGCTATTCACCAAACTCGAATACAGCGGCGGCGGCGGCGGCTTCGCGAAGGCTGGCGATCTGGGGCTTGCGCGCAAGATCACGCCTCAAGGCGAGGGCAGCGCTCCCATTGAGCACGATTACAACGAACGCGAGGAGTTGATCACCATCCGCCGCGCCAACAAACAGGAAGAACTGCGCTCTTACGACCAGAACGGCCACATGGTGCGCCTCAGCCGCAAGTTGAGCGACAACCAAGCCTACGTCGAGACGAGGGAAGTACTCCAAAACGGTTACGTGAAATCCATCACCATCGAGGGGGTCCAGACCGGCAGCGCCCCCCAGAGCGCGGCGGCCATCCCGCTCAAAACGACCTACATGCCGGATGAGTTGTTCCGCGTTGCCGAGATCCAGCATCCCGACCTGCAGACGGTCACCAAGTTCGAGAACTACGACCACCTTGGGCGTTACCGCAAGATGGTCACTGGTGATTATGCCGAGGAATACAACTACGACCTCAACGGCAACCTCACGTCCATCAAGCGCGACACCGCCGTGGACAACTTCTTCTACAACGGCTACGACCGTTTGAAAACCGCCGAACTGGCCGTGGACGGCGGCGTGGAGAAGATCGAGCGCGAATATTTCGGCAACGGCGAGCTGAAGCGGATGGTGTTCAAGGACACCACCCAAAGCACGGACCGCGAGGTTAACTTCCAGGTGGACGCATACGGACGCACCACGCTTATCGAGGTGATCACCGACGGCTCGCCCGCCCGAACCGCCGTGAACTACGGCGGTGGATCGCGGGTGGTTGCCGTCACCGATCCGGCAAACGAAATCACCACCCACACCTACGATGCCGCCGGGCGACTGGTGCGCGTGGCGGACTCGGTAAGCACGCGAACCTTCACCATTGACGAGAGCGAACGGCTCCGACGTGTGGATTCCCTGGAGGCGGGCAACACGTTCTTCAACAAGTTCGAGCCGTTCAACGATCTCGACCAGTCCACCGAGATGTCCGACAAGCAGGGATTGGTCGCCCGGCTCACGCCGCGTTATGACGGCACGCCGCAATCCAGCGAGGACGCGCTCAACCGCCGGACCGAGTTCATCTACAGTTCGATGAGCGAGAACCTGAACACCATTCCGCCCCACGGCGTTGAGTTCCGCCGCAGTTACGACGCGCTGCGCCGCCTCTCCGCCGAGCAGGACACGGACGACAAGGGGCGAAGTTACGCGTTCGACAGCACTGGCCGTCCGAAGACGCGCACCCTGCGCAACGGCGCTCAATGGCAGGTGACGGATTTCGACTCCCGCAACAACCGGCCCAAGTCGGGCACGATGCCGGGCGGCACCTTCGAGTTCAGCCATGACGCCAAGGGACGCCCCGTCAGCCGCAAGCTCACCTTTGGCGGGGTGGAACGCACGGAGACGATGACCTACGACGCGGTGGATCGCCCCAAGCTCATCACGTTTCCCGGCGGTTCGCTCAACCACACTTATTTCCGCCTCGGCCCCTACAAAGACATCACTCACGTCTATCCGGCGGGATCGTTTACCGTTTCCCAAGTTGTCCGCGGGGACGGGGCGCGAGTGACCTTAACCTATCCCTCGCCCGGTGCCGTCACAGTTGCCACCGCGGATCGCGACACCGCCGGACGACTTCGGTCCATGACGCCCGACATCGGCGACGTCATCGTCAAGAGCACCGACTATGTCGCGGCCAATCTTGTGGGCAATCAGGTCCTCGGCCCGGACGTGATCCAATGCGTGAGCACGTACGACCACCGGAAGCGGCTCACCCGTCGTGCCTTTACCGTCATGGCCACCACCAACCTGCTCGCCGAGGTGCGCTACGTTTATGACGCGGTAGATAATATCGTCGCCCGGCAGTTGATCCACCGCAACGGCCGTGCGGACTTTTACACTTACGACAACGGCGACCGGCTCAAACGCGCTGATCGCGCGGCGCGACCGCGGTTGACGACCACCTCCGGCCGCCCCGGTTACACGGGCTTCGGCGCCCCCGCCGGAGTGCCGGGCAACTGGGCGGCCGGCTTCTTCGGCCGCGAATATGTCTATCGCACGGGCGGGCTGGACCTGCTGCAGTCAGTCACAGAGATCAATCCCGATGCGCTCGTGCCGTCACCCTTCGCGTTGAACTACGGAGCGACCGACGGCTTTCTTCAAATCACGGACATTGACGGAGTGAGTCGCGCTTCCGACGCGCTCGGCCATGCGACGGGCAGCCGCCTGTGGACACGGCCCGCGTCCGGCCCGGCGCCCGTGCCCGAGAACGGCACGCTTGGTTACGACGGCTTCGGACATCTGACCAAGGTGGAACTCTCTTCCAGCGTCATCATCAACTACGGATACCGTCACGACAACCTTCTCCACAGCAAGACCGTCATCGGCCCCGGCGGCACGGAAGAACGCACGTTCATCTACGACCAGGGCTTGCTCCTCGCGGAATACGCAAGGACCGGCGACAGCAACGTGCTGCACGGTCGTTATTATTACGCCGACACGGATGTGCCGGTGGCCGCGGACTTGCGCGGAAGCGACGGCACGTTGCGCCGATTCTACGCGATGGCGGATGCGCTCGGCTCCGTGATGGCGCTGGCCGACGCGGCGGGCAATGTGGTCGAGCGCTACGATTACGACCCCTGGGGGCAGCCCGAAATCGAGCTGGCCGACACCAACGCGCCGCGCCTGTTGAGCATCACCAGCACGGGCAACGGCGTGCGCCTCGTCTTCAGCGAACGCGTGCTGCCCCGGCTGGCATCAACCTCGGGCAACGATGTCATCGGCAGCTATGACTCGCTCGAGACGGTGCTGACCATTGAAACCAACGGCCAGCCGGTGCAAGGCCAGTTGGAACTCGACGAGACCGCGTCCGGCCTGCCCTTTGGCGTCGCTTACCGTTTCGTGGGCGACTTGCGCAATGGCCAGGGTTGCCAGCTTACAATCAACGCCCATCGGCTCTACGATGAGTGGGGCAACCCGGTCGGCCCGCTGGTGCAGGCGTTCCTCTACAATGACACGCCCGGCGCGCCACTCTTTTCCGACTCCAATCCGGCGGATACCTCGGCGCCGCGCGTGGCGCGCAGCGCGGTGGGCTGGCCATTCCTGTTCCAAGGTCAGTATTTCGATTACGACGCCGGTCTGGTGTACATGCGCGCCCGCTTCTACGACCCCGGCACCGGCCTGTTCCTCCAACCCGACCCCAACGGCTACGAGGACAGCGTCAACCTTTACGCGGGTTTGGGGCACAACCCTACCTCGCTACGCGATCCATCAGGAAGAGTCCCCGCTCGCGCTCCCGCACCCGTTGTCCGTGGCCCAAGCCCAGAAGCCCGGGCCAGTGCGCGTTTCCGAGGACGGCAAGCTGAGGGCCACAAGACCACATTGGAGGAGGAAATCGCCATTGAACGGACAATCGAGTCGCTGATACATAAGGACCACCGGTCTGCTGGCATCCCACTACCGTCGTATAGTACGGGCAATCTTGTCACACATACCCGGCAACCTCCGCCCCGCCCGCTCCCTCGCGCTGGCGACGATCTCCACGAAGCTCCGACGCAGATACTCCAGAAGACTCTCACCGACGGGGAGGTTGGCGTGCGAAGGTTTAATGTCGGAAGGGCGGGTACGGAATTCGATGATACTACTGAGGTGCTGCCAACCCGTGGAAGCTTTGGTTCAACCACCGAACAAACGGGGATGACCGCCGGTGTGGTTGCGGTCAACCGGGCGATAAGCACCATGGGGGACTTGCGCGTCACCCAGAAGAGCGAACCCAGCATTTTGAAATCGCGCCAAATCATCGCGGCGAGCGGAGACGAAGAGTTTCATCACCTTATCACGGCTGACAATCCGGGAGCCAGCGCGGCACGAATCGCGCGCAACCCCGAACTTAATCTCTCATCCGGGGCACGCGCACACTACGGCCCTGGAGTGTACACTTATGGCGCAGACAAGATCATCAAAGGGGAGGTATACGTTTCCTTCCGAGTTGCTCCAGGCACGGCCGTAGAAAAACTGGAGTTTGTGAACGGTCAGAAACCCTTCTATCGCCTGGTCCCGCCTACGGGAGACAAGCTCAAACTGGTGGGTGCAAGGCTGCACAACATTTCCGAGTCGGATCTACTTATGTGGAGCAGGCTTATCGATCCCTAGTGAAACCGACAAACGACATCCTTCAGGTTCTGACCACCGGAAATATCCGGACGATGGTTTTGGGCATCGCCATCTTGCTGGCAGCGAATCCCGCTGTGGCCAAGTCTATTTTGACAAGTTTGGACCACCGCATTGTTGGCACCGAACTCCGTGTAACGCCCGCACTCCTTTCAGTCCCCAAGGGCATCGCCGGTTCGGTGCTGGTGCAGTTCACGGCGGGGAGCCAAACCAATGTCAACACCGGGTCTTTGGCCAACGACACCGTGGTCGAGGCCACGTTGCGCGGGCCTTCGTTCTCAGCTCGCAAACTCGTCGGGCGCGTCAATGAACCGCTGCTGCTGCCGCCGTTGCCGCTCGTGGGGGATTACGAACTCAATGACATCAAGCTCGTGGATGCGCTCACCGGTGCGACGCGGTTCGAGGCCACACCCAATCGCGTGCCGGTGCAGGTCTTCGATGAGGTGCTGGTGTCGCGCGTCACTTCGCGGCCGCTCACGCTCGCCGAGATTCAGGAGAGGGGCATCGTCATTGATCAGCAGAATTTCCGCGCGGTGGAATTCGAGGTGGGATTCGTGCTCAACGGCCAGACTATTCCCGTGCGTTTCCCGGTGGTGGCGCCCTCTTTCCAACAATCCACCGAAATCATTCCCAAGGCGGAACTCGAGGCGCGACTGGCGGAAGCCAATCGCATCAATCAGGAAATCGGCGGCACCATAGGACTGCCGCCGGAGTTGGAAACCTCACGCGTCAACATTCAGATACAGGGCATCGCTTTTCAGCCGACTGAGCCGATTGATGAGGACCTCGCCTTACGGATTCCGCCGATTCCGGCATTGGTGGTCATCCCGGGCAACATCGGTTTCCTGAACCAGTTTTTCAGCGTCCAGATTTTTACCGAGAACGCCGCGCCCGCCGGCTCGGGTCTCAGCGTAGTCAACGTTGCGGCTACGATGGCCCTGCCGCCCGGGCCGGATCGCCTGGTCAGTACGAATTACAGTCAACCCGGCGACGATCCGCTGCGGTTCGCACGCGTTGGACCGGACGCCATCATCCAGCCCGTGCAACCGGTCGTGCGGCCCGGACTCGATGGCAAGGTCGGAACGGCGGATGACATCAAGCGGCTGCTTCCCGGCGAAGGCGGGCAGGGTGAATTTCTCGTTGAAGGTTTGCAGGAAGGCTTGCACGTCATGGACATCACGCTCGACGCGGATCTCGAAGGACTGGCGGCGGGCGTGGTAAAGATTCAAGGCAAGGCCGCCGGGTCGGTGCTGGTGAAGAACCCGAACTTCTCGCTCACGTTCGCGCATCCGCGCACGGTGCGCACCGGCGAACCTTACGATGCGTTTGTCACCGTGCTGAACACTTCGAGCACGGTTGCGAATCTGGTCAACGTCACGCTGCGTCAGGCGTCCATCAGCGGTGGCGCGCTGGAAAGCCCCGAACTGGTTGAACTCGGCACGATCCTTCCGGGTCAGAGCGCCACGGCGCGCTACCGCGTTCGCTCACAACGGACCGGCGCAATTTCCTTTTCGAACCTCACGACCTCCGACGACAGCACACAAGGCCGGTTCAATCTCTCGATGGGCATTGACGAGCGCGGTGTGGCGCTGTCGCCCGATACCATCGCAATGCCAGATTACGTGAACGCGCTGCCACCGGCCATCATCAACGCCGCGAATCGCGTCTTGGGCCAGGCGTTAAGCGTGGCCACCGCGCCGCAACTGCCACCGAACATCAAGAAGGTTCCCAAGTCCTTCATCACCCGCCGTGTGCTCGAGCTGGCGGAAGCCGGCCAGCGCGTGCGTTATGGCGACCCGCTCAGTCGCGTGCTGGCGGACTTGTTGCTCGACTGGCAGGGCGGCCGCGAGCGGAACGACGGCTTCGATCAAATCATGCGCGAGACGGACGCGGGCCGCGAGTGGCGCGAGGCGTTGATGCGCGAGATGGAGATCGCGGATGCGCTGGCGGCGAGTGCAAGGCTGACAACGCGCGCGGCGGATTTTGCCGGACGCAGTGAACCATGGCTCATTGCCGCCAGCGATAATGGCAGCCTCGAATTGCTGGGAAACGGTGGCAGCGTCAACCCGGAGCGAAGCGCGATTCCTTACGCGCTCGGCTATGGCGGCACGAATGGCCAATGGCTCGCGAGCTTCGGCGGCTCGAATCTGCTGTTCCGCTTCCGTTTCACCAACACGCCGGCCGCTGGCGACGCCTCGTTGCTTGTGCTGGGCCCAAATGGTTCGGGAAAGCTGCTGCGCTGGAACATTCCCAATCCAGCCGCTGACGCCTGTTTCACTTTTGATCCTTCAAGTCCAGGAACCAGCCTGGTCGCCGATCTGAATTGCGATGGCTCGCCCGACAGCGTTGTCCTCGGAACGAGTGATATCGTTGTCGAGCTTCAGCCCGCCATCATCGCGGTCTTGCAGGATCCGAACTTGCATGTCGGTCGTCCCAAGGAACTCTGCTCATCGGTCCCCTTGTTCCCGCTCAATTACGGCACGGTACTGGCCGTGATGTTCTCGAAGCCGATGACCCAGGACCGGGTGAATGTGCCGTCCGCATACAACTTGGACAACGGCAACACAGCCAACTTCGTTCAGATTCAGCCGGGAGGCCGGGTCGCTCTGCTGAACATGCGGCTGCCGGTCAGCGCGCTGCGGACCCGTTCGATGTTTGTCACCGATGTTTCGGATCTGCGTGGCAATGTCATTGCCGCCACCACCAACCTCGTGCAGACCGGCCTGCGTTCCGGGGTTGCGATCAAGGGTCGCGTAGCGCGCGGTGACGGCAATCCGGCCGCCAATGTGCCGGTGACCTTGACCATGTATGACGGGAACTTGTCGGGCCTGTCTTGTGTCACGGTCACCATCCGGGCGGCGCAGGTGCAGTCGGATGAAAACGGCTTCTTCGAGTTCGATTACGTCATGGCTGGAATCCCCTACAGTATTTCGGCAACGGACACGCGCGGATTGACCGCGGAAGCGGCGGAGTTGATCGCGGAAGCAAGCACGCCGGAGGGCATCTCCACACAGCGACTGCTGGAACTGGCGCGCGCTTCGGCAACGCTCGCACAACAACTCGGACTTTCCACCGCCTCCGCGAATCAGGCCATCGCCGTCGCCGAAGGTGTGGACCGCGCACTGCTCAAGGACATGGTGGGTCTCGGCTCAGCGCGGATGGAAACGGAAGTGACGGTGGCGCTTCGTTTTCGCGGACGCGGCGCGGTAGCCGGCAGGGTGCTCGCTTCCGATGGCGTGACGCCCCTGTCCGGCGTGGCGGTGAATCTGTTCCCCGATCCCGATTCGCGTGAACTCGGTCGCGGAGTGTTCAGCGGCGCCGATGGTCGTTTTGCCTTTGCCGGCGTGCCGCTGGGAGTCTTCACGATCGGCGCCACCAACAGCGCCGGGTTAATCCGCGTGGTTTCCGACATCATTGATACTCCCGGCCAGACGAAAGAAGTCACCGTGGTGCTCAGTTCAAGTGCGGTCACCCGCACGGCACTCGCGGGCCGGGTTTTGGAGACGGATGGAACCACTCCGCACGCCGGGGCAACAGTGATGGTCGGGCAATTCGTGGAGAACTTCGGATTCTGCTGTGTCGTGGCTGTGGCCACTGCCGACGAGAATGGTTACTGGATGGCGGAAGGCGTGCCGGTGGATAGTTACGATCTGGTGGCCATCTCGCTGGATGGCCGGCGCAAGGGCGAACGGCGGGACGTGTTGGCGGTGAGCAGCGTGGTGGCGCAGGCAAACATCACGCTCCAAGGCCGTACGACGGTTTACGGACGCGTCGAAACCAGCACGGGCGTCCCCGTGCCTGGCGCAATGGTGGGCGGCGGCGACGTGCTCGTGCGCACAGATGCCAGCGGACAATTCACGCTCACTGGTGTCCCCACGGGCAACCGCGTCATCAGCGCCGGCATCGAGCGCAGTCCGGCGCTGGGCTTCGATTTCCCGCGCTTGGGCAGCGCGTCGCTTAATGTGATCGCCGGCGTGGATAATTTTGTAGTCGTCCGGCTGCGGTCGGCCGGGCGCATCATCGGCCGGGTGCTCAACGAAGGGGGTTTGCCGGTGCCGAATGTCGCCGTCGCCCTGCCGGAGGAAGGTGGTTTTAGCTACGTGAACGCCGACGCGAATGGAAACTATGCTTTCGAGAATCTGGGGTTGAATGAATACACCGTCAGCGCGCCCGCTCCGAGTGTCGCCAACACCGACGTGGGCGGCATTCTGGACGCCTTGCGCGGCGATCCGAGCGAAGACCAGATCAAGGCGGCCATCGGCCAAGCGTTTGCCATCTTCACCGGCGTCAACGATCCGCTTCTCAACGGCTCGGGCGCGAGTTTCAATCCCGGCAACTGGGGATTTACCAAGACGCAGCTCACCTTCGACGGCCAGACGGCAGTGGCTGACATCCGGTATATTCCCCTGGGCACGATTGGCGGCAAAGTGATCAACGGCCAGGGCGTGCCGATTGGCGCGGCGGTGCGGTTGACCGGTCTGGGGCCGCTGCCCAATGGCGCCGAGGGTTTCCGCATTCGCGGCGACGTGAACAGCGACCCTGCGACGGGCGAGTTCAGTTTTCCGAACGCGGCGTTCATTGGCTCGTTCGGATTGCAGGCCGCCTCACCGTTTTTCCCCGTGGTGATTTCTGCCAGCGGTTTTACAACTTCGATCAACCCGAACTCCACCAGCAACATCCTGCAATTCCCGGCAACGCGTGAAGTAAACGGACGGCTTGCCGGGCGCGTGTTCAATCCCGACGGCTCACTCGTGGGCGCAGGGGTCAAGGTGGGAATCAGTTTCGGCAGCGATTATGTCATTGAGACCGACACCAATGGCGTTTTCGACACCCAAATCGGCCTGCCGGCGCTGGACAATGAAGGGCGGCCAGGCGTTGGTTACACGCTCCTGGCCACCAACCTCGCAACGGGACTCATTGGCCGAGCCGTCGCCATCGTGCTGCCGGGCATCACGAACACGGCCAACGTGACGCTCCTGGGCAAGGGCACCGCCGAGGTTCGGGTGACGCTCCACGACGGTTCGCCCGCCACCAATGCCAGCGTCGAGATTTGGGGTGCCGGTTTTCCATCGGAGCGGCTCAACGGGTTCGCGGATGCCAACGGCTTCATCCGGTTTGCGAATGTGTTTGAAGGTCACTACGGCGTCGGTGCTTCGCTCTCGACCGGTCCGACGGTGGTGTTCGGCCGTTCGGATGTAGGTGTGGGACGTGATCAGACGAACACCGTCACCCTCCGCCTGAGTCCAACCGGGACCATCCGAGGCACATTCGTCAAACAGGATGGCGTCACGCCCATCACCGACGCGCAAATCCGCGTGGGCTCGCTTGCTTTCGCCGCTACAGGCACGAACGGATGGTTTGAAATCAGCGGTGTGCCGTTGGGCAATTACCGGGTCTCGGGGCGCGACCCGGTTTCCGGGCGCGGCGGTTTCGTGGACGTAACGCTCAACTTCAACGGCGAAATCCGCGAGGTGCGGCTCATCGAACAAGCACTGGTGGAATTGACCGGCGCGGTGCTGGACAGCTACGGGACCGCGTTCGTGCCGGGCGCCACCGTGACGCTCACCGTAAACGACCAGGGATTCACGCCAAGCCGGGTGGTGACCACCGGACCGGACGGCCGGTTTCTTTTCCCGGGCACGCCGTTTGGCAGTATCAGCCTTGAGGCGCGCGATCCCGTTTCGAAAATCAGCGGCTTCGCAAACGCGACCATCCCCGCCTCGGCGTCAGCGTTTGATGTGGTCATCCCGTTGCGGCCATTGGCAAACATCAACGTCCTTGTGTTTGAACCCGATGGCGTCACTCCCGCCACCAACGCGACAGTCACGTTCGGCGAGTTGAGCGGCGATACGGATGCGAACGGACGCGCTCGATTCGAACGCCTGGCCCTGGCGCTGCATCCGGTAAGGGTGGTTTCCCGTGCGCCCGGACGGACGCGCAGCGGGGTATTGACGAACGTGACACTTTCAGCCGTTGGCAACGCGCCTGATTTGAACGTGCGGCTGCTTGGAGTCGGCAGCGTGTCGGGCCGCGTGTTTCTCAGCGATGGAGTGACTCCAGCCCCGAACGCCGAGGTGGAACTGACGATCCACGCGCCCCAGTTTGGCGGCCAGCGCGAAACCATCTTTGCCGATCCGCAAGGCAACTTTGCCTTCAGCAACATTGCCGTCGGAGCTTATCGGCTGGTGGCCCGTGCGCAGGCGCTCGGGGCCAGCGTGAGCGCGGACATCGGCGCTGATGGGGAAGCGGATGTGTTGAACCTCACGCTGGGAGCAAGCGGCAGCGTGTTGGGCATCTTGACCCGCGCGGACGGCACCACACCGGTGAGCGACGCCGACGCGCTGCTGACGTTCCCTTCGCAGTCGGGTCTGCCTGGTCGTGCGCAGACTCGCACGGCGGCGGACGGGTCGTTCCGTTTTGACAACGTGCCGGTCGGCACGAATCAACTCGAAGTGGTCGTGGCGCAATTCGGCGGACTCGCCAGGGTCACTTCCGTCATCAGCACCAACGGGCAGACCAACAATCTCGGCATCGTGCGGCTGGATGAAGCCGATCCCCGCGTGACGCAGGTCACGCCGGCGGACACCGCCGCGGGTGTGCCGATTGCAACGGTCGTGGAGCTGACCTTCAGCGAGGCATTGGACTCGGCGAGCGTGAACTCGAATGGCGTCTTTGTCCGGTTGCTCGACGCCACGAATGCAGTGCCCGCGATCGTTCAGGTGTTGCCCGATCCGACGAACGCCCAGCCGCGCCTCGTCCGCCTCACGCCGTTGACACCGCTGTTGAGCGAGCGCACTTACGAAGTCGTGGCCGTCAACGGCGAGCGGCGAGATGCGCTGGGGAACATCATGGCTTCCGGCCCGAAGGATCTGGTCGGTCGCCCCTTGCCCGCGCCGTTCATCTCGCGCTTTACCACGGCCGACAACGACCCGCCTGTGCTGGTCTCGTTGTTCCCGAGCAACAACGCCATTCAGATTGATCCACGCTCCGTGCCCCGGCTTTCCTTCAACGAACCGATTCAATCATCGAATCTGGTCATGACGCTCGTCGGGCCGGGCGGCCCGGTGGCCGGCGCGGTGGCCCTGGGCTTGAACAACACGGTGCTGACCTTCACGCCCGCCGCCGAAATGCCGATCAATGCGCTGCTCACCCTTTCGGTCAGCAACGTGGTGGACCTTGCCGGCAATGCGGCGCTCAACCAGCCCATCACTTCCACCTTTGCCTCGCTGGACACGCTGGGGCCAACCAACACGCTTCAAATTCTTGGCGGCGCGTCGCCGGTGGCGGGTGCTACGGTCGTGATCGAATCCGTGCTGGCAGTTGGTGAACCGGGCGTGTTCGTGAGCTTCACACAGGACCTCAATCCGATAGGCACGGACACGAGCGCTCCGTTCCGCGTGAATGTGACCTTGCCGGCGAGCGGTGCCACCATCATTCGCGCGATCGCTACCGATCGCTTCGGCAATCCCGGCCCGTTTGCGGAACTCGTCATCAACGTGGTGTCCAATCAACCGCCCTCGATCTTCCTCACACGCACGCCGCCGAGTGGCGCGCTCACCAACGGCCAGCCGTTCAGCGTCGCGGTCAGCGCAACCGACGACGTCGGCGTGAGCAACATGGTGCTGGTGGGCCTCGGGCCAATCAACTTGGCGACCAATTTCAACAGCGGTGCGACCAATGTGTTGAGCTTCGTAGTGCCGACCAACGCCGGACCCGGCCAAATCTTCCAGTTCCACGCGCAGGCTACCGACGTGCTCGGCTTGGCTTCAGCCGAAGCCGTTCTGGAAATTCCGGTTATTGATGGCGTCGCCCCACAACTGACCATCTTGAGTCCACCCGCCGGCAGCGTGCTGAATCCGACCCAGCCGCTTTCGCTCGTCGTGGCTTCAGCGGACAACAGCACCAATCACCATCTGGAAGTCACCGTGAGCGGTGCAATCACGGCAACCCAAGCCCTGGCGGTGGCCATCGCCGCGAACGCGACAGTGACAAACACCTTCAACTTTTCGCTGGATGGCGCGCCAACCGACGGCTCCACCTTGCTGGCCACGGTGCGTGCGACCGATGCCGCTTCCAACACGACCACCGTGACGCGTTCGTTCACCTTGCCGGACATGCGACCGCCACGACTGTTGACCACCACGCCAACCAACAATGCGCCGCGCCAATCGCTGTGGCTGGGCGGCCTGTTCTTCGATTTTGACGAGGCCATTGACCCGGCCAGCGTCTCGACCAACCTAGTGCTGGTGACGAACTCCGCTGGCACCTCCACGCCGTTCGCCGTCTTCACCACCAACAATCACCAACGGCTGGTCGTCCGCTTGAACCGCCCGCTCCTGCCGGGTGTGGTTTACACGAATACCCTGCTGCCCGGCCTGCGGGACGCCGCCGGCAACCTGCTCGTGGATGCCGAAGGAGCGACCCTTCCCAACGAAGGAATCCTCGCCACTTTCACCACCGCCGCCATTCTCGGCGTCACACCTACCAACGGCACGCGCGTCATCGCCAGCCAGAACCTGCCCGTCAACGTTCACTACGAATCCGGCTTCGGTGCCGGCTTCTTCCGGTTCGCGTTCGACACCAATGCGCCGGCGCTATCCGCGGCAGGCGCGACCAATGTCACCGGGACGGTTTCGATTCCAACCAACGCGACAGCCGGAAATCTTTTCATCACGGCGAGCGACACGGCGGCATTCGGTGAACCGTTTGCGTTTGCTCCGATTTCCCTGGTGGTCGAGCCTTTGGACGGCGACGCGGACGGGGACGGCATGACGAACAGTTTTGAACTGACCCATCAATTTGATCCCTTCCGCAACGACGCTGGCGAAGACCCGGACCGCGACGGATTAACGAACTTGCAGGAGTTCCTCCTCGGCACGAACCCGAGACTGGCGGACACCGACGGAGACGGTTTGAATGACGGCGCCGAGGTGGCGCTCGGGACGGATCCGCTCAACCCTGACACCGATGGCGACGGATTGCTCGACGGCGTTGACCCCGATCCATTACTGGCGTTCTCCGGCGTCGTCTTCACAGGGACGAATCGGTTTGACGTGATTGAAGGCCAGACGACGAACCTCATCATCCAGGTCAGTTCGACCAACGGCGCGATTCTGTTGCTGGATTATTCCCCGACAAATCTTCCGCCAGCGTTTGTGTCCCTGAAATCGCGCAGCTTTGTGAACACCAGTTCCAACGGCGTCGGCACGATCGAATTGGAGTTCAATCCGCTCCATGACGCGGCGGGTTCGCACACCTTGACGTTGCGGGCCGCCAGCGCGTCGGGACAATCGGGAACCTTCGATGTGACTGTCATTGTCGCGGACAATCCCTCCTTGGATGTGACACGATGGAAAGACCCGGTGAACGGGAACTGGAACGATGCCACCCGCTGGGACAACGGCTTGCCCGATGCGACCAAAGTCGGCGTCATAGATGTCGTCGGCAGCTATACGGTCAACCTGAATGTTTCCATTACGGCAGCAGGCGTGGTGTTGAATCACAGCAACGCCGTACTGCAGACCACCACCGGCCCGACGCTCAATGCGCCGATAGAAATCCGCTCCGGCCGGTTTGCCGTCAACTCGTCCTCGGCCATCACCCTGAACCGACCGTTGGCCAACCGCGGTGAACTGCGCTGGATCAGCGGCAACCACGCGTTCACGTTGCGGGGCGGCGGGCGGGTGGAGAACCTTGGGTTGTGGGAAGTGTATCAAGACCCGGCTTGCCCAACGTGCGACACGGAAGCGTGGGTGCAATTACCGGTGAACGTGCCGGTGGGCGGCAAACTGCTCTTGAGCAC
>WYBW01000154.1 GCA_011525685.1 Verrucomicrobiia bacterium
ATGGATGCGAAGACTCTCCCTCACCCTTTTTCCCTCTCCCGCTGGGAGAGGGAGACCGTTGCCGAGACTTCAGATCATTCACCTGTATTCTCTCAATTCCATTCCACTGAAAACAGCGAGGAACCATAAATGCCGACGCCTCCAGGATGTCTTATGAAACCTCCCAAACGCCCGCGGCAACGCAAAGCGCCACAACTCTCCCGCCGCAAGTTCATGCTGGCCGGCGGTGCGGCGGCCACGGCCCTGTCCATCGTGCCACGGCACGTGCTTGGCGGCGCCGGTGTCGTCCCGCCCAGCGAAAAGATCACCCTGGCACTGGTTGGCTGCGGCACCCAGGCGCTGCGCGAGCTGCCGGGCTTGCTCGACCTTCCTGAAATCCAGTTCGTTGCGGTGTGCGATCCGAACAAGGACAGCCAGAATTACGTGGACTGGTCGCGCGACGGTTTGCGTTCCTCGCTGGCCAACGCGATGGGCCGGCCCGATTGGCGGCGCAATCGTCCCGGCATTCCCGGCGGACGCGACGTCGCCAAAGAACTCATCGAGACGATCCACGCCCGCCAACGCGGCACCGAACAATTCAACGGCTGCGCGGCCTACGCGGACTTCCGCGAGTTGCTCGAAAAGGAACGGGACGTGAACGCCGTCTGGGTCATGACGCCCGACCACCTTCACGCGACGGTCGCCATTGCCGCGATGAAGCAGCGAAAGCATGTCCTCCTGCACAAACCGTTGGCCAATCGGTTGCGCGAGGGGCGACTGGTGGTTGAAACCGCGCGCCAGACGAAGGTGGCCACCCATTTCCAACCCGCCAGCGACGGTGAACGATTGAAGCCCATCCTCGCCTGGATCGAACAAGGCGCCATCGGCACGTTGCGCGAAATTCACAACTGGTCCAATCGCCCCGTCTGGCCGCAATATCCGAACATCCCCACCGAGCGCCCACCCGTGCCGCCGGATTTCGACTGGCAACTCTGGCTCGGGCCTTCGCTGGACCGGCCTTATCATCCGCACTACACGCACGCCCTGTTTCGCGGCTGGTATGAATTCGGCGGTGGCGCGCTCGCGGACATGGGCCATTACAGCCTGTGGCCGATCTTCCAGCACTTTGAACTCGACGCGCCGTATTGTGTCGAGTCCACGCCCAGCCACCTCTGCACGCTCGACGGCAATGTCGCCGTCCGCCTCAAGAACGATTACTCCTTCCCGGCTGCCTGCGTCATCCGCTTCCGGTTTGCGGCCAAGGGCAATCGGCCCGCGCTCGACCTCTACTGGCATGACGGTTCGATGAAGCCGCCCATACCCGAGGAACTGGAAGCGGAGAACAAAGAACTCGAACCCGAAGGCATGATGTTCGTCGGCGACAAGGGGAAGATCCTGGGCACCTTCCACGGAGACAACCCGCGACTGCTGGCCGGCGGCAAAGTTGTTTCAACGGGCGCGCCGCGGCAGGATACGTCGCCAAGAAGTCGGCGGGCGTCCTCCTGGATTGCGGCGTTCAAAGGCGGTCCGCCCACCTACGGCGACTTTCTGCTGGCCGGTTCGATTACCGATGCCTTCAACCTGGGCGCGGTGTCCTTGCGCCTGGGCGGACGAAGATTGCTCTTCGACAGTGCCGCCGGAAAAGTCACCAACGTTGCCGAAGCCAACAAGCTTCTCACGCGCGAGTATCGTCAAGGATGGGAACTGTGAGTCTCCGTACGGCAGACACCGCCATCACAGGGAACCACCAACTCCGCTGATGATGGACACAATTCCCCCTCTCCTGGCGGGAGAGGGGGGCATCGCGCCGAGGGAGGGACATTTCCGGAGTCGAGGTCGCACCGGAACGAAAGCTTGGGTGGGGGTTTTCGAAGTGCTCCGCACCGTGAACCCGCTGACCTGACCGCCCGCGCGGCACATTTCTGTCTGGAAATTCCTCCCGGCAATCGAGAGTCTCCACTCGTGCGCCGTTTCCTTCCAGTTATGCTGACACTTGCGTTTACGAGTCCGGTGCTGCCGGCGAACGAATTCGACATCCGCGCCCACGGCGCGAAAGGCGACGGCCACACGCTCGACACCGCGGCCATTCAGGCGGCGCTCGATGCCGCGGGCGAGGCGGGCGGCGGGCAGGTTCGTTTTCCAGCCGGCCGGTATCTCTCGGGCACGTTGCACCTGCGCAGCCGCGTCACGCTCTGGTTCGAGGCCGGGGCCACGCTGGTCGGCACGACGAATCTCAACCTTTACCGGCAGCCCGCCGTGCCCGACTTCATGCCCGAAGCGAAATGGGGCAAGTGGCATCGCGGCCTGTTGCTCGGTGAAAACGTCGAGGATGTCACGCTCACCGGCCCGGGGGTGATTGACGGCAACAAGGTGTTCGACCCGACCGGCGAGGAGAAGATGCGCGGCCCGCACACGCTCGTGTTCGTCAACTGCCGTCGCATCACAGTGCGCGACCTCACGTTCCTCGACTCCGCCAACTACGCCGTGTTTTTCCAGGTCAGTGACGACATTGAATTTCGCAATGTTCGCTTCGTGGGCGGCTGGGACGGCATCCATTGGCGCGGCGCGCCGGATCGCTGGTGCAACAACGTCCGCATTCTCAACTGTGATTTTCAGACCGGCGACGACGCCATTGCCGGCCGTTACTGGCACAACACCGTCATCAGCGATTGCCTGATCAATTCCTCGTGCAACGGCATCCGGCTCATCGGTCCGGCCACGCGCTTGACCATCGCGAACAATCTCTTCCGCGGCCCCGGCGAACAACCGCATCGCACCTCGGGCGAACGCCGCCGCACGAACATGCTCTCGGGCATCATTCTCCAGCCGGGCGCGTGGGACGCGACACGCGGCCTGCTGGACGAGGTGTTTCTGGCCAACAACACCATGGAACAGGTGGCCTCGCCGGTGACCCTCTGGACAAAGTCCGGCAATCCCGTTGGCCGCGTGACCATCAGCGGCCTCAATGCCACGGGCGTCTATCGCTCCGCGCTGTCAGTCGAGAGCTGGGCCGAAACGCCGATCACCAACGTCGTGGTGCGTAGCGCAAACCTTGAATTCGCCGGCGGCGGCAAACCTTGGTCGGCGGACCAGGTCGTCAAAGGGCCGGGTGTGGACGCGCGTCCCCTGCCCGCCTGGGGCGTTTATGCCCGCAACGTCGAACGCCTCACGCTTGAAGACGTGCGACTCAGTGTGGCCAGCGACGACCTGCGACCCGTGATCCATGCCGACGCCGTGCGCGAGCTGCGCCTCGACCATGTCCACTACCCGCGCTTCGCCGGCGTCACCAACCCGGTTGTGACCCTCAACGGCAGCCGCGTGATTGACTGACGCCATTCCGGACAACTGAGCTGCTAAACCGCGCTCATCTTCGCTAACTGGAGGTCTGGAAGCTCGCGAGATCATGGACGAGGGCAGCGCCTTGACGGCAAGAGGCTGAACCTTGCCCTGTGCCCATCCGGGAAGCGGTTATTGCGAAGGCAGGCCATACCGTCACAGGGAATGTTCCTTGAGCACGTGCCGGGACTTTCGGGCGGGCTTGTGCATGCTGGCTCACCTCGCGGGGCGTCGTTTCCAAGCTCCGTCTCATCGCGCGCCGGTGGAAAATCGCAACTGATAAACGGGAAAGCTCATGGACGCTGCCGCCGGCTCTGGAAGATGCTTGCGAGGAAGCAACACATGAAGATTGAAAGCCATCTCCCGCCCCGGCTGAGTCATGCGCACCTCAACTGCTCCAAACCCCGGCGGATGGGGGTCACGGCTTTGATGGTCGCAATAACCTGCCTGCCGAAACTCCTGCTCGCTGCGGTGGATGCGCGAGAATCCTTCGAGCCTTATTCCGCCGGCAGTCTTGCCGATAACAATGGCGGAATAGGTTGGGCGGCCGCCTGGCTGGCCCCGGTCGGTGACACGCGGGCCAACGTCTTCGACTCCTCCGCGAAGCCGCTGACCTTCACCCCTGCCGGAGGTCTGACCATTGCTAGCGAACTCCGCGCCATGGAGGCTTGGTCCACCGTCAACGGCGGCGCGGGTAATAATCCCGCCGCCGCGCGTCAACTGGCCGTGCCGCTGACCAACACCTTCTTCGTCCGGTATCTGTTGCGTTACCAGAGCACCAACGCGCCCGCGGGACTGTTCGATGGAAACAACACCTTCAGCCTGCATCTGGCGACCAGCGCCACGGGCACGGCGAGTTGGAACTTCGGGGTGCGCGGCACCAGCGACACGACCTGGAACGCCACGAACAAGTTTCTCATTCGCCACGGCACCAGCGGCGGGCCGGCGGACGCGCACACCGGCGGGTTCGTCTCGAACGGCGTCACGCATTTGCTGGTGGCCCAAGCTTTGCGCCCGGGCAGCGGCACGTTCGACACGCTGCGGCTCTGGGTGAACCCGGCGCACGCGGATGTCACCCTGTTTCCCAACGGCCACGCCCGCGGAACACTGGCCGCCGGCTCGGGGCCGGCACAGATCACGCATCTGTTCTTCCGTTCCGCCGCGAACTCGACGGATGACCGATATCACGCAGATGAAATCGTGGTTGGCAGCGCGTGGGACGACGTCGTGCCGCCCGGCCCCACCATTCCCACCGTCACTACATTTACGCTCATGTATCCGGGCACGGCCGGGCCGGTGCCGGGTTACCATCCCCTGACCAACGGCGCGCTGATCAATCTGCTTGAAGTGGGCACCAACCTCTCCATCCGCGCCAACACCTCGCCGACCACGGATTTTGGCAGTGTGCAACTGAACCTGAGCGGTGCGACTTCGGTTTCCCGTGTCGAGAAGGATCCGCCGTGGGCATTGTTCGGCGACACCGCGGGCGACTACACTCCGGGCCAGTTTAACGCGGGCAGTCACACGCTCACAGCCACGCCGTACGACGCGAACGGCGGCTCGAGCGGCGGCGGCACGCCGGGCAATCCGCTCACCATCAGCTTCACCGTGACGAACTTTTTTGTCGGCACCAACACCCTGCCGACCATCACACTCAGCAGTCCGACCAACGGCGCCGCGTTCACCGCCCCCGCGGAAATCCAACTCGTCGCCACCGCGTCCGACAGCGATGGCTTGGTGACGAAGGTCGAATTCTACGCGGCCTCGACCAAGATCGGGGAGGCCGTGGCCGAGCCTTACACGTTCCTCTGGACAAATGTCACGACCGGCGCTTACCGCCTTACCGCGCGAGCCGTGGATGACAAAGGTGGCATGGGGATTTCACCCGCGGTCACCGTCTCGGTCTTGAGCACGAACCCCGGCGTTGTCACCGGCGAACTCAAGAAGTGGCATCGCGTCAGCGTGACGTGGGACGGGCCGGACACGCACGAACAGGCCTTGCCGAATCCGTTTCGGGATTACCGGCTCGACGTGAGGTTCACGCATCCGGCCTCCGGCAAGAGTTATCTGGTGCCGGGCTTTTACGCGGCGGACGGCAACGCCGCCGAAACCAGCGCCACCAACGGCAACAAATGGCGCGTCCACTGCGCGCCCGACGAGCTGGGCGAATGGCATTTCGTCGCCTCGTTTCGCGGCGGGCCGGACGTGGCGGTGAGCGCCGATCCGTTGGCGGGCACCGCCACCGCGTTCGATGGCGCGGGCGGACGTTTTGTCATCGGACCAAGCGACAAGACCGGACGCGACTTCCGCGCCAAGGGCCGTTTGCAGTACGTGGGCAAGCACCATCTGCAATTTGCCGGGACGGGCGAGTTCTTCCTGAAGAACGGCGCGGACGCGCCGGAGAACCTGCTGGCGTATCACGACATTGACGGCACGCCCAACACGGGCAACCGGCGCAAGAACTGGTACGGCCACACGAATGATTTCGACGTGCTGGACGCGGGCGGGTTCACCTGGCAGGGCGGCAAGGGTTACGCGCTGCTGGGCGGCATCAAGTACCTTCACGACAAGGGGCTGAACGCGTTCTCGTTCCTCACCTTCAACGTGGACGGCGACGACGACAACGTGTTCCCGCATCTGCTCGTCACCACGGCCGCCGCCTACGAGGCCGTGCCCGACAATCAACGTTGGAACAGCGGCACGGTATACAAGGACCGGTTCGATGTCTCGAAGCTGGAACAATGGGACCGCGTCTTCGCCTACGGTACCATGAAGGGCATGTATCTCCACTTCAAGACACAGGAGACGGAAAACGAGCTGCGGATGGACGGCGGCAACCAGGGCATCGAGCGCAGCCTGTATTACCGCGAATTGATTGCGCGTTTTGGTTATCATCTCGCGCTCAACTGGAATTTGGGCGAGGAGATTGACAACGCCACCACCGAGCAGAAGCAGGCGTGGTCGCAGTACATTTACGACCACGACCCCTACCGGCATCATCAAGTGATTCATCCGGGCGCGAATCACTACGACTTGTTGGGGAACAACTCGAAGCTGACCGGCTTCTCGCTGCAAACGCACCGGCAGGATTTCGGCGAGGTGCATCAACAGACCACCAACTACCTGTGGCGCTCATTGCAGGCGGGCAAACCGTGGGTGGTGGCGTGCGACGAACCTGGCGACGCCAACCACGCCCTGGTCCCGGACAGCGATGCGCCGACCTGGGATCCCGACCGCCGCAACTCGCGGCAGAACGCCATGTGGGGACATTACCTGGCGGGCGGCGCGGGCCTTGAGTGGTATTTCGGTTATGGCCACGCGGAGTCCGACCTCAACTGTCAGGACTGGCGCAGTCGCGACCTGTTCTGGGATCAGTGCCGCCATGCGCTGGAGTTCTTCACCCAAAACGCCGTGCCGTTCTGGAACATGAGCAACCACAACGCGCTCCTCACCACCACCAACGGCTGGTGCCTTTCACAGGCGGGCGGCGTGAAGGTGGTGTTCCTCAAGGCCGCCACCAACGTGAACCTGCACCTGACCAACGCGACGGGGAACTACACGGTGCAATGGTTCGATCCGCGCAACGGCGGTCCGCTCCTGCGGGGCACGGTCACGCAGGTCGTGGCCGGCGCGACGGTGAATCTGGGTTGGCCGCCCGCTTCGAGCACCGAGGACTGGGTGGCGCTGGTCCGGCCGGCGATTCCACCCGCGCCCGAACTCCAACTCAAACACAATGGTGCCCAGTGGCAGTTGGAATGGACCGCGCCCGGCTTCGTGCTGGACCGCGCGCCTGGCATCAACGGCCCCTGGTCGCCCGTGATGCCTCCGGCAAACAGTCCGTTCGTGTTTTCACCGACCAACGCGCAGGAATATTTCCGCCTGCGGTGGACTCCGTGAGAAGCGGCGGCTGACCAGCCGCCGAAACGCTGTTCCTTCCGTCGGCGGCAAGTATGCCGCCGCTCGACGCGCTTTGCTCAGAAGGGAATTCCCGGACGCCTTCATCGTCGTAACCGCACTCGGTGTCCACCCAGTTCGGCGCGCCGTTCGAGGAGGCCAGCCGCAGATGCCCGTTGTCATCGTGGGTCTGCTTGCCCACCGGCTTGGCGGGGGTGCGCTGGTTGGCGGAGTTGCCGGCGTAGGCGAGGGAAACTGGCGGACGGCGGGATCGTACCCAAACAAGTTGAGTGTTGATGGTTGAGTGCTGGGAGCCACTGCGGTCCGGCGCAGATAAGCATCGTAAGCGTTGGTCACGGCCAGGCCGTTGAGCGTGCCGCCGGAGAGGGATTCATTCAGCAGCCCTTTGGCGTCGTCGTAGTCGAAGGGGGTTGTCATGCCGTTGCAAATTGTGGTGACGAGGCGGCCCAAGCGGTCAAACGTGTTGGCCACATTCGAGGTCGTGCCATCGGAATGGACGATGTGCGACAGGTCGCCGGCGGCGTTGAATGGGAGACTCCTTCCCCGTCTTCAGGCAGGCATTGACGCCATGAACCGAATCCCCCCTTCACCCGGCGGGACGCCACCTTCTCCCCCGGCGGGGAGAGGGCTGGGTGAGGGGGCAGTTCATGGAAGGTGCTTTTTCGCCTGACACCCGTCTCTCCGCACCCGGCACTTTTCTCCCGTGAGTAATGAAGTGGCACAATTGAGAGCGCGGTATGAGCAGTTGAGCCTGCTGCATCAGGTGGGCACGGTGATTCATTCCACGCTCGACGCCCAGGAGGCGCTGTTGCTGATCGTGCGCGAGGCCGTGCGGGTCATGCGGGCCTCCAGCGGTTCGGTCGTGCTCGTCA
>WYBW01000004.1 GCA_011525685.1 Verrucomicrobiia bacterium
AGCAGCAGCGGGGTGTCGCGATCAATGGGAACGAAGCGCGTGGCCATGGGTTTCAGACGCGCACGCCGCACGACTGTTCAATCCGCCCGCAAAAAATCGCGTTTCCTAAGTCCGACAGGCTGCTAGCCCGTCGAGCCGCTGGGGGTCGCAGACCCGCGCTCCGTCCGAAAGCGCCGTCGCCATTCCCGCTGTGCCGGCGCACTCCATGACGCGTCCGCCAGCTTCGAGCCGAACATTGATCGCGTCGTCACCAAGATTCCGCGCTTTGCCTTCGAGGTGCTTGCGCACCGCCACCCTTCCGCAAGGTCTTTGCAGACGGCCTCCACCCACGCTCACCACGCAGATGAATGGCGAGCGCCCGTGCCTCGCGTGTCAGTTTCGATGCCAGCCTCGAAACCAGCCTTGCCGGATTAGGTCAGCGGGGCGCTGACGGATGCCAGCGGCAAGCGCACCGGCGTTGGGCTCGACCCGAAGACCGACGGACCGCTTCGTGAGGCAGAGGAAAAATTGGCGGACAACCCGTGCCTACGATGCGTTGCACGACCGCGCACATTCAGAAATCGCCGCCGGGTAGTGCGCGACCCTGACGTCCCACCGATGCGCCCGCAAACGCAAAGGTAAATGACATGCCGGGGCATCCTGCCCAAGTCGGTTCAGAAGAAACCGGATCGTTTGCCGGATGACGTTGCTAAACGGACATGGGCGCGACAGACCGGATTGGAAACCAACCCGCGCCCGCCAGATGTAAAGCAACTCAAACGGGGCGATCCGAGCTACCGAGGCGCGTCCTCCTGCAGTCCAAGTCGAGCCAGCAGTCGGTTGGCGGAACGGCCTTTCGGATTGGTGTCATGTCTGGCGGACGCCGGCGGGGCGGCACCGGACAAAGGAGACAGGTTTCGGTTCGAGGTCAAATGTGTTGCTCCGATCAAAAAAGCCAAAGACATCCGGCTCAATTGCCAAACCTGGGTCAGGAGTTCTCCATTTAGAAAGTTGGTCTGCGTTGGTATTATCGCATTGACGAATTGTACCGGTGGCGCTGACCATGCGGCATCGCATTGACCCGCATGATGCATGGAGTTCATGCGCCAATGCGAATCAACTTAACGCAACGCCCTGACAAACCTATGGCCCGAAGCAAGATACTACTCGTGGAGGATGACAACGACGTGCGGGAGATTTTCAGCCGCGCCCTGCGGCAGGCGGGGTATGACGTGCAGGAAGCCGATCACGCGCTGGGGGCCGTGTGTGCCATGGTGCGGGCCGGCGCGGACCTGGTGGTGACGGACATTCGGATGCCGATCGTGGATGGCCTGAGCCTGGTCAATGAACTCAAAGCTCACGAAGACACGCGCAACGTGCCGGTCGTGGCCTTGACCGGACACGATACGCCCGAGAATCGCGCGGCGGCGTTCGACGCCGGCTGCGTGGGCTTCATCGCCAAGCCCATTGATACGGGGGAATTCATCCGGCAGATCGGCGAGTTTCTACCCGCGGCGCGATAGCCGGCGGTTCTGGAGGGACGCGCGTTCGCGGTCACCCGCAAGGCCGTTGGAATTTTCTCGAGGCGGCAAACCCGGTTTCACCACCGCTCGCTACTCGCGCTTCCGCATGTGCCCCAGGCCGGTGTCGTGCTCGTTCAACAGCCGGCGGGCGCGGCTGATCACGTAATCCCAATCCATGGCCGGCCCGGGATCCACCTTGTTGTTCTGGATGTGGTAATGGCCGATGACGCCTTGGAATTGTTGTAGTTCTTCCTCGGGCAGCTTGTGGGTGATGAGCCGGCCCGCGGCATCGCGCGGATAATCGCACTTGATCTTGGGCAGCGCCTTGCAGAGCGCCGCGGTGAGGTGCGCCAGCGCCTTGTATTGATCGGGGGTGAAATCGTATTGCGTCAATTCGCGGCCCTGCACCACGCCTTTAACGGGTTCATTCCGCGCCGGCCTCCCCACGAAGTTCGGTGTGCGGATGCCCCCGTCGCCAAATCGCTCCGGAATCGTGATCCGCGTCCGTCCGTGTTCGTCCGGCGCATACCATTCGCGGAGGGGGCTTTTCTCCTCGTTGCCATAAGCGCCCATGTTGGCGATCTCGATGCCGACCGAGCGGCTGTTGGAGGTGGTGGCGTGCCACGCGCGCTCCTTCACGTCGAGTGTCTGGTAGATCGTGCCATCGAGGTCGAGCATGAAATGCACGCTCAGACCGCGCAGATCGTGCAGGACCTTGAAGCACTGCCGGCTCGTGCCGCACACGTCGTAGTGCAGGACGAACTGGTCCACGACCTTTTGCAGCGTGGGCAAGTCCCAACCGCCACCGCGCACGCGCTCAATCTCCTCTTCGGTCAAGCCGCTGCGACGGAGGTTGTAGCGGTTGGGAGTGTTCAGGTCGCGCACCTGCTCCTGCGATGTTTTCCAGTCGGCCTGATCGGCGGGAGCGAAGCGGCGTTCCACGCGGTAGGCATCGTAGCCACCCGGGTCGGTCCAGAGCACCACGCGCGTCCCCGTGTGGACGAATCGGCCGGCGACCACGATTTCGTCCCCCTTACGCGGCGCGAACTTGCCAACGCTTGGCGCGGTGGCGCAACCGCTGGCGAGCAGGAGACAGCTCGAAATCGAGGCGGGAAGGAGGAAGCGAATGAAGTTTTCAAGGTTTTGCATAATTGTTGTCCGCGCCTATTGGCCTTGGAAAAGCGACTCCCGTCAAGCGCAAGTCAGGATGCTCGGAGGCAGTCTCCCGCCCTGATCGAGTGGATTTCGAGTCCACCCTGAGGCGGTGGCTTCCGGTTTCATTGGCCCGCATTAGCTTGACGGGCGTTTGGCCCGGTGGTGTAAATAATCCCGGAGTTCACGCTCTCGACGCGAGCCTCGCGATGCGGCAGACTCCAGGACACAATCAAACCACGCACGTTATGGCCGAGATCAAATTCTCCTGTCCCAGTTGCAGCCAACACATCAAGTGCGACGAACTCTGGGTCGGACACCAGATTCAATGTCCCGCCTGCCAGAACAATTTGACCGTGCCACAGGTCCAGGCCGCTCCCGCGCCGGCGCCAAAGCCCGTGGTTCGCACTGTGGCGCATCAGCCGCACGGCTCCGCCGCGCAAGGCCCGCCACCGCCGCCATCAGGGCAAAGCAAGCTGGCGCTGGGCCGCCCCAATCAGGGCGAAGCCGCCGAAACCGGGGTGAAGTCCGGACCGGTCTTCCGCAACTACATGGCGGGCCAGAAGAAGAAATCCGGCGGACCGATGAAGTGGGTCGGCATCGGGGCGGCCGTGGTCGTCCTGGGTGTTGGCGGTTATTTCGGTTACGGTTGGCTCAGCGATTATCAGGAGAAAGCCAACGAAAAACGCCGCGCCATCGAGAAGGAGTCCGATGGCGGCCAGGTCGGACACATCGCCAACCTTCACGCCGTCCTGGATGCCACCGAAAGCGGGCGCATCGAGCCCGTGGGCCAGAGCGGCTCGACCGCTCCGCGGCAGACACGTCCAAGTTCAACAGGAGGTTCAATGCCCTCGGACGGTGCGGACGGCACCAGACCGGCGACGGCAGTCAGCGATCTTCCGGTCATCCCGCCGGTCTGGACCCTGGACCTCTCCGCGGCCAAAATCCCCGAAGGCCGCGTCAACGGCAAAATCTCCGGCAGCAACTTCGTGGCGCAGGCCGCGCATCTCACTTACGCGGGAGCGACCCCGGTTTTGAGTCTGCGCCAGGGCACCGGCGCCAGCCCCGACCGGGAAATCCTGGTGTATCTCCGGCTCAAAGCCGGTGAAACTCTTGGTGGACAGACCTGGACGGTGACCAAGGACATGAAAGGTCCCGCCGTGCCTCAAGTCACCAAACGCTGGAAGACCAATCCCAAGTACGCTCCCATGCAGAAAGCGTTCTCCACGGGCTATGCCATGAAACTCGAACTGGGCAACATCAACGAAGGCGAGATCACCGGCAAAATCTTTGTCGCGCTGCCCGACCCGGAGCAGACCGTGGTCGCGGGCGTCTTCACGGCCGCGGCTGCCGCGTCGGACGCGGGCACACCCGCCGCCACCAGTCCCGTCGCCCAACCCATTCCCCCCACCTCCACCAACCCGGAATTCGAGGCTCGCTACGGCATCAAGCGATGACAGCCCCTTGAGCGGGGACGGACGCAAGGAGGCCTGTTCCATCTCCTCAAGGCCCGATGCATTTGAGCCGTGGAATTCTCCTGACTTCTTTCCCAGGTCACAGGATTACCTCTTTTTCCCGCTCGCAACGTTGCTATACTGGCCAGGATGTTCAAAACGCAAGACCTGCACGTCCGCGAACTGGTGCGACTCTCGACGCCGCGCGCGGTGAAGGCGGAATTTCCGATGACCGAAGCGGCCAGCGCCATCGTCGCCCGCAGCCGCGAACGTGTCATCCGCATTTTGCGACAGGACGACCCGCGGCTGCTCATCGTCGTCGGCCCTTGCTCCATTCACGATGAAAAGAGCGCGCTGGATTACGCCACTCGCCTCGCCGCGCTTCGCCAGGAATTCGCCGACCGCATGGAAATCATCATGCGCGTCTATTTTGAAAAACCGCGCACGACCATCGGCTGGAAGGGCCTCATCAACGATCCGCACCTGGATGGTTCGCAGGACATTGAGGCTGGATTGAAGATCGCGCGGAGGCTGCTGCTGGAAATCGTCGGTCTGGGTTTGCCGGCGGCGACCGAGTTTCTTGATCCCATCGTCCCGCAATACATCGCGGACCTCGTCACCTGGGCGGCGATTGGCGCGCGCACGACCGAATCCCAGACGCACCGCGAAATGGCCAGCGGCCTTTCGATGCCGATTGGTTACAAGAACGCCACCGACGGCAGCCTGCAGATCGCCATTGATGCGATGGGTGCCGCGCGGCAACCGCACAGTTTTCTGGGCATTGACCAGGACGGCGTGACCAGCATCGTGCGCACAAATGGCAATCCGGATGGGCACATCGTCCTGCGCGGCGGACGCGCCCGCACCAATTACGACGCCGAGAGCATCCGCGAAGCCGAGACGGTCCTGAAGCAGTCCAATCTGCCGCCGGTGCTGATGGTGGATTGCAGCCACGCGAACTCGGCGAAACAATTCGCGCGACAAGAGGACGTGTGGCGCAGTGTCATCGAGCAGCGCCTCGGCGGAACGCGGTCGCTCATCGGCGTGATGATCGAGAGCCACCTGCACGAGGGCAACCAGCCGTTCCCAAGGCCGGTGAACGAATTGCGCTACGGCGTCTCCATCACCGACGCGTGCGTGAGTTGGGAAACCACAGAGCGCATGCTGCGATGGGGGTATGAGGCACTGGCAAAAGGGGGCAAGACATCAGCAAGGGTTGCAGTTTGATGCAGATAGGGGCTGGAATTATGAACCGGCTGTCTTCCATGGGCGCGCATGCAATCATCCTGCGCTGCGCCGAACCGGGCCGGTTGTTGAGCGCCGAAGGCAGCCCCGTGCCGCTGATTGACACCACCCGCTTTCGCACGATCGCCGCGGTGGAGGAGGCATTGAAATCATCTTCAACAATGGACTTGCGCGAGCGCATCCCAAGCCATCCCCCAAAACACGAGTTTGGCCTGGGGAATCCCCGAAGCCCGATCCGTGAATGGGCTACTCTCCCAGCGCCAACACGTTCGTCTGGCTGCGGCTGCCGACGGTGACGCTGTCCGGTCCGATCTCCAGCACCAGTGAACCACGGGCGTCACCCACCCGGCTGCCGACGTACACCGTCCGGCCGTTGATGACCGCGGAGGGGCGGCTGGGATGGTAAAAGATGCCTTGCAACTTCGGCAACGGCCCGGCAGGGGGTTCCGGTTCGCTCAAGGCAGGCGTGGCCGCCGGCGGGGTGACAGGTAGTTCGGCCTGGCTGGCGGCCACGGGGGTACTCTCCACGACCATTGGCGGCTGGCTGCCCGGGTGGTTGGCGGGCGCTGCTGTTGGCGCGGGCGGCAGCTCCGGTTCGATTTCGGTGGCATGCACGACTTTGGCGGGGTTGTCCCGGGATTTCAGTGCCAGGAGGATCAGGCCACCGCCCAGCATCAGGGCGATGAGCAAAACGGCCAGCGGCAGGAAGGGCAGGCCGGCGGCCGGGCGCTGCGAAGGGTCGGCGGCGCGCAGGGGCAGGTCCGGCGCGGGTGTCGGATTCTCGGTGTGCGCTTGCTTGGCGCGTTTCAACGCATCGTTGATAAGGCTCATGAGTGAATGTCTCCTTCGAGTTCCCGAACGGCGCGACCCACCATCCGGTAGTTGATCTTTCCGGACTGCTGCACAAACCCGGCCAGCAGGGCCTTGTCGCAAACGGCGTTGACCAGGCGCGGGATGCCGCCGCTGTAACGATGCACGCGCCACAAGGCCGGTTGGGTGAAACAGGGCGTGCCGTTGGCGCCGGAAACCTTCAACCGGTGTCGCACATACTGCTTCACCTCGTCGCGGCTCAACGCCCGCAAATGATAGCGAACCGTGATGCGCTGGCGGAGCTGCTTCAGACGCGGATTGTTCAAACGGTCGCGCAGCTCGGGCTGGCCCATGAGCACGATCTGCAGCAGCTTGCGATTGTCGGTTTCGAGATTCGACAACAGCCGGACCTGTTCGAGCAGGTCATCGGTCAGGTCCTGCGCCTCGTCAATGATGAGCACGGTTTCCTTGCCGCGCTCGACCTGCTGGAGCAGGAACTGGTTGATGACCGCCAGCGTGTTGAGCCGGTCGAGGCCGTTGACGGGCAGGCCGTACTCCATCGCGATGGCCTTCATCAACTCGTCCGCGCTCATCACCGGATTGAGAATCAGCGCGGTGGAGTAATGATCGCTCAGTTGCTCGAGCATCGCGCGGCAGAGCGTGGTCTTGCCCGCGCCCACCTCGCCGGTCAACTGCACGAAGCCTTTCCGCTCGCGAATGCCGTACAGCAGATGATTGTAGGCTTCCCGATGCTTCGCGCTGTAAAACAGAAACCGCGGATTCGGTGTGATGTCGAAAGGCGGCTCTGTCAGGCCGTAATGTTCGAGATACACGCGGAATTTCTAGCACATCCAGTGCCTCGGGGAAGCAAAGAATTGAGGCGGCCCCCCCGCGCGACTGTCCTCGCGGGCTTGCTCTTAATCTTGATCTTACTCTCCTCTGCCGCAGGGCGTACACGAAGTCATGGGTTGCGATCAGGAACAAAAGAAAGCTCCCGAGCCGAACCCGCCCTTGAAATGTCTTGCGTCTGGACGCTACTGGACGTTTTCTTGCCACACCGATGACCGCACGCGCTTTCGCCCTTTTCGTTGCTCTGTTGACGATGATGAACCTGCTGGGCGACCTGTTGTGGCCCGGGTTCGACGCCAGCCTTTGGTGGATCAGTTTCGGGATCCTGCCCGCGTGGCTCTCCAAATCCCTGCTGGGAGCATCCGCCTTGGCGCTGCTGAGGTTTGCCTGCCGCCGGCCAGTCAGTGGCCGTCGCTCGCTGTTTGTCGCCGCAAGTGCGCTGACGCTGGCCCTCGCTGCCGCCATGAATGTGATCACCTTTTACCACCTGCTCGCCACGGATCGGATCGCCGCCGGTTTTCCGGTGCCGCTTTCGTCGCTCATCTGCTTCGGGATGTTATGGGTCGCCCACGAAGCTTGGGGACGTCGCACAGAGCGGCGACGATTGATCGCCTGGCGTGTGGTGGCCGGGTGCCTGGGTTTGTTCGCGATGTTCCCGCTCGCGCAGATGCTTTTCTTTGGCAACACCGATTATCGCCGGCCTGCGGACGCCATCGTGGTCTTCGGTGCGCGCGCTTACAAGGATGGACGCCTTTCCGACGCGCTTGCGGATCGGGTTCGTACGGCTTGTGAACTTTATCGAAAAGGTCTGGCCCGACGGATCGTGATGTCGGGCGGTCCCGGCGACGGGGCGATTCACGAAACGGAGGCCATGCGCCGCTATGCCATCCAACATGGCGTCCGGGACGAGGACATTGTTGTGGACCAACACGGATTGAACACCGAGGCGACCGTGCGCAACACCGTCCCGCTGTTCCGCCAATGGCAGGCGGACCGTGTCCTGGCGGTGAGCCATTTCTATCACCTGCCGCGCATCAAACTATCCTACCAGCGGGCGGGCTTCGAGGTTTGCACCGTGCCGGCCCGTCAGAAGTATTTCCTGAGCCAGATTCCTTACAGCATGGCGCGGGAGGTCGCCGCGTTCTGGACTTACTACGCGAGACAGAGGCCGTCGCATCCGGCACGCGCCTGATGCGCTCCCTCAGCGCAGAATCGCCCGCGCCGCTTTCATCAGCGCATCCGCTTCCGCCGGTGTCCCAATGGTGATGCGCAAATAATCCTTCACCTCCGTCGCGCTGAACCAGCGCACGAGAATTTTCCGGGAGCGCAATTTTTCCAGCCAGTCCTTCGCCGCAAAGCGTGGCGGTTTTGCGAGGATGAAATTGGTCTGGCTGGGCAGGACCTGGAAACCGAGTTGGGTCAATTCACCGCTCAACCGCTCGCGCGTCGCGATGACCTTGCGGAAATTGGCGCCGTAATATGGCAACTCCTCCAGTGTGGTTTCCGCCGCAATCTGCCCGAGGCCATTGACGTTGTAACTGTCGCGAATCTTGTGCAGCGCGGCGATCAGTTCCGGGTTGCCCACGAAATAGCCGACCCGCTGAAAGCAGAGCGAGTAGGCCTTGGAAAACGTCCGCGACACAATGACATGTGGATGCTTCAGCGCCAGCGACATCGCGTTGTCGTCCGCAAAATCCACATAAGCTTCATCCAGCACCACCACGCCGCGTTGTGCCTGGCAGAGTGCGTCCAGTTCGCGCGTCGAGTAGCCGCGCCCACTTGGCGCATTCGGCGTGGTGACGAACGTGAGTGCTGCACGAAAGTCCCAGAGTGTGCCGCGTTTCAATTGTGCGATGGCTGGCAAACCGAAGTCCGGTTTGAGCGGCACCGCGCTCTTCATCGCGCCATGAATGTCCGCTAACACGGGGTAGAGCGAGTAGCTGGGGGTGAAATACTGGACGGTGAAATTGCTGCTCCGTAGGACAGGCGTCGCGCCTGTTTCTAACTTCCCGGTTCGCGATGGAGACAGGCGCGACGCCTGTCCTACGCCGGGCTCGACAAAACACCGCACCGCCAGCGCCAGCAATTCATCCGAGCCGTTGCCCACGATGATGTTTTCCGGCTTGCACCGATGGAGGCGCGCCAGCTTCTCGCGCAACCGCTCCGCCGTCGGGTTCGGATAGAGTCGCAACCGTCCGTCCACGGCCGCCCGCACCGCCCGCAACACGCGCGGCGCCGGCGGATACGGATTCTCATTCGTATTGAGCTTGATCAACCCTTTGATCTTTGGCTGCTCACCCGGGACGTAGGCGTGAAGCGAACGAACCAGCGGGCGGATGAGTAAGCGCAGGTTTTTCAAGGCGAAGGTATCTCCAGGTCTTTGCAGATCTTTCGCGCGGTGAACTCGATAATTTCCCGATGACGCGGAACAGCCGAAATCCTCTTCTTCGCCCGATTGACGTAAATGGTGTGGTTGCCGCCCTCGCGAAGGAGCGCGCACCCGTGAGCTTCCAGATGCCGGATTAGATCCAGCCGCTTCATGCCGCGCCGAGCAGCAACGGCTCACGGATGACATCCTGACCGCGCAATTCTTCTTCGGCCAGTTCGCGATTGGCCTCAAGAACCATCGCGACCGCCTCCGCCAGATTCGCGCGCGCCTCTTCCAATGTCGCTCCTTGTGTGTTGGCGCCAGGCAGCTCCTCGACAAACGCGGCGTAGCCTTCCGGAAACCGGCGAAAGACGGCTGTGAGTTTCAGATTCATGCTTTAATGCTAGGCCACCGCGAGAGGGGACTCAAGCCGTGTGTTCAACAGTGCCACCTGGCTTGCGTTCTGCGAATGAGGAATCGTCCCACTTCGACCGATCAACTTTGGAGTTCATAACCAGCGCACAAGTGATCGTGGTCGTCACAAATGCAAATGACAGTATCCAAATGACGAAATTGCTTCCAAGATCACCTGTTGTTGCCATTGCGATGCCCGCACCAATTCCCGCCAACCAGAATTGGAAACCCATGACGGCAGCCGCCATAACCCATGTGATGACGAATGCTGGCCAACGCGTTGAAAGGAGTGTCGCACCAATAATCAAGATTTCCGGAAGCAACAGGAAGACGACACCCACAACCACGTAAAATTGGGCTCATGGTATTGCTATGCGTAGTGGCGAATGTCCGCCGACTTCCCATGCGCGCTCAAGCCCTCCAAAGCCGCAAACCTCTCCACAGCAACCAACGCTTTCCTGAGCGAGACGCGATTGTATTCCACGACGCTCGTTCGCCTTTGGAAATGATCCACCGTCAGTCCCGCGAACGAGGCGCCCGCCCCGCCGGTCGGCAACGTGTGACTGGGGCCGGCCACGTAATCGCCCAGCACGGTTGGCGACCACGGGCCGAGGAAAATTGCCCCCGCGGTCACGATGCCTGCGGACACTTTGCGCGGATTGCGGGTCATCACCTCGCAATGCTCCGGTGCGAGTTGGTTCACCAATTTCACCGCTTCGTCGAGCGAACGCACCTGAATCAGCCAGCCGTTGTGGTCGAGCGCGCGCTGGATGAACTCCCGTCGCGCAAGCCTGGGCAATTGCTTCGCGGTTTCCTTTTCCACGGCTTTCAGCACTTTGGCTGAGGTCGTCACCAGCCACACGCGTTCGTGTCCCGAACCATGCTCGGCTTGCGCGAGCAAGTCGGCAGCGGCAAATCCCGGATTCGCGGTGTCGTCCGCCAGCACGAGCACTTCGCTCGGGCCGGGAAGCAGATCAATCGCGACATGGCCCACGAGCAGCCGTTTCGCCGTGACGACGTAGGCGTTGCCGGGGCCAAAGATCTTTTGCACGCGCCGGATCGTGTTTGTACCGTAGGCCATCGCCGCAATGGCCTGCGCTCCGCCGGCGCGGTAGATTTCCGTCGCGCCCGCCACTCGTGCCGCGAACAAGAGCGCAGAATTGATTCGGCCATCCTTGCCGCACGGTGTGCAGACCACGATCTCCTGGCAGCCGGCCACTTTTGCCAGCGTGACGGTCATGAGCGCCGTTGAGACCAGCGGCGCCGTTCCTCCCGGGATGTAAATGCCGACGCGCTGGAAGGGGTCAAACTTTTCACCAACTTTGGCGCCGTGGGAATTTGTCATCTGCCAATTCCTTCGCCGTGATTTCCGGGCAAAGTTCGCGATGTTCTGCTCCGCTTCGGCCACCGCCGCCCGCAGTGATTCGTCAGCTTTGAGCGAAGCCGCCATGAGTTCAGCCGAAGTCACGGGGAGTTGCTCCGCCGTGAGTTTGGCACCGTCAAAGCGCTCGGTGAGTTCGAGCAATGCCGCGTCGCCGCGCGCCTGGACGTCATCCAGGATCGCCCGGGTGCGTTGCTCGATGACCGGATCGAACAGGCTCGACGGCGCGGTCACTTGTGCCAGTTGCCGGGTGAAGTCGGGGTCGGTGTGACGAATCACTCTCATGGGCGCAGGCTAGAAGAAGCGAGCATGGAAGTCAAAGCGGGGTGCTTCGATGCGGTTATCAGGTGCGCGTCGCCCATCGGTGCGGCAAGCCAGGATTCGGGTCATGTGTGCGATGGGGTTTTGTCTCCGCCACCAGATGCACACCCGATGCTGGGGACGAGGCGGAAACAAGAGTCATCGCCGGCCTTGCTCCGCCGTTGCGCCAGACTCCAGCGCGGGCATAAACAGGATTGCAACCCGCCACCAGGCGTTCTTTCATTCCCGCGTGCAAGACCTGATTGCCAAAGCGGCGACGCTGCTCGAAGCGTTGCCCTACATTCAACGGTTCAGCGGGGCAACGTTCGTGGTGAAATACGGCGGGTCGTTCATGGACTCGCCCGACCCGGCGGTGCGGAACGGTGTCGCGCGCGACATCGTTTTTCTCGAAGCCGTCGAGATCAACCCTGTCGTGGTGCA
This sequence comes from Verrucomicrobiia bacterium, assembly GCA_011525685.1. Lineage (GTDB taxonomy): Bacteria > Verrucomicrobiota > Verrucomicrobiia > Limisphaerales > JADLHS01 > WYBW01. Next base: position 11,917 of record WYBW01000004.1, read on the forward strand.
TGGCGGCGGCAAGGCCATCACGCGCGCGATGGACGCCGCCGGCTTGAAGGCGAATTTCATTCAGGGCATGAGAGTCACCGACGAGGCCGCGGTGAAAATCGTGGACGAGGTGCTATCCCGTGAAATCAATCCCGAAGTGGTCGCGGCGATCAATTCATTCGGCGGCGCGGCCAAAGGATTCTCCGGCGCGGACATCTTTACCTGCCGGAAGCTCTGGCTCGAGGACAAGCACCAACCCGGCGCGAAGGTGGACATCGGTTACGTGGGCGAAGTCGTTGGTGTGAACACCGGGCCGCTGTTGGATTGCATCGCGAGGGGCATCACACCGGTCATCAGCCCGACCGCGCGCGGGGAGGATGGAAAGATTTACAACTGCAACGCCGACGTGGCGGCCGCGCAGGTGGCGATCGCGCTCAAGGCCCGGCGACTGGTGTTCATGAGCGATGTGCCCGGGTTGTTGAGTGATCCCAAGAATCCGGACTCGGTGGTTTCTCATTTGAAGATCGCCGCCGTGAGAGAACTCAAAGACTCGGGCGTGATTGACAAGGGCATGATCCCGAAGGTGGACAGCGCCGTGACCGCGATCAAATCCGGCGTGGAGAAGGTTTCGTTCGTGGACGGGCGGGTGCCGCACGCCGTGTTGCTGGAAATCTTCACCGATGAGGGCGTGGGAACGGAAGTGGTCTTGTGAAAGGGCGGCGTGCGGAACTTGGAGTGTGGGATTTCTGCCGCAGGTTCGTACTGGCAGTGTGGGTTGCGGCCGGCGGAGCGGTTGGTTGCCCATCGGTCACAGGTCAGGTTCAACCCGACTGGCGCAACATCACCAACGGCTTTCAAATTCCATCCGCGGGTTACAGTGATCAGGCGTATGTCGTCGTCACACGCGACCAGAACTGGCTGGCGGTCCTGACCACCGGGCAAGGCCGGGAGGGTGACCCCGGCCAGCACATCGCTTCCAGCATCAGCGCGGATCAGGGGCGGACCTGGTCCCCGCTCACGCCCATCGAACCCGCGGACGGCCCCGAGGCTTCGTGGGCCACGCCGCTCCTCACGCCAAGCGGGCGCGTGTATGTGTTTTACAGTTTCAACGGCGATCGGGTGCGGGAATTGCGCGGCCGGAGAATCCGCGCTGACATGCTCGGCTGGTATGCCTTCCGCTACTCTGACGACCACGGCCGGACCTGGTCCAAAGAACGCCACCGCCTGCCGGTGCGGGTGACGGAGTGCGATCGCACCAACGACTGGCGGGGCGCCGTGCAAATCTTCTGGGGCATTGACAAGCCGAAGGTGGACAACGGCGTGGCGATGTTTGGCTTCACGAAGCTGGGCCAATACATGCTCGATTTTGGCGAGGGCTGGTTTTTTCGCTCGGACAACATTCTCACCGAACCGGACGTGAACCAAATCCGCTGGCAAGTGTTGCCGGAGGGAGAGACGGGGTTGCGCGCGCCGGAGTTTGGCTCGATCCAGGAGGAATTCAATGCCGTGCCGCTCGGTGGCGACCGCTGGTATTGCATTTATCGGACGACCAACGGCTTTCCCTGCCACAGTTACAGCCACGACGGCGGGCGCACTTGGACGAAGCCCGAGCCGGCCACCTACACGCCCGGCGGTCGCATTCTCAAAAACCCGCGCGCGTGTCCGCGGTTGTTCAGGTGCGCGAACGGAAAGTTCCTGCTCTGGTTTCATAACCACGGCGGCCGGACCTTCGAGAGCCGCAATCCTGCGTGGGTCACCGGCGGCACCTTGCGCGAGGGACTCATTCATTGGTCGCAACCCGAAATCCTGCTTTACGACGATCACGTGTCCACGCGCATGAGTTATCCGGACCTCGTCGAGCAGGATGGCAGGTATTGGATCACCGAAACCCAGAAGGAAATCTGCCGCGTTCATCCCATCGAGGCGGCGCTGCTCGAAGGGCTCTGGACGCAGGGCGAGGTAAACCAGGTGACGCAAGCGGGTTTGGTGCTTGAGGCGGAGAAAGAGCATTTGAAGAAACCGGCGATCCCATTGCCTCGGCTGGCCAATCTTTCCAAGCGGGGTGGCTTCACGCTGGAGGTGCAGGTGAGCTTCGATGATCTGTCTGCGGGCCAAGTACTGCTCGACAGCCGCGACAGCGGCGGAAGGGGTCTTCTGCTTGGGACAACCTCTCATTCAGCAGTGGAATTGGTGTTTAGCGATGGCGCGCTGACCAACTCGTGGCGTTGCGACGCTGATTTGCTCAAGACCAACAGGCCGCATCACCTCGGCATCATTGTGGATGGCGGGGCGCGCATCATTTCGTTCGTGGTGGATGGAGTTGTTTGCGATGGCGGTCGCGAACGCCAATACGGTTGGGGGCGGTTTTCCCCGGACTTGATGGACGTGAATGGCGACCGCGAGGCCAGGATTGCGCCGTCGTTGAAGGGACGTTTGCTCGCCCTCCGGCTGTATGACCGCCACTTGCGCCATGCGGAGTTGATTGCCAATTACCACGCCGGCTTGGGTGGGCGGTAAGTCACCTTAGCCAACCGGCGAAACACGGGTCGGGGTGTTGGTCAGCCATGGCCAAGAGGCGCGAAAGGAGAAAATTTTCAGCGTGGCGATGCAGGGTTGCCTTTCCGGCGCGTTTGCGAGACTGTAAAGTCAGATGGCCGGATGCGTTTCGGAGTGGAGCGTCCGGCGGATGCCAGGCGGAGAGCTGAGTATGGAAGTTTATTTTGACAATCTCACGGCGGAGGACGCCTCGCTGGACAAGCTGGCTGAGGATGTGACCTTGCTTTTGCAGGACGCGGAGGCGTTGGTCCACGCCAGCGGCGGCGTGCTGCCCGAGGCGACCAAGGCCGAACTGGCCAGCGCGCTTGAACGGGTCAAGACCCGGGGCGAACGCATCCGCGGTCAGGCGCTGGCCGGCGCCCGCGCCACGGACCGCATCATTCGACGCTATCCCTACCAATCGCTGGGCGTGGTGTTCGGGCTGGGGGTGCTGCTGGGGGTGCTGCTCAAGCGGTGATGAGCGGTCGCCGTTCTTTGCGCGGAAACAAGCTTGTTGAGGCCCGCCCAACTTCCTATGGTCGGGTCGTTCATGCGAACGTAACCCTTGCCAACCTCTGCCGCGTATGACCAACCAACTTTTGAACCTCGACACCCTCCAGCACGCCAAACAGAAGATCGTGGACCTGAGCGTCGAATTCGGTCCCAAGGCCGTGACGGCGCTGGTGATCTTGGTGATCGGTTTCTTTGTCGCCCGCTGGGTTGCCAGCATCATGGAGCGATGGCTCTTCAAGTTGGAACTCGAGCCGCCGGTGCGCCAGCTCATCCTGCGATTGTTGCGCGTGCTGGTGGTGGGGTTGTTTGTCGTGCTGGCGCTCCAAAACCTCGGGGTTGAACTGCTCCCGCTCATCACCGGCCTGGGCATCGCCGGCGCCGGCATCGCGCTGGCCCTCCAGGGTCCGTTGAGCAACCTGGCCGCCGGGCTGATCATCATCTTCACCAAACCCTTCCGCGTGGGCGAATACGTGGGCATGGCCGGCGAGGAGGGCCGCGTGGAATTCATTGAACTCTTTAACACCGTGCTCAGTCACCCGGACCTTTCGCGGATCGTCATTCCCAACCGGAAGATTGTCGGGGAAGTCCTGCACAACTATGGCAAGATCCGGCAACTCGACGTGGTGGTCGGCGTCGCCTACAGCACGGACCTGAACCTGGCGCTGGGCGCGGTCAACGACGTCCTGAAGCGCAATCCGCGCGTGCTCCAGGACCCCGAGCCCGTGGTGCGGGTGACGCTGCTGGCCGACTCCTCGATCAACATCGCCGTCCGGCCCTGGGTGCCCGTGCCTGATTACGGCCTGGCCAGAGGCGAAGTCAACAAGGCCCTCGTCGAGGAATTCCGCGCGCGCGGTGTTTCGATTCCGTTCCCGCAGCGCGAAGTGCGGTTGTTGAATCCACCCACATGAGCAAGACGGCGCTTCTTTTCGCCGGCCAGGGCGCACAAGTCGTCGGGATGGGCAAGGACCTGGCCGGGAGTTTTCCCTCGGCCAGAGCCTGGTTCGATCACGCCAACGCCGCGCTCGGCTACGACCTGACTTCGATTTGTTTCAACGGGCCCGACTCCGAACTGACCGAGACCGAGAACGCGCAACCGGGCATTTTTCTGGTGAGCTGGGTCGCGTTTCAGTTGCTCAAAGAGCGCGTGCCGTCGTTGCAATTTCAGGCCACCGCGGGATTATCGCTGGGAGAATTCACCGCGTTGACCGCGGCGGGGGCGATGAGTTTCGAGGACGGCTTGCGCGTGGTGCGACAACGCGGCCGCTTCATGCAGGAGGCATGCGACGTGACACAAGGCGGCATGGCCGCGGTGATCGGCCTGGACGAAGCGGCGACTCGCGACGTCTGCGCGGAAGCGGGTGTGGTGCTGGCAAATCTCAATTGCCCCGGCCAACTCGTCATTTCCGGCGAGTCGGACCGCATCGAGAGGGCCTGCGACCTGGCCAAGGCCAAGGGCGCGCGCCGGGCGATTCCGCTGCCTGTGGCTGGCGCGTATCACTCGCCCCTGATGGCCAGCGCGCAACCGAAGCTCCAGTCAGAACTCGCATCCGCAAAGATCGCCGCACCCGTTGTGCAGGTGATTTCCAACGTCACGGCGCAACCGCACGGCAGCCCTGATCAAATCAGTGCGCGACTCGTGGAGCAGGTTACATCGTCCGTGCGTTGGGAGGAATCCATGCGTTACCTCCTGGCGCAGGATTTCACGCGGTTCATCGAGCTGGGCCCGGGCATGGCGCTCAGCGGCTTCATGAAGCGCATAGACAAGAACGCGCAGATGCTGAACGTCGCTGACTCCGCAAGTCTGGAAGCCACCGCGAAGACGCTCGCCGCCTGACCGAAACCACTTCACCGGCGGGAGCATCACTGATCCTTTTCTGGGCGCCGACCTTCAATCCTCGACTTCCAACACCAACGCGCCGGGTTCGATTCGGAGGCTTTTGATTCCCTGCAACACTGGCGCTCCGTCGCGCCGGCCCATGGCATCGGCCAGCAGGTTTTCTCCTTTCAACCCTCCCAGCCAGGCCTTGGGCAGACTCAAACCAAACACCGTCGCGTCCTCCAAAATCGCGTAAGGTGATGCGCCCTGTTCCTGGCTCAACGAAACACGAAACCGTGCGCGCGCCCGGAACATCTTCCCGCCCAGGACGGGCACGTCTTCCGGGATGGGCGCGGCCACGTAAGCGTTGATGGCGTTCCGTCCCAATTCCAAACGCACGGTCTGTCCCAGGTCGGTGTTGGCGTTCAGCAACCCGTTGAGTTCCCGTTCGGTCAACCGGAACACCTTTGACCCCGGCTCGTAAGGCCGGTCCAGTTCCACGGGAGGAGGCGCGTCCTCCTTCGTCGGCACACGGGTGGCATCGGCAGGAGTTCCACTGAGCTGCTCCAACTTCTTTTCCACCGCCGCCTGTTCCGCCGCCGACAACACCACGGGTTTGATCGGACGCTGGATGTACCAGATCGTGATGGCCACCGTCGCGCACAGCAACAACCCGAGGCCGAGCACCAGTCCGATCACGTACAGCCCCCAAGGACGGCGCTTCGTCTCGGGCGTTTCCAACGGGCCACCCGCCGGCGGTGTGACCGGAGGCGGAAGGTTTGTGTTCATTCCGGTGCGAGAGTATCCCTTCCTGCCGCCGTCGCAAGCTCGCTTGGCTGGACCGGGGCAGTTCCTCTGAATCCATCCCGACAGGCGCGCATGGATTTCACCCTTTGGGTGAAGGCCGAACAGCCGTGGCGCGCGGCCTTGAGGCCGCTTCGACGCCGATTTCACAAGCCGGCGATGAGGCGGCGTAAACGCCGCGCTCCACAGTCGGCAAGCATTTAGGCATTTCCCCGCCGCGCAACTTTTTCATGTCCTTTTGGCTGCTTCACGGTTAAACCATCCGCCGCATGAACCAGCTTGAGAATCAGATTGCCGTCGTCACGGGCGCCGGCCGGGGCATTGGCCGCGCCATCGCGTTGAGGTTCGCCATCGAGGGCGCGGATGTCGTCTGCGTCTCGCGCACCGCGGAGAATTCCGAAAAAGTCGCCAACGAAGTTCGCGCCCTGGGCCGCAAAGCCTGGGCGCACGCGGTGGACGTGGCGGATGCGGCCAGCGTGAGCGCCGCGGCCGAAAAGATTCTGGCCGAAGCCGGTCGCGTGGACATTCTGGTGAACAACGCCGGCGTCACGCGCGACGGTCTGCTCATGCGGATGAGCGAGGCGGATTGGGACACGGTGCTCGATACGAATCTCAAGGGCGCGTTCCTGGTCACCAAGGCGTTCAGCCGCGTCATGCTCAAGCAACGCTCGGGCCGGATCATCAACGTGGCCTCGGTCATCGGTCTGATCGGCAACGCGGGCCAGGCGAATTACGCGGCCAGCAAGGCGGGTCTGATTGGCTTTACGCAATCCATGGCGCGGGAGCTTGGATCTCGCAGCATCACCGTCAACGCCATCGCGCCCGGATTCATCGAGACGGACATGACGGCGGACATCAAACCGGAAATGAAGACGGAGATGTTGAAGCAGATTCCGCTGGGCAGTTTTGGTCAGGCGGAAGACGTGGCCAACGCGGCGTTGTTTCTGGCCAGCCCGGCGGCGCGCTACATCACCGGACAGGTGTTGACCGTGGACGGCGGCATGGTCATGTAGTCGGAACTCCGCGGCTGCACCTCCACTTCGGCACGCGCTTCAGACACAACTCCGGCCGTTGGCATCCGGGAAGGGGCGCATCTCAGTTTATTGCAGGCAGGCATTCCTGGCGGAGCGCAGGTTTCCCAACCTGCGGTATCGCCGACTTCCAGTCGGCGGGCCCAGGCACGGCGTGGCAGGCCAGGAATTCGCAGCGGTTG
>WYBW01000155.1 GCA_011525685.1 Verrucomicrobiia bacterium
ATGGATGCGAAGACTCTCCCTCACCCTTTTTCCCTCTCCCGCTGGGAGAGGGAGACCGTTGCCGAGACTTCAGATCATTCACCTGTATTCTCTCAATTCCATTCCACTGAAAACAGCGAGGAACCAAGTGTTGCCGCCCCGGGATCGAGGGACTTGACGGACGGTTTGGGGTGTTCCCGGCTACTTGTGGCAACAACCCGCGCCGCCCTCCGACAAGTCCGGACTGACGAACGGGATGCCGAGCGACATGCCTCGCAGGATCAACAGCGTGCCCAGAACAAAGACCGCCAACGGCACGGCTTTGAGCAGTTTCAGGCGCAGCGAGAACGGCACGAGTTTTCCCGACAGGCTGATGGCGAGCATCATCGGCACGGTGCCGGCGCCGAAAGCCAGCATGTAAAGCGCGCCGTTGAACAGGTCGCCGGTCGTGGTGGCGCCGGCACAGGCCACATAGACCAACCCGCACGGCAGCAGGCCGTTGAGCAACCCGAGCACGAGCAACGCGTCCAGCGAGCGCCGCCGGAGCAGCGCGCCCATGCGAGATTTGAGTTGCTCGACGAGCAGGGTCATCGGCCGCCACAGCGCCAGTTTGCGCGAAGCAAACAGTCCCGCCAGCAGGCTTGCGCCAAGGGCGATGGACACCCAGCGCTGAACGCCGACCATGGACAGGCTCTTGCCCAACAGGCCGAAGCCCAATCCCAACACGCAGTAGGTGGTCAGCCGGCCCAAGTTGTAGGCCGTTCGTCCGAGGAAGAAAGTGGAAGCGTTCGTGCCCGTGTGCGGCAGTGCCAGGGCCAGCGGGCCGCACATGCCCGCGCAATGCAGGCTTCCCACCAGGCCCAGGATGAACGCGGTCCAGAGTTCCATGGTCAACGCAGGACGGGCGTCGCGCCTGTCTCATTGCTGATCGGCATTCGTGCGAGATTGGCAGAGTCCACGGAGCTGGAGACAGGTGGGACGCCTGTCCCACCTGGTTCAGTCCGCTTCACGATGATGCTTTGATCGGCGAAAAACTCCTCCTGCTGCACGGTCCAATGAACACGGACCTTCCACAGTCCGGGAATCAACGTGGCGACGTCCACGGTTTGCACGCCGTTCGCATCGAGCGCGAGGTTGAGCTGCCGGTCGAGGTTCGTGGCCGAGGGGCGATAGAGTTCAATCCGGCCCGCCGTGTCCGGGCCGGCATGAGCGGGCGGCAGGGAAATCGTCAGACGCCGGTTGGCGTCATCGTACGTAATTTTGACGAGCTCGTTCAATCGCGCCGTGCGGTTCAGGCGGTCCAGTTGGGCCTGATACCGGATTTCCTCGTCGTAATAATCCGGGCGGACCAGGTCCACCTTGTGCGAGCAGGCGATGACCACCATGGTGGCGATGCCCAGGGCGAACAGGACGAAGGCCAGGGTGATGCCCCAGGGCCAGAGGCTGCGAGTGGTATTCATGGCAGTGAACCGTTTGGCGTTACGAACCTCGGAGGGCGAAATCCGAAGTACGAAATTCGAGACCCGAAGCCAGGGCGAAGGCTTACACCCGCGTTGGGGATCGGATGAGAGGCTGGCCGGAACTCGGATTTCGGATTTCCTTCGGATTTGGTCATTCAGATTTCGGGTTTTAGTCGGTGTCTTTGCGGGGGCCGATGAACCCCGTTTTGAGGGTTTGCATTTTGCGGCCGTTGGAATATACCCCCACGACCAGCGGGGTGGTGCCGCTCTTCATCACGCTGCGGTCCAGTTCAATGAGCACGGAGGTTTCGGCGAGTTTCTCCGGCGGCACGACGATGTTGCTTGCCCCCATGACAAACAGGTCGCCGGTTGGGCTCTCCAGTTTCAGCTCAATGGGCATCTCGCGATGGGTCTTGTTCAGAACTTTCACCGTGTAAAGGTTGCTGAAGTGGCCGTCGGGCATTTGCTGGAACAAGGCGCCCTGCGCCCGCAGCAACGTGGCCTGCACGTCCGACCGGGTGAACACCAGGAACATCCACAGCCCGATGAGCGCCAGCAACAGAGCGGCGTAACCCGCCAGGCGCGGCGTCACCTTCAACCGTTCGCCGCGCTCGATGCCGTTGAGGGAAGCGTAGCGGATGAGGCCGCGCGGTCGCCGGATCTTGTCCATCACCGCGTCGCAAGCGTCAATGCAGGCGGTGCAATGCACGCACTCCATCTGCGTGCCGTTGCGGATGTCAATGCCCGTGGGACAGACGCTGACGCACTGGTTGCAGTCAATGCAATCGCCCTGGCCGGCGGATCTGCGCTGCTCCGGTGTCACGTTGCGGCGCAGCGTGCCGCGCTTCTCGCCGCGCTTGTAATCGTAGGCCACGACAATGGTGTTCTCGTCGAGCAACGTGGACATGAAGCGACCGTAAGGACAGATGAACGTGCAGGCTTGTTCGCGGAAGCGCGCGAAGATGCCATAGAACAGCAACGTGAACAGAAGCATGAACGTCAATCCGGTGAGGTGATTCATCGGATTGTCGGTGATGATCTGGAACAGTTGCTCGGTGCCGATGATGTAGGCCAGGAGGGTGTTGCCGACGACGAAGGAAAGCCCGAAGAAGATGCCGTGCTTGGTCAGCTTCTTCGCCAGCTTGGCCGCCGTCCACGGGGCTTTGGCCAAAGCCCGCTGTTCGTGGGCGTCGCCTTCGATGAAGTACTCGATCTTCCGGAAGACCATTTCCATGAGCACGGTCTGCGGGCAGGTCCAGCCGCACCACAGCCGGCCAAACGCCGCCGTGAACACGACGATGCCCATGAAAAAGATCAGCAAGGTCACCGCCGAGATCAGCATGTCCTGCGGCCAGAAGATCTGACCCAGAATGACGAACTTGCGCTCGACAAAGTTGAGCAGGAGCAGCGGGTTGCCGTTCACCCGGATGAACGGCCCGGCAAACATGACCGCCAGCAGCACCCAGCTCAACCAGGTGCGGGCGTTCGTGAACCAGCCACGCGGCTTGCGCGGATAGATCCAGATGCGGCGGCCCTCCTTGTCCGCGGTCGCGAGGTGTTCGCGATAATCCGACCAGTCCACGGACTTCACCGCGCTCTCGGGTTCAGGCGCTTCGCCCGGTTTATTTCCTGGCGGCAGGGCGGTCATGGCCGGTAAATCCGAAGGCCGAAGGCCGGGTCTTGGAACAAGTCCGAATTCCGAAGCCTGACCACCACGCGACACAACACCGGTGACGCGTCTTTGACTGTGAAAGTTCTTTGGACTTCAAGCATCGGATTTCGGATTTTTATTCGTATTCACTCGGGCCGGTCTGCACCGGCGCGAGGTTTTCCGGTGGTTTTGGATTTGGCGGTTGGGTGCCGCGCAAGGTGTAAATGTAGCTGGCCACGGCGGTGATTTCCTGGGGCTTGAGCACGCCTTTCCATTGCACCATGCCCTTGGCGGGGACGCCGTTCCAAATGGTCCGGACCGAGTCCACGTAGTTCGAGCCGTGAATCCAGTAGTCATCGCACAGGTTCGGTCCGACCAGGCCGCCGCCGTCGGCGCGATGGCACGGGGCGCACAGCTTGAGGAAGACTTCCTTGCCCTCCGCCAGCACCGCCGCATCCTGCGACGGCTCGAGCGCGCCCAGGTTTTCCTCGAACTTCGCCATCGCGGCGTTTTTGATCGCGTCGCCAATCTTCATCTCGGCCTCGTACTCGGCGAGCATCTGGCCCTTGGCGGCCAGGTTGCCCCGGGCGAAGACGTGATAGTAGGAAAGGTAGATGGCGGAGAAAATGATCGTTCCGTAAAACAACCACACCCACCAGCGCGGCAGTTTGTTGTCCAGTTCGCGAATGCCGTCGGCTTCGTGGTCCAGCAGCAGGTGTTCGTCTTGATCGTTCATGGCCGTTTGGATTCCAGAGGTTTTTCGTTTTGGGGTTCCGGCGCGACTTCGCCGCCGTCGAGCGGCAGTTCGCGCATCGAGTTCAAATAACTTTTCTTCAGCCGCAGCGCCCAGATCAGCATGCCGGTGAAGAAGGCGAAGAACAGGCTGATGGAAATGATCCCATACAGCCCCACGCCACCGATATGTTCAACAACGTTCCTAAGCATGGCAACCTCACGGATTGGAGAGCGCGGCTGTCGCGGCGGGGGCGTCGCCGGCCGCCACTGGTGACGGCGTGGGCGTCGCCGCCTTGATGTCCTTGCCCAGGCGCTGCAGGTAGGCGATCAGGGCGATGATTTCCTTGTCTGGCTGCGCTTCGACCGAGCCGACCTTCAGTCCGAGCACGATTTGTTGGGCCTGCGCCTCGAGTTCCTTCTGGGCCGGGCCGTTCTCATAGCCGGTTTCGTAGGGCACACCCACCTTGCGCAAGGCGGCGAGGCGCGCCGGCAGCGAGGCGGTGTCGAGTTTCTGCGTCAACAACCACGGATACCGCGGCATGATCGAGCCCGGCGAAGTGCTGCCCGGATCGTCCATGTGGTTATAGTGCCACGCATCGGGATACTTGCCACCCACACGATGCAGGTCCGGCCCGGTGCGTTTCGAGCCCCAAAGGAAGGGATGGTCATAAACATACTCGCCGGCCTTGGAGTATTCGCCGTAGCGCTCGGTTTCGGATCGGAACGGACGAACCATCTGCGAATGACAGCCCACGCAGCCCTCGCGGATGTAAATGTCGCGGCCCAGGACCTCGAGCGGCGTGTAGGGCTTGACCGCGGAGATGGTCGGCACGTTGCTCTTGATGAGATACAGGGGAACGATTTCGATCAGACCGCCGATGAGAATCGCGATGGCGGCCAGCACGGTGAAGGTGAGCGGCTTGGCTTCCAGCCAGCGATGCCCGTGCCAGGCGCTGGTGGCGTGTTCTTTCGCGACCGGTTGTTTCACCAGCGGCACCGCTTGGGCCTCCTGTTCGGCCACGAACTGTCCACTCTTCGCCGTGCGATACAGGTTGATGGCCATCAGCACCGCGCCAATGATATACAGCGTCCCTCCCACCGCACGCAGCATGTACAGGGGCACGATCTGCAACACGGTTTCGAGGAAGTTGGCGTATTGCATGAAGCCGTCGGCGGTGAATTGTTTCCACATCAGGCCCTGCGTCACGCCGGCGGCGTACATCGGGATGACGTAGAACATCATGCCCAGCAGCCCGATCCAGAAGTGGTAATTGGCCAGCTTGGTCGAGAACAACTTGGTGTTGTAAAGCTTCGGGAACAACCAGTAGAGCACCGAGAAGGTGAGAAAACCATTCCAGCCGAGCGCGCCCGTGTGGACGTGGGCGATCGTCCAGTCGGTGAAGTGGGAAAGCGAGTTGACGCTCTTGATGGACATCATCGGACCTTCCAGCGTGGACATGCCGTAGGCGGTCACCGCCACGACCATGAACTTGAGCATCGGCTCCTCGCGCAGTTTGTTCCATGCGCCGCGCAAGGTGAGCAATCCGTTCAACATGCCGCCCCAGCTTGGGGCGATGAGCATGAGCGAGAACACCATGCCGAGCGATTGCGCCCAGTCCGGCAGCGCGGTGTAAAGCAGGTGATGCGGGCCCGCCCAGATGTAGAGGAAGATCAGCGCCCAGAAGTGAATGATGGAAAGCCGGTAGCTGAACACCGGTCGGCCGGAAGCCTTGGGCAGGAAGTAATACATCAAGCCCAGGTAGGGCGTGGTCAGAAAGAAGGCCACGGCGTTGTGGCCATACCACCATTGCACCAGCGCGTCCTGGACCCCGGCATAGACCGAATAGCTCTTGAACCAGCCGGCGGGGATCCCGAGCGAGTTGAAGATGTGCAGCACGGCCACCGTGACCGCCGTCGAGATGTAAAACCAGATCGCCACATACATGTGCTTCTCGCGGCGCCTGGCGATGGTCCCAAACAGATTCACCGCGAAGGCCACCCAGACCACCGTGATGGCGATGTCAATCGGCCATTCGAGTTCCGCGTATTCCTTGCTGGTGGTCAGGCCGAGCGGCAGCGTGATGGCCGCCGCCACGATGATCGCCTGCCAGCCCCAGAAATTCACCCAGCTCAGGAAATCGCTGAACATCCGGGCCTTGCAGAGCCGTTGCAGCGAATAGTAGATGCCCATGAACATGCCGTTGCCCACGAAGGCGAAAATCACGGCGTTGGTGTGCAACGGGCGCAGCCGGCCAAAGGTGGTGAACTGCAGGTTGAAATTCAGGTCCGGCCAGAACAACTGGCAGGCGATCAACAAGCCCGCGCTGAAGCCCACGATGCCCCAGACGATGGTGGCAATCGCGAACGCGCGGACAATTCCATTGTCATACTTGAAGGTTTCTACGTTTGTGTTCATAGGATTTTGGAAACTCAGTGTCGGGTTGGGCCGGGCGCGGGCGGAACGCCGCGCTTCTGGTAATCGTGCGGTTCTCCCTCACCCCGGCCCTCTCCCGCCGGGAGAGGGAGAATTGTTCGCCGGTCTTGAGGATGACGCGGATCGGGGATTGCAGCACGAACATCCGTGCAAAGAGGCGCGGACGAGGGCTGTTCCGTCTCCCGGCGGGAGAGGGCCGGCGTGAGGGGGAGACGCGCGTTCACAGTTCGAGCCGGACTTGTTGCACGGTCTTCATCCATCAGCACCCGCATCGAAGGCGTGAGGGTGTCGTCAAACTGGCCCGACCGCACCGCCCAGATGAAACCGCCCAGGAACAGCAGCGCCACCGCCAGGCTCGCAAGAATGAGGAGAATGATGACGCTCATGCTCTTTGTAAGCCCGAAGTCCGAAATTCGGGATCCGCATCACGCGGCGCACTCCGCTCACCGCCAGTTTCGGATTTCGGATTTCGGATCTGGGTTTTCACCTTGATTCCGCGCGCCGCCCAGGTTGTCACGCCGCAGGCGAACAGCACCACGGTGACTGAACTCACCGGCATCAGCACCGCGCACACCACCGGCGAAAGCAAACCCGCCGCCGCGATGCCGACCCCGCCCACATTGTAGGCCGCCGAAATGGCAAAGCCGGCCCGCACGATGCGGGCGGCACGACGGGCGAGCTTGAGAATTTCAAGAAGCTGCGGCACGCGGGCCGCGTCCAGAATCACGTCGCTGGCCGGGGAAAACGCGCCCACCTCCTCAACCACCGCCACGCCGATGTCACTTTGTTGGAGCGCGCCCGCGTCGTTCAGGCCATCGCCCACCATCATCACGGTCTTGCCGGATTCCTGGAGGCGACGGATGAACCCCAGCTTGTCCAACGGGCTTTGGTTGAAATTCAGCTCCGCCTTGTCGCCGAACAGGGTGCGAAACCGCTCGCGTTCCCGTTCGTTGTCACCACTCAGCAGCGCCAGTTCGTAATGCCCGGCGAGCTTCTGGACCAACCGGTCCGCTTCCGGCCGCAACCTGCTTGTCAGCACAAACGCTCCCCGATAACGACCGCCAATTGCCACGTGGACGGTGCTGCCGCATTCAATGGAACAGGCCTCCTGTCGCTCTCCATCAACTCGGCTTGCCGACGGAGACAGGCGCGCCGCCTGGCCTGCGGTGATGCCGCACGACTCCAGCCAGGCGCGCGAACCAAGCCGGATTTCGCGCCCGTCCACCTGGCCCGCGATGCCGCAACCGGGCGTTTCCAGGAACGAACACACCGGTTCGGGGATCAGCTTCCCGCCAAAGGATTCGCTGATGCGAACGGAGTGCGGATGGGTGGAATGACGTGTCAGCGAAAAAATCCACCGGGCCTCGTCCTCGGTCAGTTCTCCCTCACCCTCACCCTCTCCCGCTGGGAGAGGGGATGGCAGCCGGCCGTTCTGATTTTTTTTGACGATGGTCCGGATGTCGCCCGTGTCAGTTTTGCCTGAGGACTGCGAACGGTTCTCGCTCTCCCAGCAGGAGCGGGCCGGGGTGAGGGAGGGCGCATCGCACTCCGGCGCGCGCACGAATTTCACCGCGTTCACCCCCGCCGAAGTCAACGTGCCCGTCTTGTCGAACACAATGGTGTCCACGCGCGCCATGCGTTCGATCACGAACGCGTTCTTCAAGAAGATGCTCCAGCGCGCCAGCCAGCGTTGCGCCGTGCCCAACGTGAATGGCGCGGCCAGCGCCAGCGCACAGGGGCAGGCGACGATGAGCACCGAGACAAAGGCCTTGATGCCGCGCGGCAGATCACCCGAGGTTGTCCAGAACAGTCCAGCCAGGAGCGCCACCGCCACGACGATCAATGTGAATCGCCGGCTGTAACGGTTCGTGAGCGTGTCCAGGCTGTGGTGGCGGCGCTTCCGAAAGGCTTCATGATTCCACAGCGAGGTCAGATAGCTTTGCGAGACGGCCTTGACGACCTCGACCTCGATGGCCGCGCCGATCTGCTGCCCGCCGGCATAAAGATAATCGCCAGCCTGCTTTGCCACCGGCTCGGATTCGCCGGTGACGAAGCTGTAGTCAATGAAGGCCGGTCCGTTAAGCAGTTTCCCGTCCGCCGGGATGAGTTCGCGATTGCGGATGAGGATACGGTCGCCCACCCGGAGTTGAGAGAGACTGACGCGCTCGGTTTCCGATGAGGCCGGGCTTCCGGCTGCCCAAAGCTGCGATTCCGCGGAGGGAAAAAGCGGGAAGGGGGAAGAAGGGAGGGGTTCCGCCCGCTCCAAAAGCTCCCTTTCCCCTTTTCTCCATTTCTCCCTTTCGGCTTCATCCGCTCTTGAAGCATCTTGAATTCGCGCGGTGTCCGGACGAATCCTCGTTACGCTCAACGGAAAGAACGATTTGTAGTCGCGATCAAACGCCAGCCGTTCCTGGGTCTTTTGCTGGAAGGCACGGCCGCAGAGCAGGAAGAAGATCAGGCCGGTGAGCGAGTCGCAGTAGCCCTCGCCAACGCCGGAAAGGATTTCGTAAAGGCTCTGGCCGTAGATGGCCGCCAATCCCAGTGCGATGGGCACTTCGAGGGTCAACATCCGTTGCCGCAGCGACAGGAGCGCCGATTTCCAGTAGTCCGACGCGCTGAACACCACGACGGGGAGTGCGAGCGCGAGACTGAGCCAGCCAAACAGCGTCTTGAACGCCGGACCACTGAACCCATCCAGCCCGAAGTACTGCGGCAGGCTGAACAGCATGATGTTGCCGAACGCGAAGCCGGCAACGCCCACCTGCAGCCACTGCCGCTTGCGCATCGGATTCAACGCCCGCTTCTCCAGTTCATTGAGCGTCAGCGTCGGTTCGTAGCCGATGGAGGCCAGCAGCGCCACCAGGTCGCTCAACTTGATCTTCTCGGGCGTGAACGTGATGGCCACTTCACGACGGCCGAAGTTGACCTGCGATCCGCCAATGCCCGGATGGAGACGGAACAGGTTTTCCAACAGCCAGACACAAGCGACGCAATGAATCGCCGGAAGGTGGAGCGTGATCCGGCTTTGGCGTCCGTCGGTGAAATCCAGCAGCCGCTGCTGCACCTCGGGTTCATCGAGAAAGGTCCATCGCTCGCGGGGCTCGGCCGGTCGCACGCGGATGCCGGGCCGCTCGTTCAATTCGTAGAACTGTCCCAAGCCGCTCCGGGTCAGGATATCGTGGACCGTGAGGCAACCGTTGCAACAAAAGCGCTTCGGGCCGCTGGCGATGCTGTCATCGGGGCAAGGTTCGCCGCAGTGAAAGCAGGCCGTACGCGCCCGCGCCGCGGCCTCGCGCCGGGGAGGCGCGTCCGCGACCGCCAAGGTTGCGTCCAAAGTCCTGCTCACTCCGCTCGTGTTTGCTTGGGATGTCCGGCCGCCCGCGGCGGTCTGCTTGCTTTCTGTCCTGGACGCGAGGCGTGCCACCACCCCGTTTGCCCAAGCCACCACGCTTCGAACGCGTCCTCAAAACAGCCTGCGGAGAGTTTGCGGACAAGGCTGTTCACTGGCTTTGCATTTTTTGGCATCTGCTCACCATGATTTGTCCGGATCGCCCGCGAAGGATGGGTCGCTGTTGCGGCGGGAGGACCGGCTTGAGCGAAATCGGAGCGGTTTTCCGAATGGCGCTTGACCCTTCCTCTCAAGCAGTTGTAAAACGTGTCCGACCTGAGCAACAGGCCCTTATGTCACAGACCGGCCGGCAATCCCTCAACACGAGCAATGTCCTGTGCGTCATCATGGGCGGCGGACAGGGCACGCGCCTGTTCCCGCTCACCAAGGACCGGGCCAAACCCGCCGTGCCGCTGGCCGGCAAGTACCGGCTGGTGGACGTGCCCATTTCCAACTGCATCAACTCCGGTTTCCGCCGGATTTACATCCTCACGCAGTTCAACTCCACCTCCCTGCACCGGCACATCTCCCAGTCCTACAAATTCGACCAGTTCTCGAGCGGGTTTGTGGAAATCCTCGCCGCGCAACAGACCTTCGCCGATGCCTCCTGGTACGAGGGCACGGCGGACGCGGTGCGTAAAAACCTGGTCCACTTCCTGAACCACGATTTCGATTACCTGTTGATCCTGAGTGGCGACCAGTTGTATCGGATGGATTTTCGGAGCGTGGTGAACCAGCATCGGGACTCCGGGGCGGAGATCACCATCGCCACCATCCCCGTCGGGCGCAACGAGGCCCAGTCCCTGGGCATCCTGCAGATCAACGAAGAACGGCGCATCACACGCTTCGTGGAAAAACCGAAGGAGTCCGCGACCCTTGATTCGTTGCGACTGCCGCAGGAGTGGTATCCGCGGCTGGGCATTGACGGCGGGCGCGAACTGTTCCTGGCCTCCATGGGCATTTACGTGTTCAACCGCGAGATAATCCGCGCGCTGCTCGACAACACGTTCACGGATTTCGGCAAGCACATCCTCCCGCAGGCCATTGAGACGCGGCGGGTTTGCTCGTATGTCTTCCAAGGCTACTGGGAGGACATCGGCACCATCCGGGCCTTCTTCGAGGCCAACCTTGACGTGGCGGCGGAACTGCCGCGGTTCAACTTTTTTGACATGAGCGCGCCCATCTTCAGCCGGCCCCGCTTCCTGCCCGGCTCGAAAATCAACGGGGCGCACATTGATCACGCGGTGGTGAGCGACGGCTGCATCATCAACCAGGCCCGGATCACCCAGAGCATCATCGGCCTGCGCACGCTGGTGGGCACGGGCACGGAGTTGAACCGTGTCGTCGCGCTCGGGTGCGATTACTACGAATCCCAGGAATCCATCGTGGTGCATGAACGGGCCGGCCAGCCCCGCATCGGCATCGGATCGCACTGCCGCATCGAAAACGCCATCATTGACAAGAACGCGCGCGTCGGGAACGACGTGAAGATTTCTCCCGCGGGCAAGCCGGAAAACTTCGACCACGAACTTTACTACATCCGCGACGGCATTGTGGTCATCCCGCGCAACGGCATGATTCCGCACGGAATGGTGATTTGAACGGGGGGTCTTCCGCCCGTCCTGCATCAAGCGAGTTGCCAGATTGCCTTGGAGTTGTTGCCGTAACCCGCTCCGAGCCGTGGCCGCATGGCAGGCAGGGGCAAATCCTTTGGCGCTCTACCTTGGGGAGACCTGAATCCTTGAGGACTTTGCCGAGCGGCGTTCACACCGCTTCCGCGTCGGCTTGCCCACGAGGCAAAGAACCGGCTCAAGGACGAGTTTTTGACAAGGAGTGGACGGTGATGTCGCCTCAACAAGAGAACCACTTTCTCACTCCCACTCAATCGTCCCGGGCGGTTTGCTGGTGAGGTCCAGAACCACGCGGTTAAGGCCGCGGACTTCGTTGGTGATGCGCAGCGAAATCTTTTCCAGCAGGTCGTAGGGCAGCTTCACCCAGTCGGCGGTCATGCCGTCCTGCGATTCTACGGCGCGGATGGCGAGCGTCCAATCGTAGGTGCGTTCGTCGCCTTGCACGCCCACGCTGCGCACGGGCAGCAACACGGCGAAGGTTTGCCAGGTCTTGTAGTAAAGGTCGGCTTTCTTCATCTCTTCGACCACGATGGCGTCGGCGCGGCGGAGGACCTGCAGCTTTTCGCCCGTCACTTCGCCAAGACAACGCACGGCGAGGCCCGGGCCGGGGAAGGGTTGGCGCAAGACGATTTCCCGGGGCAAACCCAGCTCGAGGCCAAGCTGGCGCACTTCGTCCTTGAACAGGCAGCGCAACGGCTCGACGAGCTTGAATTTCATGTTCCTGGGCAGCCCACCGACGTTGTGGTGGCTCTTGATGAGCGCGGCCGGATTGCCCGCGATGGGTACGGACTCGATCACGTCCGGATAGAGCGTTCCTTGCGCGAGGAATTTGGCTTTGCCCGCCCGTTTGGTCGCCGCCTGAAAAACCTCGATAAAAGTCCGGCCGATGATCTTGCGTTTGCGCTCCGGTTCGGTGACGCCTTTGAGCCGCTTCAGGAAGAGTCGCGAGGCGTCCTCGTATTGCAGCTTGATCTTGAAGTGGCGGCCAAAAACCTCCTGCACCACCTCGGCCTCGCGGGCGCGAAGCAAGCCGTTGTTGACGAAGATGCAGGTAAGTTGATCGCCGATGGCCTTGTGAATGAGCGCCGCCGCCACGCTCGAATCCACACCGCCGCTCAGGCCGAGGATGACGCGCTCCTGGCCGACCTGCGCGCGGATTTGCTCGACGGCCTGCTCGATGTAATTGCGCATCGTCCAGTCCCGGCCGCAGCCGCAGACGTGATGGACGAAGTTGGACAGCACTTCCCTGCCCCGTGGCGTGTGCGCGACCTCGGGATGAAACTGGAGGCCGAAGAACCTCTTCTTCGGATGCTCGATGGCGGCGTAGTCGGAGTTTTCCGTGGTGGCGACCACGACAAAGTCGCGCGGGAGGCGCGTAAGTTTGTCACCGTGGGAATTCCAGACCTGCAACTTGGCCGGGAGATTGCGGAAGAGGGCGCATTGGCGGTCGGCGATGGTGAGCGTGCCCTTGCCGTATTCCCGCTTCTGCCCCTTCTCCACGCGGCCTCCGAGAAAGTGCGCCAGCAATTGCAAGCCGTAGCAGATGCCAAGAACAGGTACGCCTAGTTTGAAGATGCCTTTGTCCGGCAGCGGGGCATCCTTGGCATAGACACTGGAGGGGCCGCCCGAAAGAATCAGACCGCTGGGGTTCATGGCGGCGACTTTGGCGGCGGGTGTGTCGTAACGCACGATGGTGGAATACACGTTGCATTCGCGGACGCGCCGGGCAATGACCTGCGTGTATTGCGATCCAAAATCAAGAATGACAATCTGTTCAGTCATGGAGTTTCCCAAAAACAGATTGTTTGCGGGAGGCGAAGAGTTTGACGAGGAAAAAGATGGCCGCAGGGCCGGGGTGGACATTGGAGTGGCGGCTGATAAGCCGCCTTTGGGGAAGACCGGCAGACCGTCATCAAACCAAGATGCGCCCAGCCGGCTTGTTGAAAGGCCCGCAAGCTTGTCGGCGTGCCTCCATCACCCTCACCAACCCACTTCGGCGGGTCACTGTTTCACGATCTTCACCGTGCCCGAACTGGCGTCGTAAGTGATCTTCATCCCGGCCGGAGGTTCGGGAATCTTGGGGATGAACTTTTCGGATACCAGTTCGTTGAGGTCCTTGGGGTAGCGGCCCTTGTCCACCTGAAACAACTGGATGGCCTGGTTGAGCGACGTGGTGTCCACGGTCTTCACCGCGTTCTGCTGGCCTTTGGCCAACCCCCCCAGATACTGGCCCGGCGCATCGAGTGGATTGCTGCTGGTGGCGGCGTTGGTGGACTGATCGGACGGTGTGGTTTCCTTTCCGCAACCGACCAGCAACGCGGCCAACGCAAGGGAAAACAGGCATGACGTTTTCATGAACTCAGTGTAGTGCCCCGCGCCACGAAACCCAAGCGAAAGCCTGCATTCACCGCGGGAGCGAGTTTCGTGGCTTTGGGTGCGCGGGCAAAAAGATCCAGTCGCTCATTTCACCCACTGGGTCGCCAGCTCGCGCGCCGTGCGGATCAAGTCCAGATCGCCAGCCAGGTCGCCGAATCGGAATCTCGGCATCCCGCTCTGTTGTTGTCCGAGCAACTCGCCCGGCCCGCGCAGGCGCAGGTCCTCCTCGGCGATGCGAAAGCCGTCATTGGATTGCTCGAGCACTTTCAGGCGTTCACGCGACTCGGGATTCTTCGCGTCGGAAATCAGAATGCAGTAGGACTCATGCGCGCCGCGTCCGATGCGCCCGCGCAACTGATGCAGTTGCGCCAACCCGAACGCCTCGGCGTTTTCGACCACCATCACGGTGGCATTCGGCACATCCAACCCCACCTCGATGAGTGACGTGGCCAGCAGCACATTCACCGTGTTGGCCCGAAACGCCGACATCACCGCGTCCGCCTCCTTTCCGTTCAGGCGTCCATGCAACAGCCCCACCTGATGAGGTGACAGTTTCTCTCGGAGGCTCTCGAATTCCCTGGTCACGGCCTTCAAACCTGTCGGCCCGCCATCCTCCACCCGCGGATAAACCACAAACGCCTGTCGGCCTTCCGCCAGTCGCTGGCGGATGAAGTCCCAGACCTGGGGAAGTTTCTCGGCCGTACGCACAAAGGTTCGGATCGAACCGCGGCCCGCGGGCAATTCGTCAATCACCGACACGTCCAGGTCACCGTAAATCGTGAGACCCAGCGTGCGCGGAATCGGCGTCGCCGTCATCACCAGCAGATGCGGATAACGTCCCTTGCGCACGAGTTCCTCGCGCTGGCTCACGCCGAACTTGTGCTGCTCATCAATGATGACGAGGCCGAGCTTTTCCGGAGCGAAACCGGATTCGACCAGCGCGTGCGTGCCGATCGTGAGTGAGGCGTGAGGGGTGAGGCGTGAGACATGCTGAGTGACGCCGGGTGATTCGATGTTCGATGTTTTCCGGCTGCCACTTTGCAGATGGACTTTTATTCCCAGCGGCTCGAACCACTTGGTGAAATTACGAAAATGCTGGCTCGCCAGAATTTCCGTCGGCGCCATCAGCGCCACGTCGAAGCCGCTCTCCAACGCCATCAGGGCGGCGCAGGCCGCGACCACGGTCTTGCCCGAACCGACGTCGCCCTGAAGCAGGCGGCGCATGGGATGCGCGCCCCTGAGGTCGGAGCGGATTTCACGGAGAACCCGCGTTTGCGCGGCGGTGAGTTTGAAGCCGAGGGCGGCGAGGAAGGGTTTGATCAGCCGGTTGTCGCCACCGCAGGGCATCGAACTGGACTTGGATTCAAAGTTTCTTCGGCGTCGTTGAATTTGAATCTGCAACTCGAGGAACTCATCGAGCGCAAGGCGTTTGCGCGCAAGGGAGGCGGCGTCCAGCGTCTCGGGAAAATGAAGCCAGTGAACCGCCTCGGCGCGCGGGATTGCGCAGGGCAGGCGTCGCGCCTGTTTTTCGATCGGTGCGGCTGATTCTGAGGGAGGCGACAGGCGCGACGCCTGACCCACGTTGAGCTTGAGCAACAGACCTTCCCAAGGCTCGGCAATTTGCTTTCCGAACCGCTCCAACGTCCGCCAGATCAAACCGCGCAGCCAGCGTTGCGGCAAGCCCTCGGTGAGCGGATAGATCGGCACGATGCGGTTGAAGTGGATGAATCGTTCCTCGCCGCCTTCGATCACTTCCGTTTCCGGATGGTCCATCGTGCGCGGTTTGAGCAAAAGCGGTTTGCCGAAGACGACCACCTCGTTGCCAACCTCGAAGTATTTCTCCATGAACGGCAGATTCCACCAACGGCAATGCAGCCGCGCGGTGCCGTCCTCGAGGATCAGCTCAAATACGGATTTGGCGCCCTTGCGGTAGGTCTTCGTCCCGGAGGCCACCACGGTCCCGCGGGTCAGGGCGGGTGCGCCGAGTTCCAATTCCGCAATGCTGCGGAAGTTTCTGCGGTCCTCGTAACGTCGCGGGCGGTGAAGCAGCAAATCCTCAACGCTGCAGATGCCCAGCCTGGCCAGTTGCTTCGCCCGCTCCGCACCCACGCCCCACAGCCGGGTTACAGGCTGGCGGAGTGGCGGCAGGGCCTGCGTCGCGTCCGGCATGGTGACGGGTCATTCGGGCAGCAGTCGAATCTCCACCTTGCGAAACTCGATGGGATGACTCTCCGATTGAAGCGCGATGTAGCCGCCGTGAAGCATGAGATTGCCGTCCTGGATCAGCTTTTTTGCGTCGCTGTCACCGGGATCGAGTTGGGGGCGTTCATATTCGAGCACGGTCTCGCCGTTGATGCGATGGAGGATGCGGTTGTTGCCGTGCGCTTCGACCTCGGCGGTGACCCATTGATCGCCGTGAAACGTCTTCGAGCGCGAGTTCGTGCAATGCGGCGTATGCAGTTTGCCATTCATGACCACGTGCGTGCCGGGTGTGCAAAGATTGCCCGTGGGGCGGGTTTGCCGTCCGTCGCCGCCGAGGAACTGAACCTCAATCGAAACCGGAAAATCCTGGTCCTTGCCCATGGAGGCCGGCGGCTGCGAATGAACCATCACGCCGCTGTTGCGCAGCGCCCAACCCGGCCCGCCGGGCACCTGTTCCCCCACGAAACGATACTCGATCCGCAGCACATAGTTGGAGAACGGCGTCCGGTAAAACAGGTGACCGAACTTGTTGTCGAAGTTCTGGTAGCCGTCGTAAGCCACCCGCAGCACACCGTCCTGGACGCGAAAAGTGTTCGCGAAGTTTTCACCGAGGTCGTAACCCTTGATCTTCGGCGTCCAGCCAGTGAGATCTTTTCCGTTGAAAAGTGGTTGCCACTGTTCCTCGCCGGATGGCCCGGCGGCGTTTGCCCCTGGAATGGTGAGAGCGGCGGCAGCCGCCAGCCCCAACCAACTTCGAAATGATTTTGTCGTCATGCCGACAGTCTGAACTGTGTCCACCGCGCGGTCGAGTCAGCAATCGGACTGCGGCGTTCGGTTTCCAGATCGGGCAGCGAGGCTTATTTCGGTGCGCGGCAGCCTCGCTAAACTCGCAGAAGGCCAGAGGTTTCGACTCGCTTGCCGCTTGGCCGCGCACGCGCTTTGCGATACAACCACGCGGCGATGTTTGAATTGCTCAAGACGGATGCTGGCACGAAAGCGCGACTCGGTCGGTTGACCACGGCGCATGGCGTTGTGGATACGCCGGTTTACATGCCTGTCGGCACGCAAGGCAGCGTGAAGGCGCTTGATCCGCGCGAGCTTGAGGAGATGGGCACGCAGATCATTCTCGGCAACACCTACCATCTCAATATCCGACCCGGCCTCGACATCATCCGTGCGGCGGGCGGGCTGCACCGGTTCATCAACTGGGACAAACCGATCCTCACCGACAGCGGCGGCTTCCAGGTTTTCAGTCTGGCGAAGATTCGCAAGATCAAGGCGCACGGCGTCGAGTTTCGCTCGCACCTCGACGGTTCGCCGTTGTTTCTTGGCCCAAAGGAGGCCATGGAAATTCAGCGCGTGCTCGGCTCGGACATCGCGATGACGTTTGATGAATGTCCACCCCACGACGCGCCCGCCCGGGAACAACGCCATGCGGTCGAGCGCACCCTCCGCTGGGCGCGCGAGTGTCGTGAGCAACCGCGCGCCGACGGGCAGATGATTTTCGGCATCGTGCAAGGCGGGAGCGATGCCGCGCTTCGCGAGGAATGTGCCAAGGCCATCGTGGCGTTGGATTTCGACGGTTACGCCATCGGCGGCGTGAGCGTGGGTGAGCCTGAGCCTGAGATGATGCGGGCGGTCGAATTGACCGAACCCTTTCTTCCCGCGAATCGCGCGCGTTACGCGATGGGTCTGGGCACCCCCGCGCAGATGGTGGAACTGATTGCGCGCGGCGTGGACATGTTTGATTGCGTGCTGCCGACGCGGGTGGCGCGCAATGGCACGGCGTTCACGCGGAAGGGCCAGTTCGGTTTGAAGGGCGGCGCCTACAAGGCGGACTTTCGTCCGATTGAGGAAGACTGCGGATGTTTCGCCTGCCGCCACTTCACGCGCGCCTATTTGCGACACCTGTTGAACGTGAACGAAATCCTCGGCCTGCGGATGTTGAGCGTCCACAATTCGCACATGTTTCTGAAGCTGATGTCAGACGTGCGGTCAGCCATCGTTGCGGGGAGCTTCGCCGAATTCCGACGCGAGTTCATCGCCGGCTACGTGCCTTCGCGCAGAGTTTTGTCGGCTCGGGCCGCGGCGGCGTTGGAACGGTGAGGGGGCGGGCGGCGGTTGGCGGCGAAAGTGCTTGCTCAAGCGGCTGCGGGCGGGCTAGGGTTTGCGCACGCTGGAAGCCAATGTAGCTCAGTGGCAGAGCAACGGTTTCGTAAACCGTAGGTCGTCGGTTCAATCCCGACCATTGGCTCCATTCCTTGGTGCTGGCAACCGGCTCCAGTTGAGGGTCTTGCAAAGGAGAAGAATTCCATGATTGTGCGAGGCGATTCGGGCTAGTGCCCCGACTTGCTCAAAGACTTGCTCAAATCGTCATGGCATTCCCGCAAAAACTGAAAAAACCAGTTCTTGCGCGGTATGCACGATACAGAACGATTCACGGTAAGACAGATCGTCTACGACACCGGAACACCCAGCTACCGCATCCAAGGCCGAATGCCGGACGGGAAGCAAGTCAGGAAAAATGTCCAGACCTTCCACGAAGCTTTACAGGTCAAAGAGGATTTGGAACTCAAGGCGCGGGGACAGCCCGTCGAATTTGTACTGCGCAAGACCCGGCTCACTCAGGATGAATTGGCCGAAGCCGAGCACGCCATCCGCAGGCTGCGAGATGCCCAAGCAGTCCATCCTCACCTGAAGGGCAAATCGCTCCAGTTCATTGTAGACTTTGCACTGGCCAACTACAAGGAACCGACCATCACGATTAAAGTGGCGGATGCGGTTGAACAGTTCTTGCAGGTGAAGCGCGTGAAAAAGCGTCGCCACCGCACGATCACCAACTTGGTGAGCCGCCTGAACAAGCTGGTCAGGGCGTATGGCGACCGATTGGTCAGCGAGA
>WYBW01000156.1 GCA_011525685.1 Verrucomicrobiia bacterium
CGCATGGGTCTTGTCCGCCAGTGCGAACCAGACCCGGTTTGCTGGCTCACTCGACGTGAGCCGCGTCAACATGCGTTCGGTCCAGATGCTGCGTTCCACCCACCACCACGGGTCGCGGTCGCGGGCTGCTCCGGCTTGTTTAGGCGGCGTTGCCGCCGCCACTGTCGCCGGTTGGTATTCGTCGTTCTGGTCTTTCACGCATCCACTTTCCTGCGTCCCTTCGCTCCACGGTCATTACCCGCTTCTCAGCTACTACGGACGCTCTGACTCCCGCCGGGCGGTTCTTCGGGCCTTCCGGCCATGAACGCCGCTTGTCCCCGGCGGGTCTCCCTGATTATCGCGGGAGGACTTCCGGCCATTCCGTCTCCAACCATCAGCGCGACGACCGGCGCGGGGTTCGCCCGGCTGCCAGCGGATTTGCGCCCGCCCCGACAGGCTTCGCCTTTCGCTCGAAGGCTCGCCCGTCCACGCCGACCGAATCGAGTTCACGGCGACGACCCCTACGGGCCACCTGTGTTACGGACTGGTCGTTCTCGTTCCGTTGCTCTCCACCCCGCCTCGCGGCGACGCAGTTACGGTTCGATACCGCACGGTTCTTCGCCGCACAGGAGCGGACTTCCACCGCTCCGTCCCCTCGCCTTCTCAGGCGCACGAGCGGCGGCCTACCGGCCGCCCGGCCTGCCAGATGGCTGGCAAATCGCTGCTCCTGTGCAGGTCAGGTGGCTGGCATGAACTGGTGACGGAGGACCTCCTGACCATCCAACCGCCGAGTTCGGAAAACCGCACGGGCGGTGGTGCGGGAGATTGCCGGGGTGCAATTCCCCAGCTCTGACCTGATCCGGCGCTACCACTGATATCGGCCGTTGATTTCGGCGGGCGGCACGCCGGGAAATTCGTAGGTGATGGTCCAATCGGCGGTGAGCGGCGCGAGGCTGGTGACTTTGACCGGTTCGCTCACGATGAATTGCACGTTGATGGATTCGGCGGACTTGGGTTGGAGAACTAACTCAGCCTGCGCCGGTTTGATGTGAACATGATCCGTCGAATTGAACCGCGCGCGGAATTTCATGGGAATGTCCGCGTCGTTGGCGATTTCCAGTTTTGCGGTTGCTCCTGGAAACGTCGGACCGCCTTGAAATTCTCCTTTGATGAACAGCAACTCGGAACTGACGGCCTTTCCGGCCAGCGCGGTGCGCATGGTGCGCGCCATTTGCTCGGTGCGGAGGCTTTCATCCCAGATGCCGTCGAGCAACAGATTGGCAATGCGCGGTCCTTGATCGGTCATCGTCACCCACGCAACCTGATCGAATTCGCCGAAAGCGCGCCCGCGCAATTTGCTGCCGCCGCCGGTCGTGCCGAGGACAATGTAGCTGGTGTCGTTGCGTTCAAACTTGGTGTAGTTGTGGCGATGACCGACGAGCACGGTATGAGCACGGTCCTTCAGCATGTTCTCGATGGCCGCCCAGCCGGTGTCCTCCTCGTAATCCCAAAGTGGTTTGTGCATGAACACCAGCGTCCAGCGAACCTTGGGATTGTCCGCGAGCGCCCTGGCCACGTAGTCCTGCTGGGCCTGGCTCATGCGCGTGGGCGGCGGGTCTTCCGTGTTCAAGCAAAGAAAGAGCACATCGCGATAAATGAAATGATACCAGGGCCGTCCGAAGCGCTTGATCCATTCTTGCTCCATGATGGGGTTGGTGATGTCGTGATTGCCCGGCACGTAAAAGAAGGGCATCTCCAATCGCTCGACGAATCCGATGAACTCCCGCCATTCGGCGTCAATCCGCGCGAGGTTGGTGGTGTTGCCCATGATCAAATCGCCCACGCTCATCACGAACTCGGGCTGCAGCAGGTTGATTTTCCTGACCGCTTCTTCAAACACCCCGGGCCGCACGCCACCCGTGCGGTCGCTCACCACGATGAACTGGAAATTCGCCGGGTCATTGTTGAAATTCAGCCGCGTCCAGGGTTTGTCGGCGGAGGTAACTTGATGTTGGAACGGGGATCGCGCACAGCCGGCGACCGCCATCACAACGAACAAGCCAAGCAGACTGCTCCAACGCCAGCGCAGAATTCTCAAGCACATAAATTGATACAAGCCGCGCCGGGTTGAGGCTGACGGACCGGGACGGGGCGAGCGCGAACAGAAAGCTTGACCGCTTGCGCGAAGTCAAGGCGAACGGTGGTTCAGTTCGAGCGCCGCTGCGTTTATTCCGTCAGTTCTTCATGCTCCGTGCTCGCGCGCAGCCCGCGATCATCCGTGACGGACAAATAGCAGACGAGCGGACGCCCCGGAGGAAGCTGGGCTTGAATGATGTTTCTGCTCATCGTGGCGGTCGCCGTCTCCCAACGCCGCTTTTGCCAGGGGCCGCCGTCGGCGGTGTAATGCAATTCCGCCTTCTTCAAAGGCACGCGCGCTTCCACGCTGGCCGTGGCGACCCCAGCGCGGATTCTCAAAGTCCGCAACACGGGCAATGGCTCACCGCCGCGCAGGATGCTGTCCACGAACTGGTCCACTTCGCCGAAAGTCCAGATATGGCCGTGCGGCAGGTTTACCACGACGTTGACGTGTCGAAACGCCGGGGCCACGAGCCGATACGATTTCTGATAGCTGTCCAGTGGATAAGCGAAGTCGGTCGTGCCATTGAGGAACAGGATGGGACACCGCACGCCGCCGAGATACTGCGAGGGATCGAACAGACTCAGCCAGCGGGCGCGCGTCTCGGGTGAAAGCCTCGCCAGTGAACCATCGCGCCACGCGCTGTTGTCACCAAGAAATCCGCAGCCATAAACGGGCACCGCGACCTTGAGGCGGTCGTCTATTCCCGCCACGATGCAGGTGAGATAACCACCCCAACTGATGCCGGTAATACCGATGCGTTCGGGGTCCACTTCGGGCAACGACGCCAGCAGTGAATGGCCGCGAATTACAGCCGCAACGGCATGGTAAGTCCACATGTCGCGCGTGTCCGAGTCGGAGAACTCGCGGAACTTGCTGGCGTCGTCTTGAGCCGGGCCACCGTCGGGCAACCGGCCACTCGGACCACAGCCTGCCGTGTCCATGGCCAGCGCCACGTAGCCGCGTTTGGCCCAATGCTCCGCCCAATCGTGAAACGCTTTTCCGCCACCGCCGTGTACAAGCACCATCGCGGGAAATTTACCAACGCTCCGATCTGCCGGCCTTCCAAGGTACGCAAAAACGCGTGTTGGTTTTCCCTGGAACGGTTCGCCCTGATAATAAACCTCCTGCACCAGCCCGGTGCGCTCTCCCCACTCGGCGGCGGGCGACCGCTTCAGTTCGGGAAGATTCCAAGGACCGGTATGGCGGGCGGATTTCGGCGGTGTGGCACATCCGTGCAGCAAAACCAATCCGGTCAGGAACAGAATGTATTTCTTCATCGAATGAGTCGCGTGTCCAGTGGGATTTTTCTTCATTCACTCGCGCGGTTCGGGCCAGTCCAGGTGTTTGTGCAGAAACTCAAACGTGCCCACACCGTTGATCGTGTGCGGGCCGTTGAAAAACTCGATCTCCGTCCGGTCACCGATGCCCAGCTTGTTGTAGAGCCGGCGGACCTTGGCGTATTCCCATGCCACCCATTCGTCAATGCCCACGCCGTCATCGTGGCCGCGCTCGACCATGAACGGGCGCGGCGCAATCAGCGCCGCCATTTCGGCGTAGTTGAAGGTGTGGCCCAGATTCCATTCCGGCATTTCGTATTCGCCGGTGAACATGTAGCTCGCGGGGAAATCCACCGAGACGCATTTGCGGACCCATTCGTTGAAGTCGGCCGAGCAAATCGAAAGCGCGTAACGATCCAGCGCCGCCGGCACACGCATCGCCGTTTTGCCGCCGTAAGACAGACCGTAAAAGCCAATCCGATTTGCATCAACAAACGGAAGCTCCGATAGCCAGTTCAACAACTGGTCGTGTTGCGCGATGATGATCGAGAACAGCGATTTCCCCAGCGGATTGGCCTTGCGCTGGAGCACGCGGAACCTGTCCCCGCCGCGATACGGATTGTGCGGCACGAGCACGACAAAGCCACGCTCGGCGAGTCTTGCGCCGAAGGCCTTGTAGTAAGGGAATCCGCTGCTGCTCGCGTCCTCGGTGATGACATCAGCCGGCACGCCTTCCAACCCGTGCTGGCAAACGACCACGGGGCGGCGCTCGCCGGGCTTGAGGTCCTTGGGCAACAGCAAATAGCCCCAAGCGAAGACATCTGGCAAGACGTCCAGCACGACTTCGTAGCCGGTCCATCTTGGTTGGTCTGTAAATATGCGGGAGCGGGGATTGGCGCTCAACGCAGGCGAATCAAACCGGCCCATCACGTCGTTCTGGAAGATCTCCTTGAACGGTGCGCAAGCGCGTTCCCATTCCGCGGCTGAACCGGCTTTGACTTTGCTCCAGAAAAACTCCTCCCGCTCGCGCTCGCACAGGCGGAAGATCCGCTGCGTGTGTTCCTCGAGTTCCCTGACCTGGCGTTGCTGACGCTCGTCGGGATTGAATTGTCCGCGCGAGTCGAGCGGCGCTTTGGCTGGTTGCGTCACAGTTCTGGCTTCCACTCCCAAGGCATTGAGCAACGCAACCAGCGCCCGGTCTGAGCCCGGCCCGGTGGTCATGCCCTCCTCGCCGAAGATGAGCTTGAGCCGGTCAAACTGCTTGGGATCGCCCGCTCGGAGCAGACGCCGCGCGCGCTCGAATTCCAACTCCACGGATTTGTAATCAGGCGCCTGGATTCTTCCCGGCGCCGCGCCGCCGCGGCCCTGTCGGCGCGCGGGCGGGCCGTCCACCTTGGGCACGGGGCTTTGCTCGACAATCAGGTTGCGCGGAACAATCAGGCTGGCAATTTCGGCGTCACCGAATTCGCGCAGCAGGCTGAACACGTTTCGATAGATCGGCTCCTCCCAAAGCCGCTGGCGTGAATCGAAGTATCCGCTCACCAAAGCGGCTTCGATGCGCGTGTCCAGCGCCGCGGCGTAAAGCGCGAGCAATCCGCCTTCGGCATAACCGGCGACACCGATCTTCAAGCTGCGCGCACCGGGCCTTGTATTCTCGTGCTCAAAAAACTCCACCGCCGCCTGCACCTTCTGCACTTCGTAGCCGATGATGTGCCGGCCCAGTTCATAGGCCTGGCGGTAAATCCATTCGCGATGCGGTTGGTTCGTGAAGCGCCCCAGCCGCGCGTTGCCCGACCAGTTGTCGCGGCGGTCAATCAGCACGGGCACGAGCACTTCGCAACGGTTTTCGGCAAGCCGCCGGGCGAACTGCTGCTCCGGCGCAAGTCCTGGCGCCAGACCGACGACCATTTCCGGGGTCTGGTCCGCATCCGGGATGGCTACCACGCGCGCGACTGGATCGCGCTTGGGCCGCAACCACAAGCCTTCACCGTGAACTCCCTCGAACACCGGCCAGCGCACGGCGTGGACGGTGAACAAGTCATTCTCGGCGACCTTGGCGGGTGTGCCTGTGCTTTCGATGAGTTCCAGTTCCTTGACCGACAGACGCGAATCAACCGCGCCGATCATCCGACGGAACCGTTCGCGATGGGCGCTGATGGATTGTTCGTACGCGCCGGCCGATGAGAAATCCCTCTGCCAGAACGGCGCTCTTTCGGCGATGGCACGTTCAGTTTCGGCGGTCAGAAACCGGTCAATGCCGGCGATCATCCGCGCGGAGAGGTCGCCTTGAAGTGTGAGCGGTTGAGTGCCCACCAGGTTCTCCCGCGCGCGGCCTTCATCGCGCGAAAGCAGACACAGCACCGCCAGCAAGCCCGTCCATAGGCCGGAGCAACCGCCGTTGCGCAGCTTCATTTTGATGGATAGACAATGAGTCCGCTCCGATACCAGCACCGTTGCCCGTTTCTCGGGTTACGCCAACCGCGGGACTTCGAAGCCCTTGCGATACTCGCGTGACAGGTGTTTGTTCGCCTCGCGATCCTTGAATCGCTCGGTCTTGGGATCGAACTCGAGCGAGCGGCCCAGGCGGTAGGAGATGTTGCCCAGTTGGCAGTGAACGCAGGCATAATGGCCGTCCAGCGTGGACACCGGCATGTCCTCGGGTTTGCGCGAGCGGATGGCTTTGAAGAAACGCTCCCACGGGCCGCCCTTGTCCGTAGCCTCCGCCGTGACCGGGATCGCCTCGCGTTCGCTGGCTTTGCCTTCCTTGTAGGTGAAGAACCCTTTGCCGACGACGTAAAAACCTTTCGTGCCGAAGAAGCTGTTGCCGCAATTGCCGCCGTCGAATTCCTCGAACGAACCGAGGTTGCGCACCTCGAACGTCATGATCGAGCCGTCGGAGTAGGCGAAGGTGGTGGCCTGCGTGTTGGGCGTCTGGCCGTCGTCGTCCATGCCGAAGCGTCCGCCCGAACTGAACACGTTGACCGGCAGACCTCGATTGTGTCCCCAGCAGGCGAGGTCCATTTGGTGAACGCCCTGGTTGCCGATTTCGCCGTTGCCGTAGTCCCAGAAGTAGTGCCAGTCGTAGTGGACGAACAGCCCCGGCTTGTTTCGTGTGGTGTTGACCAGGTATTCGCGTTCGCGGGCCGGCCCCTGCCACAGTGTCCAGTCGAGAAAATCGGGCACCGGCCCGGGCTTGCCACGCCCAATCGGCCCGCGATTGCCATTCTTGTAAACATAACCACGCGACTCGACAATCTGGCCAATGAAGCCGTCGTGAATGAGTTTGATGTCGCGCCGCAACGTGGCGTTGGAGCGGCTCTGCGTTCCGTGCTGAACGATGCGTTTGTATTTCTCCGCCGCCGCCACAAGCTGGCGACCTTCAAAAATGTTATGAGAGAGCGGTTTCTCGACGTAAACGTCCTTGCCCGCCTGGCAGGCCCAGATTGCGCCGAGCGAATGCCAGTGATTCGGCGTGGCGATGGTGATGGCATCAATGCCGGGGTCCTGCAACGCCTCGCGAATGTCCTTGTAGAGTTTGGGCGGCCGGCCTTGGGCGGTTTCGACCGTCTTGCCGCCGCGCGCGAGCACGTTGGCGTCCACATCGCAAAGCGCCGCGATCTCGGCTTCGTCCTTGAGGTTCAATACGCTGCGGATATGGCTGTTGCCCTGGCCGTTGAAGCCCACGGTGCAGACGCGGATGCGGCTATTCGCGCCGAACACACGGCCGCGGGCCATGGTGCCGGCCACAATCACCGCCGTGGCGGTCTTGCTGAGAAAGGTCCTTCGAGTCAGTTGCATAATGTTTGAATGGTTGGGGGTTGATGGGTTCGCGAGCGATTCAGGGTCGGCCAGCCCACTGGCAAGGCCGCCAGCGCCCACCAGCCGGGATGGCACTGTGATGTTTCATTCGGGCAATGGCGTTCACTACCACCGGGGCGGGAGAGAAGCAATACTGGATCAGTCGAGTGCGAAGAAATCTCCGGCCGCGCAGGATAAGTTCGACAGGCGGCGGATGAATGATAGATTCACTCCGAAAAATCCAACCGCAAGCCAAACACCACGACAGTCGCATGATGAACTCAAAGCATTGCCGGACTCGGCCCGATCCAAGCGAGGCGAACAACTCGCGGTCACAACGCAGGCTCTTCCTGTCATGGATTTTGGCGGGCCTCGGCCTGTGGGTCGTCACCGGGAGGGCTGAGACCAACCTTCCGCCCACTCGCTCCCTGACGCCGTTGCAGCGGGTGGAGCGCGAGCATTTGCAGGCCACTCACGAGGCGCGGCTCCGGTTTGCGCAGGAGCGCCGGCCGCCTCCGGACCACGGTCTTTACCAGGATTTCCGCGCCATCATCCATGCGCACGCCGAGGACGCGGACCACACCAAGGGCACACGGTTGGAGTTGCTCGCTGCGGCCCGCAAAACCGGCGTGCAGGTGGTGCTGATGACTGATCATCGCGGCCCCAAGCCGGAGTCGTGGCGGGGGCAGCGCGAGGGGGTGCTGTTCATCGCCGGTTCGGAAACCGGCAAGGGCACTCTCTGGTTTCCGGAGTTCGATGGGGAGGGCCGCCCCATCGCCAACAGCGGATTGCACTTCTTGAGCCACGTCGAGGAACGCTACGACGCCACCACCGACGGTCTGGCTGGAATGGAGATTTGCAACCGGCACACCGATGCCATCCTGGATCGGCGGCTCGAAGAACATCTCGCTGCCGCCGCCGCCGACACGAACCGTTGGCCGGCGGTGGTCGAGGATTTTCGCCGGTTCCCGGACGAGTTCTTTGGCGCCGGCACGGATTACCGCCCGGAGATTCTCGCCAAATGGGATCGCGAAACTCAACGAAGACCGTTTACAGGCATCGCCGCCAACGATGCCCACCAGAATGTCATCATTCGCGGGGTGACCTTTGATCCGTATGAAGTCAGCTTCCGGAATCTGACGACGCACATTCTCGCCCGTGAATTGACCGAAGCACTCATCCGGGAGGCGTTGACCAACGGACAGGTCCATGTGGCGCACGACTGGTTGTGCGATCCCACCGGATTCATGTTCGGCGCCGTGAACAATCTCGGAGTGTTCAACATGGGTGACCCAGCGGTAATGCTGGGCCGGACGCGGCTCATGGCGGTGACTCCGCTGCCGGCCCGGTTGCGGTTGTGGCACAAGGGCACCGTGGTCTCCGAGACCCACGGCACCAACCTGACTTTCGAGGCTCGGGAAACCGGCCCGTACCGCGTCGAGGCGTGGTTGACGGTGGCCGGTGAAGAGCGTCCGTGGATTTACTCCAACCCGGTTTATCTGCGCGGCCCAAGCCTGACGGACTTTCAATTGCCGTCCATGGAGCTTTCGGCCGAGGTGGAGAAACACTCGGACAAGATTTATCGCGAAGGCCCCGAGCACGACGCCGCCAAACACAAGCTCGACATCTACACCCCCAAGGGCCAGACAGGCTTGCCGGTTTTCTTCTTCATCCATGGCGGCGCGTGGCGGAGTGGCGACCGCACGCAGTATCCACCTTTGGGCAATCGTTACGCGCGAGAAGGCTTCGTGACGGTGGTGCCGAGCTACCGTCTGGCGCCAAGACATCCGCACCCCGCGCAGATCGAGGACGTCGCCGCCGCGTTTGCCTGGACTGTGCGACACATCGCCAGTTACGGCGGCGACACCAACCGCATTTACGTGGGCGGACACTCGGCGGGCGGGCATCTGGCGGCGTTGTTAAGCTTGGACAAACGTCATCTGGCCGCACACCAAATCTCGTCCGGGCTGATCCGCGGCGTGCTCACCTTCAGCGGCGTTTTCAACCTGACCACGGGGGAGAGCCAAGAGTCGGTGTTTGGACGGGATTTGCAGTTCCGCCGCGAGGCCTCGCCACTGTTCCACATCCAGTCAGACGCGCCGCCGTTTCTGGTGACGTATTGCCAGTGGGACTATTTCAGTTTGCCCGGCCAGGCGAAGGAGTTTCACCGCGCGCTTCGAGGGGAGGGCATTGCGGCCGAACTGGTCTATGTGCCCGGTGAGAATCACATCTCCGAGATGCTCAATGTGACGCGCGAGAGCGACCCGACGGTGGCAGCGGCGGTGAAGTTCATGCGGTGAGGCTGCCATCGCAGGCGCGTGACGGAGTTCGGCCCGTGTGTTTGGGCACATTCATCGGCGCGGTCGGTTCGAAACCTGCCCGTCCGCGAGTTGGGCGGCACTCGGCCGCAGCAGTCTTGCCGACGCGGACGACGCTCAACCATGCAACGCCGCCAACCCGGTCTTGAGGGCGGTGACTTGGTCTGCGGAGAGATTGTCGCTGCCGTGTAGAGGGATGATCGTCAGCGCCCACGCGCGGCTGCCGTGAAAGACCGCTTTCTCCACCGGGGGCGAGCACTCATAAGAAACGCCGTAGCGGGGCGCACCCCCGCTGGTCAGTTGCACAACGACCTGATGATCGTGCCGACAGCCCACATGCCAGCCGTCGCAGCCAAGTTCCTGCGCCAGATGCTGCGTGGCGCGACTGACGTCGAGATGATGCGGCAGCGACAGCGTCACCCTCTCGATGGGTGGTTCAGCATGAACCTCTCGCGCCGATTCCAGTGTGGGAGGCGAGCAGATGGGAGCCGAGCGTGTTGGGCCGGCAAAGGGCGACCGGCTGATTGCCGTCGCCAAAGTGGGGGTGGTTCGCCCCCGCCGGCGATGGGACCATGGAAGAAGCCAGGACATTTTCATGGCGAAAGCAATGATTGTCACCACCGTCCGCTGACAATGTGGTCCAGTCTCCACTGGGCCGCAAGCTCGGGATTGATGCTTGGTTAGACCGGCGGGGCGGGCCAGCCCGGTTCATTCGCGAAGCCGGTGTTGGGCGCAATGGCCATTGCAGAAGGAGGTGCTGCCGTTTATCGTGCCGACGAGTTCGAGCCCCCATAGCTCAAATGGATAGAGCGGCGGTTTCCTAAACCGTTGATCCCTGTTCAATTCAGGGTGGGGGTACCAACTTGGAGCCAGCCAAAACTGGCTTCCGTTCAACAGCTTGCAAAGGAGATGGAGCCTGTAGGGCAAAGTCCTCCATGCAGGTCGCTGGGCCGACTTGCTCAAAGACTTGCTCAAATCGTCATGGCGATCCCGCAAAAACTGAAAAAGCCAGTTCTTGCGTGGTATGCCCGATACAGAACGATTCACGGTAAAACAGATCGTCTACACGACCGGAACACCCACCTACCGCATCCAAGGCCGAATGCCTGACGGGAAGCAGGTGAGGAAGAATGTCCAGACCTTCCACGAGGCTTTACAGGTCAAAGAGGAATTGGAACTCAAGGCGCGGGGCCAGCCGGTCGAATTTGTACTGCGCAAGACCCGGCTCACACAGGATGAATTGGCGGAAGCCGAGCACGCCATCCGCAGGCTGCGAGATGCCCAAACGGTCCATCCTCATTTGAAGGGCAAATCGCTCCAGTTCGTTGTGGATTTTGCACTGGCCAACTACAAGGAACCGACCATCACGATTAAAGTCGCGGATGCGGTTGAACAGTTCTTGCAGGTGAAGCGCGTGAAAAAGCGTCGCCACCGCACGATCACCAACTTGGTGAGCCGCCTGAACAAGCTGGTCAGGGCGTATGGCGACCGATTGGTCAGCGAGA
>WYBW01000157.1 GCA_011525685.1 Verrucomicrobiia bacterium
AGTCGGCTGCTTCAATCAAGGAAGACGCCCCGCCATATCACGTAGGACAGCGCGTCCCGCCTGTCTCTAATCAAGCCGCGTGCGTTGAAAATATGGAGACAGGCGCGACGCCTGTCCTACGCTTCATTGACCTCTTCTGCGGCATTGGCGGATTCCGCATCGCCTTCGAGCGCGCGGGCTGCGAGTGCGTCTTCTCCTCCGACTGGAACGAGAAAGCCCAAGAAACCTACGAGGCCAACTTCGGCGAGCGACCGCACGGCGACATCTATTCCGTGCCGGACAACGCCATCCCGCCGCACCACATCCTCTGCGCCGGCTTTCCCTGCCAGCCCTTCAGCATCGCGGGCGTCTCCAAGAAACTCAGCCTCGGCA
Source organism: Verrucomicrobiia bacterium (assembly GCA_011525685.1). GTDB lineage: Bacteria > Verrucomicrobiota > Verrucomicrobiia > Limisphaerales > JADLHS01 > WYBW01. Next base: position 373 of record WYBW01000157.1, read on the forward strand.
AGAAACACGGCTTCGAGGACAAGGAACAGGGCAACCTCTTCTTCAAGCTCGCCGAACTGATTGACCACCACCGGCCCGATGCCTTCGTGCTGGAAAACGTCAAGCACCTCCAGCGGCACGACCAGGGCCGCACCTTCCGCATCATTCACGAGACGCTGACCGAACACCTGAAATACCACGTCCATCACCGCGTGATTGATGCCCAAGACGTTGTGCCGCAGCACCGCGAACGCATCTTCATCGTTGGCTTTCGCGAACGGCGCGCATTCGAGTTCCCGGAATTCCCGGCGGAAGGGGCACAGCTCGAAACCATCCTCGACGCCGAAGTCCCGGACAAATACACGCTCACCAATCAACTCTGGAATCAACCCGTTGTCGCTTGCAGCACCGTAGGTGCGGAATCTCTGTAGAACCAATCGCAAAATGATTTCCAAGCTCCGTCAGGAGCGGCATCTTCGGCACATGGCCAACACCTACACGCAAATTTATATCCACGTCGTGTTCGCCGTCGAAGTGCGGCAAAGTCTGATCAATTCAGAACACAATGACGAGTTGCAGAAATACATCACGGGCATCGTCTCGGGACAAAAGCAAAAACTCATTGCGATAAACAACATGCCGGATCACTTGCACATGCTCGTCGGCCTCAAGCCGGACATGGCGCTTTCGAATGTGGTGCGCGATGTGAAAGCTGGTTCGTCGAAATTCATCAACGAGAAGCATTGGGTGATGGGAAGATTCTCGTGGCAGGAAGGCTTCGGTGCGTTCTCTTATTCGCGGCCGCAACTCGGCATGCTGATTCGTTACATCGAGAACCAGCAGAAGCATCACGGCAAGAAGTCATTTCTCGAAGAATACACGACCTTGCTCGACAAGTTCGAGGTGGAATACGACCAGCGCTACATCTTCAAACCGATTGACGGATGACTTCCCGACTATGCCGCCCTGACGGGGCTTTGGATTTGTTTGTAGGCTGGGTTTTCTACAAAGATGCCGCGCCGACGGCGCTACGAACTTGCGACAATTACGATTTGCGGAATTTCTTTGCACGATGTTCGGCGAGGAAAGCCAACTCTGGAAGCGCTGCGTCGTCTGGCAAACGCAACGGTTGTCCGGAGTATGCGCCGAAGTTTTCGGCTACGGCCCGTTGTGGCAACTCTGCCTTCAACCGTGGAGAAATCACCAAGCGCAAGCTATCGTCGAAAGCAATGAGCCCTTGGTCAAAGGCTGCATCGTGTAGGCGCGAGAGCGAAAGGCCGTTGCGAACGTTCAAACGTTCGGCAACGTGAGTGCCCCATGGAAGAATGTGCGAAGCAATCAGCAACTCACGAACCGCCAATTGCGTGACGCCGCAACGTCCGCCGAAATTGTTCAACACGGCGTCGCGAAAATAATCCTGCCCCCGGCGTTGCTTCACGTTCGCAGTCGTCTCGGTCGGACCAGTCAGTGGCCGCTTGCACACGCGGATGCCTTCTCTCGGCAACACTTCAAGCTCACTGCCCTCATCCACACCAAACAATTTTCGCAGAGCTTCCTCGCTGACCGGCACGATTTCGTTAAGGTCGCCGTGAAACTCATTCCACACCGTGCGGTCGAGTGCGCTCGCGCCTTCCAGCCCTTTGATGCCGCGAAGTTTCAACGCGGGGTCGAGCGATGCGAAGTTGCAGAGCTTCATCGCCACACTGTTTGAGCCTCTTTCGAGTTTGCCCGCCAGCGCGACAATCGCGGGTTGTCGTGCGTGAAGCTGACCAAACGTGAGCTTGTGATAGAGGTTCAGCGCGACGAGCAACTCATCGCGTGTCCATCGTCTTCCGGCTGCCATGCGAACAGCGTGCCAGGTTCACGTCGGCGGGCGAGCAGGAAAATGCTTGCGGAGTGTGGCGTACCTGGCCAGGTGTATCTGCCGTGTTATGACAACCGAACTTCAACCGGCAGACTCTCACACCGATCCCGCTGCTGTATTTGCCTGCGCGCTCTCGCTCTGGGAAGCGTGCCACAAGCACGCGGCCAAAGAAAAGGACTTCAACCTGAGCGATTGCTTCAACGGCATTGATCAGCTTATGCGGGAAGTAATGTCCATCGGCAACCGGTTCGAGGAATGGGCGTGTCAGCATATCAACTTCGACGACCTGAATGACGTTTGGCCTTACTTGCTTGAGGACAAGTTCGGCCAAGCGTGTCTGGCCCGCATCTTACCCAACGCGCTTCCTCAGTTCAACGAAAGCGACTGCCTGTGGATCGCGCTCCATTTGCGGCTTCCCGTCATGCTCAACGACGCGATGCCGATTCCGATTGATGTGACTGCACCAAATCCAATCGCCGGAACTGGATTCCGTGAGTTCAGAATTCAAACCGTGCGGAACTTGCTCGAAGACGGCGAGGTTGTTCCATTTGTCGCGGACGACGACCCGTTTGACGAGGAATTCGGTGAGCGGTATTTCGGGCTTTACGGCGTCGGCGAGGACGGAAGGCTTGAGCATATTGCCGATAGGAAAACCTACGGCGAGGTTTTCACTTTGGTGCAGAAGCTCGCGCCCGGAATTGCGTTCCCAAACAAACCGAACTTTTCTCCGAGTCGAAGCGAGCAGAGTTGAGCCGCGTTCACGGCCTCGGCTGGGTTGATTCCAAGCAGCTTGATTCGGACGGGCAGTTGAAGCCTTGCACCGCCCCACAATACGGCGGGTTCACGTTGGAGGCGGAACTGGGTATTCCGAAGAACAGTTCTGGCGAGCCCGATTTCCTCGGCTGGGAGGTCAAACAGTTTGCCGTCGAAGATTTCGAGCGCATCGAATCCGCCAGGCCCATCACGATGATGACGCCCGAACCCGACGGCGGCTTTTTCAAGGACGCGGACGTGGCGGCGTTCATCCGCAAGTTCGGCTACGCGGACAAGAACGACAAACCCGACCGGCTGAACTTCGGCGGGCGGCACGTCGTGGGCGTGCGTTGTCCGCCCACCGGATTGACGATGCGACTGGCCGGTTTCGACGCGGCGACGGGAAAGATCACGGATGCGAATGGCGAGATCGCGCTGGTGAGCGACGCGGGCGAGGTGGCCGCTTCATGGTCGTTCCAAAAGATTCTGGAGCACTGGTCGCACAAGCACGCGAGGGCGGTTTATGTGCCGTCGAAACGCCGCACCGAACCCAAATGGCAATACGCCTACGGCCACAAAGTGCGGCTGGCGCAGGGGACGGATTCGCTGCGGCTGCTGCGGGCGTTCGCGGCGGGCGCGATGTATTACGATCCGGGCATCAAGCTGGAACACGCGTCCACCGCGCAGGCGAAGGCGAAGAAGCGCAGCCAGTTTCGGGTGGCGTCGAGGAACATCGCGGCGCTTTACGAGACGGTGGAGACGGTGGCGGTGTGAAGAGTTCAACGCCAAGCCGCCAAGCCGCCAAGGCGCAACGAAAAGGCGAGTTCAGCGGCAACTGCCGCGGGATCGGCTTGCGCCTCCGCGCCTTTGCGCCTTTGCGTTAAGAATAAATGGCTGATGTTTTCACCATGTCGAAGCGGTCCGAGGTGATGTCGCGGATTCGCAGTCGCGGCAACCGGGACACGGAACTGGCGCTGGCGCGGCTGTTGCGCGCGAACCGGGTCACCGGCTGGAGAAGGCAGGTTGAAATTCGGAGTCCGAAATCCGAAGTCCGAAGTTTCAGGGTGCGGCCGGATTTTGTATTCCAGCGGGAGCGGGTGGCGCTCTTCGTGGATGGTTGTTTCTGGCATGGCTGCCCGCGGCACGCAACCTGGCCGGCGAGCCGGGCGGCGTGGTGGCGGCGGAAGATTCTCGGCAACAAACGGCGGGATGCGCGGGTGACGCGGGCGCTCCGCCGCGCGGGCTGGCGGGTGTTGCGCGTGTGGGAACACACCTTGCGGTGGGCCACCCAGGACGCGAAGCATGAGGCGCGGCTCGTGCGCCGAATTCAGCGGGCGCTCGGTTGACGTTCGACACCCCGGCTGACCCTTCACCATTACCAAAAGGCAGGCTCAGGCCAATCAGATGGCATTGGCCGGCCCGGCGCATCGCTGCCATCCTGTTTTCATGAAAACGACAAAGACCGATGTCATCGTCCGGAGAGCCAACGAACGCGGCCATGCCGACCACGGCTGGCTCGACACCTACCACACCTTTTCCTTTGCCGATTATTACGACCCGGCCCACATGGGCTTCCGCACCCTGCGGGTGATCAACGACGACCGCGTCGCGCCGGGCATGGGCTTCGGCACGCATCCGCATCGCGACATGGAGATTTTCAGCTACGTGCTGGAAGGCGCCATCGAGCACAAGGACAGCCTGGGCAACGGGCGGCAGCTCAAGCCCGGGCAAATCCAGCTCATGAGCGCTGGCCGCGGCGTGACGCACAGCGAGTTCAATCCCTCGCGCACCGACCCACTGCACCTGCTGCAAATCTGGATCCTGCCGCGGGAACGCGGGCTGACACCCACCTACACCGAGTGGCATCCGAAACCGGAACACGCCGACGCCGCCAAGGTGCTGGTCATCTCCCCGGACGGGCGCGACGGCTCGGCCACGATCCATCAGGATGCGGATATTTATCGCCTGCGGCTGAAGCCGGGCCAGACGGTAACGCACGAACTCAAGCGCGGCCGCGGCGCCTGGCTGCACCTGGCCGAAGGTGCGCTGACGTTCGATGGCGTCGCGCTGACAACGGGCGATGGCGCCAGCACGGAAACGCCGGGCGAGTTCACGCTGACCGCGACCAAGCCAACGGAGGCATTGCTTTTCGACCTCGCTTGAACCAGTGTTCCTACCGTCACCACAACCCACAACCGCAGGATAAACCATGAGCCAATACCACAAACTCTATACGCCCCAGGACACCGCCATCGTGTTCATTGACCACCAGCCGCAGATGCTCTTCGGCGTGGCCAACATTGATCGCGCCACGCTCATCAACAATGTCACGCTCCTCGCCAAAGTGGCGAAGGAGTTCAACGTGCCCGCCGTGCTCACCGCCGTCGAGACGGAGAGTTTCAGCGGCTACATCTGGCCGCAGTTGCTCGACGTGTTTCCCGGCCAGCCGGTCGTCGAACGCACGTCCATGAACTCGTGGGACGATGCCGGTTTCCGCAAAGCCATCGAAGCGACGGGCAGGAAGAACATCGTCATGACCGGTCTCTGGACGGAAGTGTGCGTGACCTGGCCGACCATCGAGATGCTCGGCGCGGGCTACAACATCTACGTGGTCGAGGATTGCTGCGGCGCGACGTCGCAGGCCGCGCACGACGCGGCGATGTCTCGCATGGTGCAGGCCGGCGCGGTGCGAACCACGACCATCGCGGCCTTGCTCGAATGGCAGCGCGACTGGAAGAACCGTGAGCACTACGACGCGCTCATGGGCATCCTCAAACAGCACGCGGGCGCTTACGGTGTGGGCGTGGAATACGCCTACACGATGGTTCACAAAGCGCCGCAATCGGCGAAGAAGCCACAGGTCGTCCCGAAGAAGGCCGGGCACTGACGTCATGATCCAGACCGACCCCATCACCGTCAGCATCACGCGCACGGTGAAGCCGGGATGCGAGGCGGCCTTCGAGCGGGCGTTGCATGAGTTCGTGCAACGCTCGCTCGCCCTGCCGGGCCAACTGGGCGTTCACATCATGCGGCCCGCGCCCGGCAGTGCCTCCCGCGAATACGGCATCGTTCGCAAGTTCGCCAGCCGCGACGCACTGGCCGCGTTCCGAACGTCGCCTGAGTATCTGGAGTGGAATCAAACCGCCCTCGACCTGACCGAAGGCAGTGGACGGGCCGAGGAGTTGTGCGGTCTGGAAAGCTGGTTCACGCCGCCCGGCGCGGCTCTGCGTCCGCTTCCCAAATGGAAAATGGCGCTCGTCACCCTGGGGGGTGTTTTTCCCACAAGCCTGTTATTGGGGGAAACGGTGGGGCGGTGGACGCGCGATTGGCCGCAGCTGACGGGGGCGCTGGTTTTCGCGGCGGTCATGGTTGCCTTGCTCACCTGGATCGTGATGCCGTTGCTCTCACGCCTTTTCCATCACTGGCTGCACCCTGAAGAAAGGAAATTACTCAAATGAAATCGAATTCCGTCCCTGACCTTATCCTGCACAACGGACGCATCACCACACTCGACCCGAAATATCCCGAAGCCAGGAACGTCGCCATCAAGGACGGCCGCATCGTCGGCGTGGACGACGCGGAGAGCTACGAGCGCGGGCCGGACACGAAGGTGATTGACCTCCAAGGCCGCCGCGTCATCCCCGGACTCAACGATTCGCACCTGCACGTCATTCGCGCCGGGCTGTACTACAACATGGAACTGCGCTGGGACGGCGTGCCGTCGCTGGCGGACGCGATGCGGATGCTCAAGGAACAGGCCCAGCGCACCCCGCCGCCGCATTGGGTGCGGGTCATCGGCGGCTGGAACGAGTGGCAGTTTGCCGAGCGACGGATGCCCACGCTCGATGAATTGAACCAGGCCGCTCCGGAAACACCGGTCATGGTGCTGCATCTCTACGACAGCGCCATGCTCAATCGCGCCGCCCTCCGCGCCCTCGGCATGGACAGCGCGACGCCCAATCCACCGGGCGGTTTGATCGCCCGCGATGCCAGCGGTGAACCGACCGGCCTGCTCATTGCCGAGCCGAGCGCATTCATCCTCTACTCGACACTCGCCCGCGCACCGAAACTATCGTTCGACGATCAACTGAATTCCTCACGCCACTACATGCGCGAGATGAACCGGTTTGGAGTCACCAGTGTTGGCGACGCGGGTGGCGGGTGGCAAAATTTCCCGGAGGACTATGCCGTCATCCGTCAGCTCGCGCAAAACCGCCAGCTCACTTTGCGCATCACCTACTCGCTGTTCGCGCAGAAGGCCGGCAGCGAACTCGCCGACTACACGCGCTGGATCGGCATGACCAAGCCCGGCGAAGGCGACGACATGCTGCGCGTGGCGGGCGCGGGAGAGAATCTGGTCTGGTCCGGCGGCGATTTTGAAAACTTCCTCCAGCCTCGTCCCGACCTGAAGCCGGTGATGGAAAGTGAACTCGAAGCCGTCATCCGCGCCCTTGTGGCCGCCCGCTGGCCGTTCCGCATCCACGCCACCTATGATGAAACCATCGAGCGATTCCTCAATGTCTTTGAGCGGGTAAACCGCGACGTGCCATTCTCCGGCCTGCGCTGGTTTTTCGACCACGCGGAAACCGTCACGGAGAGGAACATCGAGCGGGTTCGCGCACTCGGCGGCGGCATCGCCATCCAGCACCGCATGGCTTATCAGGGGGAATACTTCATCCGCCGTTTCGGGCGCGACGCGGCCAAAGCAGTCCCTCCACTCAAGAAGATGCTGTCCGCTGGACTGCCGGTGGGCGCGGGCACGGACGGCACGCGTGTGGCCAGCTACCATCCGTGGACGTGTCTCTACTGGCTGACCACCGGCAAAACGGTAGGCGGCACGCAAGTGACAACAGCGGAAAACCTCCTCACGCGCGAGCAGGCGTTGCGCCTCTACACGCAAGGCAGCGCGTGGTTCAGCGGCGAAGCGGAGAAGAAGGGCACGCTGGCCGAAGGTCAGTTCGCCGATCTGGCCGTGCTGAGTGACGACTACCTGACCTGTGCCGACGAGCACATTCGCCGCATCGAATCGGTGCTGACCGTCTGCGATGGCAAGATCGTTCACGCCGCTGCAGAGTTTGCCGGGCACAATCCCTCGCTTCCGCCCGTCAGCCCCGACTGGTCGCCGGTCGGTAAATACGGCGGTTATGCCAATCAACCTCCGGCGGCCCATGTCCACACGCCCGTCTTCGGCGCGGATGGGCGGCTCTGGGAGATGGGTTGCGGTTGCGCGGTGTGACAAACCACGAAACCCTCGCACACTGGGAGACAGCCGGTGTGATCCCGTGGAGGTGTTTGCGCACTACCGTCCTTCATTGCCTCGGGCTCACTCCGCCCCATCCACCACCTGGCAGACCATCGGCGAAATCTTGTGACCGGTGTGCTTCTCGTAAACCTGGGCCACCGACTGCATGAAGCTTTCCGCCTGATGATAGGCCACGAGGTTGATGGTCGCGCCGCCGAAGCCGCCGCCCGTCAGCCGCGCGCCAAGGCAGCCGGGATGCTTCCGCGCCAGGTCCACCAACAGGTCCAGTTCCTTGCAACTGTTCTTCAAAAAATCCCGCGAGCTTTCGTGGCTCTGAAACATGAACTGGCCGAACTGCCGGTGGTCGTCCGCGCGCAAGGCGCGTTCCGCCGCCACGACACGGGCGATTTCACCCACGACGTGATAGGCACATTCGTACTCGCGCGGAGTCAAGCGCGCCCGGTTCGCCCGCAGATGGCTCAACTCCACCGAGCGCAGGCTTTTCGCCCCCAGCTTGCTGGCGGCCGATTCGCAATTCCGCCGCAACTCGTTGTATTCGCCGCCCACCAGCGCGTGTTTCACGCCCGTCTCGCACACGATGATCGCCTCGCCGATCACCGGAACGTGCTCGACCGTCAGGTAGCGGCAGTCAATGTTCAGAATATGCCAGGCCTTGCCGTACAACGACGAAATCTGGTCGAGCAGGCCGCACTGCACGCCCACGAATTCGTTCTCGGCGGCGCGGCACAACCGGGCAAAGTGCATCCGTTCCGGCAACGGCAGTGGCGGGAGCTCGCCCCGCTCGCTCCGTTTGGGCGGGAGCGTCGAGCCGGTTTCAGTAAGACTGTAAGGGTATAGCTTCCGGACCGTGAGCGCGGTGGCGACTTCCAGCGCGGCGGAGCTGCTCATGCCGGCGCCCATCGGGATGGTGCCGTGAATGGCGGCGTTGAAGCCGCTGAAGTTCACGCCGCGCCGGCGCAGTTGCGCCAGCACGCCCTTGACGTAATCGGCCCAGCGCGCCGCCGGGTTCGGCTGGAACTCGGTGATCCAGAATTTTTCCGCGCCGGGAAACGCCGAGGACACCAGTTCCACCCGGCCGTCGGTGCGCGGCGCGGACGCGATGAAAATGTATTTGTCCACCGCCACCGACATGACCAGGCCGTCGTTGTAATCGGTGTGGTTGCCCAGCACCTCCAACCGGCCGGGCGCCCCGACCAGATGCGCGGGCGTGTAGCCGAAATGCTTCTTGAACAGGGTCTGAACCTCGGTGACGCCGGCGGTGGAGTGGTTCACGGTGGGCATGGCGGTGGGGCGTGCTGCGGGTTCTGTATTGCGTCAAGTGAATGGGCGAGGCCGCCTCGGTGGCTTGACGCAAAACGCAGCACGGAAATCCTCCTTCACAACCGGTCGAACTGTTTCGCGAGTTGGAAATCCTTCCCGGTCAAGCCGCCTTCCGAATGGGTCGTGAGTGTCAGCGTGACCTTGTTCCAACGAATATCAATGTCGGGATGATGCCACGCCTTTTCGGCGAGTTTGGCGACCGCGTTGACGAACTTCATCGCGGCGACGAAGTCCTGGAACTGAAACGTGCGCGAGATGGCCGCGCCGGTCTTTTTCCAATCTGGCACGGTTTTGAGCGCGGCTTTGATCTGGGTGGCGTTGAGTGATGCCATGCGCCATTGATGTCAGAGCCGGGGCGGACGGTCACGCCGAATCCATCCGCGGCGGCCGGCCTGCATCCAACTCCGCCGCTTCGTTGCGCCGGCCTTCGCGGAGAATGCCGATCGTGCTCACCAGCGCCCAGCACCAGGCCAGGGCGAACACGCCAAACCCGGCCAGGCCGAGCCACGCGACCGACCGGGGATTTCCGTTGCCACTGATCAGGCTGTAGAATTGGATGATCACCGTGACAAACCAGGCAAGCACCATGGCGAAACCCAGCACCGCGACGGCGAGCTGTCCGAGGCCGGCCAGGAGTCGCCCCGCCAACAAGGAGCCCAGCCCGGGCGTGGCCAGTTGGTTGAGCAGCGCGTAATTCCGCGCGGACGCCGGGCTAAGGGGTTTGCGAGGACGACGCCGAGAAAATGGATTCATAGGCGTACATGAACGCGGAGAAGACCAGCGGGATGCTGAAGAACAGACCCACGCAACAGGCCAAGACGCCGGCCATGTTGATCAGCGCGCACACGACGATCAGCCCCAGGACCAGCCAGAAATGTTTGCCCACCATCTTCCGGCTCACGCCCATCGCGGTCCAGAAGTCCAGTCCCTTGTCCATCACCAACGGCAGGGTGAACATCCAGCTTACGCCCAGGTAGGTTGCCGGCACGATCAACAGGATGAAGCCGATGCCCGCCAGGACCAGATTGAGGGCATCCGCCGCATTGGCCTGGGCCATGGTAAAGATGGAAAAAGCCATCAAGGCGATTCCCGGAATCGTGGACAGCCCGGTGATGAGCGTCGGGACGAGGTAACCGGCCAGCAACTGGCCGAACGCGAACCGAAATCCGGCAAAGACCTCGCCCACCTCGGTCGCCTGCCGGCGAATCACCTTCAACAGGAGGTAGTACACGCCGCCGGTGAGCGGACCGGTGATGATCAAGCTGGCCACGGTCACCAGCAGACCCACGAGGGGGATGTTCCCGAGCACGCCCATGCCCATTTGAATCAACATGAAAATGGCGCAGCCCCCGAAGACGACACCGAAATTGTCCTTCAGCAGATTCCAGCCGCTGACGATGCATCCCCCGATGTCCAGTTGGTAGTCCCGGCTCAGGATGTCCGCCGGCAACTCCGAGGGGGCGGCGGAGGCGGCACCGAGGTTCGGCAAGCCCGCTTTGGCGGCCAGATCGCCCGCGAACTCCGGAAAGCCGGCCAGCGGCTGCCAGTCAGTCGCGCCCTCCGCCTGCACCAAGGTCTGCGGCCCGGCCCGACCCTCGCGAATCCATTGCCGCATCTGGTCGGCGTTGACCGGTCCGTATTCCTTCTGATCGGCTCCGATGATTTTATACATGGCGCAGGCTCGTGGCGTTGGTTGTAGGTGATTCCCGCCGTCACCGCAAGCCCGGCGCGATCACCGCCAGCAGGTCAATTTGTGGTCCGGCTGAGTCTGAAAGACAAGGCGCAGCGGATTCGAAAGCTCCGCACGCACTCGAAAGGCTGCGGCGGGTCTTTCACCCGGCTGTGGCTACGGATCGAAATGAGAACTGATGCTGAAAGCCGGGGCCGCGGAGGAAGTGCGCCAACTTCGTCCTCGTCGGACCAACCCGATTACCGCCTCACCGCCTGATCAACTCAACCCAAATGCCGGGCGGAGCCGCACAAGGCTTTACCCCCTTCGCCGCGGGGAGTTACTTCTTCTCCGGTTGCTTCTGCTGTTCCTTGATCAGCTTCTCCACGTCCTCGGCCTTGATCGTTTCGATTTTGGCGCCCTTCTTCATTTCTTCGAGCGACGGCACTTTGATGATGTCGCTGGTCAGGGGCGCGCTTTGAACGGGCGGCGCCGGTGGCTGGATGGAAACCAGTTCCACGTCGAACAGCAGGGTGGAGTTCGGCCCAATCCTCGCGCCGCTCCCGCGTTCGCCGTAGGCCAGGTCGGAAGGGATGAACAACTGCCACTTGGCGCCGGTCTTCATCCGGGTGAGCGCCTCGGTCCAGCCCTTGATGACGCCGTTGACCCGGAAGGTGGCCGTGCCGTTGGGGGCTTTCTCCGAACTGTCGAATTCCGACCCGTCAATCAATGTGCCACGATACTTGACGGTGACCGTGTCCTCGGGTTTGGGAATTTCGCCCTCGCCTTCGGTGAGGACCTTGTATTGCAGGCCGTTGGGGAGGGTTTGGACACCGGGTTTGGTCTTGTTGGCGGCCAGGAACGCTTCGCCTTCGGTCTTGTTTTTCTCGCCCTCCACGCGGCGTTTCTCCTGTTGCCTGGCCATCATCTCTTGCTGGAATTTGTTGAGCACCTCCCGAACCTCGGTTTCGTTCAACAGCGGCTCACCGCTGGTGGCATCCTTGAGGCCGCGCAGCAACTGGTCGAAATCCAGGTCAATCTCCTGCCGTTTCCAGGTCGTGCCCAGGTTGACGCCCACGGCGTAGCCCAGCTTTTCCTTGTCGGATTTGAAGAGATTGGCGTCGGCGGCCGGCAGGCTCGCCGTGGTGATCACCCCGGTCAAAATCGCAAATAAAGTCGCTTTTGTGTTCATGGCCGGAAACTATTTAGAATACAGGGACGGATATCAACCAGTTTTTGAGGGCCTGGCCGGGAAATCACGCAGCCGCCGCGCCGTGTCCCGGTTGCGTTTCGCGCCCCAATCTGCCATGAAGAACACCGACACCGAATGGAAGCAATCATGGCCGACGACACAGAACGCACGATTACGGTGGCGCTGGTGGAAGACGACGCACCGACGCGGGAAATTCTCCGGGGCTGGATCACCAGCGCGGCGGGCTGCCGGCTGGTGGGCGATTGGGGAGACGCCAGGAGCGCGCTCCAGCAAATGCCTCAAGCCAAGCCCGACGTGGCGCTAGTGGACATCAACCTGCTCTCGGGCAGCGGCATCGAGGTGGTAAGGGCGCTCAAGCCGCGCCTGCCGGCGACGCAGTTCCTGATGCTGACGGTCTATCAGGACGCCGACCATATCTTCGACGCGCTGGCCGCGGGTGCGACGGGTTATTTGCTCAAGCAAACGCCGTTGTTAGAACTGCTTCAGGCCGTGAGCGAGGTGCATCAGGGCGGTTCGCCCATGACCAGCATGATTGCGCGCAAGGTGATTCAGGCGTTCGCCTCCAGGCGCGCGAAGGTGCCCGACGGGGTGAAGTTGTCGCCTCGCGAACTGGAGGTGCTGGACCTGCTGGCCCGCGGATATGGATTCAAGGAAGTGGCCGCGCGGTTGGACATCAGCATGCCCAGCGTCAAGACTTACGTCCGGCGGATGTACGAGAAACTGCACGTCTGCTCGCGCAGCCAGGCCGTCGCACGCTACGCCCAGCTTGCCGGTGAGGAAACGCCGGCCAGACCCGGGGCTGGTTGAATCCGAGAAACACGAACGCGGATGTGATGGAGGTAACGAACGGGCAGTCTCGGAGTTGATCTGCCTCAACCCGCACCTTTGGGATTGAGCCGTGCGAGTTTGGCGACGGCCTGGGCGCGGGAACGGACGTGAAGTTTCTCGTAAACACGGCTGACGTACGTGTTGATGGTTGGGGTCGTCACTCCCAATCGGTCGGCAATCTCCTTGTAGAGATAGCCACGGGCCAGCAGTTCGAGCACTTCCCGCTCACGAGGGGAAAGGTCGCAGCCGGGAGGCAGGGACGGCGAGGGTTGCTGGAAGGACTGTACGACCTTTCGCGCGATGCGGCTGTTCATCGGCGACCCTCCTCGATGCGCATCCTGAAGGGCGTGAAGCAATTTCTCCCGGGGCGTGTGTTTCAACAGATACCCGGTCGCGCCCGCGGCCAGCGCGTCGAAGATATGGTCGGCATCCTCGTACACCGTGAGCATGACAAACTGGGTGGCTGGCAGGAGGGGTTTGAGCCGTTTCACGGCCTCCACGCCACTCAACCCCGGAAGGTTGATGTCCATCATCACCACGTCGGGCCGGTGCTGGGCCAGCGCCTCGATCGCGCCCTCGGCGTCGCCCCATTGGCCGACAAGCTGGAAAGAAGACGATTCCCCGATCCACCCGGCGAGGATTTGGCGCGTTTGCGCGTCGTCCTCCACAATCGCCACCGCGAGTCGCATGTTCAGAATATAACCGGCGACCGGTCGGAAGGATTGTCGGGCGTTTTAATGACGCGGGCCGGGCCGGCGGTCTGGGCCTCAACTCTTCGCAACCGGCTGCAAACCAACGCGCGATTTCACCGGGATGGAAAAGCACACGCGGGTACCCGTGCCGGCGGTGGTTTCCCAATGACAATCGCCCCCAAGCTGTTCGAGGCGACTCTTCATGTTCAGCGTGCCATTGCCGCCAGTCCGGCGCGACGCCTCACCGGCGGACACCACCGCTGGCTGACTCAAGTGTCCGTTCCAACCGTGGCCATTGTCCCGGACGGTCAGGTCGAGTCCTCGCGCCGAGGGCCGCAGGGCAATCTCGACCTCGGTCGCTCCGGAATGTTTCACCACGTTGTGCAGCGCTTCTTTGAGCGCGAGGAACAGGCTGTGTCGCAATTCCGCCGTCAACGCCATGGGCGGCAGTTGCACGGGAACATCGAGCCGGCAGCGGATGCCCGCCGCCTCGAGAAAATCCTGCGCGAAACCGCCCAGGTACGTGGCCAAACTGTCGAGGGTGTCGTGGCGCGGGTTGACGGCCCAGACGATTTCGTCCATGGCCCGCGTCAACTCGCGGGCGGTCTGGCAGACTTGGCGGGCCGCCTGCGCTCCCGGCGAGTCGCCGCCGAGTTCCCGGCGCACGGTCTGGCTCAGCATGGTGATGCGCGTGAGGCTGGCCCCGAGGTCGTCGTGGATGTCCCGCGCGATGCGGGACCGTTCGCGCTCCACCGCCCGTTGCTGCTCCATTTGCGCGAGCTTGCGCCGCACGCGTCGTCGGACGGCTAGTAGCACCCCGCCGCCGACCGCCGCGGCAACGGCGGCAACGGCGGCCGTCTGAAACCACCACGTCTGCCAGAAGTAGGGCAACACCGTGAAGGCAACCGCGGCGCCGGTTTCGTTCCAGACTTCGTCGCTGTTGCAGGCAAGCACGCGGAAAGTGAACGCGCCCGGCGGCAGGTGGGTGTACTGCACCACCCGTCTTGTTCCCGCTTCAATCCAATCCTCCTCCAGCCCCGCCAGGCGGTATTTGAAGCGCACCCGTTCCGGAGCCGTAAAACTGAGTCCGGCGTAACGAAATTCGAAGCGTTGCCTGCCCGCCGGAATCTCCAGCACCCTGGTCGCCGGCTGTGCCTCGTTGGCAAGGGCAGTTTCAACGGGCTGGCCGTCCACCACGAACTCTTCGATCACCACCGGCGGCACGACGGTGTTCCGCGTGACTTTGGCGGGGTCCACCACGGCAATGCCCTTGGCGGTGGGAAACCAAAGTCGCCCGCCGGGGGTGAGGCAGGCCCCCGGCTGGAACCCGCCCGGACAGGTTTGCGAGGTCAGACCTTCGGCTTTGCCATAACTGAGAAAAGAAGCGGTTCGCATCTGGCCGTCGGCGCAACGATCCAAGTCTGTTTTGCTCGCTCGCAGGATGCCGCGGTGCGAGCCCAGCCAGAAGTACCCCCTGCCGTCATCCGCGACGTGCGTAATGGTTTCGTTGGGCAACCCTTGCGCCAGACCGATCGTGGCAAAACTGCCCTGCTTCAGCCGGGACAAGCCGCTGTCCGCGGTGCCGATCCAGAGCGTGCCATCCGGCTCGGCGTAGAGACAGTTGACGAAGTCACTTGCCAAGCCATCCGCTTGTCGAAACTGCCTCAACGCGCCCTGCCGAAAGACGGCAAGGCCGCCGCCGGCCATGCCAAACCAGAGAGCGCCATCGGGCGTCTCAATGATGGCGCGCACATCGGGCACGCCCAATTCCGCCTTGCGCGCCACCCATTCCAGGCGGCCTGCGGTGTAGCGCGCCAGGCCGGATTGGGTGCCGATCCAAAGCTCGCCCGCCGCACTTTCATAAAGTGCGAGGACCGCGCTGGGCAACTGGCCTGACGCCGGCGGTGAGGTAAAACGTCCGTCGCGCAACCCGAAAAGTCCTGCTCCCCAGCTTCCGGCCAGCAATTCACCGTGACGGGTTTCCAGCACCGACCAGATGAACAAGTTGCGCAGCCCCTGTGATTCGTCGAACTTCGTCCACGGCGTCCCGGTGGCGCGAGGATCATAATGATATAACCCCGCGCCCTGCGTGCCCACCCAAGCCGAGCCATCCGCCCGCGTCCAGAACGACAGCACCGTGTGTCCCCCCCAGTGGTCGGGCGGACTCAGCATTTCGACCTTTTTGGTTCGCATGGCGTTGAGTCCCTTGCCCGTGCCCAGCCAGAGGTTGCCCTCGCGGTCTTCAAACAGACAGCGTACGCGGTCTGACAGAATCCCTTCCGCGCGCGTGAAACGCGCGGCAGGTTGGCCGGCCCGCAGAAGAAAGAGACCACTGCGCATGGTGCCCACCAACAGCCAGCCGGACGGCGTCTCCAGCAGCGACGTCGCGAAGTCGCCCCACCAAGGCACGGGCTGTAAGGGCCATTGCCAGCGGTCGGCCACCCATTTCCCGATCTGCTCGTTGCGGATCACCCACCAGCCAGGGTCACGGGCCGGCAGCAAGCGCGAGTAGTTGTTCGTGTGCTGGCCCGTCTCATCGAGCGTGAGCACTTGGAACACGCCACCGACTATCCGTCCCGTCGTGCCGTTGGAAACGACCCACAACCGCCCGGCGGCGTCACGGCTCAAATGGATGGGCCAACCCAGGTCCGGCAGGTGTTCGAGGCTGCAATGACCATCGCGCAACCGGAACAAACCGCCGCTACCGCTGCCCAGCCACACGTCGCCCTGCTCGTCCGCGCTGATGGCGCTCACCGGGCCGCCCACCCACTTGAAACCCAGGGTTACGGACTGAAACTTTCCCTGCTGCCGCCGGGTGAGTTCGCCGGTTTCATGCCCGATCCAGAGCGTTCCCGCATCGTCCTCGAACAGCGCGGTGATCCGGCGGTTGGGCAATTCCGGTGTATTGCCGGAACTGAAAACCACGAAACGCACGCCATCGAACCTCATCAATCCGTTGTAGGTGCCCAACCAAAGATAGCCGTCCCGGGTCTGCTCGATGGCCGTGACCGAGTTCAATTCCAGTCCATCGGCCTCGGACCATGAGTCGAAGAAATAGTGGTCCTCGCTTGTGGGTGTGGATGACCATTCCGCGCCGGCCAATTGCGCTCCGAAGGAGAGGCCGACCAGCAGGCCATGCCATGCCGCAAACCAAGGTGCTGCTCTCGGGGTCACGGGAAGAGTTTCTCATGCCTGTCAATGCCGGCAGGCTGCCTCGCGAGGTGGTTTGTCATTAACTTGGGTGACATGACAACATGGGCGAGGCTCCCGTAGTCTGCGGCCCAGTCACCCAAGACGACGGCTCATCGCGGCAAAGGCGAGCTTTGCTGGCGAGGGTTCGCGTCGGGGCGCCAATGCAAATCCAGACCAGCACTCAACCTATGAAGATCAAGAGCCTCTCCTTGGCTGTGGCGTTGTTTGCCGCAGTGAGTCTCATGTCAGTTCGCGCCGCACACATTATTCAGCCCACCGACGGCTCGGCCATCGGCTTCGAGGCTGACATCGGCATCGCCGTCATCACCAACGAACTGAGCCGGATTTACTGGGTGTCCACCAACGACGCCGCGGCCAGCGGTGGCACGACCTTGATTGGGGCCTTCACCAACACCGTCGCCGCCTCGCAACAAGGCCGACCGAACAGTTTCGTGACCTATC
>WYBW01000158.1 GCA_011525685.1 Verrucomicrobiia bacterium
GCGAGAACGCCGAAGCGGTCGGCGTGAACAGACAAAACTCCGGCTGAGATTACACGCGGAATGGAAATACCGAGTCATCAGAATGAGTCGAAACTCAAAAACGGCCTTTGTTCAACAACCTGCTAGGAGGTTTGGCCAGTCACCGGCTGGGGCCAGCGGGTCTATCATCATGGCTCGGGAGGATTGACCGTCCAGACCGAGGACGGTCTGCCAGGTTTGGGCGTGGAGTTGGAGCACCGCGCCGACAAGCACCGTTGCCAGGGCTGCTGTGAAGCCCACAGTGGGGATGAATGAATGCCTATGTCTCATGATAGTTAGTTGGTTTTTGGTTTGGCTTTAGTGGTCGAATGCCGACCGGAATTTGCATTGCTTTAAGGCCTGGGGATTATCGGCGGATTTTATTCAGTGCCCGCGAAGCTTCGGGGTAATTGGGCCGTAGTCGAAGTGCTTCCTCGTATGCCGCAATCGCATCGGACATCTGGTTCTTCCGCTCGAATACTTTCCCAAGGTGAAACCATGCCGATGGGTCGGAAGGTGGCCCGGCGAGTTCGAGGCACTTCTTCCAAGCCTCTTCGGCCTGGTCCCACTCGCCTCGCCGGAAATGGACCGTGGCGAGGGTATCAAAAGCCCAGCCCTCTGGGGCCAATTGCACTGCGTGCTGCGCAAACTGAAGCGCATCATCAAGTCGAATGCCCCACCCGGCAAACCGGTAAGCCAGGGAATTATATGCGCTCGCCGCCTGGCCGTTCGGATCGAGTTCGATCGCCTTGCGTAAAATCAGCTCGGCTTCCTCAACCGCTCCACGAAGCAGGAGAATGTTGCCGAGATTTACATGGGCGCCGACGAAGTTTGGGTTTAATTCAATGGCCTTGCGGCTCATACGCTCCGCCTCGGCGATGATCGCGAGTTCGTCTGTCGGACGATCGCGCCAACGCTCGATGGCCAGTTCCTCCGGTTGAGCGTCTGTCGGATCTTCGGGCAGACGCCCTCCTAGCCGGCCTATGTAATCGACAGCGAGGCCGTCATACGCTTCCGGAAAGCCGGGATCAATCTCGATAGCCTTGCGCGACGCCGCTTCACCTTCCTCCCGTTGTCCGCGCGTCCAGTAAACCAAAGCCAATTGCAGGAACCGATCTGCGTTCGACGGCTCCAACTCAACCGCCTTCAGTGCCGCTGTCAACGCCTCATCCAGCTTCTGAGAGTAAAGAAGAACCGAGGTCTTCACATGCAATAGAGCGGCACAGGCTGGATTTACACCTAACCCGCGTTCCAACGCAGCGAGAGCGTCGTCGTAACGACCCAGAAACGAGTAAACCTCTCCAATTTGGGCAATGCCACGCTCCCAGTGGGGCGCGATTGTGACCACCGCTTCCGCTTCTTCAGCGCCGCGCTCGAAGTTGCCGATGCTCACCAGCACTTTGCAGAGATTGTAATGGTAAAGCGGGTTGTTGGGTTCGCTGGCAATGGCCTGCTGAAGCTGCTGGATTGCCGGGCCAACCTCTTGACTCGCTTCATACCACACGCCGAGATTGTTATGGACCGCTGCCGCACCCGGATAGCGATCGAGCACTTTTTGAAGCTCCTGTCCCCGTTCAAGCCATTGATTGCGGTTGATCACGTCCTGGCAGCCGGCCTCAATCAAGGGCCACGTGGCGGAATAGAGTTCCCTCGCCAAATCGGGAGCCATTTCACTGGTCGGAACAATTGAGGGATCATTGGTCGTTACCAGCGAAACGGTCCGAGAAAGCCCGTTTCGTGAAAGGCCCAAAGTCACGGACGCCCCTTGCTGTTGGAAAATGGGGCCAAGGACTTCCTGGAGTTGCGTCACCGGCTGACCATTTACCTGGGTGATCACGTCACCGACCGCGACCCCGGCCAGCTCGGCGGGCGACGCCGGCCACACCCGCACGATACGCAGTTGTCTGACCGCCGTACTCTGTGTGTCTTGGATCGCTCGAACATCAAAGCCCGCCCAACCTTGGGGATACACCATGCGAAGGGTTGATTTGTGCAGATCGGTGAGGGAGAGCTGTGCTTCAAAGGTCAGTCTCTTGTTTGGAGCCACATCAAACTGCTTGATCGTTTTGAGCGCTACCGGCTGGCTCGGCGCGCTATCGGATGTCGCAGTTGATTCCGTCATGGCCGTCGCCTGAACTGATCCGAGGGCATTGGAGAAGTCAACCGCACCCTCCTTGACCGTCAGGACTGCAAGGGGAGTTGAGAGTTGAGGGTTGAGCGTTGAGGGACGTTTCAGTGCGACGCCAAACTCAGTGCCGCGTGCTACCGCCGTCGCTGCCTCGGTGCGAATGGCATACTGCGGTGCATTGGTTGACTTTTGCACCTTGGTCCAGACCTGGCCGCGCAGGAGGTTGATCTCGGGAGGGCGGGACAGAGGAGGGTTGAGAGTTGAGAGTTGAGGGTTGAGAGTCGGGAATTCGACCGACGTATTGAAACCCAGGCGCAACGTGGTGCCGTCCTTGAACACGATCTCCGCCTTGTCGGCATCGCCCGTCTCGATGCGGTCACCCAAATGGACTGGAGTGGCGAGTTGCGCGTTGAGGGTTGGGCGACTGTCCCCGTGCTGCAGGGTCGGTTCCCCCACCACGGCGGCGAATTGGCCAATGACGATGCGGCCTGGAGGAGTGGTCCGTAAGAGCAGCCAGGTGCCAAACGCAAGCAAAAGAACGGCCGAAGCAGACGCGAACCAAGCCGCCTTGGGCGATTGGAAATACTGCTGGATGTTGCCGATCCAGGTTTGGAGGCGATGCGGCCAGCCAGTCGCCGGGGAGTCACCAGCGGCAGGTTGAATCGCGCGGCCCGACGTGTCGGCCAGCACTTGCGCCTGAAGTTGTTTGCTGGATGACCCGGCCACTGACGCGAGAATGGATTCCTTGAGCCGTTCCCGGTGGGCGGCGCTCCCGAGCAGGGACCGGAGGGCGCGATCCAGATTGCGCTGCTCGATAACGAACCGGAGCGCTTCCGCATCCTGTTCCAACTCCTGCTCCAACGCGGCGCGCGGTCCCGCGTCGAGCGCTTCATCCAGATACGAGGCCAGTTGGTCCTGCGGGATCATGACGGTTGCGCTTTCACTTTCCGCTCGATGCACTCCCGCAGTTGTTGTCGCACGCGGCAAAGCGTGGTGCGGACCCAGGCCACGCTGCGTTCCAGGCTGCTGGCAATTTCCTCCGACGAACTCTCGTCGTGATACTTGAGGTTCAGGAGCGTGCGGAGCTTCTCGGGAACGTCCTTCAGGCAGTCGTTCAAGGCTTCCACTTCCCGCGAATCCGGGGACGCCGTGGCCTGCAGGGCGTCTTCAATGGCCCGGCGCTCGGTGTAAGCGAGACGATTGCGTTCCTCCCGGTAATAGCGCTCGATCTCGGCGCGGACCTTGTTCGCCGCGATCGCCCGGAGCCACCCGCGGAAGCTGGTGTCGGGAGTAAACTTTGCAATGCTGCGAAAAGCGAAGACAAAGGTCTCATGCGTGATCTCGTCCACCAGATGCGGCACGGGGAGCTTGAGCGCGACAAAGGCATGAATCGCATCCAGATGCCGGCCGACCAGCGGCTCATACGCGTGGAGGTCGCCCGCCTGGACGGCAGCGACGAGCTGGGCATCTTCGGTGGAAGCGTTCGCAATGGAGGGCAGTGGCGTCATTTGTGTCTGTTACTCCCACTATAGGGCGAGGCAATCAAAACGTTACAACTTTCACCTCGGCTGGGGATTTCCCTCCTCGTTGGGGTTTTCAAACCCGCTTCGGGCGGAAGAGGCCAAAGCAGCAGTCTCAGCAGACGCCTTCGGCTGCGGGTCTTCACACTGGGCACGGCCGAATACCAGCATTGTCTCAGCGCACTCTTCAAATGCTGCACCACGCCCTCCATCGGTAACGGACATTCGTTGCAAAGCCTCGGCGGAGCGTTTGGCAAGCACTTGCGCTACGATGAAGCCGGAGACATACGGTGACTGAAGTGGTCGAGTTTCGAGTGACCGTTGACCCAGCCGTAACCGAGGCTATTTGGCGGAAAGAAATCGTTGCAGTCCGGCCAGATTGTCGGTGTTGATCATGTCCACGCGCGCCGCCTGGAGGACCTGCCAGAATTCCCGATTGTCCGGAGCACCCCAGAAGCGCACCCGGCGGCCCTGCTCGTGAGCACGATTCACGATTGTGTCCAGCTTCTGCTTTTCGGCGTCCGGCATGGGGCCGTTTCCGCGCCAGGAAAAACTGGCGCCCCACCTTGAACTGATCCAGGGCGCGAAATGTGGCGAGGGATTCGCGTCTAGGTCGCTCAGCTCCCCGTCAAAGGCGGCGTAGCGCACCGTCTCCCCCTCGAACATCGTCCGGTCGCGGCTGCCGCTGATGATCACCAGCACGGCGTTGGTGCGTTTCTCGTTGCTGTGGAAGGTCGTCAACACATCGGCGTAATTCGTGAGCACGGCCCGCAGCGCGGGGTAGGTGGTCTTCCAGTTGGACTTGAGATCAATCAGCAACGAGAACTCCGGTCCGTTCGGATAAACGCGCCCGCCGTTTTTCTTTGCGCGCTCGCGCAGCGGATCAAGGTAGAGCGCCTCGAGGGTGCGCTCCGGTTTCACCTTGTCGCGGTCGTGGGCCACGAGCAACCTGCCCTCCACAAGCCAGATGTCCGCCTCCACGCTGCAAAAGCCGTGGTCGAGCGCATCGAGCAACGGACGCGGGTGTTCGTAATCGTTGTGCGCGTGAGCGTTGATCAATGGCGCGGGCTGGGCGAAAACCGCGATTGGCCGAAGCACAGTCCAGCCGACTATCAAGACCAACAGGAGGGCGAACTGCCATGCCCGCGAGTCAATGAATTGCAGTTTGCGCGGACAAGGCTGTCCGCGCTTCGAGTGGTGGTTGGGTGGTTTTTGGTTCATCGTCTTCCTTTCCATCCCGGACCGCGCACGACCTGGCCGGGTTTCGCGCCGGTGTGTTCACCGTCCTTGATCACCTGCACGCCATTCACGAAAACGTGCGAGACGCCAGTCGCATACTGATGAGGTTTCTCGAATGTCGCGTGGTCGTGAATCTTCACCGGATCAAACACCACGATGTCGGCGAAGTGCCCGGGCTGGAGCGCGCCGCGACGATCCAGCTTGAACGTCTCCGCCGGGAAAGAGGTCAGCCGGCGAACAGCTTCCTCGATTGGAATCAACTTTTCCTCGCGCACGTATTTGCCGAGCAGCCGGGCGAAGTTGCCGTAAGCGCGCGGGTGCGGATTGGATCTCAGGAAGACGCCCTCGGGAGCCAGCGAAGCGGCGTCAGAATTGAAACTGACCCAGGGCAGTTTGATCTGCTTGCGGACGTTTTCCTCGGACATGAGAAAATAAACCGTGTCCACCCGGCTGCCATCCTCGATGACTAGATCAACCGCGGTCTCTTCGGGTGACTTGCCGCGGGATCTGGCAACCTCGGCGAGGGTTTTCCCGGCCAGCGGTTTCAGCGTGTCGTTCTTGAAGCCGACCAGCAGCACCCTTTCGGGCGAACCGGCCATCAGGTATAGACTTTCCCACTCGCCCGTGGGCGTGACCATTTCCTTGAGCACGCGCTGACGGATGCCCGGATCTTTGAGCCGCGCGGCCCAGGCTTTGTAGCCGCCTTCCTGCACCCACGGCGGCATCGAAGCGTCCAGGCCCGTGGCACCAGCGGTGTAGGTGTACATGTCGGCCGTGATCTTCAGGCCCGCGGCACGGGCGGCCTCAATCTTCTGGATGGCCGCATCGAGCTTGGACCAGTTGGCCTGGCCCGCGGCCTTGAGATGATAAATTTGCGCCGGGATGCGGGCTTCACGGGCAATGTGAAGCAACTCATCCACGGCTTCCAGAAACGTGTTTCCCTCGCTGCGCAGGTGCGAGATGTAGATGCCGTTGTATTCGGCGGCGACCTTGGACAGCTCGATCAATTCCTCCGTTTTCGCATAGAACGCCGGCGCGTAAATCAGCGAAGAGGCGACACCCAGTGCGCCATCCTCCATCGCCCGGCGAACGAGGTTTTTCATGCGCTCCAACTCGACCGGTGTGGGCGCGCGGTCAGCATGACCAAGCTCGTGAATGCGCACGGTCGTTGCGCCAACGAACGAGGCGACGTTGCAGGAGACACCGCGGTTCACCAGATGCTGGAGGTATTCGTCGAGCGTGGTCCAGGTGACGTCGTATTTGATGTCACCCTGAGCCTCGACCAGTTCCTGCCTCATCCGGTCGTTGAGCGGGCCCATGGATTCGCCCTCACCCATGACTTCGAGCGTCACGCCCTGGCGAATGTCGCTCTGCGAACGCCCGTCGTGAATCAGCGATTCATTCGCCCAACTCAGCACATTGATGAAACCGGGTGCGACCGCGCGGCCCTTGGCGTCCAATTCAATTCTGCCTTTGGCGTTTGCGAGCTTTCCGACTGCGGCGAGTTTGTCGCCGTTGACGGCCACATCGCCGGCCACCGGTGGGTTGCCGCTGCCGTCGTAAATCAGTCCGTTGCGAATGAGGAGGTCGAAGGCATCCGCCGCATTCAAGCTGATGCAAGGGATCAGCACGGCGAGACAGATGACTTTGTGCATTTCGTCATTTGCCCACAAATGGGCCGGCGGGCAAGCCAATTAGAAATCGCGGTCAGAATGAATCACCCGATCAGTTCGTGGACCTTGGCGGCAACATCGCCGCCGCGCATCAAGGATTCGCCCACGAGCACGGCCTGAGCGCCGGCACGAGCCAGTCGTTCCACGTCCGCCCGCGTGTGGATGCCGCTCTCGGCCACGAGCAGTGGAGTTTGTCGTTGACCCGTCGTGGGCGCCAGCCTCGCAGCGAGGCGTTCCGTGGTGGCAAGGTCCACGGTGAAAGTCCGCAAATCGCGGTTGTTCACCCCCAGCAACGTTGCCCCGGCTGCGAGCGCGCGATCCAGTTCCGCTTCGTCATGCACCTCGACCAGCGCCGCCAAGCCGGCTTCGACGGCGAGCGCGTGGAACTTCTTGAGGCGCGCGTCATCGAGAATCGCCACGATCAGCAGGATCGCATCCGCGCCCCATTCGATGGCTTCCAGGATTTGCCGTTCGTCAATGATGAAGTCTTTGCGCAAGAGCGGCAGCTTCACTGCCTGGCGGATCTGGCGGAGATAGTCCAGCGAACCTTGAAAGAACTTCTCGTCCGTAAGCACGGACAAACAGGTCGCGCCGGCCGCTTCGTACTCCTTTGCAATCCGAACCGGATCAAAGTCCGGGCAAATCACGCCAGCGGAGGGCGAAGCTTTCTTCACTTCGGCAATCAATGCGATGTCCCCGCAACGTGGCTGACGAAGAGCCGCCATGAAGTCGCGTCGCTCGTCACGCCCCAGCAAAGCGTCTCGCAGGTCTCCAGCGGCAATGAGTCGCTCGGGCAATGAGGCGATCTCGCGGCGCTTCTGCTCCACGATGGTATTCAGGATGTTTCTCTGGGTGGCGGAATTCATGTCCGTCGAAACCCTCATTCCTCGTCGTCCTTCACCCCCTGCATCCGCTTGGTGGGGCAGCCGGCGCGCAGCCAGCCGTTGACGAACGCATCCAGATCGCCGTCCATCACCGCTTGCACGTTGCTCGTTTCGACGCCGGTGCGCAGGTCTTTGACCATGCGATAGGGCTGGAACACGTAACTGCGAATCTGGTTGCCCCATGAGATGCTGCCCTTCTCGCCGTAGAACCGTTCCAGTTCCGCCTTCTGCGCGTCGAGACGCTGGGCGTAAAGTTTCGAGAGCAACAACCGCATCGCGGTGGCGCGGTTCTGGTGCTGCGAGCGCTGGCTTTGAGAGGCCGCCACCGTGCCGGTGGGCAGGTGGGTGATGCGGACCGCGGTTTCCACCTTGTTGACGTTCTGGCCGCCTTTGCCGCCGGAGCGGTACGTGTCCACCTTGAGTTCGGCGGGTGGGATGACAATCTCCGCCGAGGTCTCCTCAATCTCCGCGATGGTATCCACGCTGGCAAAGCTGGTATGCCGGCGCTTGTTGGAATCGAAAGGCGAGATGCGCACCAGCCGATGCACGCCGCGCTCGGCCTTGCAAAAACCGTAGGCGTTTTCGCCCTGGATGAGCATCGTCACGCTCTTGATGCCCGCGCCTTCGCCGGGCAGGGCGTCCTCGACTTCCACTTTCCACCCGCGCGATTCCGCCCAACGCTGATACATCCGCATGAGCATGTTGGCCCAGTCGCACGCCTCGGTGCCGCCGGCGCCGGCGTTGATGCTGAGGATGCAGTTGTTGCGGTCGTGCGGACCGTTCAGGAAAACCTTGAGTTCGAGGGCGTCGAGGTCCTTGACAAACTTCGCCACGTCCCGCTCCAGTTCCTGCCGGACTTTTGCCTGGGCTTCGGGCGGCTCGGCCTGTCCCAGTTCCACCATGACGCGGAAATCGTCGAGATGTTTTTCCGCCTCGAGCAGGGGATCAATCCGGCTCCGCAGCGAATTGGACTCCTCAATGAGTTTCTGGGCTTGGTCGCGGTTGTTCCAGAAATTGTCGGCGGCCATCAGCGCGTTCAATTCGCCGAGGCGCTTCTGCGCGGCGGGCACGTCAAAGAAACCTCCGCAAGTGGGCAAGCTTGTCGGCGGCGGTCGTCATTTCGGCGGCAATGGTTTCGAACATGGCGGGGAAGATAGGGATGGAGGATGAGGAAAGAAAGGTGGAAATTGGCCGCGCGCTCAAAAGCGGTGATCCTGTGAATGGGGCAACACGCCCGCGGTCGGTCGCCTCAGCGCTTGAAAATCTTCCGGGCGCTGATTCTTAAGCCGGGAAAATGCGGTGATCGGAAGGTGTCCTTCTCGGACCAGGCCGCCGCCGGACGGTCGGGGTCGTCTTGCAGAAAGTAAACGTGAATCATCCGGGTGTCCGGGTCCACGAACCAAAGCTCCTTGACGCCGGCCCGCGCATACACCTTGCGCTTCGACTTCTTGTCCAGGAAGGCGGTCTTGGGAGAAAGAATTTCGATGATGAAGTCCGGTGCGCCCTCCGCGCCCGCGTCGGTCAGTATTCCGTAGTTGGATTTGGAAACGAACACGATGTCCGGCTGGTGGGCGTTGAACTGGTCGAGATACACGTCGAACGGCGCTTCGTAGAGTTTGCCGATGGGATGCTTTTCGAGGTAGTGACCGAGCAACAGGACAATGTTGAGGGAAATATCCTGGTGATAACGATTGGGCGCGGGGGCCATATACAGGTCTCCTTCAATGAGCTGATAGCGCGGACCGGTTTCCGGCATCATCCGGTAATCTTCCACCGTCAAGGGCTCCATTTGCACGGCTTGCATGGTCAGAAGCTAAGTCCCGCCGGAAACGGCGTCAAGGCGACCGGAACAGTGTGGAATGGTTTCACCCGCTCAGTTTGAACCCGTCGAATAGGAATTAAAGGTCCTTTAGGCCCGGCACGGGCACTGGCGAACCAAGCCTCATCCATTCTACCGCGACAACCCCTGCCGCTTCAGTCGCCGTCGTCCCCACAGCCACGCCCTGAGCGCGAGATACACGAACAGCAGCAGCAACAGAATCAGGTGCGTCCACTTGAACACCGCCTGGAAGAACTCCACGAGTTGCAGGTCGAAAGTGCTCATCATCACCGGGTCCGCCGCAGGGCCGGCTGCGGCACGGGCAGGCCGGGCGGGTTCAGCGATCGGCAGGTTCGATTGCAGTGACGATGAAACGGACTCTGCCGAGGCGTGTGAAATGGCTTGGAATCCCAACTGAATCCCGGCTGGAGCGGTGGAAATGGCACCGGCCATGAGGCTCGTCGGCGACGCCGTCGAGGGTGTCGCGGGACGGTTGGACGAAGCTGTGTCCACTGCGACAGAGTTGGCAGCCGCACTGGTGAGTGGCGGAACGCTTCCCGGACGCGAGGGCGGCATTCCCGAAGTCACGACGGGCAATGCGAGTCTGGCAGCCGTTGCCTCCAGGGCAGCCACGAACAACGCAGGGCGGTTCCACTGCTCGACGTGGCTGTCGCCGAACAGCACATTTCCCCGGCGGCCGTGCAACTCGCGAGTCCAGCGCAGGAGACGGTTCGTATGCAAGGACAGCACTCCCTGTCCTATGGCCGTGTCGTCTGTGAGATTCCGATCACCCGCAAGCAGTGAGGCGGACCGGCCATGCGTGGCGGCGACATTCACGAAATAACTCAAGTGCTCGTTCCGGAGCGCCGCGAAATGGACGGCCGGCATCCGCGTGTCCGCCGGGCATACCAGCAACCGAGGAGTGACGAGTTCATTCGACAACACTTGAAAGTGACGGAAGGCGGAAAGCGCCATCCCGGCAATTTCGTCTGCGCGAACAAACTCCGCCGAGCCGCCCTCGCTGGCCGGCACTTGCATCGGGAGTTTGCCGCGGTGGTCGCTGGCGAATATGTGAAAAGCCAGCCCCGTCTCGCGCAGATGGTTGACACACACGACCCGCCGCGCTCGTTGTTTGGCCTGATTCACCGCCGGGAGCAACAGCGCGGCGAGGATGGCGAGGATGGCCAAGACGCAGAGCAATTCCATCATGGTGAACCCGCCCAGCGCCTGGCTGAGGCCGCGTCGGTTCATGCGCGGAAGATAACTCAGCACCGGTGATGCCGGGAAGTCTCTCTCAGGAAAGGCACGGATTCCAAGGGCGATCAGAGTGAGCTTCGCGCGAATGGCGTGATGTTTACTTGTGGAAAGTGGTGCTGGCCAATGATTCGACTTCATGGCATCGCCAGGCGATTTGTGGCGACGCTCGAATTGAACAGCGCCCGCTGCAACCCGGACGTATCCACGCTTATGACCGAACCATCGGCCAGACCAACGTTGCCTTGCCGGTTATGCCGCGCCTTGGTCCAGGCGACGGTGGCATTGGTTGAGAGCAGGAGAAGACCCGGCTTCACCGGTTTGCCGCCAACGGTCAGGCAGTCGTCGCCCGACAGCAGCATTTGGGGAGTTGACTCATTCGCGTCCAAACCCACGAAGTAGCTGATGTTGGAGTTGGCCAGACTTGGGGTGAAAGCGGTGGCCGGTTTGCGCTTTTGGTCGGCCAGGCAGTACAGGACCTTCGGCGTGTTGAGTTCGTTGGACATCACCAGAAAGTGCGGATAAACATCTCCTTGCCCAATCAACTCCATCGTGCCGCCATTGGTCAGGGAAACCTGCATGGGAAACTTGTCTCCGTTGTCCAGCGCCCACAACCGGAATGAGAGCCCGACCATTTTCAGATTGTTCACGCAATTTATCCGTGGGGAGCGTGGAGGCCGATTGAGTCGGGGCAGGAAGATCACCACCAGGATGGCCAGCACCGCCGCCACGACCATGAATTCCATCAGGGTAAAGCCGCGCCGACATGCCTTTAGTCGAGTTCTCATGGGTTCCCAAGAGTTCACTACGTCATTCAGCACTGCCGATGCCACGGAGAAGTGAGCTTGAATGAGCGGTTCTCCTTTCGGGGATGCGCGCGAGGTTCGCGCATTTGGCGTGGAGCTCACGCACTCGAACGTTTTTCCTCGCGCACATTCGCCTTGAACCAATCGGTCTCATTCCTGACCCTCGTTTCCATGAACTTCGCCATCTGCAACGAGATTTATCAAGGCTGGAAAATCGAGGACACGCTGGCCCACGCGGCGCGGCTCGGTTACGCCGGCGTGGAGATCGCCCCGTTCACGCTCGCCAATTCGGTCAACGACATCTCCGCCGCCGAGCGCCAGCGCATCCGCGAGCTCGCGGGGCGGAACAACATCGCCATCGTCGGACTGCACTGGCTCTTGGTGAAGCCGGAAGGGCTATACCTGAACCACACGGACCCCCTCATCCGCGAGCGCACGGCCAGATACTTTGTGGATCTCGTCAACTGCTGCGCGGATTTCGGCGGCAAGATCATGGTCGTCGGTTCGCCCAAGCAGCGGAACATCCTGCCCGGCGTCACGCGCGAGCAGGCGTGGGAATGGACGGCCGTCACCTTTTGCGACGCGGTCAAGCGGGCGGAAGATCGCGGGGTCACCATCTGCCTCGAGCCTCTGTCACCGGCGGAGACCAATTTCATCAACACGGCGGCGGAGGCGATCGAGTTCGTGCAGCCGTTCCATTCACCGGCTTTCAAGATCATCATTGACGTGAAGGCGATGTGCTCGGAGTCCAAGCCGATCCCACAGATCATCCGCGAGTCGTGGCCGCACTTCGCGCATTTTCATGCGAACGACAAGAATCTGAAAGGCCCGGGCTTCGGTGACGTGGATTTCAGACCCATCGCCGCGGCGCTGCGCGAGGTGAATTATCAGGGTTACGTCTCGGTGGAAGTGTTCCAGTTCGAGGAAGGCGCGGAGGTCATTGCGGGCAAGAGCATCGAGTATTTGAA
>WYBW01000016.1 GCA_011525685.1 Verrucomicrobiia bacterium
GTCTAACCGCCTTCATCCGCCGCCGTTCCAGTGCGGCGAAGTCTCGTTTCACACCTTTTGGATTACCCATATCGTTTTAGACAGCGACAGGGTAAAAGGTATCACTATATTATGCAAGCGTCAGTAATCTCGATTAGTTCGCCGCGGTGGGCTTCGCCTGCTATTTCCCCTTAACCGACGCGGTCAACTCGTACTCCATTTTCTTACTCAGGCTTTTGCAGTCCAAGTGGACTGATAGGATGTAGCCGTTTAGATTCTTGAACTTCCGCGACCACGTTTTACCTTCGTTCTCGTCTCCCGAGTCAATCGTGAAGGACCAGAGTTGCTCAGCTTTGCCGTTGGCGCTGATCTTGCAGGCCGTCACTGAGGTTTTGCCCTTGCCTCCTGTTTTCTCCAGCTTGATTTCCACTTCATCCGTGTGTGCGGGCAATGGCGCAGGTGTGATGAAAACTCGCCCACCGGTGCTCACGACCGTCCCCTTCAACTTCGTGCCGAAGGTGAGAGGCCGAGGGCCAAGCGAAGCCCAGGTATTGCCGACCAAGCTGTTCCACTTCGCAATAGTCTTCTTGCCTGCCTCCTCAAACTTGGCGAGTGTGTCATAGCAGGCGTCATACATCGGTTTCGCTGCGGGTGCCGTCGCACCTTGCGAGAGAACAGCCGCCACTGCGACGCCCGTGAGACACCCGCCCTTCTTGATTTCATCGCCCCAATCACTCCAGATGGCGGTCGCTATTTGCGTGCCGGACTTGCAATCATCGGCTTGTGCAGCATGGGGAGTAACCACGTTGGCGACTAACAGGGATGCGATTAGCCAGTTTAGGTTCATTTGGTACTTCAGCATGTTGGTCTTCATATTTATTCGAGGTTTGTTGTGTTTGTCGTTCTTTTGGTGTGGACTCCCAATCAAGCAGGCGGGATATCCATCTATGGATGTCCGCACGCCAGGAGAATCTTTCAGGGAATCTTCAATTATTTGTGAAGGCGGGTGCTGGAGTTCGGGATTCAACCGCTAATCGAAACGACTTTGAGGTCTATACCGGCACGATGAACGATGTGCCCCGCAATCAGAGCGCCGGTTTCCGACCCGGCTCGGGATTGTTAGAACGGTTGCCAAAATGGATTTCCAGATTGAAAGCGGGAAACCCCTCACCCGGCCTTCGGCCACCCTCTCCCCATCGGATGGGGAGAGGGTCAGGGTGAGAATTTCCCGAGCAAGAGCTCGCGCATTGAGCCCTTGAACCGCACGGATAGGACGTAACGCCGGCTTTCCAACCGGCCTCCACGCCGACTGGAAAGTCGGCGTTACAGTCCAACGGTTCGTGGGGAGGGGCGTTCCGGACATTCAAGTTGGCAGACAGCACAGAGCGTTGAAGCGCGCCGGATCGGAGATCGGCGCTCCGCTCACGTGGTTGGGGTGGCGTTGCGCGTTTGAGAATAGCCCTAACTCCGATAATGAATTCAAGGCGTCGCACGGATGTAGCAGCGGGCATCCGTGCCTGCTGTAGAGGGTGCGCATCCTTGCCGCCCGGATTGGAGCGTGGATTCTTGTGCGACCGTCGAAATTACCACATGACTCACGATGCGTGTGGTTCGTTCCGCCGGGCTGGGAAGCCCGGTTCTACGGCAAGCAGGGATGCTCGCCGCCACTTCCGAGTTTGAGATCAGCGCCGATTAGCGAGGATTAGCGGTTCGATCCGGCCTTCAAGGGTTCACCGCATTTTGCGGGATGTGTTCGCGGACCAACTTCAACCATTTCGTGTAATCGGGACTCTTGCGCCAGTCGTGGTAAGGCTGCCCGGGGCCGGTTTTTCTCGGATCAGCTCCCGGCGGTTCGGTTGAGGTCCAGCCTTGGGCCCTCAGTTGTTGCCGCTCCTCTGCCGTCAGCGCCAGCGCCGCCGCTTCCGCCGCGCGGGTGCGCCCGGTCAGGGTGTCCAGTCGCCGCCGGATCCCCAGCGTGGTGGATACCGAGTTGGTTTCGCTTGTCGCAATGCTGGCAAGCCAGTCTTCGTAGTGGTTCAAGGACGGTCTGCCATCGGCATACGTGGTGAAGGAGTAGGCATTGGACTGGCCTTGCCACCGCAGCAGGTTCTCGATTGGCGCTCCTCCAGCCCGCATCACGAAATTGGCCACCATGTCCACGGCAAAAACATTGTCGCTGGCCTGCACTTCCAGAGGCTGACCGGGATCCGGCCCCCGAAGCGCGAGCACGGATTGGCCACTGAGGGTGTTTCGCGCGAGGTCGAGCCGCAAGGGCTGCCGGCCCCGAAAGCTCACGAGAATCAGGTTGCCCACGGCGATGCTGTCTTGCATCCGCAAGTGGTCGGCGGATTCCCGCGACTCCGCCCGAGGCCGCGCCCTCCAGTCCATGGCGAAGGCTTCCCCGCAATCAAACTCGCAATGGACAAACCGGGCCGCCGCCACGCTCACCAAGGACAAGAACGCGGCCGAGGGGAGTTCGACGGGCGCATTGGAAGCAACTTCAATCCGGCAGTGCGCCGCCAGGATAGGAGCGCCTTCGACAATCACTATCGCTCCTCTGCCCCGATTCCCATCTCCACGCCGTCCACTACCTGGTGGTCGCATTGACTGAGTGAACAGCGTCAAACCTTCAAGCACCAGTGGAGCGTGGGTGAACAGGATCAATTCACCATCCGTCGCCGGCACCAGCACTGGCGCGAAACCTTCGCCCGCCCGCAGGACCAGCGCCTTTTCATTTCCGCGCAACATCTCCACCCGTTGCTGGCCGTTGAAGCGACATTCAATCACCGCGCCATCCCGCGCCGCGGCGATCGCATCGGCCAGGGTGGCGAATCCGCGCTCGGGCACATCACCCGATGGGGGAATGACAAATAGCGCGCTGGTTTGAATCGCCAATGGGGCCGCTGGTTCATTGTCGGCAGCGGATTCGGGTTTCGGCTTCAGGAAAGTGAACCACAGAACCGCCAGGAACAAAACCAGCACAGCGGCCCAAGCCGGCCAGAGCATTGACCGTGAACTTGCGGCTGCCACAGGGTGCTGTTC
This sequence comes from Verrucomicrobiia bacterium, assembly GCA_011525685.1. GTDB lineage: Bacteria > Verrucomicrobiota > Verrucomicrobiia > Limisphaerales > JADLHS01 > WYBW01. The sequence goes on from WYBW01000016.1 coordinate 3,022, forward strand.
ACGAAGCAACTGACGAGGTTCTTCGGCCTGCTGCGATTCCGCCAGCCGGCGGCCTACTGACTCTTGCATAATATAGTGATACCTTCTACCCTGTCGCTGTCTAAAACGATATGGGTAATCCAAAAGGTGTGAAACGAGACTTCGCCGCACTGGAACGGCGGCGGATGAAGGCGGTTAGACTCTTCGAAC